>CAYVFC010000017.1:0-85517 GCA_964450715.1 uncultured Sandaracinaceae bacterium | reverse complement strand
CGTCGCCTAAAAAGTCGGCGAGAAGATCGGCGAAAAATGTGACTAATGGTGAGGCGCTAGGCCCGCCCCTACGGCGTGTAAACGGTCAAGGTAGGGGAGGGGCTTGCCCCCTCCCGTCCCCTACGGTGGGTTTGAAACCAGGCGATGGATCAGCGCGCCCCGGCCTGCTCCGCGCTTACCAGGTACCAGGGATAGCGGGTGATCTCCCGGAAGCCGAGCCGCCGGTAGATGGGCTCGCCGAACGGCGACGCCTGTAGCAGCACGGCGCCCGCCCCGCGATCAAAGGCGCGGTTGCAGAGCGAGCGCATGATACGCTCGGCGTGGCCGCGGCCGCGCGCGTCGGGGATCGTACCCACCCAGTAGACGCCCGCGACCCCGTGAGCGAAGAGCAGCATGGCGGCTGCCACCGGGCGCTGTTGCTCGAAGAGCACCTCGACGTGCCAGTAGGGGGTGAGCCAGCGCTCGGGTCGCGAGAGGATCTTGAGGGTAACGGGCGCGGGAAGTCCCAGCGATTCGTAGGCCGCGGCCGATACCTCGATGAATGCGGTCGCGCCCGCGGTCAAGCTCACCGTGCGGATTTCCACGCCACCGGGCAGGTCCGGGGGTGCGATGCGCTCGAGCAGGGCCATGCCCGGCGGCTCCCCCACGCGCAGGTAGCCCGCTCGCTCGCAGGCGGCCGCCAGCATTCGGTCGAGATGAGCGCGCGTGTAGACGCTGAAGCCGCGCCCTAGCGAGGCGAAGTGGCCGCGGGCGCGGTCGAGGAAGGCTTCCTCGTCCTGCACCGGCGCGCCCACGCACACTGCCGTGTTGAAGGGGCCGGCGGGGAAGCGGGTACCGCTCGCCGCGAAGAGCACTTGCTCGTCCTCCTGGACGCGGGTGGGCGGCAACCAGCGCGCGTGCTCGCGGTGCGATTCGGCCAGGTTCAGGTCGGAAAGTGTCAGCAATGTGTCGTCGGTGTATGTCATTTCACGGGCCGAGCCTACAGCTCGGGGGCGGGCGGCGCCAAGGAAATCCAGCCTGCAGGGGAAGGGCGAACCGATGGAGGAGCGATCCACGGTTCGGGTTCGGCTCTCCGGCGTTGCCGAGCCTGCGGTTCTGCTCCGCTACGGCGTCGAGTAGTTGCGAGAAAGCGCGGCTGCTGGTAGAGCAATCAGATCGACCCATGAATGAAGACCCTGACGGTACTGGTTCACGGCACTAGCTCGGTGAGAGGCGGCATGGGCGCTTCCCACCCGAGGGAGCGACCATGGTCCCGGAAAACGGATCCGAGCCCGGGGAAGATAGGTTCGAGACCGCGGACGACGCGTTCCAGAGCAGCCCGGCGGCGCCCAGCGAGCCGCGCTATAGCATCCGACCGGGCGAGCGCGGACCGGTGGACGAGCTGCGCGATGATTGGCTCTCGCTGTCCGAGGAGGAGCGCCTCGATCGTTTCGAGAGCCTTTCGCGAGTGGATGCCGAGGAGTTCTTCCTCGGCCTATCCGCCATTGATCACGTTTTCATGCTGGAGCGGATGCCTGTCAAGGAGCGCCGCCTTTGGATGCGCCAACTCGCACCCGACGACGCCGCCGACGTCATCCAGGAGACGCCGTACGAGCAACGAACGACGCTGCTCGATCTGCTCGATGCCCCGGCCCGCCGGGAGGTGAACGCGCTGCTCGCCTATGCGGAGGACGATGCCGGCGGCCTGATGAGCCCTCGCTTCGCGCGGCTGCGCCCGGAGATGGCGGTCGAGGAGGCGATCCGTTACCTGCGGCGGCAAGCGGAGCATCTGGAGACCATTTACTACGCGTACGTGCTGGACGGGCAACAGCGCCTGGTGGGGGTGGTCTCCTTTCGCCAGCTGCTGGCCTCGCCCGGAGACCGGCCGCTGATTGAAGTGATGCAGCCCGAGGTGATCGCGGTTCCGGACACCATGGACCAGGAGGAAGTGGCCCAGGTGGTCGCCGAGAACGACCTGAACGCCATCCCGGTCATCGATTCCGAGGGGCGCATGAAGGGTATCGTAACCGTCGACGACGTCGTCGACGTTGTGCACGAGGAGGCCACCGAGGACATGCAGAAGGTCGGCGGCATGTCGCCGTTCGATACTCCCTACATGAATACCTCGATCGTCACGCTGATCAGAAAGCGAGCCGGGTGGCTGGCCGTCCTCTTCCTGGGCGAGATGCTGACGGCGAGCGCCATGAGCGGCTTCGAGAACGAGATCCTCAGCGCGGTGGTGCTGGCGCTGTTCGTGCCGTTGATCATCTCCAGCGGGGGCAACTCCGGATCGCAGGCCAGCACCCTTATCATCCGGGCCATGGCGCTGGGCGAGGTCACCCTGCGCGACTGGTGGCGGGTCAGCCGCCGCGAGCTGATTACCGGCCTGGCGCTGGGCGCCATCCTGGCCGCCATCGGTCTGGTCCGCATCGCCGGCTGGGAAGCGCTTTCCGGTGCCTACGGCGAGAACTACGTGCCGCTCGCCTTTACCGTGGGTGTGAGCCTGATCGGCGTGGTCACCTGGGGGACCCTGGCCGGATCGATGCTGCCCTTCATCATCCAGCGGCTGGGGTTCGATCCCGCCAGCGCGTCCGCTCCGCTGGTGGCCACGCTGGTGGACGTGTCCGGGCTGGTCATCTACTTCAGCGTGGCCCGGATTATGCTCAGCGGGGCGATGTTCTGACGTAGCCGATCACGGGTGGTGTCGGTGTATGAAACGACGGCGGCCAATCCATCCCGAAAAACCGGCTTTCGTCCTCGGGCCGCCTCGTCATGTACGTGGGTACACTCCTCGGCGGCCCTGCGGGCGCGCTCGGTTTTTCGGGCGCCTTGGCCGCCGTATGGTCCCAGACCTGAACGCTTACGTTCTGAGGCGGGTTACTCCGCCAGCCAGAGCCGCAGCCGTAAGCCCATCTCGGTGGTGTATCCGACCTCGGCCGAGCGGATGCGGCCGGCCCCGTCGATGACGAAGCTGGTCGGCAGCGCTGACACGCCGTAGTCCGAGGAGAGCCTGCCTTCCGGATCGAGCAGAGCCGGCAGCGAGAGCCCCTCGCTTTCCAGATAGGCGCCGACCTCGGCGGCACCGCCCGACTGGCTGGCCACCGCGATCACCGGGTAGTCCGCGGAAACTTTCTGCACGTTACCGGCCATGGCCTGGCAGACGCCGCACCAGGTCGACCAGAAATGTACGAGCACGGTCTTGCCCTCGAAAGCCTGCAAGGTAACCACCTTTCCTTGCAGGTCGTATCCCTCGAGCGGTGGCGCCTTTCCCTCGGCCACGCCCCGCTGCTGGAAGGCGCGGACCACCAGCACTGCCAGCAACAGCAGGACCAGCCTGAAGCTCCAGTGGCGATAAACGCGTTTGACGATCGACGGACTGACAGGGGATTCGCTATTCATCTTTCCCCCCTTTCTTCTTCTCTGCTTGTGCTTGCTTGCCCGCGTAGAGGGCCAGGTAGTCGTGCATGTCCCTCTGGATCTGGCTGATAACGTAGCCGTATAGCTCGAGCAGCTTTCTCGTCTCATCGACCCGCGCCCGCTCCGCTGGCGCGAGCTCATTGTAGAGGTGAGCGTGCATGATCTCCAGGATGATCGCGGGGTGCCAGGTGCGGATGGTGCGCTCCGCGCCCTTGAGCACCTCGGTCTCGAAGCCCTCGACGTCGATCTTGATCAGCGATACGTCCTTGAATTCGAAGCTGTCCAGGGTACGCAGCTCGACCTTGTCGCCCCCCTCGCCCACGCCGGTGCGTCCGTCGAGGGACGCCATCGGCTCCATCTCGATCACCTGGTTGCGCGCACCGACGGCGAAGCGGAGCGGTTTCACGTTCTTCGCGCCGTTGAGCCGCAGGTTGTGCACTAGCTCGCGGTAGACCTTCTTCACCGGCTCGAAGGCGAATACCTTTCCCTCCGGTCCCACCGCCCGGCCCAGGGGCACCGTCAAGCTGCCGATATGGGCGCCGACGTCGATCGCCGTCGACCCGGGCCTGGCGTGGCGCGCGAACAGTACCAATACGTGCGGCTCCCAGGGCAATCCCAGCGCGAGATGGCGCTTGACCAGTGCGGGATTGTCGTCGAGGTAGAAGCTGCCCACCATCTTCACCTCGACCACGCGGTACAGCTGGCGCGGGAACGCTTCTATATATCTATCCAGCTCATCGGTATCGCGCAGCAGTCGCGGCTCTAGCGCCTTTTCCGCGCGTACCGCTTCGGGGAGCGCCTTGTCGGCGGCGCTGGTTCGCTTCGAGGAACTGTCGTCGGTCTTCCGCCGCGGGCAGCCGTGCAGGCAGGCCAGCAGCCAGACGCCGAGCGCCACCAGGACCCGGTTCCGCCCCGGGGTGGCGGGGGCGGCCGGCCGTGCGCGCCGTGTCGCTGGCTCCGGCGGGAGCTTTCCGCTCTGGTTCGGCCGGGTCACGACAGGCTCACCGTCCCAGGAATCCGTCCAGCAACGAGGCCAGCAGCTGGCCGCGAATCCGCCGCAACTACTCCAGCCGGGCCAGCAGCCCCCGGGAATCGCCCAGGTTGGGCCGCAAGGTAGATGTTGCAGTTGTTGTCCCGCCCGGGCCAGACATAGGCGTGGAGGTTTTCGACGAGCTTCATTTCGATGCCGGTCCGAGTTGCCAGTGGTCTTTTCGCTGGTCGGCCGTTCGGCCGGCCAGAGGGTAGGTATCGCACCGTTACACCTACTTTCGATGCCGGAATTTCGCAAGGCGACCTCTTCCCTCCGCCGGGTTGGCGGGTAGGGCAAAACGGGGTATCTCTTTTCGTCCCCGAAAAGCGGAGAGGTTGGGCTCGACGGCCACGACCGCGGGCGAGCCGCAGGAGAAGGCGAGTACGGTGAGCGCCAGCGCCAGCAACAGACGCAAGATCGAGCGGGTATTTCTGCTCTTCCCTCCGGTGCGGTTGCCGAGCGAGACGGCGCAGATCGCCTCCTGCCCCCTGGGGGTTGGCTACCTGGCGGCGGCCATTCGCGACCGGGTCGAGGTGCAGATCATGGATGCGGTGGCCGAGAGCGAGCATACGCATCCCATGGACGGGGACTTCGCCTGGTATGGCGCACCGCTTGCCGAGATCCGGCGGCGGATCGAGCGTTTTCGGCCCGATCTGGTGGGCATCACCTGCCTGTTCAGCTCCGTCTTCCCGGTGATTCGGCAGATCTGCCGCGAGGTGAAGCGGATCGATCCCGGCATCCTCACCATGACCGGAGGCACCTACCCCTCCTTCATGCCCGAGCGCTGCCTGGGGGAGGGCGCGCTCGACTTCATCGCGCAGGGCGAGGGCGAGAGCGTGCTGCTCGACCTGATCGACGCCGTCAATGGCGGAGCGGAGCTGGCCGGGGTCGATGGGCTCGCCTTCCGAGACGGAAATCGGATCGTCGTCAACCCCAAGACCAAGTGGATCGAGGACCTGGACAGCATCCCCTTTCCGGCGCGCGACCTCTTGCCCATGGACGTCTACCAGCAGCGCGGCATCCCCCACAGCCTCTCCATATCCGGCCAGAGCTTCGCGCCGCTCATCACCTCTCGCGGCTGTCCGGCTCGCTGCATCTACTGCTCATCCAGCCGCTTCTGGGGAAACCGCTACCGGTTCCGCTCGGCCGAGAACGTGCTTAGCGAGATCGGCGAGCTGGTGGAGCGCTGGGGGATCGACGAGATCCAGTTCGAGGATGACAACATGACGGCCAAGCGCAAGCGGGCCGAGGCCATCTTTCGGGGCATCATCGATAGGGGATACAAGATCCGCTTCAACTTTCCCAACGGCGTGGCGCTCTGGACGCTGGACGAGCCGCTGGTTGACCTGATGTACGAGGCGGGCTGCTACCAGATGACCCTGGCCTTCGAGAGCGGGTCGCAGGAGGTGCTGCGGAATATCGTCAAGAAGCCCACCAACCTCGACCACGCGGCGCGCATTACTCAATATATCCATAAACGCGGCATCCGGACCGATGCCTTCTTCATTATCGGCTTTCCGGGCGAAAGCCGCCAGCAGATCGACCAGACCTTTCGCTTCGCCGACCGCATGGGGACCGACATCGCCCAGTTCTTCGTGGCCAATCCGCTCCCCGGCACCGAGCTGCACGAGATGGCCGCGAGCCGGGGAATGTTGCAGGACGACTTCGATTTCGAGAACCTCTGGTACTCGCGCAGCGCCTACCGCGACAGCGTCACCCCCTCCGGTCGCGAGTTGGAGAAGCTGGCCGCGCGGGGCTTCGTCATCCACACCCTGCGCTCCATCCGACGCAAGCCCGGAACCTTCCTGCGCCGGCTGCTGGTGGAGCTGCTGCTCAAGCGCCCCGGTTACACTTTATCCATGATCAACCGCATCGCTCGTCGCAACCTGCGTACGCTGGGGTAGGGCTAGGCGGTAGAAACCGTATTGCTCACATCCTATTACACAGCGTGGCATGGTGAGAAGTGTCCTCCGGTTTAAAAGATCAGCAGCTTGCGGCAATCGTCACACTTGTGCTGGCGATCGTATTCATATTGGTCGATCAGACGCCAGACAAGGGCTTCCAACGAGGTCACCGGGGATGGTGCAGCGCTCATGTGCTGGCAATTATCGAGAAGGCCACGCTCGAAAACGGCTTCGTGGGATACACGCTCGATTTCGTCGAGCGCGATGGAAGCCGCTCATACTACTACTTCGATCGCTATCCGGTTTTCTTCGCCGTTGGCATGCATGTTGTGCTGAATTCGTTCCGCCTTTCGCGTGGTTCTCAGATATATATCGCGCGCCAGGTGATGAATGTGATCCACGGGCTAACGTTACTCGCCTGCGTGGCGATTCTGATAGAGCTGCAGATACCAACGGGAATAGCGGTCGCGGCTGCCGCACTCTCGGCGTCCGGAAAGCTGATGGTCGCCTACCGCGATATGGTACACTTCGACCAAGCCGCTCTACTCGGCTTCATGTGCTTGTTGTGGGCGATAACGCGCTGGTACCGCGTGAGGAGAGATCGGCTCGTCTACGTTGCCGCTTTACTCGCCGTGATGGCGGGCCGAGGTTACGCGTCGTTCGCGGTACTTGGAGTGTGGTGGTTCGTCGAAGCCATACGCGCCGTGCGCGTGGATTGGCGTCGCGCCGTCAAGCACATTGCATGGGGCGTACAGACGCGAGCTTGTTTGCTTGCCATCGCGGCAGCTAGCTGTTGTCTCGGTTACAACGTCTGGATAGAGGCCGAGAAGAATAACACGACCATAGCCGAGGTCGGCATCGTTCAGAGCGCTGCTCGTCGTCTGACGCTCGACGACAAATTCAACGAGGATAGGGCAAAACGGCTGGCTTGGAGCGAGTTCAGCGCGTTACAGGCCGAGCGCTTTTGGTACAACCTACACCCCTATTCCGCGAAGAACATCGTGCTCGATCGGAAACCGCACGTTTACTTCTGTATAGGCGCGGTAGCGCTCGCGATCGCTTTGTTCGTCGCCTCGCGCAAGCCCGAGCTGCGAGCGCCGTTTATCTTGCTGTCGTTTGCAGGCCTGGCCTGGGTGTTTCCTATGCGAGGTCTGACCGCGTTTCATGACTTTACTGTCATGTTCCTGCTGAGCCTCGGACTGGTGTTTTTTACCGCTTTGCTGAGCTTCTTTCCGGCGCGCGTGCAGATAGTGCCCGCCCTGCTGGCCTGTGCATGTCTGGTATTCAGTACCCATCAGCGCAACAGCGACCTTCAGGCGCATGAAGCAAAAAGCGTTGTATATACGGAGGATCTGCGGCGCATAGAGGCCCAACTCGCACCCGGAATTGCCATCAAAGTCAAACCTAGCTACAAGAAGATCATACGGGGAGTTCCGTACGCGCTCGGTTTTTTTCTGCCTAAACAGCCGATTCAAAGGTACGGCCGTGCTCGTTTTCTGGTGACGGCGAAAAAACGCCGGAAAGCCGGCGAGAATCTGACCCCGAAGAACAAAAAGGTCTTTCTCTATCGCGTACGTTGAAATCCACGGATTCAGATGAGTTGGTATTGAGACGACGTGATATCTCAGGGGAAGGGTTCGCGGGCCAGGGCGATCAGCCAGGGCAAGGCGGTGCGCACGCGGACCTCGCCGAAAGCGACGGCCACGGTCTGCCGAAACCGGGCGGGGCGGAAGTGCTGGATGTGGCCCGGGTGGTTGCCCCAGGTCGAGAGGTAGTTGCCCCTCAAGAGGCTGCCGAGCTGGAAGAAGGGCTCGAAGGGCACGGAGAAGATAGCGGCGCGGCCGGCCAGGCGGGCGATGGTTCTGACGGCCTCGGCGGGCTCTGTCAGGTGCTCGAGCACTTCCAGGCAGAGCACCAGGTCGGCGCCGGTCTCGTCCTGGGGAAGCCGGAAGAGGTCGGCTTCGCGAAAGCGCTTGTCGGGGTACCTGCGGGCGGCGACCTCGACGGCTTCCGCGTCGAGGTCATAGCCCGCGTACTCAATCTCGAGGCCGAGGCTGTCGAGCTCGCCCGCGATCTGGCCCTCGCCGCAGCCGATCTCGACGATGCGCCGGGGCCGGATCGCGGCGACCTCGGCGAGCACGTGGTCCAGGAATCTTCGGATGAGCAGGCGGACGAGAGGGTTTCCCGTGCCGTACTTGCGGGCGTGGTAGCTCGAGGAAGGGTCGGCAGGAGGGCGGGAGGGATCGGAAGGGGTCGGATTGTCCGGTTGCATGTAGGATCTAGGCGGGCGCGCGGGAAACCGCCGGGCTACTGCGAGGCGGCTGCCCGTCTGCTGGTGGTGATGGTGTTTGCTGCGGTTGCGAGGGCTGTGCGGATGCTCCCTTGATCTCGCGTATGGAGAAGATCTCCCTGGGGCTGATGGTGGTACGCACCAGCAGCTCGGCCACCAGGCCGATGGCGAAGAACTGGATGGCGCCGATGGTGCACAGCACACCGAGGATGAGAAGCGGGCGGGTGCCGATGGGCTCCTTCATGAACCAGAGCACGGTCAAGTAGATGAGGGCGCTGAGGCCGATGGCGGCCAGGGTGAGGCCGGGTATCACGAAGAAGTGCAGGGGGCGGGTGCGGTAGCGGGTGAGCAACAGCACGGTGAACACGTCGAGGAAGCCCTCGAAGAAGCGCTCGAGCCCGAATTTGCTCTTGCCGTGCGCTCGCGGCCGGTGCTCGACTACCAGCTCTTCGATCTTGAAGCCCCGCTCCCGGGCCAGCACGGGCA
This sequence comes from uncultured Sandaracinaceae bacterium, assembly GCA_964450715.1. Classification (GTDB taxonomy): domain Bacteria; phylum Myxococcota_A; class Polyangia; order Polyangiales; family JAFGIB01; genus CAYVFC01. The sequence continues at coordinate 76,411 of CAYVFC010000017.1, read as the reverse complement.
GGAAGCGGTGCTGGCGTCCGTAGACGTTCAGCTCGCGGATGCACTCGATGTCGTAAGCCTTGAAGCCGCTGTTGAAATCGTGAAGCGGTATGCCGGTCAGCTGCCTTATAACGGCGTTGAAGAAGAGCGAGGGCAGCCTCTTGCCCAGCGGGTCGTGCCGTTTCTTCTTCCAGCCCGAGACCAGGTCGGCGCCCGCGTCGATGCGCGCGAGCATCTCGGGGATCATCTTGGGGTCGTCCTGCAGATCGGCGTCCAGGGTCAACACGGTGCGGCCGCGCACCCGCTGGAAGCCGGCGGCCAGGGCAGCGGACTTGCCGAAGTTGCGCCGCAGGCGGATGACGATGATCCGCGGATCGCTGTCGGCCAGCTCGTCCAGCACGGCCGCCGAGCCGTCGCTGCTGCCGTCGTCGACGAAGAGGAGCTCGAAGGGGCGGCCGCTGGCCTCGCAGGTCCGCGCGATCTCGCCATGAAGGGTCCGCAGCGATCCCTCCTCGTTGTAGACCGGGACGACCAGGGACAGGCCGCGTCGTTCGAGCTCATCCATGCCTGCCTTACCTTTCGAGCGCGTGCTTCACCGCACGACCTCCCCGGGGGTTCGATCCACCCCGATTATGACCGTTTCGTCGAAAGAGTGAAGAGAAAGGGGCGGACCGAAAAACCGAAAAAAGAACGCGATTGAAATAACGCTGGGCGGCCGATTGTTCGATCCGTCCTTTCCTGGTCCGCGATGCCGAGATCCGCAAGAGCCTGGCCCGGGCCGGGCTCGGGCCCATGCCGCCCCCGACGGCCGGGCCCGGACTGCTTGCGCCCGGCCGGCGTCGCGCTGCTGTCCGGAAAGGCGGCCTGGGTAGAACTCGAGTCAGAATCGGGTCGATCTCTCTCCGGTGCAGCCGCTGCAGAGCGGTGACATGGTCAAGCTGCTGGGGCTGGCCATGGGGCTGGGCTCGGCGCTCGCGCGCGTCGATTCGGTCATGGGTCCGGGACAACCCGATCCGCAGGCACAGCCGACCGCGGCCGACGCCCTTTCCATCTGCAAGCTCTACGGAGCCGATCCGTTATGCGAGACGGCGCTGCCGAGCGATATCCTGCAACCGGCGTCGGATGGCGGCGGCCGTGACGCGGGGGCTGCCTGCGACGAGGAGTGGACCGAGGATCAGGCCGCCTTCGAGGACGACCTGCTCGCGGAGCTCAATGGCCACCGCGCGCGAGGATTTGCCTGCGGCGGGGGCCCGACCTTGCCCGCCGCCGACGCCTTGCAGAGCGACGAGGCGCTGCGGCGCGCGGCGCGCTGTCATAGTCGCTACATGGCCGAGGTCTATTCTCTCGATCAATACGACGCCGAAGGAAACCTCTACCTGGAGCTACCGGCGCGCGAGGGCTACACAGGAGCGATCGTCGGCGCCACGCTCATGTTCGGTATCGGCAGCCCCGCCGAGACGGCGGATTTCGTACTCAGCGGCGATGCCGATTTCTGTGCGGACACCATGGCCGCGGACGTCGTGCACGCGGGTATCGGAGCGTCGGCGCCGGATGCCGCGGGGAGGCGCTACCTCACCCTGATGTACGGCAAGTAGAGCGCGTCCCGGACGGGAGCATTCCCGAGGGGGGCGAGCCCCTTCCCTACGGCGCCTGCTCCGGACGGGCGCGGTTCAAACCTTCAGGTACTTTTTTAGCAGGTCGTGCATGGGGACGTTGGCCTTGAGCTTGCGCAGGTTGCCGTACATCCCGCCCACGCAGCGATCGAGAAACATGGCGTCCGCCGGTGCGTCATAGTCCAGCGCCTTGGTCCAGTACTGCTTGTTCAGCTCGATGACCTGCTGGTGGATGCGGGTGGTGCCGAAGTCGAACAGCCCGGGCCGGCGCCACTTCTGGAAGCCGACATCTGCATAGGCCCTGTAAACTTCCAACGGCAGTTTACGGGTGCTGTGATCGATGTATCCGAGCTGCTCCAGGTCCTTTTCCAGGCGGCCGTACTTGGCCTGCATGGCGTCCGCCATCAGCACCCGCACCCCCTCCACGAAGGTGGAGGGAAAGCGTTTTACGCAGCCGAAGTCGTACATGATGATGCGATCGTCGTCGGTGAAGGCGAAGTTGGCCAGGTTGGGGTCGGACTGAAGCGTGTGGAATTCGAAGAACTGCCTGAACACGGCGTCGAGCAGCGCCGTGCCGATGGTATCCCGGCGGCTCTGCGGGACTTCCGGGGCGCAGATCTGATCGCCGCTCATCCCGGGCTGGAACACCGAGGTCAACACCCTCTTGCTGGACAGCTCCTGCAGCGGCACCGGGATGATGAAGCGGTCGTCGTTCTTGAACAGCTCGCGGAACTCGAGCATGTTCTGCAGCTCCAGCCGGTAGTCCAGCTCCTCGGTCAGGCGGGAGCGGGCCTCCTGGAAGAACTTGTCGATGTCCGCCTTGACCGGCATCAGGCTGGAGGCGGACCGTACGAACATCCTCAGGTTCTTGAGGTCCGACTCTACCATCTGGTCCACGTCCGGATACTGGATCTTGACGACGACTTCCCGTCCGTCCTTCAGCTTCGCCCAGTGGACCTGGCCGATGGACGCCGAGGCGTAGGCCTGGTCGGAGATCTCGGCGAAGTGCGACTCGACCGCGGTTCCCAGCTCGGCCTCCAGAAGCGGCCGCATCTGCTCGAAGGGCACGGGCGGCGCCTGGTTCTGCAGGCCGCGCAGGATCTCCCGCATCTCCGGCGGCAGCAGGTCCTCCTGCAGGCTCATCATCTGCCCAACCTTCATCACCGCGCCCTTGAGCTCGCCGAAGGTGGCGGCCACCCGCAAGGCGTTCTTGGTATTGGTCGCCATCAGCGACTTGGCCTTGGCCTCCGCACCCAGAAATGCCCCTTTGATCGATTCGCCGAGGTAACTCGAACCGACCGCGCTCGATAGCCTACCCAGCTTGAAGAACCGAGAGCCGCGCGAGGTGGTGAACTTGCTCTTGTCTGACGGCATCTGGTGGGCGAGACGAGCGGGCGGGGCAGAGGAAGACGAAGCTATACGTCCAGTTGACAGGATAGCGGATAAGCGCCGCTCTGGCGACCTAAAAATAGGACACGCCGACTGGCCCGGATCGGCTATACGTTATCTATACCAGGGTCATCACCGAGGTTCGTCCAGCGCGGTCAGCCGGGTCGAGGGTAGCAAAAGTTGATCCCACCCGGGATCGAGCCGTTTGGCTCGCGCCTCCAGGAAGTGGGTGGCGTAGTATCCGATCTGGGTGTCGCGGACCGACCAGAGCCGGTGGCGGCAGAACGGGTAGTCCATGTTGCAGTAGTGAACTCCCAGATACTTGCCACCCTTTTCCTCTATCAATTCCATGGCCTCTTCGCGGGTCAACACCATACGGCGCTCCCAGCCCGTCAGCAGCACCGCGTGCAGCATCCGCTCGTTCCACCCCGCCTTGTCGTAGCTGAAAGCGCCGATCACCTGTACGCAGAACGACCACATGATCAGGGCGGCGAAGATCGCTTGTAGCACGCGGCTGCGCCATATCGGTCGCAGGACGGGCAGCAGGAAGAGACAGAGTAGGGGGGCCAGATCCACCAGCGGCCGGTAGCCGTATGCCCATCCTCCCCAGTAGTCGAACCATTTGAATTGTGTAAACGCTACCAGTACCACCCCCAACGTCAACGGGCGCAGCGGGCGACAGGTCGGGTCGCGCCAGACCGCGAAGGCCCCCCAGGCCGAGAAGAGCAGGAACGGCGAGTAGACCAGCAGCCCCCGCGAGGGGCTGATGAGCTGGGCTGCGGCTCCGTACCAGAGCGGGGTCTGCCACATGTCCGGCGAGCCCGTCTTGTCGATGGCCAGCAGTTCCCCCACGATGCTCTGCCCGAAGGTGAAGGGGCTGTCGAAGAAGTGATGGTTGTACCAGCCGATGGCCGCCGGCAGCGGCCAGCCGCAGAGGACGAAGAGCAGCGCCGGACGGCGGTGGTAGATGAGCAGGTATAGAAAGATGGGAGCGGCCAGCAAAAGGCTGGTGCTGCGGCAGGCCACGGCTGCACCCAGCACGAATCCGCAGAGTCCGGCCATCAGCCCAGGGCGTTGCCCGCGTTCGGTCTCTACCAGCAGGTAGCAGCCCGCGCTGAGCAGGAAGAGGTTGAGCGTCTGCTGCCAGGCGTTTTGGCTGGAGATGCTCCACACGCAGGTGCAGAGGCCGTAGACGAGGGCCAGGAAGAGCGCACCCCGGTAGCCGATCAAGCGCAGGCCGATCAGGAACAGGAAGACCGCCGAGCCCGCCACCAGCAGCGATGCGTACAGCTTGGCCGCCGAGAGGATCAACCGCTGCTCGTGCTGCAGATCGGGATTGGCGGCCAGCAGCGGGGCTAACAGCGGCAGCAGCGTCAGGCCGGTCACCGGGCCGTAGGTGTTCACGTAGGTGTTCTGCTTGTCGGAGCGGACCAGGAAATAGGCCGGACGGCGCAGCCTCAGGTGGCCCATCTCCCGCCACTCGTTGAAGCTCTTTCCGTCGTATATCTGGTCCCAGGTGTGAATCGCCGTCACCCGCGGCCGGTCCGGATCGTGGGTGACCACGATCCAGGAAAAGCACTCGGGGAACTCCTCCGCCGTATAGGACAGGGTGCCGTTGACCAGCAGGGTGACGGGAAGCAGCGCGTTGGCCTTGGCGTCTCCTTCCTCGATCACCGACAGGTTCAGGTGATAGGCCAGCACCAGCCACAGGAACAGCGCCGTGGCGGTACGCCCTGTATTTTCCACCGTACTCACTTTTGCCACACCATTTATTCGCTAAACGCGGGTGTTTTCAAGCCGGGCGCTCCGGGATAGGGTCCCGCCCATGGCCGAGAAACCCGGAGCGGCCGTCCTGACGGCCATCGCGCTCAGCACCGCCTGCACGCTCGCCTTGCAGGTGGCGCTCACCCGCTTCTTCTCCGCCGTCATCGCCTACCACTTCAGCTTTCTGGCCGTATCCATCGCCATGCTGGGCATGGGTGCGGGTGCGATGCTGGTCTACGTCCGCCCCGCTTGGTTCGAGCGCTCCAACACCCGGGCCGTGCTGGCCAGGCTCTGCGCCGCCTTCGCGGCCTCGCTGGTGGTCATCCCCTTCCTGCTGGTCCGCATCGACTTCACCCAGCGCGGGCCGCTGGGCGCTTCCTTTGCCATCAGCCTGGCGCTGGCCTGTCTGCTCTGCGTGTTGCCGGCGCTCTTCTCCGGGCTGGTTATCACCCTGGCCATTGCCCGCTATCGCGCCGCCATCGGCGCCGTGTACGCCTGGGACCTGGCGGGAGCCGGTCTGGGCGCCTTCGCGGTGGTGCCCGCCATGGCGCTTCTCGACGCGCCCACGCTGCTGGTCTGCCTGGGGGCGCTGGCGGCGCTCGGCGCTGTTCTGTTCGCCGGCGGCGCTTCGCGCGCGGAGCGTTTGGCCGCCGTCACGCTGCTGCTGCTGGCGCCGGCCGCGGCCGGCAGCTCCCGGTCGGGCTCGGCGCTGCGCCTGCCCCACTATTATCAGCTGCCACCCGACGCCCTGCAGGTGGCCGAACACTGGAGCCCGCTGGCGCGGGTTTTTGGTTTTCGGATTGCCGGCAACGACGAGATCGCGCTGCTCTTCTACGATCGGGTCTTCGCCCCGGTGCCCATCGTGCGCCCGGGCGAGGTACCCGGCTGGCGGAAGCTGAACACCGGACCGGGTAGCATCGGCTACGAGCTCACCGCGCCCGGTCGCACCCTGATCATCGGCGGAGGCGGCGGGCGCGATATCTACACCGCGCTTTCATCGGGGCAGAAGCGAGTGGATGTCATCGAGCTCATCGACGCCAACCGCAGGGTGGTGGACGAGGACCTGGGCGGGATCTCCGGAGCGCCCTATTCCAGGCCGAAGGTCTTCACCGCCATCGGGGACGGCCGCTCGGTGCTGGCCGGGCGCGAGACGCGCTACGACCAGATCTACATCGGTTTCACCGATACCCTGAGCGCCAACGCGGCGCAGGGGTACGCGCTGATGGAGAACAACCTCTACACGGTGGAGGGCTTCCTCGAGTACTTCCGGCACCTGCGCCCGGGCGGCGTGCTCAACGTCACCCGGCCGGTACAGCTGGTGGGCGACGAGGCGTTGCGGGTCACCGTGCTGGCGCTGGCCGCCCTGCAGCGCCTGGGCGTGCGCGAGCCCGGCCGCCACCTGGTGGTGGTGGCGGGCACCGAGTTCATGGGGCCGCCGGTGGGCGCGGTGCTGGCGCGCCGCGAGCCCTACACCGAGGCCGAGCTCGACCGGGTGCGCAACCTGGCCGCGGTACGGGGCGACGGGCTTTTATTCGCTCCGGGCGGGCCCTTTCGCGGCGCCTGGAAGCAGCTGGCCGAGAGCCTGGGAATGTACGGACAGGGCGGCCGTTCCCCGGATGCCGCCGCCGCCATCGATCGGTTCTGCAACGGCTGGCGCCTGGACGTCTGCCCGCCCACCGACGACCGGCCCTTTTTCTTCTCCATGCAACGCCTGCACCAGCTGGGCGAGAATTTGGCCGGGTACCACTACAGCGTGGCGCCCGACAAGGTGCTGATGGTCACGCTGTTGATCCTCGCGCTCTTCTCCGCGGTAGCTTTTCTGCTTCCCCTGGCCGCGGTGAGAGACGCCCCGCGGCCGCCGCTGAGCGCCATCGGTTACTTCGCAGCCATCGGCCTCGGCTTCATGCTGATGGAGGTGGTCCTGATCCAGCGCATGGTGCTGTTTCTGGGCTTCCCCACCTACGCGCTCTCGGTGGTGCTCTTCGCGCTGCTGCTGTTTTCCGGACTCGGTTCCCTCCTGTTCACGCGGACCGAACGGGAGAGAGAGACCCTGTTGCGCGCGCTCGGCGCGTTGGTCGCCCTGCTGGTCGTAGCCGCCCTGTTCTCGCTGCCGCTGGTGCACCGACTGATCCATCTCAGCTTTGCCCTCCGGGTGCTGGTGGCCGTCGCGTTCATCGCGCCGCTGGGGATGGCGGCAGGCGCGGCCATGCCTCTGGGGCTGGGGCGGCTCGGGCACCGCTACCCGCGCTCGGTGGCATACGCCTGGGGCGTGAACGGGGTCTGCTCGGTGCTCGCCTCGGTGCTGGGCGCGGCGCTGGCCATGCACCTGGGCTTCACCGCGGCCACCCTGGTCGCCGCGGCCTGCTACCTGGCCGCGCTCGGCTTCGCGGCCGCCGGCCGATGGACGCTTGCCCGCGATTGCGGGTGAGGACTAAGGTACCCACTCCGACCCATGTCCGTACTGGTATTCTTTCCGACCTACAACGAAGCTGGAAACGCCCGGGCCCTGATCGAAGGCATCTGGAGCTACCTGCCCGAGGCACACATCCTGGTGGTGGATGACGCCTCCCCGGACGGCACCGGCGCTCTGCTCGACGAGATGGCCTCCCGCCACGACCGGCTGAAGGTCGTTCACCGTCCCCGCAAGATGGGGGTGGGGTCGGCGCACAAGCTCGCCTTCCACTACGCGCGAGACCACGCCTACGACATCCTCATCACCATGGACGCCGACTTCTCCCACCACCCCCGCTACCTGCCCCGCTTCCTGGAGCAGCTGCGGACCAGCGATTTCGTGACCGGATCGCGCTACATGCCGGGCGGCAGCAGCAACCACGGACTGTACCGTGCCTTCCTCAGCCGCACCGCCAATACCGTGGCCAAGAACGCGCTGGGCCTGCCGCTTCAGGAGAACACCACGCTCTACCGCGGCTACACCCTGTCGCTGCTGCGGCGGCTGGATATCGATCGCATCAAGTCCGAGGGCTACTCCTTCGCCGTGGAGTCCCTCTTCCGCGTCTCGCGGCTGGCCGGGGGGTTGGCCGAGTTCCCCATCTACTTCGAGAATCGTCTGATAGGCACGTCAAAGATCTCCAAGCTGGAGATCTACCGAGCCGTGGTCACCGTCTTCTCCCTGCTGGGGCGCAGGCTTTCCGGCACCGAGACGGGGCTGGTCGCCTCCATCTTTCCGCCGGCCGGCCCCGGTAACCAGATCGCCTGCGCCGCCTGCGGCAACACCTACCACGTCGAGGTCTACCCGGCGCGCGAGCCGCTCGACGCGCTCCCGGAGATATCCCGCTACAGCTGTTCCAGCCGCTCGACGCGCTCGCACGGGCAGATCCTGCGCTGCCTCCAATGCGGGCTGACCTTCATGAAGCCGAAGCTCTCCCCGCGACAGCTGCTGGAGGAGTACGCCCGGGTCGCAGACCCCGGGTTTATCGACGATATCCAGGTGCGCGAGCGCATGTTCGAGCGCAACCTGTCGCGTCTGCGCCAATACGTGAGGCGCGGCGAGCGCTGGCTCGACGTGGGCAGCTACTGCGGCGCCTTTCTCAGCGTGGCTCGCCGGCACGGGCTGCGGGTGGAGGGGGTGGAGCCCAGCCGCTGGGCGGTCGAGCAGGCACGGCGGCACAGCGACGTGCCGGTCTACCCTGGCACCCTCGACGACCTGCCCGCGGACGCGGGTCCGTACGACGCGGTCACGCTCTGGGACGTGCTGGAGCACCTGTCCGATCCGGTGGGGGAGCTGGGCAAGGTGCACCGCCTGCTGAAACGCGACGGCACGCTGATGCTCTCCACCCTGATGATCGACAACTGGTTCGCGCAGCTGCTGGGCAGCCGCTGGCCCTGGCTGATGGACATGCACCTGTTCTACTTCACCGACGCCACCCTGGCCCGGGTGCTGGAGCAGGCGGGCTTCACCGTGGTCGAGTCCTTCGACTACTGCCACATGGTGACGCTGCGCTACCTGCTCTCCAAGCTCGATACCATCGGGGTGCCCGGCGCGCGCGCGCTCGGCACGGCGCTGGGCTCGAGCCCGCTCGGCGAGGCGGTGCTGGCCTTCAGCCTGGGCGACATCAAGCTGCTGGTCTGCAAGAAGAGGGCCTGATGGCGGGGGCGGTTGCGCGACGGGTCGGTCTCGGCGCCGCGGTCCTGCTGGCGACGGCCGCGCTCTTCTTTTACTTCGCGCAGACCGCCCGGCTTCCGCCCAACACGGTGGACGGGGCGCTCATCCTCGACTACCTGGAAATGATCTGCGACGGCAAGCTGCCCTACTGGGACTTCGTCGATGTTTACGGGCCACTGAACTGGGTATTCCCGGCCCTCTTTTACGCCCTGGCCGGGCGCGAGGTCTGGGGGGTGCGGATCTGGATGATCCTGCTCAAGATCCTCTCGGTGGTCGCGACCTACCTGCTGGTCAAGCGGCAGGCGGACCGTTTCTACGCGCTGCTGGCCGCCTGCTGCGCGACCTTCCTGCTGGGACAGCCCTTTCAGTTCCTGCAGACGCCCTACGCCTTTCATACCGCCTATCCGCTGGTGATTCTCAGCTGGTACCTGGCGCTGTTCGAGCCGCTCAGCCGGGGCAAGCTCAATCCGCTTGCCGCCGGGCTCTGCACCGCGGTCGTGCTCTGGATCAAGCTCAACGCGGGGCTCTTCGTCTGGCTGGGGGTGCTCTACTACTACTTCTACTGGCAGCCGGCCCCTGCGCCCGGCGGCGGGCGGCAGCCGGCGGAGATCTCCCCGGGCCTGCGCAGGCTCTACCTGGCCGCCCGTCCCCTGGGGCTGGCCGTCTACGCCCTGGTGTTGATGCTCTTCATCAGCAAGCACTTCGACGCCATGTACTTTTTGTATTTGGCAGCCCCCTTGCTGCTGTTGCTGGCCTGGACGCTGGACGGTATGCGCAGGCCGGCCGAGGACGCGGAGGCGGTTCGCCCGCGATTGACCGCATTTGCGCTCTATCTCGGGACTACGCTGGCGGGCTGGGCGGCCTTCTTCTTGGTTTATTACGGCTGGTCGGGGGGCAGGGACTATCTGTGGGAGCTCACCGTCATGGTCTCCAAGTCGGCCTACATCCATCCCGTACCGCCCATCGGCGTGGAGGGCCTGTACCGGGAGCTCAGCAAGTGGTACTGGCTGCAGCTGCCCTGGCTGCTGACCATCCTATTCTGCGCCTGGCTCGTGCTGCAGAGCGAACGGCGGGGGCGGGCGGCGCTGGGGGAGGGGTGGACCGGCTCGCGGGCCCGCACCACCGGGCTGTTCGCCATGGTCACGCTGTATACGTACGTGATCTATCCGCGCTCGGACGAGCCGCACCTTTTTCAGGCCATGTTGCCGAGCTTGGCGGTATTGATGGTCCTGCTCTTCCAGCTCGACCGCTTGCTGCCGCGGCGCTTCACCGGCGCGGCGCGGGTCGGGCTGGCCTCGGCGGTGTTGCTGGCCTGCTCGACCATCGCCGTCTCCCCTTCGCTCGAGGCCCTGAGCCTGGAAGAGGGGGACTGGTACGGGCACCGCATGCGTTACCTGAAGTATCGACCGGAAAACGACCGGGCGGTGAGGAACACCTCCAGCGCGATCACCGACCGCGACTGGGATGTCGCCATCAACCTGGCGGGGCTCTGCGTGGACGAGCTGTCGCGCAACGGCTCCGAGGTGATGGTCCTGCAGTCCAACCAGCTCCTCAACTACCTCTCCCACACCCGGCCCCTCGGGGGGCGTTATCGCTACCTGTTCTACCTGCTGAGAAACGATCTGATCGATCGCAAGACGCTGGAACGGCTGGTCCCGCCCGAGGTGCTGTGGCGCTTGATGGCCCGGCCTTCCGAGGTCATCGTGGGGGCGATGGGAAAGCCACCCTTGCTGGTGAAGATCCCCGAGCTGCGTCCGGTGCTGGCGCAGAACTACTATGTCGCGGCGCAGTACGCGCATATCCTCATCTACCTTCCCAACAACCAGAGGCTGCCCGCCGGTCTCTGCCCGGAGAACCTGAAGCTGAAGGGGCGCAAGCGTGAGCGATAGACGAACCGGTGACGCGACCGACGTCGTGCTGCTCTTCCCGCGCACCCGCTGGGACATCGCCGGGGTGACCACGCGCCTGCCGCTGGCCCTGCTCTACCTGGGCAGCTTTCTCAAGCGCGCGGGCTACTCGGTGCGCATCATCGACCAGCGCGTCGATCCCGACTGGCGGCAGAGCCTGCGCCAATGTCTGCACTGCCCGCCGCTCTGGGTGGGGATGACCTGCATGACCGGAGGGCAGATCACCAGCGGGTTGCAGGCCGCCCGACTGGTGCGCGAGCTGGCGCCCTCGGTACCGCTGGTCTGGGGCGGGGTTCACCCCTCTATATTGCCCGAGCAGGTGCTGGCCCACGAGCTCAGCGACGTGGTCGTCATCGGCGAGGGCGAGCAGACCGCGCTCGAGCTCACCCGAGCGCTGGACAAGCCCGGCGTCAAGGCTGCTTCGCGCCTGGATCCCGCGCGATTGGAGCGGGTGGCGGGCATCGCCTTCCGGCGGCAGCGCGCGGCGGTGCGCACCGAGCCGCGCGCTTGTCTCGACATGCAACAGCTGCCCGAGCTCGACTATTCGCTGGTGCCGGTGCAGAGCTACGTGCTGCGCGAGGTGGGCTCGGAACGCTCCCTGCAGCTGACCAGCAGCCGCGGCTGCCCCATGCGCTGCGGCTACTGTTACCTGGGCTCGGTGCCCGGCGGCAGGCGTTACCGGGCCGAGTCGCCGGAGCGCACGGCCGACGCCATCGAGGCGCTGGCGCGGCGCTTCGGCGTCAACGCCGTGCACATAATCGACGACGAGTTCTTCATCCGCATCGAGCGCGCGCGCCGGGTGTGCGAGCTGCTGCTCGAGCGCGGCGTCCATCTCGGCCTGCGCGCCAACTGCCGGGTGGATGCGCTCGACCGCATGGACCTGGAGACGCTACGCCTGTTTCGGCGCGCTGGGTTCCACCACCTCTACCTGGGGGTCGAGTCGGGAAACGACCGGGTGCTCGGTTTCATCGAGAAGGGTACCCGGACCGAGCAGGTGCTGCGGGTGAACGACAAGCTGGGCCGGGCCGGCATCGCCCCCAAGTACAGCTTCATGGCCGGCTTTCCCACCGAGACGCTGGAGGAGATCAAGGACACGCTGCACTTCATGCTGCGCCTGGTGCGGGAGAACCCGCAGGCGCGAACCACCCCGCTCCAGCTCTACACCCCCTATCCCGGAACACCTCTTTACGACTACTGTCTGCAAAACGGCCTGCAGGCCCCCGACCGCTTCCAGGGCTGGTCGGACTGGGGCTGGGAGAGGTGCAGCGGCGAGTGGCTGGCGCCCGCCACCCGGCGCTTTCTGGAGAAGGCGGCCTACTTCACCTTCTTCCTGGACGGCAAGACGGTCGCCGACTCGCTGCCCTCATCCTGGCTGCGGCTGGCCGCCCGCGCCTACGGCCGCTACGTGCGCGAGCGCATCCGGCGCGACCTCTACCGCTTCATGCCCGAGGTGGCGCTGATCCGCAGCCGGCTCTCCTCGTGAGCGTCAACGCCGATAGCCGAAACCGCTTTTGGCGTACGCACGTTCGGCCCTTCTCCGCGTATTTTTCCGTCCGAAGAGGCGCCGAGTCCACACTTGGGTACGAGAGACCGCGGCCGGGATCCGACCTTGGCGGACGACGCATCGAGGCGGATACCGGGTGATGGACGGCTCGCGCGCGGGCCGCAACCCTGGAGGGAATAGAGATGGCGTGGACCTCGAACCGCGAAAACCGTTGCGGACCTACCGCTGTTTTGTCGATCTCTGCTGCTCTTGTCCTTGTTCAGGCGTGCGACTCTGGCGGAACCACCTTTGTGGCGGATGCGTCCGCTCTCGACGGAGGCAATTCAGATGAAGGCGCGTCCGGAACCTCGGGAGGCGGTTCCGGGGGCGGCGAGGCCGGATCCACGGCAGGCTCGGCCGGCCAAGACCAGGCCGGCAGCGGCGGGGCCGGCGGCGAGAGCGGAGCCGGTGGAGCTGGCGGAAGCGGAGGAACCGGCGGCGAGGGCGTTCAGGATGCCGGGGTCGACAGCGGCGTGGACGGCGGAATCGACAGCGGAATGGATAGCGGCGTGGACGCTGGCGGCAGCGGCGGGGCAGGTAGCGGAGGTGGCGGCAGCGGCGCTGCGGGCTCCGGAGGCGGCGGCAGCGGCGGTGCGGGCTCCGGAGGCGACGGCGGCATGGACGCGGGCGGCGAAGCCTGCGAAGCGCTCTCCGCGTGCTGCGATGCCGACTACCTGAGCCAGGCGGACAGCCTGACCTGCCAGGCCATCGCCTCCGGGCCGGATCCGGATGTCTGTAGCGCCGTAATGGATACCTACTGCAACCCACCGGACAGCGGCGTGGCCACCGGTTGCGACCAGCTGGACGAGTGCTGCGCCACACTCGAGGGCCAGGAGCAGACCAGTTGCGAGGCGGTGGTCTCCGGCGGCAACGCGCTCGCCTGCGACCTGGCCTATGACGGCTACTGCGGCACGGCTGACGGCGGGGTGGAGCAGTCGTGCCAGGAGCTGATGGCCTGCTGCGACGAGCTGGCCGAGGGGGCGCAGAAGAGCGCTTGCCAGGCAGTGGCCGGGCAGAACAGCTCGCTGCTCTGCGATGCGTCCAAGGATACGTACTGCAATACGGCGCAGGACGGCGGCACCCCGCTGGCTTGCGAGGAGCTCATGCTATGCTGTGACGAGCTGTCGCCCGGCCCGCAGCAGAGCCTGTGCGAGGCGATGGCCGGCTCGGGCAACGCCACCGTCTGCGAGACGGCGGCCGGTACCTATTGCGGCTGAACGAGGCTCACCGGGCGCCGCAAGCGACCCCCCGCTCGGTCCGGTCGCCCGACTTCAGCCGCCGCAATAGGTCTCGATGGCCTGCTCGCAATTGCCTTCGTTGTTGGCGTAGGCCACAGCCGAGCAAGCGGCTATCAGCGGAGGTACGAAGAGCGTAAAGCAGCAGCTATCCATTAGCTCCTGGCAGGTATCGTTGAGCGAGCCGCTTCCCCCGAAACCGCTGGTTCCTCCGAAACCGCCGAATCCCGAGTACCCCCCGAAACCGCCCCAGCCGGAGGTGCCGCCGGTTCCGGACGCGCCCCCGACGCCGCTGGTTCCGGCGTCGCCGCCGCTGCCTCCGTCACCGCTCGAGCCGGCCGTGCCGGCCGTACCCCCGGAACCGCCGTCTGCACCCGTACCGCCCGAGCCGGCCAGGTCACCGGCGCTGCCCGCGGCGCCGGCTCCGCCGGTCACCGGCTCGCCGCTCACGCCGCCTGTACCGCCGGTCTCACCGCCGCTTCCCTCACCTGCGGCACCTGCCGTTCCTCCTGCCGAGCCGCCGCTACCCGAACCGCCTCCACCCTCGGTACCCGCCGATCCGTTTCCGGTCCCGCTATCGGCGCCGCCGCTGCCGTCCGAACAGTCGCACTCGCCGTAACCGCCGCCGGCCGTGCAGCGCCGCACTCCTTGCCGTCCGTCGTCGCAGTTGCACTGCTCGGTGTCTCCGACCGAGCACGGGTCGCCCAGCGGGGCCGCATCCAGGCTGCAGGCCCAGAGCGCGACGAGAACGCAAAATGAGATTACCGCCGATCGTCTCATGTTCTCGATCGGGAAAGCCTCGCCTTCCACCTGTCAATAGTACCGGTGAACCGCGCCCGGGAACAGTCTCGGGGGGGGCGGTAGGGCGGGTGTATGCGTCGCACCATTTGGCCGCCGGAGTCCACTATATCGGCCAGAAGGGTCCTGGACGACCTGCGACTATAAATTACGCTTCATTAATTATTAATCGACAAGGACCGAGGGCATGAATATCGGTTCTTCGAAGGGAGCTTTTTTATGAGTCGGTCGGTTTTGATGGTTCTACGGTTCGGTCTAGTGTTCCTCGCGGTTCAGCTCTGCGTCGCTTGCGTCGAGTCTCCGGACAGGGACGGTTACTGGAATATGACCGACGACCCGACCGCGGGAACGGGTCTACCCGTCGGTGGTACCGGCGGAATCGGCGGGGCCGGGGGCATGTACGAACCGGTCGGCGGTACGGGTGCAGTTGCCGGCAGCGAGGGAGGAACGGCGGGCGAGATCGATGACCTGGGCCAAGCAGGCCAGGGGGGTAGCGCGGGAGCGATGGCCGGCACGGGTGGGACCGCGGGGGCGGACGCGGGCGCCGGAGGCAGCGCGGGGGCGAGTGCGGGCGCGGGCGGAACCGGCGGTACGGGCGGTGCCGGCACGTCCGGCGGCACCGGTGGTAGCGCCGGAGCGGTTGCTGGTACGGGAGGCGTCAGTGGAGCGGGTGCCTCGGGCGGAACCGGCGGAATCGGCGGCGCGGGCGGAATTGGCGGCACCGCTGGAATGAGCGGCACCGGCGGTACCGGAGGTATCGACCCCTACGCCCCTTGCGCCGATCTCAAACTGCTCTGTTTCGATATCTTCGACATGTGGATCTTCAACCCCGAGCTGTGCCGAACCTGCAATAACGGCCTGGGGTGCCAGACCTGCGTCATTCCCTACGCCCAGTAGGATAAGCACCCCGCGGGCCGCATACCGGCTTGTCCCGATATCGGTAGACATGCCGAGAGCCGTTTTCTCATTTCCGGCCAATTATCGAGCGGTCGTGGCCCCACGGGATGATATCGACTGCGCAGGGTCGTTTTTTGGCGGTTTTGGATCATCGACTTGCTAGAAATGTGTGGGACTTCGAACTACCCAAGAGTTGGGAGTCGATGCGCAAAGGGGTCCCGCATGGATAATCGGATAGCGCGCTTTTTCCTGTGGTTTGGTTTGCTGGTCGCATTGCTCGCGTGGAGCGCCGGCTGCGAGGTGGAGCCTGACACTAGCGGTGAGCCTCCACCGCCCGGGCCCCAGGCGCAGGGCGGCATTGGCGGACAACCGCCCGTATCCGGCGCCGGGGGCACCACTGAGTGGGAGTACAACGAATGGCACCCACCCGAGGTAGATGCCGGCGATCTGCTGGACGGTGCCACACCCTGCCAGGCGGTCACCTCGGTGGGCGAGAACGTGGAGACCGAGGTCCTGGTGGAGGTCGTCAAGGCAAAGCCGATCGCCCTGTACATCATGCTGGACACCTCCTTGTCCATGACCTATCCGCCCGAGCGGTGGACGCCCGCGATCACCGCTATCGATACCTTCGTCAACGACCCGAACTCCGCCGGTCTCGATGTCGCGCTGGAGGTCTTTCCGCTGGACGCCAACGACCCGCAAGCGGGAGTCGTCTTTGCGGCCGATTGCAGCGGCACCGGCTACAACGAGCCCATCGTTCCCATGGGACGGTTGCCGGACCACGCGGTTAACATCAGCAACTATCTGTTCAACTCCGGCATCGCCCCGGCCGGCACCGGGACCCCGATGGAAGGGGCATTGAACGGCGCAACCCAGTTCTGCGCCAACTACAAGCAGGACGCGGTTGCCAATCCGGAGGGCGAGGACTGCGTGGTGGTGCTGGTAACTGACGGGCAGCCGGAAAACGTCATCATCCAGTGCCCGAACATCGACATCAATCTGGTCTCGGACATCGCGGGCACCGCCTATGCGAACAGCGGCGTCAGGACCTTTCCCATCGGCATGGCGGGCGCCAACTTCACCTTTCTGGAGATGGTCGGACAGAAGAGCAACGCCGACTGTACGCCGGCCGACGCCGAGGCCACCTGGGCCTGCGACGTGAGCACGACCAGCGGCGCTGGTCTGGTGGAAGCGTTGAACGCCATACGCGATACCGTCACCGAGCTGCAGAAGGTCACCGAGTTGCAGCAGCAGATCGTGGAATGCGAGTGGACGATTCCCGAACCTCCCGATGGCCAGCTCTTCAACCGCGAAAAGGTCAACTTCCAGTTCACGACCACCGGCGAGAACGCCGGTGAGCGGATCGTACCCTACGTCGATTCTCTGGAAGCCTGCGAGGGTAAGGCCGAGGCCTGGCACTACGACAACGAGGACGACCCCACCAAGATCATCGTCTGCCCCGATACCTGCGAGATGATCCGGGCCGAGGTCGCGGCACGCATCGATATCCTGCTGGGCTGCGACACCATCGTCATCGACTGACTGACCCGATCGCGGACCGGCATTCCACCATCTATCAGTAGCCATTAGTTATCTCGATATTCTCTCTAGCCAAGTTACGGGCGACGGAAATGTCACCGTACAGGTCACGAACCTGGGCAATGGGCTGCCGGAAAGTAACCTGACGGCGACCCTGGCCATCAGGTCGAACCAGGGTTTCGTGCGCTACCTGGACCTGCCTGAGGGATCGGGCCAGGCGACCATTGGAGCGGACGAGGAAGCGAGCCTGGTGGTGGTCAATACTCCGGATACGCTCTACATGTATGATCCCCAGTACGTCGGCGATCCGGAAAACGTCGGCCTGGACTACGAGGTTGAGATTACGGGCGCTGCTCCGGCGGGCTAGGGAAACGGAGGCGGAGGACGCCGGCTCCGTTGTGACGGCCGTAGCCAGAGCCGCGGCGATTCGTTTTACGAAAGGAGCCGAGATATACGAACCCCGGAGCGAAGTGGATCGCTATCAGCGACGTTTTATCTCAGCATCCTTAGCCGGGACAGTCTGGGGATTAGATATCCCCGAGTGGCCGGGCACCAGCGACTTCTGGGCGCCGGACATCGTCTTCCTGGATGGCCAGTACCATCTCTACTACTCGGCCTCCGGTTTCGGAGGAAACCAGTCCTGCATCGGACACGCTACGCGCGCTTCGCTAGCTTTCGGAAGCTGGCAGGACCGGGGAGCGTTGTCTACCACGCCTATCCCGGCCCCGATAACCGGAACGAGCTACGCGTCGCCGAGCTGGTCTGGGACGACGACGGCTGGCCCGTCCCTGTCGGTCCCTGATCGGAAAATTCTCACGCCGCTCGCGCTCGGCGATGTCCCTTTCGAAGAGGAACCGCGACAGACGCGCGGGGAAGGCATAGCCTCGAAGGGAGCCGCGGCCGGCTCACGGCGCGCGCCACCACGAACATGAACTCGGGCAAGAAAGGTACGAACGGCAGCAGCGGAATGGTCGCCAGAACCGCCGCCACCAGGTCTCTGCTCGTCATCCTCCCGATGCGCTCGTAGCCGAACAGGTGTAGTAAGCTCATCCCGATAGAACCTAGCGCCGGGCGAACGCTCACGATTTCGTAGCCGGCCTCCCGCAGCATTCGGTCGAGCGTCGTCTCGGTGAAGAACATCAGATGGCGGGGCAGGTCGAGTTGAGACCAGTATTTACCGAATAAACGCGCGCCCGAGGCCGATATGCGCGGGACTTCGATGGCGAGATACCCGCTTGGCTTGGTGATCCTGAAACATTCCTCCAGGACCTCCCCCGGGTTTCTTTCGTGTTCCAGGTACTCGGTCATGGTGACCAAGTCGAAGCTCTGCTCCTCGAACGCGGCATCGACCAGCGTTCCGGAGACGGCCGGTACCCCGCGCCGCTCGCAATGGTCGACCATAGTAGGATTGAAATCCACGCCGACCACGGAGCACTCGCGGCGCTTCTTCAGCGCATCGAGAAGCTCTCCGTAGCTGCACCCGACGTCGCAAACGCGCGAGATCGACGCCACCTTGCCGGTGACCTGTTCGATCATTCGCAATCTTCGATCGGCGAGCCGGCGGATCGCTCCGCCCAGAATGAACCGTCTTATCCCCTTGAGGTTTTCCGGAACCTCGTAACAAAAATAGTCGCTCGGGTAGTGGCGTCCGAGCGCCGCCAGGGTGGGACGCGGATTGGTATAGAACATTCCGCATGGTCGGCAGCGAACGACTCGGTAGGTGCCGGGCCGGCCGAAGAGGCGGTCGCGAGAAGAGAGGTAGGGCGATGCGTCGTCGTTTCCGCAGCACGGACAGGCGATACGTTCCAGCCGCTCGGCCTCGGGCTCCGAGTAGTACTCCTCGAGCGCCAAAGCCCTTCGTTCGGAGATCGACGGCCAGCAAGCGCCGGCGCGGTACGCCGCGGCCGACCCTTCGGAGGCTTTGGCAGCTAGAGAAGCGGTAATTGCCATCGGTTGCACGTGCTCGACCTCGAAGAGGCGCCTATAGGAATTGCGGATTTCCGGCTGGGAGTAGGGACGCCTCCGAGAGACATCCCCCCTGATGGTTAAGAGTGGGGTGCGGAGGAATGTTAGGAAAAACCTAGAAGTGGTTTCAAAACCCCTCCCGTCGTCTTTCGGGCGGGGCGGCCCCATCTGCTGCGTTGCTCCTGCTCGAAATAGCCCCGCTATTGCTCGTCGTCGCGCTTTGCAGCTGGGGCCGCCGCGCTCCGAAATACTCGGTCCGGGGGTTTCGAAACCACTTCTAGCCGATCCGTATGCCGCGCTCCGAAAGGCGCCGCGAGCGTAGGCGGCTGGGCTCTCTCGTACCTTATTGAAACGATCGTTTCTTTCGCCAATTGCGGAGCGCTGGCCGGGCGCGGGAAGGCCGGAGCCGGTCGGCGGGGGCTACCCTCGTGCCAACCCGCCCAGCTACCGAGACCTCGGGTTGGCACGAGGGTTGAGCGCGGCTTGCGTCCGGCAGAGCAAGAGCCTCCAGGGCCGGACAATGCAAGCCGCGCGACCCCCGCCGACCGGCTCCGGCCTTCCCGCGCGCCCCCTGAGACGATGGCAAAGTAGAAGCGATCCAGTGATACTCGATGCGAACGCAGCAAGCGCGGCCGCCGCGGTCGCGGGTATGCGGCGCGGCGCCGGCCGCTAACACGCCGAAACCACGCCCGATATCGGCGCCGGTCTCTACGGGTCCGTTGCTCGGAAGCGCGGACTTCGGTATTGTCGGAGATCGACACGGAGGCGAATGAATAGCGGGGCCGGTAGCCAGTTCGACCAGTTGCTCAGGGAAGCCCTGCAAGAGCCGGCCGTACTGTTCACCCAGAAATCGCTGATGGGCGGGCGCTTCGTCGTCGAACGCTTGCTGGGGAGCGGGGGCATGGGGGTGGTGTACAAGGCCGTGGACCGGGAGCGGGACGCCGCGGTCGCGCTCAAGATGCTCACCTCGGTGGATGCGGCGGGCATCTATCGGTTAAAACAGGAGTTTCGAGCACTGGCCGACGTGGTGCATCCCAACGTGATCGCGTTGCACGAGCTGTTTTGCGACCAGGAACACTGGTTTTTTACCATGGAGCTGTTGTCGGGTAACACGCTATTCGAACACGTTGACGTGCAGCTCGATGAGCAGCGGATCCGGTCGGTCTTCGCCCAGCTTGCAGCCGGTATCCAGGCGATTCACGAGGCGGGCAAGCTGCACCGGGACCTGAAGCCTACCAATGTGATGCTTACGCCCGAGGGACGGGTGGTGATACTCGATTTCGGTCTGGCCAGCGACCAGGCGCCCGGGGGGGCGGGGCAGACCCTGGCGGATGGCAACATCGTGGGGACCCCCTTGTACATGGCGCCCGAGCAGGCGGCCACCGGGACCGCCGTGCCGAGCAGCGATTGGTACGCCTTTGGCGCCATGCTCTATGAGGCCCTGACCGGCAGGCCGCCTCTGGAAGGGGGGGGTCGCGAGGTATTGTTCAGGAAGCAGTTACAGGATGCCGCTGCCCCCTCTTCGACGAACAGCGAGATCCCAGCCGACCTCGACCGGCTTTGCGTCGCGCTGTTGCAGCGCGATCCCGGGGCGCGTCCGGGTCCGCAACAGATCCGGCAAGTGCTGGGGTCGGCTACGACGACCGGAACGCAGGACTTGGCGGTGCAGTCCGAGGCCACGCCGTTTGTCGGTCGTAGCGCGGAGCTCGAGGCGCTACGGGAGGCGTTTTCCGCCACCGACCGGGGGCGTCCGATCGCGGTTTTCGTCAGCGGCGTTTCGGGAGTGGGCAAGACCGCGCTGGTCGAAACCTTTCTGGACCGCCTTCGGCGAGAGGGAAGAGGCGTGGTGCTGGGCGGACGCTGTTACCAGTACGAGTCGGTTCCCTACAAGGCGTGTGACAGCTTGGTCGACGCCTTGAGCCGCTACCTGAAACGGCTGCCGCCCGAGCGGGCAGCCAATCTCCTGCCCCGGCAGGTGCAGGCCATCGCTCGGCTCTTCCCGGCCTTGCGGCGATTGGATTTCATCAGGCGGCTCAGGCAGCGCTACCCGCTGCCGCCCGAGCCCACCGAGTTGCGTCGAGTCGCCTTCGACGCCTTCAAGGAGCTTCTGGTCAACATCGCGGTTCAGGAGCCGCTGGTACTCTTCGTGGATGATCTGCAGTGGAGCGACCTGGACGGCGCCAAGCTGCTGAGCTCGGTCTTCTCGCGACCGGATCCGCCGCCGCTACTGTTGATCGGCGCCTATCGGAGCGACGAGGCCGACACCAGCCCGGGCCTCGCCAGCTTGCGCAACCGCATAAACGAGCTCGACGCGGCAGAGGTTCGCGAGATAGCGCTCGGCGAGCTGGATCGAGAGGATTCGCAGAGGCTGGCCCGGGATCTGCTGCCCGCGGCATTGCGCGACCTTGCGGCGCAGATCGCCGAGGAAGCGCGGGGCAGCCCCTTTTTTATCACCGAGCTTTCGCGCTTCGCTTCCAGAGCGCAACCGTCGAGGGAACCGGTCAGCCTGAGAGATGCGATCCAGAATCGGCTTTCCCTGCTCGAAGACAACGAACAGGAGGTGCTGGAAGCTATCTGCGTGTCGGCGCGGCCGCTCGAGCCGGGGCGTTTGCGAGAGGTGATAGACCGGAACGATATCGAGCCGGAGCTGCGCAGGTTGCAGAGCGAGCGCCTGATTCGCTATGTCGCCTCGGATGGCGCCAGTGGGATCAGAGCCTATCACGACAGGATAGACGAGTCGGTCATCGCCCGGATGGGTGCAAGCCGGCTCGCTTTTTGGCACCGCCGGCTGGCTGGATCTCTGCAATCCGAAGACGGAGCGGATCTGATCGCGCTGACCGAGCACCTGCGCGGCGCCGGCGAAGGTCCCGCGGCTGGCGCCTGCGCGGGTCGAGCTGCAGATCACGCGCTGGGGACGCTGGCCTTCGAAAACGCGGCCAGGCTCTATCGACTGGCGCTCGAGCTGAACCCGGGCAGTCGCGACGACCAGCGCGAGCTGCAGATCCGGCTGGGCACCGCTCTGGCCAGTGCCGGCAGGGGTGTGGAGGCGGCGCAGGCCTTCATGCAGGCGGCAGAGGGCGCGCCACCCGAGCAGGAGCTCGAGCTGCGCCAGTTGGCGGCCAACGAATGGATCACCACCGGGCACATGACCGAGGGTATGCGCGAGCTGGATAGAGTTCTCAGAACCGTGGGGTTGAAGCTTCATACCCACCCCATCACCTCCATCTTCAATCTGGTGCTCAACCGGATCCGTCTCATCGCGCACGGCTTGAAGTTCGAGGAGCGTCCGGCCAGCGAGCTGTCCGGGAAGGAGCTGCTGGAGCTGCGTGCCTGCATGACGGTGGCGAAAGGACTCTGTTACGCCAACGCCATCGAGGCGGCGGCCTTTTCCTCCCGTTTCCTCTGGCGGGCTCTTCGCAGCGGGATGGTTCCGCAGATCATCATCGGGCTGGCTACCGAAGCGATGTACTACGCTGCCGAGGGTGTGTTTCATCGCTCCCGGGTGGAGCGATACCTCGCTCTGGCGAGGCAGCTGGGTAAAAAGGCCACGGACCCGGAATCACAGGCTCACGTACAGTTTGCCACCGGTATCGCCGCATACATGCTGGGGGAAATGGCGAAAGCCGAGTCGCACCTCGAGCGCGCCAAGAAGATCTATATGGACAAGTGCTCGGGAGTTGCCTGGTTTTTAAGCATTACCAGGAACATCCTGGGGATTACCTACTTCAATCTGGGGCGCTTGCAGGAGCTGAGAAGCCAATGGGACAACTGGATCAAGTATGGTCAAGAGCGCGATGATCTTAATCTGCTCATCTTCCAGCGCGTGGCGACCGCCGGTGTCTATCGCTATCTGGCCGTGGATCAGGTCGAGCAGGCGCGCGAGCAGATAGCGCAGGGGATGGAGAAATGGCCCGGACGTGGGTTCGACGTCATCCGGTGGGTGGCGGATATTTCGGAGCTGGTGATCGAGACCTATCTGGGGAACCGTCAACGCGCATTCGAAATCGCCCGCCATATCTGGAAGCGCCTGTCGTGGTCACGGCTGTACTACAGCCAGTTCATGAGGGTTCACGCCCGGCTTTACTTGGCCAATGCTGCCCTGGGCGTTGCTCCAACCGCTCGGGATCGAAAACCGTTCCTGAAGATCGCCCGCCGGCAGGCGAAGAAGGTGGTCCGCGAAAAGTTCCCCATGGCCGATCCGTGGCTGCTGTACATCGACGGCTGCGTCTCGCACCTGGAAGGCGACGAGCAGAAAGCTGTTGCGCTGCTACGAGATGCGGCGACCGCATTCGACCGGAAGCAGTTTCAGCTCTACGCGGCGGCTACCCGGCGGCAACTCGGGCGCCTGCTCGGCGGCGAGGAGGGCAGAGCGCTCGTGGTCGCGGCAGACGAGACGTTGACCCGCGAGGGTATCGTACGCCCCGAACGGTTCGCCGCCGTGCTCGCGCCCGGTTTTCCGGACTGATCCCCCTCCATTCGTCCGGAGAAATCGCTCGGGGCGACGAGGCGCTATCCGATCAGCCCTTCCTCTTCGGCCAGCTCCTTCAGCCGTTGCTTGACCACGTGAAAACGCTGGCGCAGCCGGTTGGCCCATCTCTTGTTTTCAGCCTCTTCCATCTGCTCGCCTTGCCCGGAGATGACGGTCGCGATTTCCTGCCACGACATCTGCTGGTCGATGCGCAGGTAGAGCAGGCACTGGTCGTCGTAGGATAGTTTTTTATAAAGGTCTCGCACCTGGCGCTTGACCTCGCTGCGCAGGTAGGTCTCGGTCGCCGCACCGAGCTGGGTCACGGCTCGAGCGAAGCGGCTCTTGTGCGAGGCAATCGTCGTCAGCTGAAGCCGTTTTCGCTGCGGATCGTGAAGAAATCCGTACGCGGCGTTTCTGGCCAGCGTGTACGCCCAGGTGCGTAGCGAGGAACGCCACTGAAAGCCCGGGAAACCGCGCCAGAAGGCCTCGGCGAAAATGGAGAACACCTCGGCTGCATCGGAGGGGTTGCCCAGCCGTCCCGCCAGAAACTTCAGGATGTCGCCGCCATCCTTTTCGATGAAGAGGGTTGCGGCACCGTCGTAGTCGCCGGCGACGGTAAGCTCTCGTATGCGGGGTTCCAGCTCGTCAGGTGGTTCGGGCACGGGGGTTGATTACGAACTTATCCCGTTTTACTGCCGAATTCGAGCGGCTCATGCGCCGCGGGGCCGGGTGACATAGAGGCGCGAGTCTTCCGACGATCCGCACTGTCCGCAAGTAACAAGGTTTTTGACCTTTTCGAACAAGCACCTTGCCGGCCACCTCGCGTACGAATTCGTCCCTATTGAAAGGCACGGAGGCGCCTCGTATATGTATTTCGGAGCTATTGATCGCGGGCGCGATCCCCGCCCCCGCGTTGCGCGCGCCGCCAGCCGAATACAGGCGGTGAGGGTCTAGTGATCGACAAGCAACAGATCATCGAGCAGGCGACGGCCATCGGTTTTCGACAGATCGGGTTTACCAGCGCCGAACCCTTCGAGTCGCAGCGAGGAATCCTGGCTGACCGGAGGGAATTCTACGCGTGGGCTCCCGGGTTCGGGATCGATCTATTCGAGGGCGTCGATCCGGCCGCGATCTTGCCCGGTGCGCGATCGATCATTGTCCTGGTCGAGCCCTATTACGGCCAGGCCTTCCCAGCCAGTATGCTGGGTAAGTTCGGACGCTGTTACCAGGACGACGATCGCGTCACCAAGGGCGGGCTGAGCTCGCGGGTTGCCGATTTTCGGAGGTTTCTCAAACAGAACGGGATCAAGGCGGTAGTTCCCTTCAACATACCGCAGCGACTCTCGGCCGCGCGCGCCGGGCTCGGGACTTTCGGCAAGAACAATTTCTTCTACTCGAACAAGTTAGCTCGTTGCAGCAGCTGGGTCCTGCCGCTGCCCATCGTGGTCGACCAGCAGTTCGAGCCCGATCCGCCCAGCGTTGAAGTGGGATGTCCCGAATGGTGCAAGAACGCCTGTATAGCCGCCTGTCCCACCAGGGCCCTGCACGCCCCGCGCAAGATCGATCCGCGCCTTTGTATTTCCTATCAGACCTATCTGAGTGAAGAGATTCAACCCCCGGCGTTGCGCGAGCAGATGGGCGTGTGGGTCTACGGCTGCGATCGCTGCCAGGAAGTTTGTCCGAGAAACCAGCCCTGGATGTCGCAGCAGCTGGCGGTCAACGAAAAGGTGGCCGCCAAGGCTGAGCACTTCGAGTTGTCCAGGCTCTTGCACATGAACCGGGAGTACTTCGAATCGTTCGTCTGGCCCCACATGTTTTACACCGCGCCCCAAGACATCTGGCGCTGGCACATGAACGTCGCGCGGGCCATGGGAAATAGCCTGGACACGGCCTACGTACTCGACCTCGAGCGCGCGCTGGGGGAGAATCCGGATCCGAGGGTCAAACGCATGTGCGCCTGGTCGCTGGGCCGCATCGGCGGGTCGCGGGCGGAAGCCGCATTGAATCGATTGAGGCGGGAAGCGCCCGGAGAGTTACAGCGCGAAGCCTCGGAGGCTTTGCAGCGCATGCGGTAGCGGTGCGACAGCAGGCTTCCGGCGGAGAGTTTTCGAATCGTACAGGCTTGGCTCCTGCTGAATCGTTAAAATCCGGCGAAGCGAGGCGGATATTGGAGACGTATCAGTGGCCTTGCGGGACCCGATGGGTTACATTCCCGGACAAGGTCGGGAAAATGCTGGTACGGATAATCTCGATACTGACGGCCGGGACGCTGGCGGTGGGGTGTCCGGGGATGCACGGCAGACCCGGGGTCTGCGGCGACGGCGTGGTCGACGGGGACGAGGTCTGTGACGACGGTCTGAACGACGGGGAGTACGGCGGTTGTATGCCGGATTGCAGAAGGTTAGGGCCCCACTGCGGCGATGGAACGGTGAACGGCGACGAAGTCTGCGATGACGGCGTGAATGACGGCAGCTACGACGGGTGTATGCCCAGGTGTATCTCTCTCGGCCCCCACTGCGGCGACGGGGTGGTGAACGGAAGCGAGGCTTGCGACGACGGGAACAACGATGATCGGATCGGTGATTGCCTCGGTGACTGTAGCGAGCCCGCGGAGACAGCGACCGGCGGAACGGGTGGCGGCGGCACCGGAGGGGGGGGCACCGGAGGCGGTGGCAGCGGAGGGGGCGGCAGCGGGGGTGGCGGCACCGGGGGCGGCGGTGAGCCCGACGCCAGCATGGACGGCGGTCTGCCCGACGGTAGTATGAGCAGTCGAGGCTCGTTCTCCCTGGATCCGATCGGAATCTGCCCGCCGACCTACGAGTGCAACGCGGGCCCCTTTTTCACTCTGGAAAATTACTGCGCGCCCTCGGGGAGCATGGTCCCGCAATCGTGTGACGAGGACTCGGATTGCGCGACGCTCAGCACCGCGAAGTGCCAGAAGATCGAGCTACCCACGGGATCGGAAGGGGACGAGGAGCCGCACGTCTGCTATCTACCCTGTGCCCGCAATCCCGTCTAAACCCCTCGCGGACATGAAAAGCGAACCGTACGCTCGGCTTGCGGCGAAGGCGTGGTTGCGGTGGTTGGGCCGATTCCTGGGCCTGCTGCTGCTCGCCTTCTATTTCGCACAGCACGCCCGCAGAGCGCCCAACCCGGTCGACGGCGGGATGATGCTCGATTACGTCCATCGCGTATCGCACGGCGAGCTGCCCTACTGGGACTTTCTGGACTATTACGGGCCGCTTACCTGGTTGTTTCCGGTACCGTTCTACATCGCCGCCGGTTACGAGGCGTGGGGCGTCCGTTTGTGGATGGTAGTTCTCAAGACGGCTACCTCGGTCATGGCCTATATGCTGGCGCGGCGCCTGGGAAGCAGATTTCACGCGATGCTCGCCGTGATATGGGTCGCGGCCCTGTTCGGGGCGCCCTATCACTTCCTGCAGATCGCCTATCCGGTTTATTTCGCGATTCCGCTGGCCCTGGGGGGGTTCTACCTGCTGGCTTTCGCCGATCCGGGAAGACGCCGCTCGAGCGTGCTGTTGGCGGCGGTCTTGACCGTCGTCGTGCTGTGGTCGAAGTTGAACGCTGGCGTGTTCCTCTTCGCCGGCGGGCTCTTTTTCCTGTTTTACTGGTTGCCTTCCGAAACGCGAGCTTCCGAGCCTCGGCCCGGGGACGCCGCTCGAGAGACGCAAGACCCGCCCGGCCGACCCGATGAATGGTGGTTGCGGAAGGCGCAGTACCTGGGGCTTGCGGCACTCGCAGTCGCCCTTTTTTCTCTCGTAGCTTCGCACTTCAAATGGATGTACATCCCCTATCTCATAGTACCGTCGGCGCTGTTACTTGTCCTTACCTGGAGGCAGGTGGGGAGATGCGCCGCCCTGGGAAAGCCGTTCGCTAACCAGCTCCGGCCGTGGTTCTTGTATTTGGCGGCGACCGTTGCGGGTTGCACGCTCTTCCTCTTCTCCTATTTCGGCTGGCCCGGCGCCCGCCTTTACCTGGCGGAACAGGTGGCCATCTTCGCAACCATCGACTACCTCTACCCTTTCCCTCCCCTGGGTGCTCCCGGTACCTACGTCGGTTTCAACGAGTTTTACTGGCCGCAACTGCCCTGGCTTGGGACCGCGGCGTTCTGCCTGTGGCTGGTTCTTCAGCGCCGCGGCAGGGGCCGGGAGGTATTCGGCCAGCAGTGGGAGGCGGTTCGCTCGCGGGTGATCGGCCTCTTCTCGTTCCTGACCATTTTCACCTATATCATCTGCCCTCCCTCGGACGAGGTGCGCCTTCTACAGTCTTCGATCAGCTTCGTTCCGCTGGTTTTCATCTTGTTCTACCAGGTCGAACGGCTGGCATTTCCCGAAGGTGGCCGAGGGCGGCTCTGGGCGCGGGCGCTGCTTTTTATCGCCGTGTGTGCGGCGGGTTCGACGCTGGCTACCGTTCCCGACGGGCGCGTTTTCGAAGCCGACCGAGCAGAGTGGGGCACCGATCGTCTTCGCTACCTGCGGCTCAGCGAGCCTGACGGAGGCGGGGTGCGTCCCTTTTCGGACGACGTCGCCCCGGATCGGTGGGACGAGGCGGTAAGGTGGACGAGCTGGATGGTGGACCGGCTGACCGAGGACGAATCAGAGGTCCTGGTCCTGAGCCGCGACCGGCTCATCAACTACGCATCCAAGACGCGGCCCGCCGGCGGGCGAGAGAGCTTTCTTTTCTACCTGATCAAGAACGGCGCCCTCGACCGGGAACGTCTCCAGG
The DNA here is from genome assembly GCA_964450715.1 of uncultured Sandaracinaceae bacterium. Classification (GTDB taxonomy): domain Bacteria; phylum Myxococcota_A; class Polyangia; order Polyangiales; family JAFGIB01; genus CAYVFC01. The sequence goes on along the minus strand of CAYVFC010000017.1, from coordinate 48,445 downwards.
CACTGGCCCCGCCGGGATACCTCGACGATCTCATCGCTTACCCGCCGAAGGTCGTGGTTTCGACCACCCCCGGCACGCCTACCCTGGTGGAGCATCTCCCGGAGCTCGGCGAGCTCGTCCGGCGTCGGTTCCGAATGGTGGGGCGGTTCCTGCATATAACGGTACACCTTCGCGACGACGTGCCGCTATCAAGTGAATACTCTCTATACCCCCCTGGCGGAGCTGCATGGCCAGCTTTCGCTTGGCGTTGACGAGAAAGGCGTCGAGCTTGGTCTCCTCTTTCTCTCTAAGGGCGTTGCCGACCACGCGGAGCAAGCGCCCGGGATGGGCCGCGAGCGACGGCAGGTAGAAGCTGAGCAGGACGAGGTAGCGGGCAATGGTCAGCTCCAGCGCGGACAGGTTGTCGCAGTAGTTATTCTGCTCCCGCATCCGCGCGTCGGTGCCGCAAAAGGAGACCCGGAAGAAATCGTCGGTGAGCCGTATCTTTCCGCGGGCCAATAGCTCGTCGTACAAACTCGATCCCGGGATGGGAAAGAAGTAACCCAATCCGATGTCCTCGATGCCGATGCGGGCGAGCCTGCGGACGAGCCGCACGGTCTCGCGGATGTCCGCCCATTGGTCCTGCGGGAATCCGATGAGAAGAAAGGGGGTGACGTTGAGCCCGCTGCGGACGCAGGCCCTGGCGGCGCCTTCTATCGACTCCTCGGTCATCTTCTTGCCGATCGATCGGCGGGTGCGCGCGGAGCCGCTTTCGGGGGCGATGGCAAAGGACTGGCCGCCGGTTCGCCGCAGCAGCTCGGCGATCTCGTCGTCTATCATCTCGCAACGCGTTCCAGCGGGAAACTGCCAGGTGATATCCAGGCGGCGGTCCAACAGCTCCCGGCAGAGCTCGACCACCCAGTCTCTTTTGATGAACATGGTCAGATCCTGGAACGGGAAGTTGATCGCGCCGTACCTCTCCCGGTAGTAAGCTATCTCATCGACCACCTTGCCGGGAGTACGGGCGCACCACCTACGCGTCCACATGTTCGGGCTCGAGCAGAAGGTGCAGGCGTAGGGGCATCCCCGGGTGGCCAGCATCGGTATCGTCATCCCCCGGTCCAGGCCCGCGATGTAACGGTGCCGGTAGTAAACGAGTGGATCGAAGAGATCCCAGGCAGGCCACGGCAACGCGTCCAGATCGCGGATACGCTCCCGGCGCGGGGTCCGGATGAACTTTCCCTTCTTCCTGAAGGCGATTCCCGGAATCGTCCCGTAGTCGGTCTCGCTTCGGGTCAGGGCAGCCAGAAGATCGACGGCGGTCCGTTCGCCTTCGCCCAGTACCAAAAAGTCGTACGGCGCGGTCTGCAGGCTGAGCTCCGTCAGCCCGGTGAAGTGCTCGCCGCCTCCGATGATCACCTTGCCGGCGTGGCGGCGCCTTACCTCATGCGTGATGCGTTTCACCAGCGGCCAGGAATAGGTCCACATATTCGAGATACCGATCACCTCGGCCAATGGATCGATCCGCTCCGCGATCTCCTCGGGCCCCAGGCCGACGTAGTGCAGGCCACCGTCGGGAGTGAAGCGGTCAGGGGCGAGCGCAACCGCATCCAGCGCGGTCACCTGGTGGCCGGCCTGCCGTAAAGCAGCGGCGAGCAGGGCCAGACCCAGCGGAAGGCTGGGGCGGTGGGCGGTCATGGCCTTTACCTTGACGTAAGGCGGCGGGTGAACCAACTGAACGCGCATTATCGTTCTATCCCATCTTCTGACGGGGCGTCCAGCGTGTCGCGGCGCCGGTAGACCCGGAGCTCGGAAAAAGTCCGCGTTAACTCGTAGTATCTATCTAGCATGAATCCGAACTCCGGGAAGGCTTCCACTAGGGCTTGAACTCCCTCCTCCGATACCGCCACCCGGGGAGGATTTCGGAAAATATCGACCATGTCGTCGAAGGGTACCACCGCGAGAAAGGAGCGCCGGCTCATCACGCGGAACTTCACCAGGTAGAACAGGTACCGGTACCGTCCCCCGGCCTGCCGGGTATGGGAGTGGAAGGTCAGCAACTGGTTCGGGCAGAGGACCAGCACCTCCTCGCCGTCTCGGGTGATCTCGTCGATGTACATACTCGCCTGGTTGATCTGCGCGTCCCATTCGTGATTGGTAATCTCGGTTTTACGGTCCTTTACCGCCGGGTTATTCTCGGCGCTGAACCGCAAGTAGCGCAGGCGGTTCCGACTCTCCTGTTCGCCGATCCGCGGGGACGACGTCCAGTCTCCTTCGCTCCACGACAGGGCATCGGCACGAGGCCGGAAGGTCAGGGTAGAGAACCAGGCGAACAGCGCGATCGACAGCCCCACCCGGATCAGCCCGGCCGGACGCAGGCCGCGCACGCGGGCAACGGCCAGTTTCTCGATCTGGGATAGAATGACGAAAAATATCGGAACGGCGGGAAAGATCGCCAGCAGCGTGTGGGTCTCGTCCCCGAAGGAATAGAGAACGAACATATGAAAGTTGATGGCGGCCCACAGGCCGCTCAGATCGTTACGCGATGCGACCCACCGTAGGCCGAAGGTTCGCTCCCCCCCGCCGTTTCGCTGTAGTGCCCACCAGAGGCAGAAGAGAATGGTGATCAGCCAAGGAAACTGGTTCCAGTAGTACTCGTTGAATCCCGGATAGTATCCGGGCTCTCCCACGGCCGGCACCCGGTGCCAGTAGCTCGTGTGGAGGATCAGGTTCCATATCTCCGCCGCGTAACGCTTTCCACCCTCGAATCCGAAATAGAAGAGTCCAAAGACGAGGGCGAGGCACACGCTTGTAGCACCATAGGCAGCAAGCGCCCCGAGCCTCTCGGCAAAGTCCGTATCCCGCTCGTCCGCGATCCATACCCGTCGCAACGTCCAGACCAAGGTCAATGCGAACGGAAGCTGCAGGTAGAGAACGAATAGCCAGTCGGAGATCTCGTATGCGAAGTAGTAGAAAACCGCCGCGTAGCAGATCAATCCTATTACCTGGACGCCGCGAAACCAGGCGGCGGCCCGGTTGTCCGGTTTTCCCGGCCCGCTCTGTTCGAACGTTCGCGGTAGCCAATAGAGGCAGTAGAATACCCCGCCCGCCAGCAGGAAGGCGCCGCTGCTGATCTTGATCCAGAGAGCAGCAGCGGTGAGAAGGCCGGCCAGGACGTGGTTGAGCCATTTTAGCCGCAGGGGCCGGCAGAACAGCAGGTACCAGCTGCCCAGCAGATAGGGCAGGCAGTGCAGAGCCGCATAGGGGATCTGAAGCGCGTGCCAGGGCAGCCCCAGAAGCACCGTCATCAATACCGCCGACATCCAGGCGTGGAATCGGTCGGCGAGCCGTTTCGTCAACAGGTAGCAGAGCGCGACCGACAAGAGCTTGATCAGAAGCAGCCACAGGCGTACGCCCCAGACCTGTTGCCCCGCCCAGGAGTAGAAGAGGGCCGGGAAAAACCAGTGGATCGGTCCATAGATGTCGATGAAATCCCAAAATACCCCTTGGCCCTCTGATACATCGTGTATAGACGACAGAACCAGGGCGCCGTCTACCTGGTCGGGAGCCATATTGATATTGAGCCCCAGGTAGAAGAAAACCAGCAGCCAGCCGAGAGCCGCACCGGAAACAGCAATCCAGCCGCTGGCTTCGACTCGTTTCCTGTCGGCTCCGGACATCGCTCTCTAGAGGGTGATCAATAGATGGTGACGGCTCGCGTTGACGGTCAGCGCCCGCTCGATGATGGTCGCATCACGCGCCACCCGACCGGCCAGCGCCTGCAGGCGTTCTCGCGGAAACAGTAGCACTCCCGGCGAATACCGCAGGCGGTGGTAGTCCGAGAACCGGGCCGCCGCCAATCCCCGCAACACGTCGGCGAGAAAGCCCCGCCGGGCGCCGTGCCAGACCTGAGAGACAACATCCAGGTAGAGACGCGGCGACTTCGGCAGATCCGCCAGCAGGATCTTGGCGCCCGGAGCGGCCACGGCCACCATCGCCCGTAACAGCCGCTCGACCTGGTCGTGGTCCTTAAGGTAATGGACCATGCTCTGACAGACGATCAGGCTGTAGTGCGCTTTTGACATCGGTAGCGGCAGAGAGTCGCAGCCGGGGTCGATTCGTTCGAAACAAAGGTTGCCCGCCCCCCCGTAACGCCGCCTGCAGATCTCCACCTGTCGTTGGGAGGAGTCGACACCGCAGAGCGCCTGGACGCGGCTCTGCAGCAGGTGGGCCAGCCAACCGGGGCCGCATCCCACGTCGAGCACGATGTCGTCGCGCCCGTAGCCCAGCAACTCCTCGGTACGTTCCACGAACAACTCGGCGTTCTTGCGCAGGAACCTGTCGCCGAAGACTCCCTGCGCGTCCCAGAATTCGGCCCAGTCTTTCGCCCGCCTGCCCATTTCCCTACGTCAGTGCCTTGACGATGCCAAAGGCCCGAGGCCTGAGCGACTTGCGATGCGTCACCCCGAGATCGCGATCCACCGTGTGCCGGTGCGAGAGATACCAGTCGTAGCTTGCAACCAGCATCTCGAGGTTGCTGACCTTCGGCTGCCAGCCGAGAAGGGTCCTGGCCTTGGTGATGTCGTAGAAAAAGGCGACATTCGAGGTCAGGTAGTGCCAGGGCGTCAACGGCGACACGTCCAGCAAATCCAGGCTCCACAAGGCGGCCCGCGCCGGCGCGACCGGCAGCGAAACGATGGGTGAACGGTTGCCCGCGTGATCCATCAATCCCCTGAGATCCCCGCGAAAGGTTCCATACTCCATGGCTCCCAAATTCACGTCCTGGTTGCGGCAGGCCCCTCGCATCGCCAGCAGGCAGGCCTGCACCATGTCGTTCACGCCTAGCGCCTGAAACTTCTGTTTCCCCGAACCGAGGATGAAGATGGGCTTGCGGTCGGCGATCCAGCTAAAAAGCAGCTGGTAAACCCCGAGCCGTCCCTCGCCGATGAGCACCCGGGGACGCAGGATCACGACGTCCAGACCGTCGGCGCGAAACCTGTTGCACAACCGCTCGGCGGCGGCCTTGGACTGCCCGTAGTCGCATACCGGGTTGAAAGCGGTCCGCTCGGTGATCGGCACCTCGCGCGGCACGCCGTAGGTCGCGCTGGAGGAGATGTAGAGAAACCTCTCGACCCGGTGGCGGCGCGAGGCGGAAAGAACGTTGCGCGTCCCCTTCACGTTGACATCCCGGAAGATTTCGCGCTTCGACCGCGAGACGGGTTGCACCGCGACGCAATGAACGACGAACCGGGCGCCGCCGCAGACGGCTTCCACAATCGCGCCGTCTCTCACGTCCCCCTTCACGAACTCGACCTCGCTCTCGAGCTCGGGGCAGTTCAGAGCCTCGATATCGAGTACGCGCACGCGGTATCGCTGTCGAAGCAGAGCCTTGATCAGCGGGATACCCAGAAAACCGGAACCCCCGGTAATGAGCACGGTCGGCACTGCTGTTACCCCACTCTCCTCCTCAAGGCGCTCTTTACCAGCCCGGATACCCCTCTGGAAAGCGTCTCTTTCAGCGCGTCGATGACTTGATCGACGTGCGCTTCCTTCATGGTCAGAGGAGGCTCGAGCCGCAGGACGTTACGGTTGAAATCGGTAAACGCGACCAGGATTCGGTGGTCCAGCAAGAGCGCGCTCGCCACCAGCACGGCCAAGGGGCCGTCCCCGAGGGCGCGTAGACGCTCCGAGTAGGCTCCCAACAAGGCGCCGGGCAAAAGCTCGGTGATATTTCTCAACTCGATGCCGGCGAGCAGGCCGCGGCCGCGGACATCGACGACGATCTCGGGAAAGGCGGCGGGCAATTCGTCTAGCCTCTGCTGCAAATAGGCGCCGACCGTGGCAGCGTTGTCGACGAGCCCCTCGTCGTAAAGAATGTGAATGGTCTCGGTGGCCAGCGCGGCGGGGCCGCCCATCTCGTTGAAGGTTGCGTTGTGCAGCGTACAATCGCCGGTCGAACCGTAGGCCTTCTCGAATACCTCCCGGCGGGCGACACAGGCGGCGATCGGCGCCTTGCCGCCGCCAAAGGCCTTGGAGACGGTGACCAGGTCGGGAACGATCCCCTCGTGCTCGAAGGCGAACATCTTGCCGGTGCGGCCGAAACCGGTCTGCACTTCGTCGACGATCAGCACGGCGCCGAACTCGTCGCAAAGGTGGCGCACCTCGCGGAGATAACCCTCCGGCGGAACCACCACCCCGCCGCCGCACTGTATCGGCTCGATAATGACGGCGACGATCTCCTGCCCCGGCCCCTTACCCCGCGCCCGCTCCAAAACCATCCGCAGTGCGTAGCTATCGGCGAAGGGAATCGACAGGCAGTTGTCGAGCTGCTTGAACGGCCTTCTCAGCCGATGGTTACCGGTGACGGACAGCGCGCCGTGCGTCTTCCCGTGCATCCCGTTCTCGGCGTGAATGATCCGGCCCAGGCTGTTGTTCTTGTACTTGACCGCCAACTTCAACGCGGCCTCCACCGCTTCGGAGCCGGTGCAACACAGATAGCTGACTTTCAGATCGCCGGGCATGATCGCGGCGAGATTCCTGGCGAGCACCGCCGCCTGTGCCGGTAGAAAAGCCTGGCAGATCTCGGGCAGCTGTCGTTCGTCGAAACAGCGCCGTACCTCTGCCAGGCGAGGGTGGTTGTGACCCAGGTTGACCGATCCGAAGCCGCCCCAGCAGTCGAGGATCTCTTCGCCCGACGCGGTCCGGTAATACATGTCGCGCGCGGATACCACCCGGATCGCGTCGTAGCCGAGCCGCTCGAGAATCCGGAGCAAGCCGGGATTGAGGTGGGAGCCAAACGCCTCCCGGACCTCGCGCCACTCGAGCGTATACGCTTCGGACCAGGACATGAGCGAGGGTTTGCGGTTTGACACGGAGACGCATTCTATCACTACCCAGGGGGGGAGAAGCCACACCCCTGTTTCGTACCTCCCCGTCGTGGGAATATTGGGCAACAGTCCGTGAAACGCGGTCGGGGTCCCTTCGAAGCAGAAAGGAGTCTCGTCATCCAATGAACTCCCAGCTCCTGATCGACGCCATCGTACGGCAAACGATGGTGCTCATCGCGCAGCTGTCGACGGTCGACGGCGTTCGCTCACCGCTTTCGCACATCGCCGACAGCGTCTTCGTCAACCTGGTCCGCGAGCTCGAGAGCCAGGGCCTGGGCAAGAAGGTGATCGCGGACATGTTCGGCCTGGCGCTGCGTTCGTACCGGCAGAAGGTACAACGGTTGAACGAGTCGGCGACCGATCGCGGCGTCAGCTTGTGGGAGGCCATCCACACCTTCCTCGCCGAGCACGATTCCGTCAGCCGCGCCGAGATCCTCCGGCGCTTCGAGCGCGACGACGAACCCAAGGTGCGTAGCATTCTCAACGACCTGGTCGAGAGCGGGCTGGTCCTGCGTAGCGGCCGCGGAAAGGAGTCTAGATATCGCGTGGCCACCGCCGAGGAGCTCGAGGAGCTCGGCATGTCCTGCGGCGTCAATTCCCGGCAGACCAACCAGGCGCTGGTCTGGGTCTACGTGGTGCGCAGTGGACCGTTGAGCAGGGCGCAGCTGACGGAGATGCTGGCGTTGCCGGATTCGGTCATCGATGAAGCGCTGGCCGGCTTGCTGGCCAACGCTCGGATCCGGGCGGTAGAGCGGCCGGACGGCACCTACTACTCGACGGATCATTGCCTCATTCCCTTGGGTGAGGCCGCGGGGTGGGAGGCCGCGATCGTCGATCATCACCGGGCGGTGCTCAGCGCCCTGGCGGCCAAGGCGGTGCAGGGGCGTCACGTCTCGGCGGCGGACGATACGGTGGGCGGTACCACGCTCTCGTTCGACATCTGGCCGGGTCACCCCAGGGAACAGGAGGTGCGCTCACTGCTCGCCGACACGCGCAAGCGGGCCATTGCCCTGTGGGATGAAGTGGAGGAGTATAACCGCACCCACGAGTCCGAATCCGTCTATCAGGTCACCTACTACTGCGGTCAATACTTGCGAGAAGAGGAGGGCGGCGGATGAAAAAGCCGAGCGGTGCCCTCGCACGCCGCGCCGCGGGGCTGTGGCTGGCGGCGTGTGCGGCTGCCTGCGCCCCCGCGGACGGACCGAGCGTGGGAACGCAGACCAACTGGCTGACCCTATGCCGGATCGACGCCGAGTGCGGCGAGCTGCAGTGCCTGTGCGGTGCCTGCACGCGGAGCTGCAGCGACGGGCCCGCCTGCGGCGAGCTGCCCGGTACGTCGTGCGTGGCGGCAGAGGACGACGGAGCGATCGTCCTGTGCGCCGGCAATCCTCTGCCGAGCCCCGGCCTCTGTCTCGAGCCCTGCCCGGCCGAGGGCTGCGGAAACGGCACCAGTTGCGTGGCCGGCGCGTGCGTGCCGACCCCGGCGCAGACAGCTCTGGTTTCGGTCGACGCGTCGCAGCGGTTCCAGGCCATCGTCGGGTTTGGCGCCGGCGTCGGCTACGTTTATGGGGAGATGGCACGGCATCCGCGCAAGGAGGCGCTCTTTGACGCCCTGTTCTCCGGGAGCGGTCTGAACGTAATCCGCCTGCGCAACCTCCACGGCCAGGCGGACGGGGTGGATCTGAGCAGCAGCGTCGAGATGGTGAACGCGGCCGATCAGCGGCTGGGGCAGAGCCCCATGATCATCCTCGTCTCGGCGAGCCCGCCGGGCTCGCTGAAGGCGAACGGCTGGAGCTGGTGCGAGGGCAACCCGGATACTTGCACGCTGGCCAGGCTGCCCGACGGGAGCTTCAACTACGCGGGGTTCGCCGGCCATTGGCGTGCGTCGCTCGACGCTTATGCCCTCGCGGGCATCGAGCCCGACTACATCTCCATCCAAAACAACCCGAACTTCGTTCCCGGCACGGGGCGGATGATAGAGGCCTGCCGGTTCCTGCCCACCCAGGGAACCGCGACGGTAACGACCGACGCCGGCGTCGTCGTGACCGTTGACTACCCCGGGTACGCGGAAGCCCTGGCCGCGGTGATGGCAGAGCTCGTTGGCTTGGCCTCCATTCCGCGAATCATCGCGCCCGAGACGAGTAACTCCATGCAGGTCGCCGACTACGTCGCCGAGCTCGACATCGAGAAGCTGGATGCCATAGCGCACCACCTGTACGGTACCGAAGCCGCCAACCTCGATGGCGCCGCGCTCGAGGCGCTGGGCGAGCTCGCCGAACAGACCCAGAGGCCCCTATTCCAGACGGAGATGGGGGCGGACGCCCTGACCACGGCCGTGCTGATGCACGCGACGCTCGTTATCGAGGGTGCGGTGGTCTACCTGCAGACCGACTTCGTGGGATCCGCCTCCAGCATCGCGCCCGATCGCACGACGCTCATCAACCTGACCGAAGACGACTTCGTGATCGCGGACCCCTATCACGTCATGCTCCACTACTCGGCCCACCTCGAACCGGGCTCGGTCCGCGTGGCGGCCAGCTCCGACACGGACGGCTTGCTCGCTTCGGCGTGGGTATCGCCCGGGGGCGACGCGGTCACCGTCGTGCTCACCAACCCAGAGCTCACCGAAAAGGCTGTACGGATCGATAGCGGTGAGGATGCTCCTACGGCGTCGACCGTGACCCGCACCGTGCTGGGCGGTCGCGAGCGTTCCGCGGATCTCGGCGCGCTGCCCCCCGGGGGCATCCTCAGGTTGCCGGGCCAATCCCTGGCGACGGTGACTTACCGCTGAAGCGCAATCGTCTGCACGACAAGCGCGTCCCGCCCCACGTCCATCAGCCAGGCCAGCCGGGTGGCGGTGGCGGCGATGGCAGTGATCGTGCCCTTCCGCCGGAGTGGAACCACCCGCCGTACCGCACCGTCGAGCCCGATCTCGAGCAGGCCGTTAGGTTGAGCGCAGTACAGGTGCTCGGCAACGGCCAGGGGCGAGCAGATCACGTCTCGCGCCAACACTTCCTCGCCTTCCAGGTCCGGCGTTACCTTCCGGACCGTCAGGCTCGGGCCGTCGTAGTAGAACAGGTCGCCGGCGACAGCGAGCATAGCGGGGGTGCGGCCCCTTTTCATTGATGTATACCGCGGTGCGCCGCCGGAAAGCGGAACCGCGCCCAGCCGCCAGCCTCTGCCCGATCTCTGTTCCGCGAAGTAGACGAGCTGTTCGCCCATCGCCAGTGCGGCAACGTAGCCGTCGGGGGCGAGCAGAACGCGGGCGCCCGACCCGCGCGCCAGGGTCTGGATGGTGAAACGACCGCTGTCCGCCTGGTCGAGCCAAACGAAGCGATCCCCGGACGCCGCCACGCGCTGCGGTTGGTGGGCAGCGGCGGCGAGCAGCGAGGGCTCGGCGCCGCGCTTGTGAGCCCGGCGGAAGGCTCCGCCGGACCAGTACAGGAAGTGGTCACCCATCAGGGCGGGTGAGATCCCCAGCTGCAGCTCCCATCGCTCGGCGGCGCGACCGGGCGCCAGCCGAAAAGCCGCGTTGCCCGTCAAGAGGTAGATGCCCTGGTCATCGACGGCGAGCGTGGCCGCGTAGGCCGAGCCGCGAGCGGTGAGCAGCGTGGTCGGTGCCGGCGTCGGCTCCAGGTTTTCCTGCGTTGCCGGTGCTCCGACCATGGCCGGTTTGCCAACGGGCCGGGCGGTTGCCGGCGCTGCCGGCCGCTCGGGCAGGCGGCTGCAAGAGAGGGCGGTCGCGAGCAGCGCAAAAAGCGGGGTGATTTGCCGGTGCCTGTTCACGGCGCCGGTCGCCCCAGCGTTTCCATCAACCAGGTCATCGCGGGCCGCGGGGTTCCGTCCGCCCGGATGATGCCGCTGTCCGGTACCCAGGTCTGGCCGTGGATCCAGCCCCAGAGCGTGATGCCGTGTATCCATTCGGTATCCAGAAAGAAGGGGATGTGCTGCTGGTACTTGTCGAGCTGAGCCTGGTCGTTCGACAAATCGATGTCGTACTCGGTGATGTAGACGGGAAGTCCCGTGTCGTTATGGAGCTTGGTGAGCAGCTCCTTCATGGTCTGGGTCGAGACCATCTCGCTCAGCCCATGAGCCTGGGCGCCGACGGCATCGATGGGCGCGCCTGCCGCCTTGATGGCGTTCGCTATGTCGATGAAGTGCTGGTTCTGGTCGGGCCACTCGATGTTGTTGTAGTCGTTGAGGATGAGGATGGCGTTCGGGCAGTACTCGCGGGCCCAGTTGAAGGCGTTGATGATCCACTGCCAGCTGGTATCGGTGCCGCCGCCGATGGCGTTGACGTAGTCCGGCTCGGTGTGCGGCGGCGGCTCGTTCACCACGTCGATCAGGGCCGTGTTGGGGTAGCGAGTGCAGAACTGCTCCATCCAGGTCCTCACCTGCATCTCGGTGAGCGTTCCGCTCGGCTGTTGCGGGCCCCAGACGAAGGTGTGCTCCTTGAAAATGATGCCGGTCCTTTGGGCGTAGTCGTAGATGGCATCCAGCGCCGCCCAGTTGAAACCGCTATTCGCCGTCGGCTGCACCGACCCCCATTTGCCCGCGTTTTCGGGGGTGATCTGATCCCAGTAGGTCGAAAAGGTCCTGCCGTCGGTGTCGACCCGGTGGTCCCAGCCGGTGGTAATGTTGCCGACGAACTTCCACAGCGCCTGCCCGCCCGTACCGCCCGCGCCCGCGTCACCGGCTCCGGCCGCACCGGCCGCTCCGCCCGTACCGCCGGTTCCCCCGGTGTCCCCGGCGCCGCCGTTGAAGCCTCCGCCGCCGTCGTCGGGGGCTGCGCCGTCAAAGATATCCGTGCCCGCCGTACCGCTGACTCCTCCCCCTGAGGTGCCCGCTCCACCGGCGCCCGCCGCGCTTCCCGCTCCGGTCCCGGCTCCGCCGGTGTCGATGGTGCCGCCCGCGCCGCTCGCGGCCCAGGTTCCGCTGGCACCGGTGCCGCCGGTATACAAGCCTCCGCTTCCCGACGCGCCCACGGCGCCCGTACCCCCGGGGGTATTCGCCGGGTTGTTCACGTTTTCGGTGCACCCCGCAAAAACGGCCAGGATACAAGATGTCAACAGAGTCAGCCCGAGGATGCCGGGGCGACTCGAAGACAATCGTCCCTGGCTCGGCGCCGATTTTCCGGGGTGAAATGGCCGTTGTTGTTTCATATACCGGATACCTCCCATCACGGATAATTCGCCGTCAGCAGGCCGAGCCGATAGGGTAGCAAGCCGTATTCGCTTACCGAGGCGTTCGGATCGACGCCCTGGTATAGAAACTGCAAGTAGCAGGCATTGACGGTCATCGTCTCGTCGTAGCCCGCGCGAATCATCTCGCCGTGGCTGATGTCGTTTGTCCAGTCGGCGCCTTCGAAGGTGACGTTTGCCTCGCCGGCGAAGGGGTTTGATTGCTCGTCGGCCAGCGCAGTCCAGGGTCCGTCGAGGGTGGAGGCGGTCCAGGAGCGGAAGTAACGCGGTCCGTAGGCCTCGACGAGGAGGAGGTATTTGTTCATCCCCTCGACCTTGTAGACGTTGCATGCCTCGAAAAGGCGCGCCCTGGTGTCCGACATGATGATCTCGTAGCCGCTGAACGCGGGGAAATTCCCGATCGCGGTTTTGGACAGGTAGAGGTTCCCGTCGTCCGCCGAAAAGAACAGGTAACAGGTGGCGTCGTCGCAGATCACCCAGAAGTCGAGCGCGCCGTTCGGCTCGCCGCTGAGCAGTTGCGCGGGCGCGCTCCAGCCGTTGGGATTGTTGATATCATCGTTGGTCGAGTACCGCGCGTTCCACTGGAAGATGAGGTACCACTTGTCGTGGGGGCGGAAGTAGAAGACCTGAGGAGCCACCGTGTTGCCGGTAGCCCAGTCGCCCATGTAGCTCTGTGGGGCCGCGTCCGCGCCGGAGAGATCGGTGAAGCTCAGGTAGACGGACTTCCACCCCCTTGATGCCAGGGCCGCGTCGAAGGCGGTGGCGAAGAGATGGTACTTGCCGTCATAGAACACGATGGTGGGGTCCTTGATCGACACGAAGTCGTGGCCCGCGGGGGGCTTGGGAGTGATGAGGGGCCCGGTGGAGCTCCAGCTGAAGGAGGAAGGCAGGTCGCAGACCTCGGTCCCACCGTTCCCGCCCGCGCCCGCGCCACCGGCCGCACCGGCCGCTCCGCCCGTACCGCCGGTTCCCCCGGTGTCCCCGGTGCCGCCGCTGAAGCCTCCGCCGCCGTCGTCGGGGGCTGCGCCGTCAAAGATATCCGTGCCCGCCGTACCGCTGACGCCTCCCCCTGAGGTGCCCGCTCCACCGGCGCCCGCCCCGGCTTCCGCCCCGCCGCCCGCTCCACCCGTGTTGATGGTGCCGCCAGCGCCGCTACCGCCCGCAGTATAGGGTCCCATTGCAGATGCCCCGCCGACGCCCGTGCCCGAACCGCCCCCGACGGCCGCGTTACCGGCGGGACCCCCGTTTGCCGGTTGCCCATTCTGGCTGTCCTCGCAGCCTGGCAGCACCGCGACGATGAGCGCCGATAGCGCGATCCAGCCAAGGGCGCGCGACGCGTTCACCGCAGCGGCGAGTCCGGTTTCGAAGTGGCGATCGGTCGACTTTTTCATCTCTCTAACCCACTGATGGCACGCCCGCTCGCCTCGCAACAGGCGTCCAATTTTTCCCCCGCTGTTCGGAATTTTCGCATACAGGGGGGAGCTTTCTCTCCCCCCCTTCTTTTATGGCGATATTATCGGCCTATGGATTCCCTACGGTTGGTACCGTTGCGGGAAGAGATGCGCAGGCCGCTCCTGCATCCCTGAGGCGCGTCAGTTCCGGCGCTTCAGGGTACGAGGGTGAGCGCTCGCGTGAATCCGCGACCGACCCGAACCACGCCGAAGTCCCGTCGGTCGCTGGTGAGGATCCGGTAGACGCCTCTGCGCTCGGCTATGGGGGCGACCAGGCCGTCCACCAGCCCGAGCCCGAGCCCGAGCTGGCGGAAACGGGCGTCTATGTACAGCGCACGCACGAGATCGGCCGGCCCGGCGAGCTCGTACTCGTAGGTCGTGGCCGGATCCAGGATCTCGGCGACCAGCGTGCGCATGGCCTGGCGGTTGTCCCGCAAGAAGTAATCGACCTCGGCCAATACCAGGGAGGGAACTATGACCGCGCTGGCCCTTTTCAGCGACGCCTCGTAGTCGGGCCAGGTGGGCTTTTGGTCGGGACGACACGCCAGCGCGCGCAACAGACCGCCGGTGTCGGCGATCAGGGCCCCGGTCACTCGTCGAGGTCCCGGAACAACTCGCTCTCTTCCCCGAGCTTGCCGTCGGTGGAAACGAACAGGCCGGTCGAAGGGGGGCGGCGGTTCTTGTAGTAGCGCGCGGCAACGATGCGAAGCCCCCTGCGGATCAGCTCCGAGCTGGAGATGCCGTGCTTCCGTGCCCGTTCCAGGGCCTCGAAGTCCTCCGGATCTAGCCGGATCGTCGTCGCTCGCTTCGATGACATACAAGTGACATACAAGTATGAGGTTGAGCTATCAACCGGTGACCGGCGCTTTTGGCATGGCGCGAGCACGGTGTAAATTGGTTACAACTCGACGCGTGCTCTTTACTACGATTTCGCCTAAATCCTTATTTCCCGAAAGGCTAAAGGCTTACTGACTTTCTCTTCGGCAAATAGGAGACATGGAACGTCTCGTGGTTTTCCGCCGCTTCCATGTCATCTCGACCGGAGGGAGAAAACTCCTTCAAATGGAGATCTCTCCCTCCGGTCGAGATGACAACGACAGCGAAGCTCGGGGACGCCTCCAATACGGTCGCGATCCTTTGGTAGAAGAGAAAGTCAGCAATAGATGGCGACTATCCGTTATCCCGGGTATTACGGCGTACCGGATCTACTCCCAGCAGTCGTAGGAGTAGGTGGCGATCACGTCCAACTTGCCGTCGCCGTCCGCGTCCCACTCCTGGGTCAGTATGTTGCCGTCCGCGTCGTAGGCGCTGAGACGGACGATCGTAACTGTCGATGTTTCATCGACGGGGTATCGAAGGGTGGCGCGAAAGATCCTGCCGTTGTCGTCGTAGGTATTGGCATGGCGCTCGTCCACCGTGCCGTCGTCGTCATAATCGCACTCGCGGGTCAGCATGTTGCCGTTTCTGTCGAAGGTTTGACTGCAGGTCCCGAACATGAGGATTTCATTCGGGAAGAAGGTCCCGTACGGGAAGAGACCGTACCCGTAAGGGAGTACTAGCATTTCCGGTGAGACTTCGATGAAGTGGACGTCGAAGAAATAGGCGACGAAATGATCGCACTCGCCGGACGGTACGACGCCGTGTTCGAAGTAGATTTGACTACACTTCTGGGACATGAAGGTCCAGTACATGCCGGCCATTCTCGGGTCGTCGCTATCCGACTGCTGTCTTATCAGATTGCCATCGGCGTCGTAGGTGTAGACCGTGCGCCCGAGCAGGTCGATTATACCGTCGCCATCGACGTCCAGTTCCCGGATTACGGTATGCCGGTTTCCGTCGTAGGTGTAGGTCAAGCGAATATCCTCCGTACCGTCGCCGTCGAGATCCGTTTCCTCGGTCAACACATTGCCCGAATCGTCGTAGGTAAAATAAACTATGGGTCCCTCCGATACGCCGTCACAGCCCGAGTCTACTTCCAGCTCGAGTAGATTTCCCTCGGCATCGTAAGTGTAGGTGACGCGAACGCCCACTCCGCCGTAGAAGTCGCAGTTGTTTTCTCGGGAGAGGATATTGCCGTCGGCGTCGTAAGTATATATGTTGACGTTATCTGCCGTGCCGTTCGCGTTATAGTCCCATTCATCGGACAGCAGGTTGCCATCGGCATCGTAGGCATAGGCATGGCGCTCGTCCACCGCGCCGTCGGCGTCGTTGTCGCGCTCTTCGGTCACCCTGTTGCCGTTATCATCATAGGTATAGGTGTAGAGAAAGTAAGACCGTTGGCCCGATATAAGGGGATCGGGGGTATAACCTTCTTCGCTGAGCAGGTTGCCGTCGGCGTCGTAAACGTAGGTCTTGCGTCCTTCGACCGTGCCGTCGGTATCCGAGTCGTACTGGTAGGTGCACGGTCCGGGGTATTGGCCGGTCGCAACGGGTTCACCCGTACCGCCCTCGCCTCCGTCGCCACCGGCATCGCCACCGCCGCCACCGGCTTCGCCGTCTACGCCGCCAGCGCCAGCTTCGCCGGCACCGCCCGCCCCGCCCCCGCCCCCGGCGCCGGCATCGACCTCGCCGCCGGAACCGTCGTCGTCTGATTCAGGTCTGCCGTGGATAAGAAAACAGGCCGGTAAAAGCGCTATCAAAAAGAACGCCACCGTCGACGAAATCCCTACCATCCGCCTACTGGTACAACCTCTCCGTCTCCGGCCAGGACGCCCCGGCGAGGCATCTACCGTTTCAGTGTCGGAACAAACCGCTTTACAACGACGAAGCACCGCGTCCAACCGCCCCAACTACGCTCCGTTTTCCACCCTGAGCACGAATGAATACGTCGGAATACGTCGAGAACAATAGCAGAAGATCGTACGATACGCTACTTAGAGACCTCGAGCTCGGCGTTTTGATCCCGGCGCTCCAGGACCTGCTGGCGCGCATGCGTGCGCGCCTCGGCTCGCCGGACACGCCGGTCAACGGCGAGCAGGCGCGCGCGGACATCGTCTGCGAGTACCCGGACGCCTACGTGGAGCCCTATACCGAGTTCTTCGCCGCCCTGGCCCGCTTTGCCGAGCGCGGCCAGCAGTTGGTGATCGATCTCGACCTGCCGCTGCAGAACGAGCTGCTGGTCGTGTCGGGCTGGTGCGACCGCTTGCAGCAGACCGCCCAGATCCTCGGGGCCATGGCCGAGCACCAGCGCACCGGGGCGCCGCACGATCCCGAGCAGATCACCTCCGACTTCCAGCGCAAGACCGACCAGCAGTGGGCCGACGAGCTCGACCGGGCCACGCCTCCCGACGTGGAATGGATGAGCGACCTGGTGGTTCGGTAGCTTTCGGCAGGGATGGGGAAAGTCACCTTCTTGTGGAATCGATCGCAGGAGCTGGTTGGGATAGCGCCGGCGGGCGTTTCGAGGGCAGCGGACAAGCAGGGGGGCGCCGGTCTAGCGCGAAGCGACCAGACGCAGCGACTCGGTCACGGGCGGGTCCAGGTGAAGATCGAGCTGCGGGAAGGCGATGATGATGCCCGCTTCCTTGAGCGCCCACCAAATGGCCTCGTTCAGCTCGGACTTGTGAATGCGCGATCGCCAGGGATCGGTGATCCAGATGCCCACCTCGAAGTCGACCGAGGAGTCTCCGAATCCCAGCAGGAAGATACGGGGCTGCTTGTCCGGCACCCGCCAGGGCATCTGCAGCGCGGTCTGTTCCAGCACCGCTCTCACCTGCTTCATGTCCGAGGCGTAGACCACGCCGACCGAGGTGCGCAGCCGGTACAGGGAGTCCGAATAGGTGTAGTTTTTTACCGGCGTCTGCACCAGCACCGAGTTGGGGATGATGATGTCCTCCTCGTCGAGCGTGCGAGCCACCGTGGCTCGGATTCCCATGCGTTCGACCTTGACGATGCGTTCCTCGACCTCCAGAACGTCGCCCGGCTTGATGGAGCGCTCGATCAAGAGGATCACGCCGGAAACGAAGTTCTGCGCGACGTTTTGCATGGCGAAGCCCACGCCGACGGCGAACACCGCGCCCGCGGTGAACAAAGCGGTGAGATCGAAGCCAACCGTTTCCAGGGCCACGCTGACACCGACCAGTATGATCAGAAAGTGCACCAGTCGTTGAAAGGCCTTCACCGTGCCCGGATCCTTGAGGTTTTCATGGGCCAGCACGCGCTCGAAAGCCCGGCTCGAAATCCGGGCCATGATCCAGGTCAAGATCAAGACCGCGGCCACGGCTGCCATGGTTCCCACCGTGACCTTGCTCCCCAAGACGGTGAACAGTCTGGTATCCAGCGCTTCCCCGAGGAGTCGCATCATTCGCGCGGCGTCCATTGTCGTCTCCTTTCGCGCCGGCGGGCGCAACGCCCGTTCGGCTCCAATCGCTGCCCTGCCGCCCCGTCGCCGGGGCCGCCCTTGCCATGCTCGTTCCCAAGATACATCTTCCCGCTCCCCGAGCTCCACCTCTCCCGCGGCGAGGATTGTGTCCAAGTATGGCTCGAGAGGTCGCCCACCACCGGTCTGTCAAACGGCGCGGCGAGGCTGCCGAGCCGCTGTTACGTAAGGTGGTGCTCTCCGTGCTACAATGGAGCGTCGCCTTGGGACGGTCTTGAGGAATACGTCCCATGACCTTTGCCTGACTTTTCGCGGCGATTCCGGGGTTTGCACCGTAAACCATGCTCGATATAGGCCAGATAATCGCAGGTCGGTACCGCGTCGACAAGCTCATAGGCGCCGGCGGCATGGGATTGGTCTACCAGGGGCTGGATACGCGAACCGATGGACGCGTGGCTATCAAGGTACTCAACCCGAAGCTGTTGTCGTCGAAATCGCTGGTCGCTCGCTTCTATCGCGAGTGTCGAGCTCTGAAGGCCCTCGACCATCCCCACATCATCCAGGTCATCGAGGTCACCGAGCTCGAGAACCGGGCGCCGGTGCTGGTGACCGAGCTGCTCATCGGTCGTGACCTGCGCAAGGAGGTTATCGAGCGAGGAGCGCTGCCGATCGACGAAGCCGTGGGATACATGCGACAGGCAGCCGGTGCGGTGGCCGCGGCCCACCGAGCCTCGGTGATCCACCGAGACATCAAGCCGCACAACTTCTTCGTCACGCAGCAATCCGGGGTGCGTAGCGTCAAGTTGCTGGATTTCGGTATCTCGAAGATAGCGACCGCACCGGACGACGCGACGCTGACGCATACCGATACGGTCCTTGGCACCCCGCACTACATGTCGCCCGAGCAGATTCTGGCTACCCGCGACGTGGACGAGCGAACCGATATCTGGTCGCTCGGGGTGGTGTTGTTTTACCTTCTGACCGACGCCTTTCCCTTTCAACGCCCCTCGCCGAGCGCCATCATCGCGGCCATTCCGAACGACCCGCCCACGCTTCCGCGCGCGTACCGTCCCGAGATCCCGAGAGAGCTCGAGGAGGTAATCCTGCGTTGTCTGGAGAAGGATCCCGAGAAGCGCTATGCGAATGCCGGTCAACTTGAGGCCGCGCTCGCGCCTTACGGACCGGAAGACGGCGTGGTGATCGTCGCCGAGGCTTTACCGAGCAGCCTGCCGCCCCTGTCGCCCCCGAGCTCCGGTCCCGCACCGCCCCGTCAGGACGAATCGTCGTCCGGAGGTGCGCTGAGCTCGATAAGTCTAAGCCTGGCAATCGAGCCGGCGGTCGCCGCCGAGCCGTCGATTGACTTGGCCGCGGAAGAAACAAGCCCTACCTACGCGACCCCGGCGCGCGAAGGCCAGGACCGACAACCGGTCCGTCGCGGGGTAAGCCCCTGGCTTGTGCTGGCCGTGATCGTTGCCACTTTCGGAGTATGGTTCTGGTTCGAGGCTCGACGACCGGCGAGTGAACCCTCGCAATCCACCCGAGTGCCCGGTGGCGACGGCGAAGCCGTGGGTGAAGTGGCGACGATGACCGAAGATGATAGGCCGATCGACGCCAAGCGCGCCGGCGCGGTCGAGGTAACCGACGACGGAACGCCGGCGGCGGCGTCGCCAACGCCATCGTCGCCAGACGGGCGTGCGCACCCGGCCGCCACCGGGGAGATCCGCGCCGCGGATGCTGCCGACTCGGACGATACCCGACCGCGTGAGATACCCCCGGCCGTACGTCGTCCGGCAAGGAAACGGCAGACACCGGCGAGCGCTGAGCCGCCGTCCGCTAGCCCGAAACCAACGGAGTCGCCCGTGCGACCACCCGCTGACCGGCCCGAACGCCGGCCCCTGCTTCTCTAAGGAGGCCGGTCGAAATTAATCGTCCAGGTTTCGGAGCGCGGCCGTGTTGCCCGTCGTCAGAACCCTAACGGCGCGGACACGACTCCCGGCGGGATGTCTCCCGGTGTGGCTTGCTCCGGTTGCGCGACCACGATGATGGTCACGGTTGTTCCGGCGAGCAGCACCGCGGCCCCGGTCCAGAACCACCAGCTCTCGAAGATCGACGGGATGGGCTCCATGGACAGATCAACCGCGCGCCGTTGTCGTGGCTCTAGGATTACCCGCGTACTGGTATCCTCGTAATCGTCGTGTCGGAGCACCAGCGTGTGCTCGCCGGGTGGCAGGGATAGCTCCAGGGGCACGTTCCCCATCCGCTTACTAGCCAGCCAGACCTCGGCTCCGGTCACCGGAGACCGCACCGTCAACACCGCGGCGCTCTTGATCGGAACGAGCTCGAAGGCGATAGTGCGTCGCGTTCCTCCCTCTAGCAGTACCTCCCGCGCCGCCGGCTCGTATCCGTCGGCGGCGGCTCTGAAGGTGCGCTGCCCGGCGTCGAGCCGCAGGTCGGCTAGCGGCAGCTCGACCTTACGTCCGTCATCGAGCTCGACGACCGCGTCCGCCACGTTGGCCGATATCGATACCGTTGCCACCTTCCCGCGGGCCGCGGCCATCATGGTATCCAGGCCCGGTACCCGGAGCTTGAGCGCGGCGTCGGCGCTGCGCTCGAATGCTTCGAGCTCCGAGAGCGCCTCGGCGTGCCGGGCCAGCGCCTGCAGCGCCCGGGCGCGGTTGTAGTGTAGCTCCGGCGTCTCCTCGATAGCGATGGCACGGGTATAGGCGTCGAGCGCTTCCTGGTAACGCCCCTCGGCCAGCGCGGCATCGCCGCGCTGTTTGAGATCGCTAGCGAGGCTGTCGCTTTGTTGGGCAGAGGCGACGCCGACCAGCCGAGGCAATAGCAGCAAAACCAGCGCGCAAGCGAATTTCGAGAACCGGCGTTTCACCACGGTTAATCTTGGGCGCGTCGGCACGAGCCTACAAGAGCTTTCTATCCCGAAAGCGGTCGATTCATGCGCGTTACCTACCCGAACGCCTCTCGGCCCCATGTCGGATTTGGTGGGTAATAGCCTACCCATACCCCTTTCCGCAACGTCGCTTTTGCGAGCCACTGGCCACGCGCCGATTCGGAAAACCGTATCAGATGTGCAAAGTACGTCGGCCGTCGGAGCCGTTCTCATGGTGCCGACCATCTCGAACGTGCCGAGCTCGGAGACTCCCAGCGCTGCCTTCCATAGGATGTATAGGGGAAACAAAGCTGGTGTTCCTTGCAGGCGGCGTTCACGAAAACATCTTCCTGAGCGCGGCCAGCTTCCGTCGATCGATCAACATGGGCAGGGACTTGCCGATCTCCCGGGCCTTTTCTACGAAGCCCTCGTTTTCGCAGACGAAAAGGGCCAGTGTAACGTCATCCGCCCACTTCCATCCCTTGTCACGGCCCAAAGTCGATATGATAAGCAGCGCCCGCTTGACGCCGGTCAGCTCGTCGTCAGGACGTAGCAGGTCCAGAACCTCTCGTCGGATATCTCGTTGAAACCCCTCGATAGATGCGAGTCCCAGGGTCTGCCGGGTATCCCCCTTCATGACGTTTCGATAAAAAAAAAGCGCCAGATCGAAGGCGTTTTCGATTTTCTCTAGCCGGGGTCTTTTTAGAGCCCATTCGGCGGCTATCGCATCGCGGACCGCTTCGACCTTGTAATGGTTATCGGGCTCGGATGGATCGGTCATGTCCAGAGTAGCTTGCTCATCGTCCGCTTCCGAAACGGTCGCCGGCTTTTCCCCGGTTGTCGCTACGGCCCGGTCGGCCGTGGCGGCGTCCGCGGACGTTCCGGTCAAGACCGGAGTCGCTTGGTCGTCTACGGCGCCCGATACGGGCGCCGGCCGTTCGTGCGTCTTGGCGGCGGCCCGGTCGGCCTTGGTACCTGCTTCGGTGGTACCGGTCAGGTCCAGAGTAGGCTGGTCATTATTCGCTCCCGAAACGGCTACCAGCCGTTCGCGCGCTTTTCGTACGGCCCCTTTGGCCGCGTTCCCGATTCCCAGTCGTTCGCAGAACTCGCCGTCCAGGGTACTATCGAGGGCCTCGCGTAGCGCCTGCTCGCGCTTTCGTGCGCTATCCGACTCTACTTCCATCTCCAACACGCCGCCGAGGTTAGCCCTCTTATCGGGAATATCCGAGGGAGCGCGCGAGTCTGCGCCTCGTTTGCCGCCTTCGTCGCTTTTGCTACCGCTCGGCGCATCCTGGGACTCTCGAAGCCGTGTTTTCTCTGTCATTTGCCTGCAATCGTATCTCTCGGCGGTTACGGTGCTCTGCACCGCGTCGTCATCCGAGCCTTTGGGACTGCCGTCCGGTTCGCTCTGCGCACCGTCGAATGATGTCGTTACCGAATGGAGCGCGTTCGGTGACTCTCGGAAGCCCCAATTCCACTTTAACCGCGTTTCGAGAGAAACATAAGGGGGAAGGCTCGAATCGTTACGGGATTTCTCCGCTGGGAATCCTTGCATGCGGAAATAAGCCGTAAGCATTGAGAATAACAGCAGTTTGGCGGGTTGGGGTGCCTCGGAACGCGGCGGTCCCGAGAAAAATACGTGCTACCATTAATCCGAGGAAGGATTCGGGCGTAGGTTACTCCCGGGCTTCCGGTTCTGGTGCATCCACGATGAATCCGTTTCCGAAGGTTGCGGTCATGGCTCTGGCTCCATTGCTGATGGCCGGCGTCGTGGCCTGTCAACGCGCGACAGAGGTCTCGCTGGAGGTGAGCACCGATGCGATATGTGAAGACGTCTCGGCTACCTCGATCACCACGGGTAGTCTGGAAAGTGTCGAGGCGAAACCGCCGAATGCCGTTACCGAGGCGTGTGAACCGAGTAATGGGCGCATCGGTTCGATCACGATCGTGCCGAGCGGCGAAGAAGACGCCGAGTTCGCGATTCGCGTCGTGACCGGGCTCGTCAAGAGCCCGGAAAGGTGCGTGGCTGACGGCTATATGGGCGGATGTATCGTGGCGAGACGGCTGGTGTCTTTCATTCCGAACCAGCGCATCGTGTTGCCGGTGGAAATGGCGGTCGATTGCGTGGATGTCCCCTGCGGATTGACCGAGACCTGTTGGAAAGGAGAGTGCGTATCCGCGCGAATCGAGGATCCGACCGTATGCACGGATCCCGGCGGGTGCGTCGATGCAGGACCCGATGAAGAGAGCACTCGACCGGATGGGGGCTTTCCGGACGGCTCGGTGCCGCCGAATGGCGATGGTGGCTCGGCCGGAACCGGCGGGACGGCCGGATCGGCGGGCGAGCCAGAGCCCATGGAGGCCGGGACCGCCGGCGGGTCGGGCGTGGGTGGCGTGATCGATGGTGGCGCCAGTGGTAGTGGGGGCGCGGGCAGCGGCGGTGCGGGTACGGGAGGTGCGGGCAGTGGAGGCGTAGGCGGTAGTAGCGGCGTGGGCGGCGCCGGCGCAGGCGGTAGCAGCGGCGTGGGCGGTAGCGGCGGAACCGGAACGGACGGAAGCGTACCGGACGGCGGTGGAATGGACGGAAGCGTACCGGACGGCGGAGCAATGGACGGTAGCGTACCGGATGGCGGCATACCGGAGAGCGGCATGGACGGGAGCGCGTCGGACAGTGGCGGCGCGGACGGCAGCGTTCCGGACGGATGCGCAACCGATGGCGGAGCCGTCTATGGACCGCCAGGCCCCTCGTGCGACGGCATGACCGGTACGGAGTGCCAGGGCGAGAGCTGCTGCTTGAGCATCTTGGTTCCGTGCGGAACCTTTCCGATGGGCCGGAGCGAGGATGGAACGGACGCCGTTACGGATGGTGACCCCGACGAGCAACCCGAGCACGATGCGACGGTGGACGATTTCTACATGGACGCGTTCGAGGTCACGGTGGGCAGATTCCGCCGCTTCGTCGAGCAGTACGACGGAACGCCGCCGCCAGATGGCGCCGGAGCGTCCCCGTTGATCGCGGGCAGCGGGTGGCAGTCGTCGTGGAACGCGCTATTGCCCTCTTCGCAGGCCGCTCTCATCGACAGCGTGACCTGCAGCAGCAGCCAGCAGACCTGGAAGAACAGTCCCGGCAGCAACGATAACTACCCGATCAACTGCGTGAGCTGGTACGAGGCATTTGCCTTTTGCGCCTGGGACGGAGGGAGACTGCCTACCGAGGCCGAGTGGGAGTACGCGGCCGCGGGAGGCAACCAGAACCGGCTCTACCCCTGGGGCACGCAGCCGCCCGATGCGACCCTGGCGAACTACTACGACGGCGATAACTCCCCGCGAATCGATGTCGGCAGTTACCCCGCGGGTCAGGGCCGCTGGGGCCATCGTGACCTCTGCGGGAGCTTGTGGGAGTGGGCGCTCGATGGATACTCCGATACATGGTACGCCAACGGGGACTGCGACAACTGCGCCCAGCTCGTGGACACGTCTGACCGGGTCTTTCGAGGCGCGAGCTGGGTCAACAACGGCGAATTGCTACGCGCCGCGAGACGCCTCTATTCGCTTCCTTCGGCTCTAACCACGTATAAGGGATTTCGTTGCGTCAGATCTCCGTAATCGGGGACGAAACGCGTCTGGGTGATCAAGAACGCCATCTCTCCAGGATCTCTACGATCAAGAAGGCCATCTCCAGCGCCTGCTCGTTGTTCAAGCGCGGATCGCAGGTGGTTTCGTAACGTCTATTCAGATCGCTGTCGCGGATCTCCCGGGCGCCGCCCGTGCATTCGGTGACGTCCTCGCCGGTGAGCTCGAAATGTACGCCGCCGGGTATGCTGCCCTCGGCCGCGTGCACGGCGAAGAAGCTCCTGAGCTCGCTCAGTATCTGGTCGAAGGAGCGGGTTTTCAGCCCCGAGGAAGCGGTCGAGGTGTTGCCGTGCATGGGATCGCAGCACCAGACAACCGCACGACCCTCTCGCCGTACGGCCCGGATTAGCGGAGGCAGACACGCCTCGATCCGGTCGTATCCAAAACGGGTTATCAACGTCAGGCGGCCCGGTTTGTTGGCGGGGTTGAGCGCGTCGCACAGGCGTAGCAACTCCTCATCGGTTGCCTCGGGGCCTATCTTGCAGCCCAGGGGATTGCGCACGCCCCGCAAGAACTCCACGTGGGCGCCGTCCGGATACCGCGTGCGTTCGCCGATCCACAGCATGTGAGCCGAGCAACCGTAGAAATCGCCGGTAAGGGAATCGCGTCGGGTCAGCGCCTGCTCGTAGCCGAGGATCAAGGCCTCGTGGCTGGTGTAGTAGTCCACTTCCTTTAATACCGGTGTGTTGGAGGACTCGATGCCGCACACCTTCATGAAGCGCAGCGCTTCGCTGATCTTGTCGGCCAGCCTGGCGTAACGCTGGCCGTTGGGGCTGTGGGCCACGAAATCCTGATTCCAGAGGTGGACCTTGTTCAGATCCGCGTAACCGCCGCTGGTAAAGGCCCTCAGAAGGTTGAGCGTGGCCGCGGACTGGAAATAGGCCCGCACCAGTCGTTGGGGATCAGGGATCCTCGCCCGTTCGGAAAAATCAGGATCGTTGACCGAGTATCCGCGGAAGCTGGGCAGGCTCACGCCGTCTCTGGTCTCGACCGAGTTGGAGCGCGGCTTGGCAAATTGCCCGGCGATGCGCCCTACTTTCACCACCGGTCGGCTCAATCCATAGGTGAGGATGGCGGCCATCTGCAGTATGACCTTGAGCTTGTCCCGGATGATGTTGGCGTTGAACTGGGCGAACGACTCGGCGCAATCGCCCCCCTGCAGCAGGAAGGCCTCTCCGTTTACCACCGAGGCCAGCTGCTGCCCGAGGGAGCGCGTCTCCCCGGCAAAGACCAGCGGCGGGAAAGAGGCCAGCTCGTCCAGAGCCTTCTGCAGGGCTTCGGGATCCGGCCATTGCGGCTGCTGCTCGTCCGGAAATGCTTTCCAGGAATCGGGATTCCACCGTCGGGAGGTTCTGTCTTTCATGGTCTGTGTATATTGTATTGTAACGCGATCCTCGATGGGTCGCAGAAGTAATGACATCGTTGATTCTCGGCGGCGCGGTTCTCGCCATAACCGACGAAGGCGAGGTGAAGAGAGTTGACATCGGAGAAAACGGCGCGGTAGGCGTCCCCACCCGCCTCCTGTACAAGAGCTGTGGATACTACGATGTGTTGGACAGTTTACCGGACAGTTCTTCGAGAGGCGCGCAACTACCGGTACCACTGCGTGTAGATATCGGCGGTTCCGGTGACGCCGGAACCGATGGTCAAGGTGTACCCGTACTTCGTAGTGCCGCCGTCATAGATGTAGTCGGTATTGGCGAGAACCGCGATCACCACGTTATTGGCGACGTCGCCCAGCGGGATGGAGCAGTCGCCGCTGGACACGGGGATACCGTAGTGAATCTCACCGCTCGTATCCCGGTAGACCAGCTGACAGCTCATGTTCTCGCCGATAGGGTTGAAGGCCACGGTGGCGCAGGAGGCGTCGGGGCTTACGGTCAGCGGGATCTGGTTGGCGCCGGACCAGCCGGGCAGGGTGAGATCGTCCGGGGTCAGGGTGTCTCCGCTCCGCGTGGTCGTTGCGTAGCAGGTGGCGTTCCAGACCGGGCAATCGATCCAGGCGGGCTCCCACTCGGGACCCAGGGCGGCGTTCCAGTTGTCGTCGAGGAGCTTCTTGTACGCTTCGGACCAGATGCTGAAATCGCCGAAGGCCTGGCGCGCCCGGTACTCCTGGATCAGACGGCGGGTCTGTGCGGGTCCCAGGCCGTCGTCCACCTCGGCCAGATCTTGAAGAACCCGTCCGCTCGCGTCGGCGTACCGCCAGATCCAGGCGATGCTCTTTTCCCCCAAGATGACCTCCAGGGCGTGGGCAAAGGTCTCGCCGTACTGGGTGCCGCCCAGCAGCCGCCGCCAGGTGCAGATCTGGTCGCCGTCCGGTTCGAACATGTTCACTCGCTCGGCGCAGGGCCCGCCAAAGCTGCCGTCCTGCAGCCATCCGGAATAGGTTTCGATGGGCATGAAGGGCGCCAGAGCTGCGCCCGCGCTCAGCCAGCCCATGCTCGTGGGCGTGCCGCCCGCGCGCTTGGCCTCCATGGTGGCCTGCAGCCAGGTGTTGCCGCCCTCGTGAAACCAGCAGGCCTGCTTGCAGCCGGGCATGGTGGCCAGGATGGAGTGGATCCCCTCGTGGATCATGGCGCTCTGCTGCGACTGCTTGTCCGAATAGGGGCAATCCGGATCAAAGCTATACACCGGGTAATAAGAGGCCAGGACGATGGGACCGTCTCCCACCCAGCTCTGCCATCCGCCCAGCGCGGTATTCGGCTCGTCATCCGTGCACAGACCCGAGCCGAAGAGATAGATGGCGCTGTAATTTCCGTTTCGCGCCCGGCCGTCGCGGGGCCAGCGCATGACATCGGTGATGAAGGCGAAATCGGTATTGAACCGCTCCAGCATGGGGATCCAGGCCGCCTCGGTCACCAACGGGTTCTTGTCACCCCCGTAGCGGAAGGTCCACCACCCGTCAGTATAGGTCCCGGCCACCCCGCTGCAATCGTCCGCGACCGTGGTCGGCGGACCGATGGTTCCGTACTCGTCCACGTAGTCGTATTCGATTTTGGGGTCGTAGACCGGCCAGGTGTACTCGTCCAGGCACGGGTCGCCGGTTCCGCCCGTACCTTCTGCATCCGTGCCGCCGCTACCGCCGGTCCCCGCGCCGCTGCTGCCGCCTATACCAACACCGCCACTGCCCGCGCCTTCCGCTCCGCCCGTATTCGTTGCCGCGCTGCCGCCGATCGCCTCGCCGCCGCCGCTGCCGCCGCCGCCGCTGCTGCCGGCGGGCGAGCCGGTGAAGCCGCTCTCGCCGCCGAACCCGCTCGACCCGTTGCCGGAAATCCCCGCTCCCGCGCCCCCGCCTCCCGACACCGGGGACGGTTCATCGCCGGTCTGATCCGACGAACAGGCAGCCATGGTAACCAGAAAACAGATAGCTACAGCGAATCGTGAATAGCGCATTTACCGGAAGGTCTCCTGTGGGGTTGGTACCGGCTGTAGGGAACAAATCCACGCTGACGGGAATTTTTTTTATTCCCGCCTCGTGCGGACTGTTTCTTCGACCGATCCAGGCTTTTCCGTATCAGGGTTTTTACGTATCAGTGGTAAAGACGCGCGACGACACGCGGACCGATCAAAAATATCGTTCGCCATTCTGCGTCTTGCGTACGAGCCGGAAACTGGGTAAATCGAAATAATGGCGACGGAGCTCGAGTCGCGTCTGGGGGCCGACGACTACCGCGGCGATGTTGTAGACGACGGCGCGCTATTGCTGTTGCTGGCATCCGGCGACGAGCGCGCCACGCGAAGGGCCTGGGACGAGTTCTCACCGCTGGTACGCCGCATCCTGCAGCGCACCCTGGGACCCGACGCCGACGTTGAGGACGTGTTACAAGAGGTCTTCCTGCGTTTCTACGAGAACGTCGGCCGCCTACGCGAGGCTGGAGCTCTGCGCGGGTTCCTGATCGCCATCACGGTCAACACCTTGCGCGGCGAGCTTCGGCGGCGGCGCGTGCGGCGCATCCTGCGACTGGTCGATCCGGCCGAGTTGCACAGGCTGCGCGCGGTGGAGACCGATCTCGAGGCGCGCGACGCGCTGGACCGTTTCTACCGTATCCTGAACAGCCTGCGGAAAGACGATCGTATCGCCTTTGTGCTGCGCGTGATCGAAGATCTGCCACTGTCCGAGGTCGCCGCTTCGCTCGACGTTTCCGAGCCGACGGTCCGGCGCCGCGTGGCGCGCGCGCGCAAGCGCGTCAACCTCCACGTCGAGCGCGACCCGCTGCTTTCGCACTACGCGGCGCAGGGTCGCGACGGCGAGCCGGCGAGCACGGCGGGAGGTGTCTCGTGACCGAGCCGCACGTCACGCAGGAACGGTCGGCCCTGGACGAGCTGGTCGCGCTTTCGCGACGCAGCCTGCACGGCGAGGCGACGCACCGAGGCGAGCGTACCTTCGAAAGGGTACAGCAACGACTACGAGCCCGGCGCGAACAGAGCCGTGCGCGCGCGCTCCGGCCGGCCTGGCCTCGCGTTGCGCTCTGGGGCCTGCCCGTAGCGGGCGCGGCTTGCGCGCTCGGGCTCTACCTTTGGCTCGGTATCCCGGCGCCGCTCGGTTACGACGTGTCGGGTGCGCTCTCCATGGTTTCGGGCGAGATCGTGGGTGGCGAGCAATCGAGCCTGTGTTTTACCGACGGCTCGGAGCTCGTTTTGTCGCACGGCGCGCGCGCCCGCGTGGTTTCGCTCGACGCCCGCGGTGGGCAAATTGCGCTCATTCGCGGCCAGGCGCACCTTTCCGTCGCGAAACGGCCGCGAAGTCGCTGGCTCGTCCAGGCAGGGCCCTTTCGGGTACGCGTTACCGGCACGGCCTTTGACGTGCGCTGGTCGCAGGCCGAGCAGACCTTCGAGCTGGTCATGCACCGGGGCGAGGTCTACCTGACCGGGCCGCTGCTGCAGGGCGAGGTGCGCGCGCGCGGCGGGCAGGCCGTACGAGTGGCGCTCGCATCGCAACGCGTCTGGATAGGCGATGCAAAGATGGCTCGGGCCCGGCCGACAACGCCGGCGCCCGACCCGCCGCGACAGGCTGCCGCCGACGTGGCGTCGAACGACGGCGCGAGCGGCGCCGCGACGAAGGAACCGGCCGGGCCGGTTGCGGTCAAGCGGAGCGTCCGCGTGCAACCGCGCGACGGCGAGCGACTCTCGCGTGAAGGCAAGGGACCGTGGGCGCGACGGCTGGCGCGCGGCGACTTCAACGGCGTGCTGGCCGAGGCCGAGCGTTTCGGGATCGCGCGCGCGCTTTCTACCGCGCCCTTGCACGAGCTTCTGGCGCTGGCCGACGCGGCGCGCTTTTTACGCCGAGACGATTTGGCCCGGCGCTCGTTGCTCTCCGCGCGTAAACGCTTTCCGCGAAGCGAGATGGCGGGCGATGCCGCCTTCTTGTTGGGGCGGCTCGAGGAGCGCGGCGGCGGGAACCAGGCAGTGTTCTGGTACGAGCGCTATTTACAGGAAAACCCGCGGGGCCCTTACGCGGAGCAGGCGCTGGGTCGTCATATGCTGCACGTATACCGGACCGAGGGTCACACTGCCGCGCGCTCGCTGGCACGGGACTATCTCGAGCACCACGCTACCGGCGCCTATGCGGAGGCCGCACGCCGGCTGGTATCCGGTGGTGAAGTGCCAGCTTCCCGGTGATGACGATTAGCGCGCGAGCGGGCGCAGCGGTACAGGCAGTCGCTCGGTTGCCGCTCGCGTGCGCCTGGCTGCTCTTGCTCGAGCCGGCGGCGACGGCGCGCTCGGACGCGCCGCGCGCGCAGGTCGTGGCGCCGGAAACGCAGGACGAGCTGCTGATCGAGGCGCTGGCCAGGGTCAAGGGCGAGCTTTCTGCTGCCGGTTTTGGCGTGGCCATACAACTCGCGCCGGACGACGCTCGACCGGATGCGTCGATAGACCGCTTCAAGGAGCGAGACGCTGCTACCGCTGTGATCGTGCTGCGGCGGCAACCGCCGGGCGGCGCCGAGAAAGAGGTGCTCGAGTTCTGGGTATACGATCCGTGGGACCGGGATACAGCGATCATACGTTCCGAGATCGAGCAGGGCGATCCAAGCCTATCGGCGCAGCGCGGCGCGGTGCAGGCGGTCGAGGTGTTGCGGGCGGTGCTGGCCCGGCGCGGGATCCGTATCGGGGCGGGCGCCGGGATGCCGCCGCCGGGCGAGGAGGATGGTACGATCGTCGCGCCGCCCGGCGATGGGGTGGAGGAACCGAATCACCCGCCCGGGCCTCGCGATACGGTGGAGGAACAGGGCGCTGCTTCGGCGCCACCGGACCGGCACGCCCGCTCGGGCCTGGTGCGTGTCGGCGCCGGGCTGGCGCTGTGGAGCGGTTTCGAAGGGCTGGGCAGCTCATTGGCGCCTACCGCCTCGCTATGCGTCACGCCGCCCGGCCTGCTCTTGGACCGCGACCTGGCGCTCGATTTCCGGGCGAGCGCGGCCGGCCTGGGCCGCGCCTACGAGATCGCGCTCGACCAGGGCAGGGTCGAGGTGCGGCAAGCCGCGCTGGTCGGTGATCTCGTGCTGCGGCTGCGACCGCGCGCCCTGTTGCAGCCGTTGCTCTCCCTGGGCGGAGGCGCGTACGCGGTCTCGATCGAGGCCGAGGCAGAGGCGCCGTTTATCGCGCGCTCGCCGCAAACCTGGTCGGGGTTGCTGGGCGCCGGGGCGGGTCTGATGCTGGCGGTGTCGAAGCACTTCGCGGGTTTGCTACAGGTGCAACTGCTTTACGCGACCGCGCCCAGTGACGTGAGCGTGGACGGGCGCGTCACGGCCACGGCCGGCGCTCCCATGATGCTGACCGGTGCGCAGCTGATGGGAGGCTTCTGATGCGCGCGACGGGCCTCACCGTTCTCTGCGCGTGCTGTGCGCTGTTCGGTTGCGACAACCAGCTGGCCGAGGCCATCGTCCGCGGCGCGTCGCCGGACGGCGGCGCGTTCCGTGACGGCGCCCTTGCGGCAGATGCAACCGTCGACGCCGCGACATGCGCCGACGATCCGGGCGCCGAGCAGTGCAGCGCCGCGATCTGGCCCAACCAGCACAGCCGCGCCAACTCGGACGCCTGGCTGCCGGCGCATCACTATGGGCTGCGCGAGATCAGACCGCGCGTGCTGATCGCGCATTTCATCAACGGCATGTCGGTGGACGAGCTGCGCGATGCCGCCGACCGGCTGGTCGAGGCGCTCGGCGAGGGCTCGCGTTACCACGGCTACGTCAACCCGAACGCACCGCCATTCCTGCATCACGAGATCGTCGGCATCGTCGACCTGACCGACGATCCGGTGCCCGCCGACTGGCCGCACCCCTCCAGCACGCGTGTGCCGCTCGATGGAACGGGAGCGTTCGACGTCGCGGCGCTCTTCGGCGAGCCGTTCGCGCGATTGCTGGGCGTCGCCGATCCCGACCGCCCGGGCGAGGTGCTCGACCTGTGCGAGCTATTTCGCGGCGGCCATATCAACGACCTCTGGCTGGCCGTAACCGATTCGGGCGAGCGCCATCCGCCCCAGATGGCGGAGTGCAAGCCGCGCTACGGCGCGGACGGCCGGCGTATCCAGGGAGAGTACGCTTCCATCGGCGACGAGCCCGGGTTCTGCGACCTGGCCTCGGCCTGCGGGGTTACCGTGCGTATCGCGCACTTCAACCCCTCGCGCGGTCTGGGCTGTGATCTGGAGGTGCGCGGCTGGGCCATACGCGACGGCTATCGCGCCATCGCCTACCTCGATGAAAACGCGCGAGCCTTTATGAACGCCGACTTTGACCGGCGTTTCGGAGCCGGCTTCCAGCGTTTCGCGGACATCTGCACCCCGGATGCCGAGTGCGTGAGCTATCCTAGCCCCACGGTGGCCGAGGGCAGCTTGCCCGACGGAACGATCTGGCGCATCGATCCCTACGAGCCCGGTTGCGGCGACCCCGAGTACCCCCCCAACGCGCGCTTCACCTGGGACTGGGACAACCCGCAACCGGTGCAGACACGCTGCGCCCACTACGGCCTGCGCGACGGCCCGGACGGCAACGACCGCTACGAGCTGTACACCGACCAGACCGTGGCGGGCGCCACCGAGCGTTGGGGAGACGACTGCGCGGGCGGCTGGCAGGTATACTGGCGCCAGAGCATCCCCGGGCTGGATAATCCCACCCTGGACGTGGACGGCCGGCCCATGAAGAACTGGTGGATCTTCTCCTATTACTGAGTTTACCTCAATGTTGCCAACAAACGTCGGCATAAAACCGCTTGCGCTCGCCCGAGAGCACGCGATCTGCGCGCGTGCTCGGTTCTTCTGGACCTCACATAGGGTGGACTATGCTGCGGCCCAGAATAACCTCCGCGCGCGCGCATCTCACGCACTCTCGGGCGTTTCTGCTCGACGTTTTTTACAACATTGAGGTTTACAGGGCGCTTCCATCCAGAGGCAGTTGATAAATCCGCGCCCCATCTCCCGGCTCAGGCTGAGAAAGAAGATCTCCAACCCGTAGCGTACCTGGCTATTCAGGTAGCTCTTGCCCCTGGCGCCCTGGTCCGAAGGGCCCGCCACCATCTCGATGCGTTTTTTCCGAACTTCGAACGCAACCGGAAGGCGCAGCGGCCGATAACACTTACGGGAGGTGAGACATGGGCGAAAAACGATCCGAGCCGAAGCCCACCGACGAATTCCCCATCGTCGGTCCGCTGAATCCCGACCCAGAGGAACGCCAGTACTGGCAGGACGTGCAGAACTTGGTGGCGGACTACTGTGCGCAGAAAAGCGACCCCCTTTCCGACGAGGGGGCGGCAGGGCTTTACCTGCTGGCCGGCTGGGCCGCGTTCCGGCATGAAGCCGGTGAGGAATGGACACTCGAGTGGGACGGCCGCTTCAATGCCGGAACCCTCGAGCGCCTGGACGCTCGGAGCATGTTGTTGGAGGACGGCCTGGCCATGGGCTTATGGCGGGGGCAAGACCCCGCGGCGGTGGTGGACGAGATAGTTGAATTCGTCTCCTGGCTCGGCCATGAAAAGGGCTTTCCCGGGCCGGTATGTGGTCGAGTACTGAGAGAGATCGAGGAGGCCAGGCCCCGCTACGTCGGCGCGTTCCGAGAAGAGTCGTCCGTCTTTGACGCTCGCGACGACCGCTGTCCGGATTGCGCCAGGGAAGAGGCGGTCGCGCCCTTCGTAGTCTGGTTGCGCGAGGGCGGCGCGCCCATGGAGAGGCTTCTTCTGGGGCAGTCGCTCTGTGCGGATGCTCTGGAACAGCTGCACAGTCCTTCCATCGTTAACGCCGACTGGGATAAACTGGATATATTAGCTTGCTTGCAGTACACGTCCCGTCAGCTGCCGTATCCGGATCTCGAAAACCGGGACCTCCGAGCCGTTGGCTATCAGTTTCTGGACTTTCTGAGGGAAAACAGATTGCTGTCGCGAAAGTCCTACAGGCGCCTGTACCGTGAGGCGGGGCGAAGGCTCGAGCCTCTCCAGTGAAAATCGTTTGGGTGCGGATCTCTTGAAGGGAGTTGAAAACCCGGCAAATTCAACAACTTAGACCGTTCGAGGGTAGAAGAAAGGGCCTTCCAGAGGGAAACGGTAAACGGGAAACGAGGAAACGGGAAACGGGACGAACGGGAAACGGGACGTACCCAACTTACGCAACTTGCTGAACGGTAAACGGGACGTACCCAACTTACGCAACTTGCTGGGGAAACGGGACGTACCCAACTTACGCAACTTGCTTGCGGTAAACGACGGAAACGTAGTAAACGGGACGTACCCAACTTACGCAACTTGCTGGGGAAACGGGACGTACCCAACTTACGCAACTTGCTTGCGGTAAACGGGCGTAAACGGGACGTACCCAACTTACGCAACTTGCTTGCGGGAAACCGGGAACGAGGTACGAGATGGACCGCTTCGAGGCTATCGTCGGCGGTAACGCCGTCGAGCCGTTGATCATCACGATACGCGGAAGGCGCGTCATCCTGGACGCGGATCTGGCGAGGCTTTACGGCGTTACGACGAAGGCGCTGAACTAGGCGCTGCGCCGCAATCGCGATCGGTTTCCGGGGGATTTCGCGTTCGAAGTGACGAGGCTGGAAAAGATGGAACTGGTCACAAAATGTGATCGGTTCAAAAACATGAAATATTCCAGTGTGTTACCGATCGCGTTCACCGAGCACGAGGCGATCACGGCTGATGGGGTGCTCAATTCGCCTCGCGCGGTTCAGACGAGCGTCCTGGTGGTGCGGGCCTTCTTCCGTATGCGCGAGATGCTCGCCGCAAACGCGGAGCTCGTAGCCAGGATCAGTGAGCTCGAAAACCGCGGCCAGGACCACGACCGCTCGCGAAGTTCCGTCGTGGCCGCGATCGGAAGGCTCGCGGAGCCGGAAGCTCGGCCCTCGCGGCGGATCGGTTTCGGAGCCGAGGGGGAAGGAAGAGAAGTCGTAGCGGCGGACGCAGACCCGCTTCGATCGCACCGGAGCGGGGAAATAAAACCCCGGCTGGTATCAGCCGGGTCCGAATGGTGCGAAAGAGAGGACTCGAACCTCCACGGGGTTGCCCCCACAGGAACCTGAACGCACCGCCAAGTGCCGTAACCATTGATAATTCCAGCCATCCGGTGCGTCAGGACGCGTCAGAATGCGTCAGATCGGACACCGATTCTGGGGCAGTGCCCCAGAATTCTGTGCCGAATCCGGAGCAGCCCAGTGAACGAGCTCCGGACCCGGTCCTCGTCGCCCTCGACGCCGCCCAGGAGAGCTGGTTGGCAACCCGGGACGCTGGCGTCGTCCGCCTGCTCCTGCTGGACGCTCTTAGAGGAATGGATCGGTGATCGAGTATTGCGGACCGCTGGCTAGCCATTCGTCAGAGTGGTTGCCAGGAACGGAGCACTCCGGCGATATCGGCCGCCGAGAGCCCCTCGAGCGGTACGGTCGCCAGATAGCGCGACAGCGTGCGCGCACCCGCCTCGGCCCGTTCGGCGGTGGCGTTTTCGAAGACCTCGACGAAGCCTTCGACAGCCGGGCGATGCTGGCTCCAGGTGCGCACGAAGATCCGGGTCGCCAGGGTTTGCCTGGCGAGCACGCGTTCGGTCAGCGAATAGTCGCTGCGGTCGCGAGTTATCTCGGCTATCCACCAGAGGCGAGCGAACAGGTTGGAGGTGTGGCGAGTGCCGGGAGACCAGAAACGGCTGCGCGTGTTCGCCCAGGCGAGGTTCTCCCATCGATGCCGGACGACGTCGGGTCGATATACGACGGCGAGAAAACGCCATATGCCTGCTTCCGCGGCCTGGCGCCGCGTAAGCGGAAGTACATCGTGCAGGCGGGGTGCGAGCCAGCTATCGATGGCGGTCTCGTGGCGCGGGACCGTCGCCAACAGTTCGTCGAGCGAGGCGTCCAGCGCCTCTAATCCTACCGGGCGTTCGATCTCGATCACCAGAGGCTTCCAGATCGACTCGTCCCAGCGGTCGAGCGAACCGTTTGCCAGTTCGGGGGTGACCAGGCGAATGCCTTCCGGCTGCAGGCTCACGAGCTTCAACGTCCATCCTCCGCTTGCTCGACCAGCCGAGAAAGATGGGCGCTCATGTCGCTTCTGCGCTGCAGGGCGGCATCCAGACGCACGAGCAGGCTCGGCAGGTCCTCCCAGGCCTCCGCCAGTCGATCCCTGCGCTCGGTATTGCGGCGTTCCTCCGGAAAGACGTCGCGCAGCAACAGGTCGAGAACCACCTCCTGCCAGGCGTAGATGGCCTCTCGCGATTGCACGTAGTCGCCGGCTGCGCGCAAGAACAGCTGTGTCCAGACGCCCTGCGCGATCTGATCGAAGACGACCTCGCGAATGCGTGCGATCCGTCCGACCGTTCCCCTGCTGTCGAGCACGGCGGCGATTTGCTCGTGGTCGGAGTTGAGCCATATCTCGGGAGTTTCCTGGTCCATGCGCAGCAGGTAGAGATTCTTGCGATCTCGTGCCGGCACCGTGGGTTCGGTCGAGAAAGGGTGGTAGCGCACCTCCAGGTGCTGGCCGGCCCTCATCCGCCGTCGATCGATTCGTAGCTCCCACGAGCGGGAATCGGCCAGCCGCGCTCCCCGCGTGCTGGCGAATCCGGAGCGGCGCGGCGCCCCCTGTGAGCGCACCAGAAAGGCCTGAAGCTGGGCAGCGCCCGAGAGCTGGTCGCGGCGCAGCGTGATCTTGGCTCCGTTTTCGAGTTCGCCGTGGGGATAGCGTATCGCGAAGCGCAGAAAGGTGGCGGGACAGCGAACCACCAGCAGAAGGTCGAGCATTTCCGGAGTCTGGCTCGGCGGCAGGACCGCCTGAAGGACCGGCTCGGGGACGTGGACCGATAGGTTCAGCGCGGCGTTCGTCCAAGGGAAGTCCAGCTCGATCAGATGTGATTCGGTATCGGGTATGACCTCGTCGGTCTCGTCGAGCAGACAGCGGGTGACCGACATTTCGATTCCCGCTCGCGCGTAGCGATAGGGGAGAAATCGTTCGCGGCGCCCGGCCTCGGTGCGCATCAGACGCTCTCCGTCGCGAGCTTGCCACCGACTTCGAGCGCTAGCTCGCCGGTCACCGCGCCCTCGTCCCCGACCGGCGAGGTCGCGCCGCGAAAGGACACCATCCGGATCCCGGTTCCCGCATCGATGTGCACGACGCCTTGCTCGATGGTCGCGCGCGCATCGGTGGGAACCACCTCGATGGAAGAGATATCGACGGCGCCGAGCTCTGCTCCACCGTCTCCCAGTTCGCGCAGCGATACCACCGTCTGCCAGGGCCGCTTGCCGCGCTGTTCCGCCCGCACCGTGCCCGCGAACCGCCATCGCATTCCGTCGAAGCTGGCGTTGAAATCGGAGAAGCGAAAGGCGACCGGTTCGGTCCGGCCCGACCCGCGCTTGCCCACCGGAAAGCGCCTCTGCAGCCGTTCGGGACCTCGCGCACCGTAGGAGGGCCGCGGAGCGAGAAGCTCGCGCAGCTCGGTAGCCACGCGGTCCTTGAGTTGCCCCAGCGCCTTGGCGTATCCGGGCTTCCAGCTCTCTTTCAGCGCGGCGGTGGAGATCCAGTCGTCGTGCCCGGGCGGCTCGGCGTCGCGCAAGAAACTCTCCACCTCGGCGTCGGCCTCGGTCGGCGAGCGCGGATTCCGTCCGAGGCCCGCGGCCAGAATGGCGTGAAAGGGGCGCATACCCTGTGCAAGTGCGCTCCGGTTCCAGTACTTGACCACCATGCCCGGAGCGCGGAACAGGGCGACGTGTCCGGTAAGGTCCTGCCGTTCGTTCTCCTTCGCCAGGCGTACCACCAGCGAAAGCTCTCCCTTCACCCGCTTCCCGCCTTCGCGACGCGGTGGTAGCTCGAAGGGTATCGCCCGAGCCGCAATGTCTCCCGGCCGCTCGAGCGTCTTGCGTCGCGACGCACGACCGCGCCAGCACTCCACGAAGGGGCGCAGGGCCTCGGACGCTTCCGCGTTCGTCTCGAGCTTGCCGGCGCGGACCCGGAGGCCCGGGTACGCCATTTCCATGGCCGGCCAGAACCAGCGCACTGCCGCCGCCCGGATGCGTTCATCCAGCTCCTCGACCGTCGGCTCGTCGTCCAGGGTGGGGTCGCGGAATCCCACCAGCAGGATGCTGGTGCCGGTAGCGCGCTTCCGCCGCGCCAGGAACAGGTCCCGCGCTTCCAGCGACGCTTCCAGGTGCCAGATCGATTCGGCGCGCTTTCCACCCTCAGCGTCGCCGGGTTGTCCGAACCAGCCCGAACCGCTGTACCAGCGTCGATCGACCTTGTGCGACGGCAGCTCGGCCCGTCCAATCAAGCGCGGCGACTTGCGGCTCGAGGGGTTTTCCCGCAGCACCGAGTTGAAGAGCACGGTAGAAAGCCCGGAAAAGGTCCAGAGTACCGACTTGCCGAGCCCGTAGCTGCCTCCGGCCGCGGTCGATTGCTTGTGGCTGAAGAGCGTATCCTTGCACAGCGCGCGAAAGTGCGATTCCTCTTCCGATTCGGCTCCGGTGAGGCCAACCGTATTGCGGTCCTCGACGGTCAACAGCAGCATGCGCCGCGAATGGTCCAGCTCGTCGAGAAAGCGCTTCAGCGGTCGCCCGCTTCGAACTTTACCGGCGGCGCGCAGGTGTGGTTCGAGCGTTTTCCAGGATAGCTTCTCCAAGAAGGCGTCCAGGTCGGAGCCGACCAGTTCCGCGAAACGGAAGTGTACCTCGGCCGGATCGCTTCCCAGACGCTGATCGTTGGCGTTCTGGACCACCTCGCGCACGAAGGAATCGATGTTGCGGGGGAAGGCGTGCTCGGCAGGGTCGCCGCCTCGACGGGCACCCGACGGAGGAAGCGTATCGAAGATCCATTCAGCCATGAAGAAGCTCTTCCGCCGTGATGTTATGATCGACGATCTCTCGGGAGTAACTGTTTTCCCTGATCGCGTCTGATGTGACCAGCACGAGATGGAGCGCTTTCCGGGTGCCGGTGTTCTCGCGGAAAACGGCCAGTTTATTGCGAAGCGCGACCGCGGCGCTCTTGGTTATTGCGAATGGCGTATCGGTAAATTTTACCTCGCATACCGAGACCACGTTATCGGCACGATCGATCAAGAGGTCGATCTGAGCCTGCGGATGGAGCCAGGCCGAGACGCTCGTCTGCACTCCGGAGATACCGAGGGCGCGCTCGATGGCATCCGCGTGTTTCAAGCAAATGCTTTCGAAGGCCAAACCGGCCCAGGCGTGCCAGCGCTGAGTCTTGCGTACCTGCTGCCAGCTGCCGGGCAGGTTCTTTTCGAGCCACTTGATGTGAAACAGAGCGAACTCGTCGGTCAACCTGTAGAACCTGTCGCGCGATGTTCGTCCAAAAGGAATCGTCGAGGTAATGAATCCCCCCTGCTCGAGGTTTGCCAGAAGCGACGTAACGCCGCCGCCCGACGGGATCTCGACGGCAGCCAGTAATTCGTTTCTGCTCAACCCGCGCCGTTTCGTGGACAGCGCTCGAACGACCGCGACGTATTTCTTGTCGGATTCAAACAGCGACGCGAACAGTCGGTCGAACTCATCGACCAGCTCTCCGTCCTTGTCGAGGCAAACGCGGTCCACGATCTGGGCAACGGACAATCCGGGATCTGCTCGGTCGAGGTAGTGCGGAACGCCGCCGAAGATCATGTATAGCTCTATCAAGTCCCGATCGGTCAGACGGGTTTGTCGATCCCGAAAATACTGCCTGGCCTCCGTCAGCGTGAAGGGAAGCAGGCGGATGGTCCGGGTCAGCCGGTTATACAGACCGCCTCGCGCATTCACTATCCGCTTGATCATCCAGGACGCCGCCGATCCGCAAACGATGAGAAGGATGTCGTCTCGCCGCGAGCACCACGCATTCCAGAAATGCTCGATTTCGCGAAGGCAGCCCGAGCGGTGGGTCGCTATCCAGGGAAGTTCGTCGAAAAAGAGAACGAATTTTCCCTTGTTCCTGGACCGTTCGATCGCCGTGCTCAGCGATCGAAACGCTTCGTGCCAGGTACCGGGCGGCGTCAGTTCAGCGCCACCATGGAAGGTTTCGGACAGGGACTCGGAGAAGATTCGGAGATGGTCTTCGAGCGCGCCATCGAAACGCCCCACCATCTCGAAATAGGTAACGGGTTTGTCCTGGAAGAACCTCCTAACGAGAAAAGTCTTTCCCACTCGCCTTCGACCGTAGAGCGCCAGAAACTCGGAGCTCCCGGAACCCAGGAGACTCGAGAGAATTTTCCGTTCCCGTTCGCGTCCACTCAGCGGCCGTTCAATCCGTGCCATAAGTGCCTGGAATACCGTACTTGCGGCGAGAAATCAGTCAAGCATTAGTCGCCACAAGTCTGTCTAAATATGCACTTGTGGCTAGAAATAGAATGACTGTGCATCCGCGAGCAGGCGTTCTAGGCCAGCGCCATGTATCGCCGAAAGCGAATCGGGAAGGGTGAACGAAAACGAATACCGGGGCAAAGGCCGAACCAAGCGAACTAGGTGTTGCCCCCGCAGCAACCCCCACAAACAAAAACCCGGCTGAAATCAGCCGGGTCCGAGTGGTGCGAAAGAGAGGACTTGAACCTCCACGGGGTTGCCCTCACAGGAACCTGAATTCGCTTAAAGTGGCCCCTACGGTCACGAAAACGCGGGTTCTTACACGATTCGGGGTCCCGAAACGTACCAACCCCGCGTTTTCCGGTACGTGTTGGACAGTTTGTTGGACAGTTTTTAGCGAGGGCCGAGACGCCCCGGGCGCGGGCGGAAAGGCCCTGTCTCAACACGGGGTACTATTAAGAATTAGCCGGCGAAGTATTAATAGCGAAAAAGCTTAAATAGCTTCGTTGAATACGGGATTCGCTCCCATCGTCACGCCGCGACACCCTTTTGGGTACGCGGTCGCGGCCACGGTTTGATCTTCGCCAGCTCCTTCGCGAGCGCGCGTTCCGCCACTTCCGTATCGTGGGCCGCCTGCGCGCGCAGCCAGTAGCCGTTCGAAAGACCGAAAAAGCGGCACAGGCGCAGATCGGTGTCCGCCGAGATGGCGCGCTTGCCGGTCACGATCTCGCTGATCCGCTGGGGCGGAACACCGATTTCCTTGGCGAGACGGTACTGCGAGATACCCATGGGCACCAGGAACTCCTCGCGCAGCAATTCGCCGGGCGTGACGGGATCGAGCTTCTTCATATTCTTATCTCCATTAGTGGTAGTCCACGATCTCTACATCTTCCGCGCCTGCTGCATTCCATCGAAAGCAGACCCGGAACTGATCGTTCACCCTGATGCTGTGCTGCCCGGCCCGCTTTCCCTTGAGAGCTTCCAGCCGGTTACCCGGGGGCACCATCAGATCTTCCAGACGATTCGCGATCTGAAGCTGTCGGAGCTTGCGTCGCGCGACCGATTCGATGCTTACAAACCTTCTGACCCGAACGCCTTTCGAAAGCGCCTCCGTATCAGCGCACTTGAACGACCTGATCATTGTTCCCATAGTAACGCGCGGCGTGATGCACGTCAAGCGTGATGCACGCCAAGCGTGATGCACGTGAGGCGTGATGCAGGCCCGACGGACTGAAACCGCGAGCGTCCGGTCTCGGCGCTTCTCGGCATCGGCGGCGCGATTCTGTCCGGGTAGCGATGACTCAACGCTACGGGGTCAAACCGCTTGTCCAGCAACCTGTCCAACAAACAAACAACCCCGCTCTCGCGGGGTCCGGGTGAACGGGCCTAACTGTCTGGAATCACTTCTGGTGCGAAAGAGAGGACTTGAACCTCCACGGGGTTGCCCCCACAGGAACCTGAACGCACCCCGATGTGCCGTAACCATTGAGAATTCCAGCACTCCGGTGCGTCAGGAAGCGTCAGAATGCGTCAGATCGGACACCGATACTGGGGCAATGCCCCGGAATTCGGGGCTAGCTACCGGTCAGGTCTGTGCCCGGGTCCCCGATCCGGTCCTGGCCGCCCTAGACGCTGCTCGGGAGAACTGGCTCGACAGCCGGGACGCCAGAGCCGTCCGGCTGCTCCTACTGGAGGCGCTGAGGGCGACGGAAATGTAGCGGGTTGTGCTGAGAAATGGAGGCGGGCACCTGAATAGGGCCGCCCGCGTGTACGGGCGTCGTTGAAGGCCGTCGGGTGGGTCCGCTCCGGCCTTGGCCATACGCGCCTTCACGGACAGGTATGCCTCGCGCTCTTCACTTAGACCCTACCGTTAAGTTTACTTTTCCCCTCTTTACATTTCGTTCCTTTTGTTGTCCGTTTTCTGTGTCGATTTCCCTAAGTGCCGTTCGCGGGGATCCCTTCGGGAAACATTTTCCGTTATTACGCCCGACTTGCGTTCTAGGAGGTGTTACGTGAGGTACTGCACAATCCTGGCTCTAGTTCCCCTTTGCGTTTCCTGTCTTGGTCTTACGACGCCTTCTGGAGATTTAGCGGATTTAGATGTTCTAGCGGGTCGTACGCCTCCGGTGTTGGCTCCCGACGAAATGTCTTTCGAAGCCCGAAATGAATACCTTTCCCCGCTTGAAGAGGCGATAAATTCTCGCCTATTTCTCGAAATAGAGGTCGTTTCCGGTCTCGTGCGTTTGGCTGCAAAAGGGACTGCCACGAAGTTACGGGATGACGGCAGTATCGTAACCGAAGATCTACCGACGCTAGACTGGCTCGGGTCCCTCTCAGTTAACGGCCTACTCAAGGAACTCGAGGAACTCTGTGAGGGAGAAAGCCTTCTTGGTCAGTCGGTCTGTCCCTCACTACCCGACCTCGATAGCGCTAGGGACGCATTGAAGACGGCGGAAGACAATTTTAATATGCTATTTTTTGCCCTTGACGACGTTGAGCTTTCGTGAGGCGAGCCT
Organism: uncultured Sandaracinaceae bacterium; assembly: GCA_964450715.1. Lineage (GTDB taxonomy): Bacteria > Myxococcota_A > Polyangia > Polyangiales > JAFGIB01 > CAYVFC01. The sequence continues at coordinate 5,827 of CAYVFC010000017.1, read as the reverse complement.
CTTGACGATGAGTTTAGTAGTAGGCCGGTTCTTGTTCTTCGTACAAACTTCGATATAGGAGATTTTCAGGTCGGGATAAACGAATCGTTTGTTGATGTAGACTGGGACAACCTAGATATTGAGACGCGTATACAGCCTTTAGCCTGTGGGCATACTTGCTCGCATCTCCCATGCAAGCAAGGCGACCGTCCAATATTTCACCCCTCCAGCGTACCCGATAATTCCACTAAATATCTCGCGCCTATCGATTTGTCGATATCATCGAGACTCGTAAACGACGACTTCCATACTCATTACGGCGATATGTGTTACGCTCTTTTCTTTTTGTTTCCGGCCTGCGTAAACGAAAGAAACAACGCGCCCGGCTCCCCAGGACCGGATATCGCAGACATTTGGGGGACGGTTATCTCCTTTCTGTTGAATCCTGTGGACTTTCGTATGTCGGTCCCCGAGGAAATGCTAGAAGGCCTACTTTCGTGCGAGGGCACCGAACCCGCCTTCCCTGACCTCTGTGCCCTGCCCGCCGAAATTCGGGATCCCCTCGTTCAGGATCTATCGAGCGCGCTTTCGGTGCTTCCGGTAGTTGAAGGCTCGTTTACCCCTGGGTTCCTTTCGGCGTTAGCTAACGGTGGCGACACGCTTCCTCTTATGGTAGACCTCGGTCCCTTGTTTGAAGTCTGCGACGGCCGTTCGTGCTTCTATGACCCCACTCTCCCCGGATGCGTCGCCTGCCTGGCCTGCTCCCTTGCGCCGGAACTCTGTGACGGTCTTAAAACTCCTTTTCCCGTCGAGGTAGATGTAGAAGTCCCTGCTATGCCAAACGTCGCCAAGGTTCTCGCGACGTCAATAGCTCTGGCGACAGGTATACGCGACGTCTTCAACGGGCCCATCGACCCATATCCGGACCGTTTCATCCGTTCGATCAAGCACGATCCATTGGGAGGGGGGGCCGTTTATCGGATTGGAACTGGCGAAAGGGATTCCGACGAGGACGGAGTGGCCGATCGGTGTGATGGGTGCCCCGGCTTCCCCGATAAGAATTTCTTATCGCTTGCCGACCCTTATGAAGCGGACGGAAAGTATCAACGCTATCTTCCCGTAGACGAGGACGGAGACGGCCTAATAGACGGGTGCGACAATTGCCGTGCCGTCTACAATCCGCTGCAACGGAACTGTAATTTCGATTCCGAGGTCGCTACGGGCTCTGCCAACATTGAGGAACCTTTTACCGGAACTGGAGACGTCTGCGACTCCTCTCCCTGCGGAGACTCTTGGGCCTTTGGATTAACTGCAGTGCCCGCGCAGCAGTCGCCCTCTCCTTTTCTCGAGGTCAGGAGTAACTTCATCGCTACCGACGCGTTGAACAACGCGCTTGATGGCGCGCCGCGGGAATACAGGACGGGTTACCGATTCTGTAACTGCCCTCTCGCGGGGAATGAGGACGTCGATAAGTACTCCGCGAGATTGATGTGCTCCTTCTTTTACGGCTGCGAAGTAGCCAACTATAACCTGTACGACGACTTCTCGGTAGGCAACCCTTGGAAGCGCGTCGTTTCTCAGTTCGGGGCTGATAACTCTGGCTCCGATCCGAACGAAGCCGTCGTCGAGTACCGCATTCCGACGGAGTCCCTGACTCGTTCCCTAACATCAAACGTCGTTCAAGTAGGCGGGCAAGACCTCGACGCCAGCGGTGCGACGGGTGTCCTGTGGACTCATACACCCGGTTCGCCAGGCGCGACTTTCTGGGGAACCCTTAGGCAGTATACCAATAACTATTACAGCGGCACGATGTTTCAACTCCAACAGGTACCGATGAGAAGTTTTTCTGGGCCGGCATTGGCGAACCTGCGCGGCATCGCTCTCGGCCGTTATAATGATTCTCCGTCCTTGTATTCTATGATGGCGAGGAACCAATTTCTCACAGTAAGGGATTCGTTCGGGCCGAATATCAGGTTTGACGGCGGCGAAGTCTCTGTTGATCACGTGTTTTCGAACGACGCACTCTTCGCATTACTAGGTACAGGCGTTAAGTGGGTATCTACTACGGATCCGGATTCGTGGCTGCCGGCAAGAGGCGTCGCTTACGTAGGCCTTCGTGAAGGGCCGGTAGGCGTTGGAATTGACCATGTCGTTTCGTATGAGAACGGTGGTTTCAGTTTGGTAGAAGGATACCCATCAGGCGACCTTCTCGACTTGTCCGATTACCGCGCTTTCATCTCGGCGAAACGGAATACCTTCTGGATTGTCGGGAAGGGCGCCTCCGGCACTGAGTTGTGGAGCAGGGACCTATCGTCCGGGTACTGGGCGGATACGCCGTTACCGGAGGCACTCAAGAAGACGACTGTTCTCGCTGCGACCTATTCCCCTGCAAACAAAACGATTTATCTATTGGCGGAACGCGTTAGCCTATTGATACCGTCGGTTGCACTGTTCCGGATAAGGAACGAAGGCGTCGAAGAGTTGATGGAATGGCCGAGGATAGTATTTAACCAGGCGTATGGTCTTGTCCCCGACAACAGCGGAGGCGTCTATATCGGTACGTCCCCGTTGTTCGGGTGTTCTCATACGATACTGCACTTCGAACGAACCGAAGACGACCGCCTGGTACCGGACGCGATAGCAATGGGGAGCGGGACCTTGGTCGAGGAGGCCTTGTTTCCTGCGGATACAGGGGTCACGTTGTTGGTTAAGAATATCTTGGGCGATACGGTGCAGAAGACCTACGATAGGGCGTCGATGTTCCCCCCGGAGTCTTGGGAAATTGGTGGATGTTTTTAGGTATTTTAGTCGCCGTCGTTTCGATCTTATTCATCGGTTGCCAGGAGTGCGCCGATAACGAAGGGTCGCTCAATGGTCGCGGAGATTCTTCTACCTACGGTCGAGGGGCTGAAGATGTGGGGGAAGGCCCGCGCGAACGCGAAATGGAGTCGGTAAGGCCGGGGAGCGAAGACGGAGGTTCGCCCCTGGACGCAAGAACCGCATTGCAGAACACCTCGTCGCAGGATGCATTTATCCCTCGGGACGAAGAGAACTGGCTCAGATTAGAGGGGCTTCCGGATAACTGCGTCATAGAAAGGGCCGTACATCCGGAAGACCTCCCTGGCCCTGGGTGGCGGGCGTGCCCCGATACTCGTAATTGCGAACGGCTCGACTTGCGAGAGGACGATAGCTACGAAGCAAGAAGAGCGAGGCCATGGTGGTACGAGGCTGAAGAGACGCCTTATTACGGCATTGACTACGGATACGATTCCAAACACGCCTTCTTCGGCATATTTAGAAAGGACGACAACAAGGCCGTAGCGGCGTGGCGAGGGCCGACACCTCTCAACAGTTTCTGTACCGTAACGAATATCATCGTAAAGGAAGGATTGGCCGCGATGGCGGTCGCTACTATAGACGAAAATGGGAAGGGGCTTGCGGCACTGTTCCGCGGATCTTTGGAGGAGATCGGTAAGACGGCAACACCTTTTACGGCGCTTCAAGGGGCCTATGTAGACGGCGCAAACCACGTCAGCGAAATAGCGCTATCGGAAGAAATACTGGTTACCCATCACGCGGTAGGCGGGCAATTGCTCGTGTTTCGTGACGGCCAAACCAAGGAGGTCGCTAGAATCGACGGCGGGATCGTACAGAGGCCGGCTGTCGAGGGAGAGGACATTTTTTGGGAGAGTTGGGGGGAGCGAGTCCAATTGCACCGAGGATCGTTCGATGGCCCCACGGAAGTGCTAAGAGCGGGATCGGGGTTCGATGTCCGCGGCTTGGCTGTTTCATCGACCGATATTGCCTGGTTTGAAGCGGCCGGCGAAAGGCCTTCTTATAGTAGGGTGGAATTGTGGACTAGTAGATACGCAAAAAAAGGGGAGCCTCTCGCGTTAAGGAGAGTTACGGAAGTCGCCGAATACTCAACGTCTACGTACACAGAAAACGGCTTTTTTGCTTTTCCGACAGAAGACGGATCGCTACGCATATTTGAACTTGCCACGGGAAACAGTCTGGTGCTAACGGTGCCTGAGGAGTTCGCCTTCGGACCCGCATACAAGCTGTGTCGAGAAGACGTGGTTGCGTGCGTGGTGCGCCGAGACGATCCGTATACGCTATGTACTCTATGGAGACTTGATATCTCTCAAGCGGAATTTAAATAATAGCCGCATTTCTCCATTGGCGGCGAAAATAACTGCTCGGGAAGATGCGATACTTGAATTTCTCGGAGGTGGCACCTAAGGTGTCGTTCGGGTCGTCGATTCGGTTGCGTTTCCTCGCGGCAGTAATCGTTACGATAGCGCAGATGGGCTGCTCGTCCACGACTTGGCGCGCCGACTTCTTTCCGATGAACCAGCGGGCATCTCTCGGTAAGAATGACGCCCCCTATCTGAAGACCCACGTAAACGACAGGGGGGTTTACGTCCTGGATGAATGGAGGTTTGACGAGGGGCGGCGAGTGCTAGAAGGGCGCGGTATAGAATATACAGGCGATCGCCAGGTTCGTAAAAAGGGCCGCTTTAATATCGCGTATGACCGGATCGTAATGTTGGAAACGAATCGCCCGGAAACCGTTGCCCACACTGGAGCGATCGTAGCGATGAGCATCGTAGCCGCGATATCGCTAACGGTAACCACCATCTGTATGGCCGACGGATTCGACTCGTGCACAATATGGGGGGGCGAGTGAAGGTACGGTCGCCAGCTTCGTGGGTTGCGACGATGGAAACCGCGTGCAAAAGAGCGCCTAGGGCCGCTGCGGCCACTACTTTTGGGGTGCTTCTTGTTGTTTTGTCATGCGCCCATGCACCGATAGACAGAAACGTTCGGATAGGGACGCCGGGCACAGGCTCGCGAGTCGAAGATGTTCCGGTAAAAGGATACGTTGCATTCGTGGTCGCTGACGGCGGGAGCTACGATGGGGAGTTGCTATGCGTAGGAAAAGAGAACCTTTACCTAGAGAATGACGGGGGCGTTGTCGCGATAGCGCGAGAATCGGTGTTTAGCGTTTCTATTGAGATTCACGATTCGGGCGGAACGGCCGTGTGGGTATTTACTACCGCAGGCGCATTGTCTGCAACAACACACCTGAAGTTCGCTATCTTTACGGTTCCGTTGTGGCTTCTTACGGGCTTAGTTGTTGCTGGAGCGGAGTCGGAACGTAACGATGTAGTTCTTTACGAACAAAATGAGATCGGTGATCTCTATAAATACGCAAGGTACCCGTATCCAATAGACTTATCGCAGAGGGCGAAGACGAAAAGATAACCCTAGCGAACGCTGTCGGCGTATACATACGCTGTGGAAAGAAAGGTCGGGGAGTTGACCCGCTTCGGTGGACAGTTAGTTGCTAGCACACGCCACTGAAGGCCAGTGGCTCCTTTCGTTGTAGGCGATCGAGCATCTACGCGGCGTTTCGATCCCACCTGTTTCCTTGAGAAACCCTTGACATTAGGCGACGAAACGTTGAGCCGAGCGCGATCGAAACGCGGGCTAACTCGAGATCGCTTCCAACCAGGGAACCGGAAGCACTGCGCCGGGACCTAAAGAAGGTTGGCGTCGAGCGGCAGCAGCTGTTCGCCAGCGCCGACAACGTGGAGCGTCTCCGGTTCCACGATCTGCGAGCAACCTTCGTGACTTGGGCGCGGCGGGATGGTCGTGGCTGGGGATGGATCAGTGACCGGACCGGGCACCTGACCCCCGAGATGATGCGCAGGTACGACAGGGGAGCCCGTACGCTCGCTGACCTCCGCTACTATCCCTTTCCGAACATCTCGGACGCGATCCCCGAGCTGTGCGTATTCCGGGCGATGCCGATCACCGATTCCGGGCGATGCCGATCACCGAT
>CAYVFC010000016.1:58777-85966 GCA_964450715.1 uncultured Sandaracinaceae bacterium | reverse complement strand
GTCGGCGAGAAGATCGGCGAAAAATGTGACTAATGGTGAGGCCTTGCGCCCGCCCTTTTGACGTCTCAGCGGGAGGGGGCAAGCCCCTCCCCTACACCACTCAAACCCTTTCCACCAGGCCCTCGCATACGAAGAGTAACTGGCACTCGATCGCGTCCTCGCCCAGATCGAGCATGGCCCCGAGCGCCTGCCGGTAGGCGCCGAGCTGCGGGCGGTAGCGTTCGATCGCGGCGCCGAGGCGGTCGCCCGAGACGTCATCGGTCTTGTAGTCCATGATGACGGCCGAGCGCGGCAGGCCGGAGCCGTCCTCGAAGATGAGCACGCGGTCGAAGACGCCGCGCAGGATGCCCTGGTCGGTGTACACGGCAAAGCTGCGCTCGCGCCAGAGCTGGGCCTCGGTTCCGCGGCGCAGCTTTTCGGCGATGGCCGGGCGGCGCAGAATCTGGCGGAACTCGGCCAGGCGTTCCGCAAGCCATTGTTCGGCGGCGCCCGGCGCTTCCCGGGCGGCGATCTCGATCAGCAGGCAGTCGTCTGGCACGCCGCCTTCTTGATCGAGGTATTCGACCTGTTCGAGCCAGGCGTGCATGAGGGAGCCGTAGCGGCGGCCCTCTTCCGCGCCCAGGCCCAGCAGATCGCGGCCGGTGACCGTGCCGGCGGACTCGAGCGAGGAGGGGGCAACCACGGCAAAGGAGCGCACCGGCCGCCTGCTCTCGCGCACCACGGGGCCGGCCAGGGGCGGGAGGTCGTCGGTGGCGGCAGCGGTAGGCTGCTGCAGGGCGTCGGCCCAGTTCGGGTCGCCGATCTCGTAGAGCGCCTGTTCGGGTTGCGCCGCCCGTAGTCGCTCGGCAGGGTCGGCGACCAGTTGCTGCAATAGCAGCGCGGCCGAGCTCTTGCGCTTGCCGAGCGAGCCGTCGCGGTTCAGCTTGAAGGCGGGCGCCAGCAGATAAAGCGCGTTTTTGGCGCGGGTCATGGCCACGTAGAGCGTGCACAGATCCTCGAAGCGCTCGCGGGCGAGCTGCTGGTGCCGCGCCCGCTCGAGCTGCGGGCTGTAGCGCGCTCTGCGCGCGTCCGAGTGAAAGACACCGGTGACCGGCCCTGCCGGCTCGGCGCGCTCGACCACCCAGCTCAAGTCGGCCCGCCAGCCGGTGTGAAGCTCGGGCAGCACTGCGATGTCGAACTCCAGCCCCTTGGCCGCGTGTATGGTCATGACCCGGACCGGTGCGCTGGTGGGCTGCTCCACGCGGACGCTCTTCATGGCCGCGACAAAATCGGCCGGGCGCAAGGTGCGCTCGGCATCATAGCCGTCGGCCTGCACGGTGAGCTGTACCAGCCGCAACAGCGAGCGCCGGTCGCAACCGGGCGCGAGCTCGCGCGTCCAGCCGGCGATCACGCTCGCGTAGCCGCGCTCGAGCAACCGGGCGCGAATGGCCCGCGAAACCACCGCCGCCCGGGCGGCGTTGTCGTCCGGGCCGAGCCCCGTGATCGGGCCCAGTGGGCTGTGCGCCAGGTGAAAGGCCGCTGCGCTGTCGCCCGGGTGGTCGGCCAGCAGGATGGCGGAGAGCACGGCGTTGACCGCCGCTGTGTCGGTGAGCGGGTTTCCGCCCTCGCCGCTGGCTCTAACGCCGCGGCTGTCCAGGGCGTGCAGGAGCTTTCGGGCCATGTCGTGCGAGCGCACCAGGATACCCACCGACCGGCCGGGAGAAGAGGCGCAGATGGTCTCGATCTGTTCGGCCACGAAATCCTCGTGGCCGCCGGTGGCGGCCGGCGCGGCGTCGTCCGGCTCGTCGGGCTCGCTGTCCTCGCCGGGCGAGTCGTCCGCGAATTGCCCGGCGCCGCCCGCTGCTACCGTGGTCATGTACCGGACGTATCCGGGTATCCGTTCGTTCTTCTCGACCGCCCGGTGCGGTGCGAACTCCGCGTCCCAGCGTTCGGCCGTCTCCGGGACGTCCTGAAGCAGGCAGTTCTCCTGCATGGAGCTAAAGGCTCGGTTGACCGCCTGCAGCACCAGGGGAGAGGAGCGATAGCTCACGTTGAGCGACTGTTGCTGTAAACCGCGCTCTGCGTAGAGGCTCGCCACCCTGTCGAACAGCTCTGAGCAGCCCCCCCGCCAGCCGTAGATGGACTGCTTGGTGTCGCCCACGCAGAAATAGGACCTGGTACGGTCGCCCGTGGAGACCACCTCGTCGACCAGCGGGTTCAGCACCGACCACTGGTCGATGCTGGTGTCCTGGAACTCGTCGACCAGAATATGGGAGATGCGCCCGTCCAGCCGGTAGTAGAGGTCGCTCACCACCTCGTCCCCCAGCGCGGGCAGATCGCGGGCCAGCCGCCGCGTGACATCGTTGAAGGTGACCACCCCCTGTCGACGCTGCAGCCGCCGGTAGTGGCCGTCGTATTGTTGCAGAAGCTGGTAAGCCGAAAGGGTGCGCTCGCGCAGCTGCCCCAGCACCTCGAAGGCGGCCTGGCGCGCGATGACCTGGCAGGGCTCGCGCCAGGCATCGCTGATGGGAAGCTTGTAGTACGACGCCTCTCCACTGACCACCTTGGCGACAAGGCCCCGTTCGGCCGCCTGCTGCCAGAGGCCTTCGCGGCAATCCCGCAGGATCTGTTCCCACGCTTTTCTCCAGCCGGAGCTGGGCTTCCCCGCCTTGGTGCGCGGCAGATCGGGTTCGAGAACGGCCAGGGCGCTTATCATACGCCCGAGCTCTTGCTCGCCCGGGGCCACGGGAACCTGTAGCGCGCTCCAGCACTCCGGCTCGGGCGCTTCCAGATATATTCTGTAAAGGCTTCCCACCAGGCCCGAGAGTTTGGCCGCCACCGAGCGGCTCGCCCGGCCGGGTTGCTGCTGCAGCAGAAGCGTCTCCAGCAGCGCGCGCGCCTCTTGCCGGCCGCTCTCCAGCAGCGCGTCCACCGCATCGTCTCTCAACTGCTCTTCCACCGCCTCGCCCTCACCGGCCAGGCGGCAGTCGACCGGGAGATCGAGCTCGAAGGGAAAGCTCTGCGCCACCCGGTTGAAAAAGCTGTCGATGGTGCCCACGGCTACGCGGTGCAGGTTCTCGGCCAGCTTGCGCAGCAGCGCCACGCACTGTTCGGCATCGAGCGGTTGCGATGGCCCGCCTGCCTCGCGCTTGATATCCCCCTCGAGCTCGCGCAAGCTCTCCGGATTCTCTGCCGCCTCGGCCAGGCGGTTGAAGATGCGGCCCAGGATCTCTCCCGCGGCCTTGCGGGTGAAGGTGGTGGCCAGGATGGCCTCGGGGCCCGTGCCGTCGGGCAGCGCTCGCAGCAGCTCCAGGTAGCGCGTGGTAAGCCGGTAGGTCTTGCCCGATCCGGCCGAGGCGCGGATGACCAGGTGCGGCGACAGCGGGGGGCGCTCGACGCTCATCCCTGCCCTCTATTGCGCGCACCGGCGGCGGCGATCTTACCCTCGCGCCCTGCCACGGCGTCGCCGCAGATGCCCTCCAGGCCGTCGGGCCAGGCGGGCGGCGGATTAGGAGGCCAGAAAACGCCCTGGCGGATAGACCGGATAATCGCGTCGCGCTCCTGGTCCGCTTGTGCCAGCGCCTCAACCTCCCAGGAGGCGAGGCAGACCCCGCCTCGGGCATCCTCGGCATCGGCCGGCAGGTTGAAGTAGCCGAGCTCTACCGGCCCGGCTACCTGGCGCGCCTCGGCGATGAAGCGGTACAGGGGAAGCTGCAGATCGTTCCAGCGAAAGCCTCGCTCGACCTTTGCGTCGTAGCAGAGCTCGGGTGCCTTGCCGCTCTCGCTCGTCTTGTAGTCGAGGATGCGGTAACCCCTCTCCGGGTGCCGGTCGACGCGGTCGATCTTGCCGTGGATGGTGAAGCGCTCGCCGTCGACGTCGAGTGAGCGCTCGAAGCGCGCCTCGACCAGATCGCGCTCGATCCGCCAACCCTCGCGCGTCAGCAGGGCCTGATGGGAGGCGAAGCGCTCGAGCCGCATGCGCAGGCGCCGGAGCTGTAGCTCGATGGCGGCGCGGCGGCTCGGACCGAAAAACTGCCGGGCCTGGGCGTCGAGCCGCTCCAGCAGAAACTCGGCGATCGGCCCGCTTTCGGTGGAGCCGATCGGTCCCTCGCGTCCAAAGCTCTCCAGCACGGCGTGGGCCAGGTTGCCGAAATGCGTGGCCTCCAGCTCACGGAAGCGGTCGTCGATGCTCTGAAGCCGGCAGATGCGCTTGAGGTAGAAGCGGTAGGGGCAGGCCAGGTAGTCGTTGAAGGAGGTGACCGAGAGCCGGTCGAGCGGCTCGTTCGGCGGCTCCGGATAGGGGATGTCAAAAAGATCTTCGCGGCCCGGTATGAGCAGCGAGGGAAGCGCCGGGGCCGCCCGCCGCTCGTCGTAGAAATCTCGCACCCGCCGCACCAGCGTGCGATCGTCGCAGGCCAGTAGCAGGCGGCTGGGACTGAGCGGGTTGTTGTCGCGGTCCCGGCGCGGCACGATGACCCTGACCTGCTCGTGGCCGGCGAGCACCGCTACCAGCCGCATCAGATCGCGGGCGTAGCGGCGGCGGTCGTCTTCCAGGGCCAGCCTCGCCCGTACTGAGTCGGGCAGGAAAGGGTCGGCCCGCCGCGAGGTGGGCACCAGCGTCTCGTTCATGTCGGTGATGATGAGAAGCGGCGCGTCGTCCAGCCCGAGCTCCAGCAAGCCCAGCAGCTCCACCGCCGGGCCGGTGTGGAGCTCGCGGATCTTCTCGCCTTCGAGCAGCTGCAGTAAGAAGCCCACGGCTTCGGCGAAATCGACCCGCGGGAGCCACGGATCGAACGTGCCCGCGAGTGCGCCTAGCTCTTCCAGCGATTGCCGGAGCTTCTTCAGGCTCTCGATCAGCCGCGCGTCGTCGGGCTGGAAGCTGTCCAGCACCCGCTCTCCGTAAACCTCGGCCAGCACCCGGGTGATGGGCTCGACCCAGGTATGGATCGGCCGTTGCTCGGCCGGATCGGCCGGCAACAGGTTTCGAACCTGGCCGAATAGTTCCATCAACCTGTCGGGCATCCGGCTCTCGCCCGTTGTGCGGTCCAGGTCGCCGAGCCAGCTCTCACCCAGCCGTTCCTGCAAATGGTCGGCCTGGTATCGGTCGAGCAGGGTGATCCGGTCGTCCGCCGCCTCTGGCTTCCGCGTCTTGGCGGTGCCGGGATTCGCACGCCCGGAGGGCGCAGATCGTTCGAGATATCGATCGAGATCGGGGTGGCGCAGCAGCTCGGCCAGCGCCGCGGGCCGCCCGTGGCGGGAGAGCTCGGCCAGCGCTTCGAGCAGCCAGGCCGGCCCGGAGTGGGAGACGGGCTCGCCGGCCGCGCGGTGGGCAGGGGCGCCCACCAGCTCGAGCCCACGGCGCACGGGCAGGGCCGAGCCCTCCTCGTCGCCCAGCCCCACGCTGATCTGGTCGGCCGTCCATTTCAAGTCTCTATTCGTCTCCGCGATGAGCTCGACCACGCGGCCGGGCTGCTCGGTGGCGCGCTCCACCAGGCTGATCTGTCGATCCTGAAGCGGTACCTGCTGCCGGCTCCAATAGTCGACCCGGAAGCCCCCCAGCTCGTCGAACCCGGCTTGGTGCTCGGGCGCCGCCTGGACGATCACCGTGATCTCGGCCGGCGCGGGCTCGGCCGCCGCGGCCTGGCGCAGCATGGCGGCCAGGTTGCTGCCCAGGTCGGAGACGGCCACCAGCACCAGGTGCTTGTCCGCGAAGCAGCGGCCTTCGCGTAGCGCCCGGAAACGCGCCTCGATGGTGTCGACCGCTCCCAGACCGCGAAGCGCCTTGCGGTAGCCCTCCTCCAGCGCCGCCAGCGCCTCTAGTCGCTCGGCTGTGCCCGGAGCGCCCTGTACCCTTTCCGGAAGATCGCCCACGGTCAGATCAAAGCGAGCCAGATCCATGGCCAGCTGTTCGAAGCGAGCGGCCAGTGCCGACCAGCCCGGCAGATCGTCCGGGTCGGGCGGGTGGCGCACCAAGCGCGCCATGGTCTCCGGCCCGGCCTCGCGCAGGGTCTTTACGCGTAATAAAAGCGCCCGCAGCCCTTCCAGGGGCTGCTCCCCCGGCTGGCTCCGGTAGAGCCGCTCGGGCAACTGGCCCGCGGTGATGATCTCCGGAGGGCTCAGCAACAGCGGCGGCCGGCCCTCTCGGCCCGAGCATTGCTCGATCAAAAGCTCCAGAAGCCTCCGGTTCGAGCGGCCCGAGGGGGTCACCAGCAGCGCGCCCGAGAGATCCAGAGCCCGGCCCGCGGAAAAGCGCCGGCAGACGAATTCGGCCACCCGCGGCAGAAACGGGCCTGGCTCTCCCAGGAAGTGCCTCTCGATGCCCATGTAGTTCTCCGGTGATTACCGCGCTCGCGGTGCGGATTCAACCTAGAGCACATCTCGTCAATCCGGACCGAGCATTTTCAGATGTGCTCATTATCAATTACCCGCCCGGTTCGGTTATGCTGGTGCGATGAAGAAGATCGTCATCATTTCCGACGGCACGGGCTATACCTCACGGCGCCTGATGGAAGGGGTGCTGGCCCAGTACGCGCGCCACCCCATCGAGGTAAGGCTGGAGAACGTCTACGCCCGGATCAGCTCGCGCCGGCAAATACGGGAGATCCTGGACGGCCTGGACAGCGATTTTCTCGTGATCTTCTCCATCGTGGCCGGGGATCTGCGCAAGTATACGCAAGGGACGTTGAGCAAGCGCGACATCCTCTATTTGGACATGCTCGCCCCCATGCTCTCCACCATCGAAAAGTTCCTGGGCTTTCACCCCGAGTACGAGCCCGGCCTCAGGCAGCGGGTGGACGACCGTTACTACCAGCGGGTCGATTCCATCGGCTTCACCGTGGGACACGACGACGGCGCCGGGCACCAGCTCGACCAGGCCGATATCATCCTGCTCGGCCCCTCGCGCACCTGCAAGACCCCGATCAGCATTTATTTGGCCTGCAACCATCACATCAAGGTGGCCAACATCCCCATCATCGCCGAGGAGGCGATGGAGGAGATGCTGCTGGGCCGTCTGGAAGGTATACGGCGTAGAAGGCTGGTCGGGCTCATCATGGAGGCTGACGTCTTGACCGGGGTGCGCACCGAGCGCTCCCAGGTCCTGGTCGGCTCCCACGGAGACCGGCAGAGCATACGGCCCTACGCCGACGTGGACGAGATCCGGCGCGAGATCCGTTTCTGTCTCTCGCTGTTCCGCGACCTCGATATCCCGGTGGTGAACGTGACCTGGCGCGCCATCGAGGAGATCTCGCTGGAGATCCTCAACACCGTCGGTATACGCCGCAAGTCGCCGCCTTCGTCGCCGGACAATCGGTGAACGGTTCGTTCTGTCATTTCGAGCGTAGCCCTACTGTTGTCATTTCGAGCGTAGCGAGAAATCTGGCCCTCACACCTCGCGTAGCGTATTCTCGATCCACGCGGCGATTTCCTTCGCCTCCGTATGGACCGTTATCACTCGCTGCACCAGGAAGCGCTCGGCCGGTTTCGCGCTGACTTCCATCTGGTATCCGTTGAGCCGCAGGAAGACGGCACAGGTGGCAAAGGCGACCCGCTTGTTTCCGTCGACGAAGGGATGGTTGCGGGCCAGGCTCTGCAGCAGGGCGGCCGCCTGCTCGGCCAGCGTGGCGTAGTAGCCCGAGCGGGGGCGGTAAAGCGCGCTCTCGATGGCGCCCGGGTCGCGGACTCCCGTCTCTCCGCCGAAACGCTCGATCAACCGGGAGTGCAGGTACAGGACCTCCTGCAGCGTCGGAAAGACGGTTCTTTTCACGGGCCGCTCAGCGCGCCAGCCGCTTCAGCAACTCGGCATGGGCGTCCATGATCTCGTCCGCCGCGCGGCGAAAAACGGGTCGAACCTGTTCGCGGGCCAGGTACTCGGCCGCGGCCTCGTTCAGCACCGAGGCCACCGTGCGGTCGTTGGCCCGGGCATACTCGCGAAGCTCCTGGAGCACAGCCGGATCCATCTTGGAGCTGAACTTCATCATCTCCGACATAGATATAGTATCGCCCGGCGGTAGCGCGTTGTCAAGACAAGTCATGACATATCTTGACTAAGTCTCGTCCATTGCCGAGCTATCAGGACCGTCTCCCGCGAGCAGTCCGAGGTCCGACAGAGGAATCGATGGTTTGCATGTCCCGAGTGTAACCGACCTTCTCGCGATTGGCTCCTCTGGCTCCGATCCGGACTCGACCCTTTCAAAATCCCTCGAATTCCGCCGCCGCGCTACGGATCTCGTCGGCGAATTCCTCCAGAAACCACCCCTGGTCGATGAGCTCTTCGAGGCGCTGCTCGACCTGTTGCTGGTAGCCGGTCCGGTCGCCGTACAGCGAAGCCAGCTTCTCTCCCGTAAAATCGACCTGGCTGCCGAACACCAGGCAGTCGCCCAGGCCCGGGATACCCTCGCCGGTGTTGAGCGCCTGGTGGGTGGCCACCGGGACGTCCAGGGTGGTGGTCCGTAAACCGCCGAGCGCGTTTCCGTGCTCGTCGCGCAGTACTGCGCTGGCGTCGTCGGCCGTTCCCTCGAGCTCGATTCGATCGGCGTGCGGCGGCGGGACATCCTCGCCTACCCAGCGGATCAGATCGTCCTCTCCCTTTCTCTACAGGCTTGCCAGATAGCTATCCCAGAAGTCGCACTCGGCCTCGCGCCAGGCGCTGCCCGTCGAGATCGGGTCGGCCAGGATCAGGTGCCGGTCGCCGGTCACGTCGTAGACGGGCCACTCGACCAGTCCCCCGCTGTTGGGATCGCCGTCCACGGCAAAACGGGTCCAGTACTCCTGCATGGCGTCGGCCAGGGCAACCTCGTCCTCGGGCACCACCAGGGCGGGGTAAAAGACAAAGGGAAGCTCGGCGGCGTGTACCGCCAGCCCCTGTTCGAAGGAGTAGAGATAGACCGGGTTGCCGTCCTCGCTCACCATGCGGGCCAGCGCGCGAGATCCGCAGCGAAAGCTGATGTCCGTTTGCAGGTCGATGTAGGTCTGGCGCGGGTCGATGCTATCGTCCGGGGCGTAGACCGCCAGCACCTCCTCGGCCCGTTCGCCAAAGGCGGATTCGACGCGCGAGCGCAGCTCTTCCATGGTCCGGGCGCCGCCCCGCATCAGCTCGAACAGACCGTACTCGTTCAGGTTGCTGCCGATGATGACCTCGCCCTGGTTGTAGTTGCCGCTTTCGATCAGCGCGTTCGGATGCTCGGGCAGCACTCCGCCCGCGCCCTCGACCACCGGCCTCCAGTCCAGCGTCATCTCGGACCCGTCCCCGCTGACCGGAGGCGTCCAGGTCATGATGTCCTCGGCCGGCAGCGCCCTTAGACAGGCCAGCGGGTCGGCCGCGTCCGGGCAGAGCTCGTCGGCCATCAGCTCGGTCAGGGCGTACATGTCCTGGCTGGTAGTGGGCGCGATGCCGCTGCTCACGCGGCTCAGGCAGGTGCCGCTCTCCATGATGAAGCGCCGGGCCAGGCCGCTGCTCAGCGGCGAGACCATGTGGATGCAGACCGAGGAGGAGCCGGCCGACTCGCCGAACAGGGTCACGTTGCCCGGGTCGCCGCCAAAGGCGGCGATGTTGTCCTGCACCCATTGCATGGCCAGCTGCTGGTCGCGGATGCCGTCCGAGCCGGAGGGGGCGTCCGGGCGCTCGGCGTCCAGATCGGGATGGGCGAAGAAGGCCAGCGCGGCCAGCCGGTAGTTCATGCTCGCCACCACCACCGGCCCCTTCTCGGAGAGCCCGTAGGCGGGATAGGTGCTGGTGGTCCCGCTGGTATACCCGCCCCCATGGACGAACACCATGACCGGCAAGGCCTCGGCGGGCGGCGCGACCGGCGTCCACACGTTGAGGAAGAGGCAGTCCTCGCTCTTCTCGCCCTCGCCGGCCAGTAGACCGCCGAACCCCCCCTGCACGCAGGTGGCGCCATAGGCGGTCGCCTCCCGGATTCCCGACCAGCCGTCCGCCGGCTCGGGTGCGGTCCAGCGCAGCTCGCCCACGGGCGGCTTTGCATAGGGTATACCGAGGTACTCGCAGGTCTCTCCCTCGATCTTGCCCTGCAACAGCCCCTGCCGGACGCAGGCCAGGCAGGTCTGCGGGTCGGGCTCTCCGCCCTCGCACTCCGGCAGCTCTCCGGCGCCGTCGCCGCCCGTGCCTGCGCCGCCGCCGCCGGTCCCGCCTACCGAGGCGTCTGCGGCCCCGTCGCCCGTGCCGTCGTCGTCGTCGTCCGAGCAGCCCGCCGCCGCCAACCCCACCAGCGCCGATACCAGTACTACCCACAGCACGAACCTCGAACCCGCTTGTTTCATCTGACCTCCTGCTCCGGCTTTCTGTTCCCTATCGGGGATATGGCCGGTAATGAGCGAATATACCGTGGCAAACCGCCATCCGTAGTTCTGCGGACGACAAAAACAATATCAATAGAGGACAGATCGCGCCACACCGTGCCAAAAAAGAGATACGCGTCCGTTTCTAACCTCCCAGAAACCCATGGCGCGCATCCTTTTACCCCTGGTCGCCAGGGATGCCATTTCCTCACGGAGCGCTTTGCTTTTTCGACGCTGCGCTCCTAGGATTCCGCCACTATGCGCAACGACGTTTCTTTCATCAGCCGCGGCAAGAAGCTCGCCGGGTGGCACTATCCCCCGACCAGCGATGCGCTTGCCAGCGAGCGGGGCGCCCCGGCCGTGGTCATGGCCCACGGCCTGTCGATGACGCGCGACTGTGGACTGGCGCAGTACGCCGAGCGGTTCGCGGCGGCGGGGATGAACGTGCTGGTCTTCGACTACCGGTGCTTTGGCGACAGCCAGGGCCAGCCGCGGGAGCTGGTCTCCGCCCGGCAGCAGGTACAGGACTACCGGGCGGCGCTCGACTACGCGCGGCAGCTGCCCGGCGTAGACCCGCAACGGGTGGCGCTCTGGGGTACATCGTACTCGGGCGGCATCGCCGTTCAGTGCGCCTACGAGGACGGCCGGGTGGCGGCGCTGGTGATCCAGGTGCCCAACCTGGACAACGCCGCCACCGGCTGGTTCATGGCGCGGCATCTGGCGCGCACCGATCCTCTGCGCGGCCTCTGGATCGTCTGGCGCTCGGTGCTCGATCTGCTGGGCGGGCTGGTGGGACTGGGCCCGGCCTACGTCAGGGCCGTAGCCAGGCAGGGCGAGCAGGCCGCCTATGTGAACGACGAATCCATGGATTGTATCGAGCAGATTCGCGGTCCCCTCTGGCAGAACCGGCTGGCCACGCGCGACTTCGCCTGGCTCCCCATCTTCCGCCCGATAAAGCATGTAAAGGACATCCGCTGCCGCGTGCAGATCTTCGCCGCCGAGAGGGACGACCTGACCCCCAGCCGCCCGGCCTTTGAGGCCGCCCGCATCGCGGGCGAGCGCGCCGAGCTACACCCCTATCCGGTGGGCCACTTCGGAGTCTACGTGGGCGAGCTCTTCCAGGAGATCGTCGCCAAGCAGACCGAGTTTTTAGCGCGCGAGCTGGGCGACCGGGGGTGAGGGGGTCACGGGTAGCGCAGCGACATCACCCACTTCTGCCAGCGTTCCTTGAAAGCATCCATGTCACGCTCGCGGAGCACCCTTTTAAGGGTCCGGTATCCGGAGGGATCCCGCCCGTGGTGCCGGAGGAATTCGTGGTGAAAACGGGTGAGCAGGCCGTGTTCCTGTAGATACAAACACAGATAGCGCGCTTGGGCGTAGTTGGTGCCCGGGTCGCGGTTGTAGAACTGCTCGTCGCTCCGCGAGAGCAGCCACCGGAACGAGGGCATGCTGCCCTCCCCGATCGCGTCCTGTAGCCCGGCCAGGCGCCAGTTGGGCAGACCGACGATGCGCTCGTTACGCTCGGCGCTCTGCTCGAACAGGCTGCCCAGCCCTTCGTTGTACCAGGCCGGGCAGGCGGGGAAGTTGGCGGCCATGAAAGGGTGGACGATCTCGTGAACCAGCGTGCCGCCTCCGGTAGCGATGTTCATCACCATCGCTTTCTTCGCTTGCAGGTAGTACCCGTAGGGAGTGCTCGGCGCGTGTCCCGAGATACGCAACGAGCCCTGCCGGTAGGTATCCCGGTCCCGGAACAGCCAGATCTCGATGATCTCTTCCGGGTCCTTGCTGAAAAAGTCCTTTTTCAGCTTGTCGACCGTCCACTTGACGGTGCCGAGCGCGCGCTGCCGCACCCTGGCCGGCGGCTCGTCGCCGATCACTACGAAGGGCGGCTGGGCCAGCACCGTGTGGCCCGGCGGAACACGGTCGCGCAGCGCCATCACCTGCTGGGCGAGATCGGCCGCGGTGGGAACAGTGGCGATCTTTCCCTGCTCGAGCTCGCCGGGCTCGAGCCTCAGGCGGATCAGGATTCGCTTCCCCTTCTCGCGGCCGCCGCCTTTCAGCGGCCACAGCTTCGAGAACCGCCTCCGCGTCATGCGACGATAGGCGCCTTTTTCCTCGGCTGGCTCGTGAAAGATCACCTCGTCTCTCTTTCCGTCGTAGCCCAGCACCAGCCGGAAGTGCTCCGAGTCCAGGGGAGGATCGTCGTAGTGCATGCAGACGATCGAGGGCACGCCGGCCGCCAGATCGCGGTGTAGCTCGTCGAAGCGCCGGACCATCCCGGCTGCGCCGTCAGCGTCGTACCAGACCTCCCCCACCCGAAAGCCGATGCGTCGCAGCGCGCGGGCCAGCTCCTTCGTGTAAAGCCCGCGCCCCTCGGACGGGTCGAGACCGGACCTGTCGAACACCCAGTCCTGATCGCCCTCGACCCCGAGCTTGCGCAGGTACATCTCCCCGCAGGCCTCGCCGCAAAAATCCGGTTTCTGCCGCACGTGAGGAACGCCGCGTATCAAAACGCTCGGCCAGGAGCGCGGCCGTTCGGCTTTTTGCCTCTGCTCGGCCTTGCTTTCGCCTCGCGCCGCCACCCCTGAAGTCGCTGCGATCCCGGAAGGCGATCTGCCGTCCCGGTTCGCATCTCGGCTCCGTTGTTCCGGCTCCGCGGTTCCCCTCAACTTTCCCTCGGGAGTCGAGAACCAGGCCGCGAACAGCGTGACCGTCACGGATACGAGTACGATACGAGCCATCTCTAGACCGACACCTATCCCTCAGGGGACAACAATTCCATGATCTCCGGTTTCCCGGGAATCGGAGACGCGCGTGCCTAGCGCCGCGAAGAGGCCGCACGGGGACGCTGGCATTAGACGCATACCGCGCGGTTTTCTTTGACAGGATGTCACCCGTCCGGGTCGATTTCGCCGAGGGCCTTGACGGTGTGTCACCACGGCCGAAGCGCGGCGGGAGGCGAAGTCGTTGGGCCGACGGCCGTTACGCCTAATGGTTACGCCGGCTTGTACGGTTTTATCATGTCTATACACAAGGCTGGCACGCCGCTTGCTCTATGAACAAAGTATCTATCCAGATGCAAGGGGAGAGCGGATGAAAGAAGTAAACCGGAAATATCCGAGACGGGACCGACCTCGAAGCCGAGGGCGACGTCGAAAGCGACACGAACGCAAGAAACGGGACGAACGCCGACGGCGAAACCAGGGTATGTCCCTGATAGAGATCATGGCCGTTCTGGTCATCATGGCGCTGATCGGATCGGCGGTGACGATTTCGGTCCGGAACGCCTGGAACGAGGCCAAAAGGAGGACCGCCATGACGGACGCGCGCGCCATTCAGGCAGCGGTCACCAGATACACCATGGAATTCCCGCAGGCGGACTGCCCGGAAGTGCGGGATCTGGTGGAAGCCGGCGCTCTTGACCAGACCCGCGAGAGCACCGATCCGTGGGGAAATGACTTTCTCATCGAGTGCGACGAACGGGCCATACACGTGAAATCGGCCGGCGACGACGGACAGTTTGGCAACGACGACGACATCGGATTTTAAGGGCGGAAAGCCGCGCCAGACGTTTTACGAAGGCTGTGACAGCCAATCGAACTTCCCGGGGGGGGGAGAAAGGAGTAACGGGGATGTCAGTACTGGGGCTTTCGAAGAAGGAGAAGTTGGTATGGCTATCCTGGTCCATGCCGGCTATCTGGATGGTACACGGTATGGCCTTCTTCTGCCTGGCTCTTTTACATCACGTTACGGCGCTGGAATGGCTCTCGGCTCTCGGCTTCCAGATCCGTGCGCAATGTTTCGGACCTTCCGGATCCATCGGCGCCGGCGGAGCGCTACAGCACGCGCAGACTCCGGTCGGTCTCCTGCTCGGTGCTATCGGCGCCGCCGCCGGTATCTACGCCTTGATGATCTCTCGAACCCGGCCGGGTAGGGCGCACGCCGTCTGCACCGTGTTGCTCAACCTCCTGATCGTCGCTCCGCGAATGGTGGTACTCGGAGGAGTGGCATGAGTCCGGTGGGGAGGCGACGCCCCTGTACGCCGGCTGTACAGTCGTGGGCAACGAATGCTCCACCCAGACCGATCTGCCCGGAACGAAGGCGGCTGTAAGCGTTCAGGCCCGGGACCATGCGGCGGCCAAGGCGCCCGAAAAACCGAGCGCGCCCGCAGGGCCGCCGAGGAGTGTACTCACGTACATGACGAGGCGGCCCGAGGACGAAAGCCGGTTTTTCGGGATGGATTGGCCGCCGTCGTTTCATACACCCTTCCCCCCCCTGAACGGTTACAGGCGGCTTTTACCGTTCGCTGTGACCGCCCCGGCGGTTGTCATAAACCCCTCGCGACGGCGGATTCACGGGTCGACCAGAAAGCGCCCGGCAGCGCCCGGTGAGTACTGGACCCTCGACCTCGGAAGAACGCTTCGCGTTCCTCTGCGTTTCCCTTGCCGTAGATCCGAATATAGACTAAATTCAGATCTAAAGGGGAACGCGCCGTGAAACTCAGCGAAGCCATTAAACCCATCAGCGAGCTGAAGGCTCACGCCTCGGAGATCGTCCGGGATATATCCGAAAACCGCAAGACGGTCGTCATTACCCACAACGGGACGGCGAAGGTTGTGGTGCAGGACGTAGAGAGCTACGAGCAGACGCAGGAGAGCCTAGCGATGCTGAAGCTCCTTTCCCAGAGCAGCAAGAGCCTGAAGAAGGGACGGACCAAGCCCGCTGACAGGGCCTTTGCGGATATCTCGAAAAGAATTGGGAAACTCCCCTGATCTCGCGCAATAGGAGGCGGCCGTGGATTGAAGGACGGCCAGGCCGATCCGGTCGACAAGAGGCGCGTTAGTGAAATACCAGGTTCATCTCGTCGCCGAGGCAGAAGAGGACGTCGTGGATATCTACCGCTACGTCCTTTCGGAAGATTCCCGGACAGCCGCGGACCGGGTACTGAAGAAGATCGAAGATGCCTGTATTGGCCTGAGAGAGCTTCCGAGCAGAGGTCATGCCCCGCCCGAGCTATACCGAGTAGGTATACGCGACTACCTGGAAATCCACTGCAAGCCTTACAGGATCGTATACCAGATCATCGATAGGAAGGTTTACGTTCACTGCGTGCTGGACGGACGCCGGGACGTACAGGAGCACTTGCGCCGCCGGGTATTGCGCTAGAAGTCGATCTTTTAACGCACCGAGGCTCGGTAGATCTACTCGACGGCGATCCGTCCCACGGCGCTGCGGGCGAGTAGGTCGGGCAGATACATGGGCAGGGCGGTGGCGCCCGGGGCGCAGTAGCGTCCGGCGATGCGGGCGCGCAGCAGGTAGCGGAGCTCGTGGGTGCCGGCGGGTAAAAACTCGGCGAAGGCTTCTACCCGGTCGTCGCGGCGTACGACGTGATCGAAATCCGCTCGGCGATCGCAGGAGGTGCAGCCGGCGTAGCGGCCGGTGGACAGGCCGGGGTCGAGCGGCTCGAGGCCCGCGGGCATGGGATCGGACAGCGCGACCATGCGCAGGGCGTGGTCTGTCTTGAGCAGCAGCTCGACCTGGACGATCTCCCCGGCGGAGAGGGTCTGGATCGGCTTGCCGGTTTCCGGATGGAGGTAGCGGCGCGCCAGCGAGAGGCCGCGGGAGAAAGCGGGTTTGGGAGCAGAGGAGGAGACGTCGCGCCTGCGGATCGAAACCGTAACCTTCCCGTCGGCTTCGACCCAGACCTCGCCGGAAGGCGACTGGGCCGCGGCTCTGTTGACCGCGGCGACCTGTGCTCCCTCGAGCGCTCCCTGCAAGAGGACGGTCGTACCCAGGCCGACCTTTACCCGGCTGGCGCCGGCTTGCCGCTGCCGCGCCCAGCCGGAGAGCGCGGCCAGCGTCTCCGCCGTTTCGCGCGTCGATAGCCAGCCGCCCGGATCGGAGGCGCGCTCGATCAACCGCTTGGCCAGGCGAGCCTGTTGCTCGGGTTCGCTATTGTCGGCGAGCAGGGCGCGCAGGATCAGAGCCCGGGTGCGTTCCGCGGAGAGAAAGGGCGTTTCGGGATCGCGGGGAGCGCCGCGATCGAGCGAAGCGGAAATCCGGACCAGCCACCGGCGCAACGCGCTACGGCGATCGGGATGGGCGTTTCGCTGCGCCCAGGTTTGAAGCAGATATGCCTTCTCGTAGGCGCCGAGATTCTTGCGCATGGCCCAGAGCTCTTGCTCCGCGGATTCGAGCGGTTTTCCCGAGCGGCTCAGCAGCCAGGCGGTCTGGACGGCGAGCTGCAGGTCTCCGCGCCTCCGGGAGAGGTTCTGGATCTTGCGTTGCTTGATCCATCTCGACAGGACTTCTATCGCATTGACGACGATCCCCTCCGGTACCCGAAAGCCGGCGTCGCGCGCCGATAGCGCCGCCTCGAGCACTAGCGCGGTCATCCAGGGGTTGCCCCTCATTCCGGCGAACACGGCGTAGTGACCGCTTCGGGTGCGGGCCCGCGCGAGTCGGCTCAAGCCGTCCCGGATCTTCACCTCGAGCTTCTCCCTATTGACCAGCTCCGGATCGATGGCGGCCGCCAGCTCGGGTGTGGCGGAAAGGGCGGAAAGAGCCGCGGCGGTCTGCTCGGTACATCCGTAAGGATAGTTGACGACCGCGGCCAGTACCGGTGCCAGCGGCGCCAGCCCAGCGCGGTCCACCGTGATCTCCAGCCGGCTCAGCTCCGGATCGATACCGGCGGGCCACTCGAGCCGGGCTCTGATCTCGCTATCTCGTTTGTTTGCCAGCACCCGCAGCTCGGTGTCGAGCGGCCGACGCACCTTGAAAGAGCGGCGCACGCGGTCGGCGTGCGATGCCTTGTGTACCTCTACCTCGAACCAGGCCTGGTCGACGTCACCAACCCGAGCCCGCGTGTGGGCGACCCGTTCCCCGCTTTCGCCGCCCGCGAGCTCGGCCTGCTTGCTCTCTAGTTGCAGCCCCGAGGCAGCGAAATCGAGCGCGACGGGCCCCTCGGCCTCCGTCTGATCGTGGACCAGCGCGCCGAGCTGTAGCTCGTCATCGCGGGAGACAAAGCGCGGCACCAGCGGTCGGGCCGAAAGCGGTTGGCGCACCGTGACGCGGGCGTCCGCCGAGCCCACCCGATCGTCCTTGGCCGCGACCACGGCCATCAAACGGTAGGCGCTCAGGTCGCTGGGCGCGTCAAAGGCGAAGCGAACTCGGCCGCTCGCATCGGTGCGAAGCGCCGGCGCCCAGTAGGCGGCCGCCAGGTAGTCGTCCCTGAGCTCGGGACGGCCCTTGCCGCCGTCCGTACCGTCCTCCTCGAGCCGCGCCACCTCGGGCACGCGGGCGGCCTCGACCAGATCGGCGATCACCTTGGTTATATTACTCACGGTAGTCACGCCCAGCCCACGCGGTTTGTGGAATACGAGGCTCGGGTCGGGCGTCTTGAAGCCGGTCAGTTGCAGCACGCTCTCGTTCACCGCCACCAGCGCCACCTCGGCTACCGCCGGGCGGCCCCGATGCGTTACCCGGACCTCGCCCTGCACCTGTTCGCGGGGTTGATAGGTGTCGCGTTGCAGCGATATGTCAGCCCGCAGCAGGCGCGACGGCCCCCGTACCTCGACCTCGCGGGCGCCGGCTACCAGGCGGGGACGCCCCCGCTCTCCGGGCAGGGTGCGTGGAACCGTACCGGTCATGGTCAGGAAGGCATTGGGCGCGGCGGAGGCGGCGAGCGGGATGGACGGGGTTCCCCCCGAGCCCTTGACGACCCTGGCGTAGAGCACGTCCGCGCGCTCCGCGGTCAGCAGGAAGAAGCCCGGATTCAGCGGGGTTTGTAGCGCCAGGCCGGCTCGCTGCCCCACCCGGTAGGCGCGCCGGTCCACGCTCAGCGTGGCCGCCACCCGGTCGCTGTAGGGGCCGACCAGCTCGCCGGCCAGGGACCAGACCCAGGCCGAATCGCTGGCGCGCGCTACCCTTGCCTGGTTGTCGCGAGTCAACGCGCGGACGTGAACGGTTCCGCCCGGGCTCGGCTGAAAGGTCACCAACGCCGGGCGCGAAGCGGTTACGGAGACGGAGTGCCTTTCCAGTACCTGAACGCTGGCCCGGCACTGCTGCCGCGGATGGCTGCAATCCCACCTCACGTGGCGCAGCTCGACCTCTGCCGACCCGGAGACCGGCGCTCCGTCTCTGTTCACGATCACCAGCTCGGCTGATACCGGCTGGTTGCCGTCGAACAGCCCTCTGTGAAATCGCACGCCGATATAGCGCTCGGCAGAATGGGCCAGCACGCTCAGGCTGCGGCTGGTGCGATCCTTGCCCGCATCGGTGACCTCGGCGGTGAACTGGTAGCGCGTCGGGCCGCGCGTGGCCCGGGTATCGACGCTCAGACCGGTGCGACCTTGCGCATCGGTCTTTACCTCGCGCCTCTGTACGATACCGCGACTCGGTTCGGGCCAGGGTTCTTCGTCCGGCAACGCGGGCGAGCTGTCCTCAAAGCTGTAGTCGGCGAAGTCGGGCGCGCGCACCCGCCCCGGCGCCATCTCCACCGTCCATCGTACCTCGGCTTCCGGAACCGGGGCGCCGAACAGATAGCGCGCCTCCAACTGCACCGATGCCTTTTCCGGCGCCAGCACCTCGTTGGCTTTGGGACCTCCCAACAGCTCGAAGGTGACCGGACGGAACTCCGCGACCCGTACCTGGTGGATATCTTTCTTGCCCGCTGCTCGAACCAGCAAACGGTGAACGCCCGGTTTCAGGTGCGGGGGGAGATCGATCTCGGTATGAAAGGAACCGAAATCGCTCAGCCGAAGCTCCTGGTGAAAAACCGACTCGCCCTCGGCCGATAGATCCAGCACGACCTGGCGATTGCGCGGGACCTTTGCCGGAGCGGTGTCGCTGATCCGTCGCGCCAGCCCGTGCAGCAGTACGCGTTCGCCCGGTCGGTAAACGCCTCGATCGGTGTGCACGAAAAGCCGCAGTCCCTCGTCGCCGTAGCTCGCCCGAACGTCAAGCTGCCAGGGAGACAGCCCCTCGCGCCATCGCCAGTCGGTGCTGACGATCGCCGTATCCGCGCCCTGGACCACGGCGAACCAGCTCTGCTCGTCCGTTCGCCCGAGCCCGGAGAAACGCGCCAGCCCGCGCGAATCGGTTCGCCCTTGGGAGATGAGCTCGCCCTGGTGGTCGAGCACCCGCACCCTGGCGCCCCGTACCAGCGCCCCGCTCGACAGCCGCGTCACCCAGACCAGCGCCCCCTGCTCTCCGCGCTTGGCGACCACGCCTAGATCGGTGACATTGGCCAGCAGGCGGGCGGGATCGTCTCCCTGACGATTCGCGACAGGTCCCGTTTCGCCCAACGGTTCGATCTGCATCGCGTAGATGCCCGGTGCGCCGCTTTCAGGACCGCACCGCTCGCCCAGATCGAGCGGCACGGTACGGGCAGTGTTGGGCCGCTGCTTGGCGTCGAGCAGGTGCTCGCGCGGCGGTAAATCGAGCAAGGCCCAAGGGGGTCGGGGGAGGTCGATGAGGGGATCGGACAACCCGGCGTGTTCGTCCGGCCGGTAGAAGACCCAGCGAGTGAAATCCTCGAAACCGGCGGCCAGCTGCGCCGGCGTCAGCCGAGCGCAGCTGAGCTTCGCGCTCTGCAGGTTGAGCGTGCCCACCGCGTGCCCCTGGCGGCCGTACTCCAGCACGCGGGCGGTGCCGGTGGCGGTCCACAGCCCGGGGATGCGGTCGCCGGTTCGAAAGGAGTAGCTGTAGCCCTTCCCCAACTTCTGTCCAAATACATCTGTCAAACCGGCGTCGATTTCCACCTTGAAGTCGGTCCGCGGCGGCAGCAGCACGGAGTTACCTCGGTCGGTGTCGCGGTAATCATCGTCGCAGCTGCCATGGTGCCAGCGCTTTTCCAGGCCCTCGGGCTTAGGCGTCACCCGCACGTGCCGCTTGAGCTGGTCCGGGTCCACCGGAGTCGACAGGTTAAAACAGAGGCTCGCTCGCTCGGGCGGAGGGGTCGCGCCCGGCTTGGGAAAGGCGTCGATGACGCGGAGCAAGCCGTGGGTTTGGTAGGTCTCCGGCTTGGGCTTCTCCCGCCAGGGAGCGCCGCCTCTGGCGGGCAACAGGTCCCGGCAGTCGAGTCGATAATGCGTCTCCATCTCGAGGGTTTCGCTCACGGTGAACGGAACGCTCGTCACGCCGGCTTCCGGGATCTGCTCCTCCTCGGGCCAGGCCAGCTCGAGCGGGTATCGCTTGCCGGTCGGGTCGACCAGCCCACAAGCGCTGGCGGCTCGTCTCGGGTCCACCTCGAGGGTGAAGTAGGCGTCGAACTCGGGCTTGCGAGACGCGTTTCGATCGGGAAGCGTCAACCAGCGTAGCCGCAACGGCGTCACGTCGAAGGTGAAACCGCTGGGTTTCTCCAACGGGCCCAGCAGACCGGTATCCAGGGATATCCGGTATCGCTCCCCGGCTTTCCAACTATCCCGCGGGCGAACCACCAGCGTCTTGCGGTCGTCCCAGTGAGCCTCGACCGGTTGCTCGGGCTCGATTCGCACCGGTGGTCGTGCCAGCGCGGGTCCCACCTGGTCGACCCCGACCATGATCCGATCGAAGACGAGGTGTAGCGCCGTATTCTCCCGCTCCAGCACCTCGCCGGGTTTGAACTCGGCAACCCGGGGACGGTCGGCCGCGGTTTTGCGGGGTGGAGCCTGGGTGCGACAGGCGGGCACGGCGGCGGACAGCGCGGCGAGCGCCGCGGCCAGCACCGCGATCGCCAGACGATATGGTCTCAGGCGCGAAAGGATGGTTCCATAATCGATGCCGTTCATTTCACCTCTGTTCAGCGGTGTGCCCGGGCCGCAGCACGCGCGCCCTTGCCATCCAGCCCTGTAGCTGTTCGGGTAAAGTGACCTCGATTCCATCGGCCCCCCGGCTGTGCCATTGGCAGCTCTTCCCGGGTTTCGGCGCTTTCAGAGCCTGGGTGTGAATGCCGGACGGGCAGTCGGGCCCGGCGGGCTGACCGGACAGTGCGCAGGCGCGTACCGGTATCAGCCCTCGGGGACGTTCGGGTAGGGTTGGTTCCCGGCCGTCAAGCGCGATGTCCATGGCCAGCCGGGCCAGCGGGGCGGCCGCCCACATGCCGCTGGTACCCCGGGCGGGCGAGCCGTCGAACCTTCCGGTCCAGGCGCCCACGATCCATTCGCGGCTTGCCAGTACGGTGGTTATATCGCTCAAACCAGAGGCGGTGCCGGTCTTGGCCGCTACTCTGCCCGCTCCCTCGAGAGGCAGGCCCCGGCCAAACCGACGGTGGCGCGCGGCCGGATCGCCGAGCATATCCATCACCAACCAGCTGACCTCGGGCGAGAACACGCGCACCTCGTCCGCTGCTGGCGGGTGCCATGGCGATCGGTCGCGGTACCGCAACGACCGTACGGCGCGCGGCCGGCGAACCATCCCCTCGCGAACCAGAAAGCCGAAGCCCGCCGCTGCGTCCAGCAGTCGTACGCGCGCCGAACCGAGCGCGAGCTTCAGACCGTACGATTCCGGAGGCAGCGACGCCTCGGCCACGCCGGCCCTGCGCAGCCTCTCGTGCAGCGCGCCGACGCCGACGCCCTCGAGCACGTGCACCGCTGCCAGGTTGTAGGAACCCGCCAGCGCTTCGGACATTCGCACCGGCCCGCCCTCGCGTCCCACCCAGTCCCGGGCCTGAAATTCGGAGGTTACGTCGCCCACGTCGAATGCGACCGTGGCCGGGCTGGCGCCCTTCTCGATGGCCAGGGCGTAGACGAAGGGTTTGAGCAGGGAGCCCGGATGCCGTCGCCGCACCGCGATGTTGATCTGTCCGGACCGGTAGCGGCCCGAGCCGACCATGGCGCGTATCTCCGAGGTAGCCGTGTCGAGTACGACCACACCCGCCTGGGTAACGCCCTGGGGCGCTACGCGATGCAGATGGTCGGCCACGGCCCGTTCCAGGCGCTGCTGCAGGCCGAGATCCAGGGTGGTGGTCAACAGGCCGCCGGCCTTTTGCCGCGCCTCGGGAAGCGTGGTCAGAACCCAGTCGACGAAGTGCGGCGCTTCGAATACCGCGTGCGGGTTGCCGACTTGCGGGTAAAGGGTTTCGGACTCGATCCGGCGCCTTTTCGCTTCCGAAAGACGCCCTGTACTAACCAGCATTTCCAGCACCCGGCTGCGCCGCCGAAGCGCCCGGTCCAGATGGCGCACCGGGTCGTACGCGCCGGGCGCGCGAGGCAGTACGGCGAGCAATGTCGCCTCCCCGTCGGTCAGGGCGCGCGCCGGCTTGCCGAAGTAAATTCGGGCCGCCTCGTCCATTCCGTAGGCGCCGTTTCCGTAATAGGCGTGATTCAGATAGGCCTCGATAATGCGCTGCTTGCACAGGCGCGACTCGGCTCCGAGCGCGAGCCAGGCCTCTTTCAGCTTGCTCGACAGGGTGCGCTCGGCTCGCGGATGGTGCACCATCCGCATCAGCTGCATGGTCAGCGTCGATGCGCCCGAAACCACCCGCCCCGCCATCAGGTTTTCGAAAGCGGCGCGCGCCATTGCCAGCGGATCGACGCCGGGGTGAAAGGCGAACCTCCGATCTTCGGATACCACGACCGCGTCTCGTGCCACCGTGGGAATCTCGGAGAGCGACGCCCACAAACCGCGTCCGCGATGTTCGCACTGCGCCGGCACCGCCCGCAGCATCCGGCCGTGCCGGTCGGTTACCTGCAGCGGTTCACAGCCGTCCTCTATTAAAGGACGTACCGCCCGCTCGCTCGCGCTGTACGCCGCGATTCGCAGCGCGACCGCGAAAACGAGGGCGAGAAACGTGCAAACCACGCACGCCCTGATCGCATACCTTCTCATTGCTCCCGGCCCTTCGCCACCAGAGCATATCTCGAAATCGCGTTTCCCGTCATTCGCGCGCAGGTCCGGCCGGCGTCGCGGGTCGAGCCGGCCGTCCGCGCGACGCCCAAAGCGCGGGCCTAGAGCACCGATCGGGTTGAAGACGCCATGATTTCCCGGTCTAGAGGGGCCATCTGCGGGCTCCTCGCGCTTGTGAAGAAGGCCAGAGAGGCGAGAGGCGTGTGATCTTCACGAAGTGCGTTTTTGGCTTCGGCGGGGCGGCCTGCCGTTTGAAGCGCTGGTTTGGCGTTTGACGGGATAACGGCGAAGTTCCATCCGTAATTGCGGCGAAGGGCGCCCCTGCAGGCCTCGACCGCGTTGCCAGGCAAAGCGCTCGGATCTATCCTTACCCGCAGCCGATGGCATAGTCGGACGACCTGCTCGCTTATTTTACAGCGGATTCCCCTGCCTATTCGTTGCGGTGGACGAGCCCCGCAGTCGTTTCTTCACCCCAAACCCCGACACCGGTAACATCGATCAAAGGAGCGAGACGATGGGTATCCTGAATAGAATTCTGGGCATCTGTAGCACGCAGCCTCCGGGCGATCCGGCCTGCTGGAGATATACTGACGGCCGTCTCGAGGTCAATCTCAGCCTGGCGCCGGAGCTCACGGCGACCGGTGGCGCCATCCGCATCGAGGGCGGAAACGCTCCCAAGCGCGTACTGGTCTTCAAGGGGGACGACGATCAGTACCACGCCGTGGTCAACCGGTGCACCCATATCGGCCACCGTCGGCTCGACCCGCTGCCGGGCGAGAACGCGGTCCGCTGCTGCAGCGTGAACAAATCGACCTTTAATTATAAAGGAGAGGTCGTCTCCGGACCGACCCGCAAGCCGATCACGGTCCTGGAGGTCACGGAGCAGGAGGGCAGGCTCGTCATCCCGGTGTGAGAGGTCGGGTTGAGCGGTGCTCCGGGGCCCGCACGTCCCTGGTTCCGTCTGCCGTGTTATCCGCCGTTCGGTATGCCGCGCCGTTCCTCGCACTGCTCCGGGCGGAAATGGCTGTCGCCTACCTGCGCGCCGGTTTTCCTACATTTCGTATCTGCTCCGCGGCGAGGAGGCCGTGGACGCCGGCGCGCCCCCCAAAAAAAGCCGTCCGCGGGGGCGTGCGCGCGGCCGTCTCCCGGGCTAGAATTGGCGCTTCACGCCCCGACCGGGAGGGAACATGGGTCGAACCGTTGGTTGGACGATCACACTGGGGATTTCAACGCTGTTCGCGGCCTCGGCCGCGGCCGGGCCTTTGACCGACAAGGGGACGCAGCCCCCGCTCGCCGAGCCTATGCAGCCTCCGGGCGACTGCGCGGGTTGCCACGGCGACTACGACGCGGTCAACCATATCGAGCCCTATGACACCTGGGCCGGAAGCCTGATGGCGAGCTCCGGCCGCGATCCACTCTTCTGGGCCGCGCTGGACGTGGCCAACAACGATCTCAGCGGGGTGGGCGACTTCTGCCTGCGCTGTCACGCACCCACCGGCTGGCTGGAGGGCCGCTCCGAGCCGCCCGGCGGCAGCGTGGACGGCTGCCTGCTTCAGGGAAAGATAGACGAGGTCGACAAGGACTTTTCCGGGCTGACCTGCCACTTCTGTCACCGCATGATGACCAACCTCTCGCCGCCCCCCGGCGAGCAGCCCTTCTACATCGAGAACGGTCAGTTCTGGATCGACGACGAGAGCTGCGGTGGCGGCGGCAAGCCGTGTCGCCGCGGACCTTACGACTATCCGGCGGACGGTGACTTCGAGCCGAACCACCCCTGGATTTACTCGTCCTATCACGAGGAGGGGTTGATCTGCGGCAACTGCCACAACGTGACCAGTCCGCTGCTCAACCTCATCGACGACGGGGTCGACACCGGCATCCCGTTTCCCATCGAGCGGACCTACCGCGAGTGGGTGCTCAGCGACTTCGGACAGCAGGGCTCCGAGGATTTTCTGACCTGTCAGAACTGCCATATGCCGGACGCGACGGTGGATCCGGCGTACGCCTGCGATCAGGCGAAGAACAACCACCCCGGGGACCTGCCCATCCACGAGATGGCGGGCGGCAACGCCTGGATACCAGAGGTGTTGCGCCTGGAGTATCCCGACCTCGCCCGCTCCGACTCCTACGTCGCGACGAGAGACGCGACCCTGAACCTGCTGCAGAACCTGACCGCCACGGTCGAGGTGGCCGCGCCGAGCAGCATCGTGGTAGGCGCCACGCTGCCGGTAACGGTGCGGGTCACCAACCTGAGCGGTCACAAGCTTCCCACCGGCTACCCGGAAGGCAGGCGGATGTGGATCGGGGTGGAGGTTCGAGACGGTACCGACGCCCTTCTGTTCGAGAGCGGCGCCTACGACAGCGCCAGCGGGGTGTTGACCAAGGACGCGCAAGCGAAGGTATATGAGACAAAGGTGGGGGTGTGGAACTTCAACGGCACGGGCGAGTGCGACCTGGTCGACTCCAGCGGTAACCCGATCTTTCACTTCGTGCTCAACAACTGCATCGTTTCGGACAACCGCATCCCGCCGCTGGGATTCACCGGCGGAGCCGATCCCGAGACCCGTCCGGTCGGGTATAGCTATCCCGAGGCAGCTCCGGGCGTGCTCGTCCACTGGGACGATACCGGGTACACGTTTCCGGTAGCGGAAGGTACGGTCGGGCCGCTCACCGTGACCGCTACTCTGTACTACCAGACGGCGAGTCGGGACTACGTCGAGTTCCTTCTCGACCAGGCGGTTGCCAACGGCTTCCCGGATGACTGCATCCTGCGCAACGCCGGCGCTATCGGTATGAGTCGGGGGGAGTACCTGTACGACGTCTGGGCCGCCTACGGCCGCAGCGCCCCGGTCGAGGTGGGCACGCAGAGCGTACAGGTGGCGATCTCGGGTGCGACCTGCGGCAACAACATCGTCGAACCGGGAGAGACCTGCGATCCGCCCGGGAGCTGTCCGACCGCCTGCAACGACGGCAACGACTGCACTACCGACGCGCTGGTGGGTGCGCCCGAGACCTGCAACGCGGCTTGCGAATACGACCCGATCGTTTCCTGCCTTGATGCGGACGGCTGCTGCCCGGCCGGCTGCGACGCCAATACAGACGACGATTGCTCGCCGTCGTGCGGCAACTCGGTGGTGGAGGCCGGCGAGACCTGCGACCCGCCCGGTGTCTGTCCGACCGCCTGCAATGACGGCAACGCCTGCACCGCGGACACGCTGACCGGCAGCGCTGCCAACTGCAATTCGGCCTGCACCTATGAGCCGATCGTCGTCTGCGCTCACGCAGACGGCTGTTGCCCTGCCGGCTGCAATGCCCTGGTCGACGACGATTGTTCGGCGTCGTGCGGCAACTCGGTGGTGGAACCGGGCGAGACCTGCGACCCGCCAGGTGTCTGTCCCACCGCCTGTAATGACGGCAACAGCTGCACCATCGACCAGCTCACCGGCAGCGCCGCCAACTGCAACGCGGCCTGTTCCTACGAGGTCGTCGTCTCTTGCGCGGACGGCGACGGCTGCTGCCCGGCAGGGTGCGATGCCCTGGTCGACGACGACTGTTCGGCGTCGTGCGGCAACTCGGTGGTGGAACCGGGCGAGACCTGCGACCCGCCGGAGAGCTGCGTGACCAATTGTAGCGACGGCAACGCCTGCACCATCGACCAGCTGACCGGTAGCGCTGCCAACTGCAACGCGGCCTGTACTCATGAGGCAATCGTCTCCTGCGTGCACGGCGACGGCTGCTGCCCGGCAGGATGCAACCAGACCGTGGACGACGACTGCTCGCCGAGCTGCGGCAACGAGGTGGTGGAGGCGGGAGAGACCTGCGACCCTCCGGAGAGCTGCGTGACCAGCTGCAGCGACGGCAACGCGTGCACCATCGACCAGCTGACCGGCAGCGCTGCCAACTGCAACGCGGCCTGCACGCACGAGGCCATCGTCTCCTGCAGTGACGGCGACGGCTGCTGTCCGGCCGGCTGCGATGCGGTGACGGACGACGACTGCTCGGCGTCGTGCGGCAACGAGGTGGTGGAGCCTGGCGAGACCTGCGACCCTCCGGAGAGCTGCGTGACCAGCTGCAGCGACGGCAACGCGT
>CAYVFC010000016.1:0-58677 GCA_964450715.1 uncultured Sandaracinaceae bacterium | reverse complement strand
ACCCGCCCGAGAGCTGCGTGACTAACTGCAACGACGGCAACGCGTGCACCATCGATACGCCGAACGGCAGCGCGGCCAATTGCAACGCGGTATGCGCCCACGAACCGATCGTCTCCTGTGCGCACGGCGACGGTTGTTGCCCGGCCGGGTGCAACGCCGTGGTGGACGATGATTGTTCACCGACCTGCGGCAACGCGGTGGTGGAGCCTGGCGAGACCTGCGACCCGTCCAGCAGTTGCCCGACCAGCTGTAGCGACGGCAACGCCTGCACCATCGACCAGCTCACCGGCAGCGCGGCCAACTGCAACGCTGTATGCGCCCATGAACCGATCGTCTCCTGCGGCGACGGCGACGGCTGCTGCCCGGTAGGCTGCAACGCCGCGGTGGACGACGACTGCTCGGCGACCTGCGGCAACTCGGTGGTGGAGCCGGGCGAGACGTGCGATCCGAGCACGAGTTGCCTCACCAGCTGTGGCGACGGCAACGCCTGCACCATCGACCAGCTCACCGGCAGCGCGGCCAACTGCAACGCGGCCTGCACGCACGAGGTCATCGTCTCCTGCGCTGATGGCGACGGCTGCTGCCCGGGCGGCTGCGAAGCCGTCACCGACGACGACTGCTCGCCGTCCTGCGGCAACGGCGTGGTGGAGTCGGGCGAGAGCTGCGACCCGCCCTCCGGTTGCCCGGCGGACTGCAACGACGGCAACGCCTGCACCATCGACCAGCTCACCGGCAGCGCGGCCAATTGCAGCGCGGCTTGCACGCACTATCCCATCAGCGCCTGCAGCGACGGCGACGGCTGCTGCCCGGTAGGCTGCGACGCGGCGACGGACGACGACTGCTCGCCGACCTGCGGCAACGAGGTGGTGGAGCCGGGTGAGACCTGCGATCCGAGATCCACCTGCCTGACCGCCTGCAGCGACGGTAACGCCTGTACCATTGACACGCTGACGGGCAGCGGCGCCAACTGCAACGCGGCCTGTACCCATGACGCAATCGTCTCCTGCGCGCACGGTGACAGCTGCTGTCCGGCCGGCTGCGACGCGATCGTCGACGACGACTGCTCGCCGACCTGCGGGAATGAAACCGTGGAACCGGGCGAGACCTGCGATCCGCCGGCGATCTGCCTGACCAGCTGCAGCGACGGCAACGCCTGCACCATCGACGCGTTGACCGGCAGCGCTGCCAACTGCAATTCGGCCTGTACTCACGAGCCCATCGTCTCCTGCGTTCACGGCGACGGCTGCTGCCCGGCAGGATGCAATGCAACGGTGGATGACGACTGCTCGCCGTCTTGCGGCAACTCGTTGGTGGAGCCGGGCGAGACCTGCGATCCCTCTGCCAGCTGTGTAACCGGTTGCAGCGACGGCAACGTCTGCACCATCGACACCCTCACCGGCAGCGCTGCCAATTGCAACGCAGCCTGTGCCCACGACGCAATCGTCTCCTGCGCGCACGGCGACGGCTGTTGCCCGGCCGGTTGCAACGCGACGGTGGACGACGACTGCTCGCAGACCTGCGGCAACGAGACGCTGGAGCCGGGGGAGAGCTGCGATCCGCCGGACAGCTGCGTCGTGGTGTGTAGCGACGGCAATGGCTGCACCATCGACCAGCTCACCGGCAGCGCTGCCAACTGCAACGCCGACTGTGCGTACGAGAGCATCGTCTCCTGCGCCGACGGCGATGGCTGCTGTCCGGCCGGATGCAATGCCGCCGTGGACGACGATTGCTCGCCGACCTGCGGGAATCAGGCGCTGGAGCCGGGCGAAAGCTGCGACCCGCCGGACAGCTGCATTACCGACTGCAACGACGGCAACGCTTGCACCTCGGATACGCTCACCGGCTCGGCCGCCAACTGTAACGCGGCCTGTTCGAACGACCCGATCGCGACCTGTAGGAACGGCGACGGCTGCTGCCCGGCCGGGTGCGATGCCGCCGTGGACGAAGACTGCTCGCAGACCTGCGGCAACGAGGCGGTGGAGCCTGGCGAGACCTGCGACCCGCCGGACAGCTGTCCGACCGATTGCGACGACGACAACGCCTGTACCATCGATGCGCTCACCGGCTCGGCCGAGGTGTGCAGCGCCGCTTGCGGCCACCAGAGCATCACCGATTGCGCCGACGGCGACGGCTGCTGCGCGCCGGGCTGCACCGCGGCAACCGACGACGACTGCTCGGCGACCTGCGGCGACGACGTGATCGATACCGGGGAGACCTGCGACCCGCCGGACAGCTGTCCGACCGATTGCGACGACGGCAATACCTGCACCGTGGACCGGCTTACCGGCAGCGCCGCTGGCTGTAGCGCGGCCTGCAGCAATACCGCGGTGACCTCTTGCCAGGACGGCGACGGCTGCTGCGCTCCGGGCTGCACCGGGGCGACCGACGACGACTGCTCGGCGACCTGCGGCAACTCGGTGGTGGAGCCCGGAGAAACCTGCGACCCGCCGTCCAGTTGCCCGACCGAATGCTACGACGGCGATCCCTGCACCGATAACGCCAAGACCGGCAGCGCCGATTCCTGCGACGTCGAATGCTTCTCGGAGCCGGTGACCCAATGCATCGACGATGACGGCTGCTGCGCGAGCGGCTGCAGCGAACAGTCGGACAGCGATTGCCGCCAGACCGGGTCCGATGCATTCGATAGCGGCGGCTGTGGTTGCTCGGTAAAGAGCACCAGCTCGTCGCCGGCGCTTCTGCCGCTCGTACTGCTTTCGCTGCTTGCCCTTCGCCGCCGTCGCTTTCGCCGCCCCTGGTGGTGAGCAACGATGCGGCCCGTAGCTATCTCTTTGCCGAGGACGATAACGGTCAGGTCCTGTGGGACCTGCGCGACGATCCGCCGGCACGGTGGCCTGGTGGTAAGAACGGGCAGCTGATACGGGAAAGCGGGTATCGCGCCCAGACCGGCCCGTAACCAGGACATTCCCGACCGGGTCGAGTCCGCGGAATTATTGAGGTTTTCGCACGTTTTTCGTTAAGAAAGCGACCGGAAGCGCTGCAGGCTAACGGATCGGCGGAGGTTGCCGCAGAAAGTAAATAAGCGTCGTCCGTTGCGGAAAAAGGGATTACGGCCGCCGACGATCATGAGAGACACGCCAACTGAGTTGACCGATTTGGCACACTTTGGGCGCAAGGGGACAGGTATGTCATATGCGAAAGCGTGATGGGGCGGTTTCGAGGAGGTTTTTTCGGCCGTAAACATCGCTGCACGTCTGTCGGGCGATTGGTACGCAATCTGCAACGAAAACCACGAGGGCAGGCATACTCACCATTTCGAGGTACCACGTGAATCGTTCACACGTACTTATCACCGTTCTCTGCGCGTTCCTGGCGGGCGCCTGTGGCCGCACCCACCTGCTCAGCGACTATTTGGGCGGCGGCAGGCAGAATCCGCAGCCGAATCCTTCGGACCCGAATCCGTCGCCATATCCGAATCCTTCGGACCCGAATCCGTGGGACCCGAATCCGTCGCCAAACCCGCCGCCGTCGCCGAATCCGCTGCCGTTTCCGGTTCCGGAATGCGTATCGGCCGACCTGGGCAGCGAGCTGGGATACGAGCTGGCCTCAGGCACCACCCATGCACATCCGCACAGGTTTACCGGCAGCTGCGGCGGCAATGGGAGCAACGACGTGGCCTACGCCTGGACGGCGCCCTACGAAGGGGTTTTCCGCTTCGATACCTTTGGATCGACTTTCGACACACTTCTCTATATCTGGGATGCCAACGAGGCGTGCGCCCCGGCTGAGCTGGCCGGAGCGTGCAACGACGACGCGGGCGAGGACTTGCAGTCGGCGGTGACGCTGGAGCTCTATGCCGGACAGGTGGTCTTCGTCATCGTCGACGGCTTTGAAGGCGCAGCGGGTTGGTATACGTTGAATATCAATGCGACCGATTACCAGCAGGAGTACGATTGTTGGGACGGCATCGATAACGACTACGACGGGCTTTTCGATTGCGATGACGACGATTGTCGGCGCGCCGGCTATTGCGACGGGTCGTATCCGCAGCCGTTTCCACCGACGCCTCCAACGCCGTTCCCACCGACGCCGTATCCGCCGACGCCTCCAACGCCGTTCCCACCGACGCCGTATCCGCCGACGCCGTATCCGCCGCCCGACAGCGGGCGTTGCCCGGACCAAGATCTCGGCAGCGTGCTCGGCCGATCGGTCGCATCGGGCAACACCTATTGGTCCGACAACGCGGTATCCGGCAGCTGTGGCGGCTGGGATTCTCCTGAGCTCGGTTATCGCTGGACCGCTCCTTTCGGAGGTTTCTTCACCTTCGATACCTTTGGCGCCTCGTTCGATACGATTCTCTATCTACGCTGGGACACGCCCTTTTGTAATGGTGCCGAGCTTGCCGGCGGCTGCAACGATGATTGGATAGGCCTGAGCTCGTCGGTCACGGTCTATTTGCAGGCTGGCCAGGCTGTCGTCGCTTACGTTGACGGATACGACGGATGGGAGACTGGTGATTTCTTCTTGTCCATAACGGCCAGCGATCAGGCTCCCGAGGTCTGCTGGGACGGCTTCGATAATGATATGGACGGACTTGTCGACTGCGACGATGGCGATTGCTGGGGCAGTCCCGAATGTTTCGGGCTCCCCCCCACACCGTACCCGCCCATGCCGTACCCGCCCATGCCGTACCCCCCCACACCGTACCCGCCCATGCCGTACCCGCCCACGCCGTACCCGCCCACGCCGTATCCCCCCGTGCCCAATCCTCCAGTCGCTTGCCAACCCATCGACCTGGGATCCCGCATCGGGCAATGGGCCGCCGACGGATACAATGACGGCATTAGCCTGCTTTCGGGCAGTTGCGGTGGATACGGGGCGCCGGAAACCGTGTTTCGCTGGACCGCACCCAGGGAGGGCGTGTTTACATTCGATACGCGGGGCTCGGAAATCGATACCTTGCTCTATCTCCTTCAAGACGCGCCGCAGTGCGGCGGTCAGGAGCTGTGGGGTGCGTGCAACGACGACTGGTACGAGCTGGATTCCCGCGTCTCGATCAGCCTGCAGGCGGGACAGACTATAAACGTCGTGGTCGACGGATTCAGCGATTACGACAGGGGATATTTTGTACTGAATATCTCGCAACCGACAACCTCCCAAGGCGAAATCTGTACCGACGGTATCGATAACGACCGCGACGGCCGTATCGATTGCGCGGACGACGAATGCTATTCTCATCTTTCATGTTATTACCCCCCGCCGCCGTTTCCTCCGATGCCGCCCGTTCCGCCCGTTCCGCCGCCGGATGAGTGCAATCCAATCGAGTTGGGATCTAGTCTCGGCAACCCGGTGGCCGAGGGTTACAACCAGGGTCCGAGCCGGTTCGCGGGCAGCTGCGGCGGACACGGGGCACCGGAAACCGTGTATCGTTGGACCGCTCCGTATAGCGGCGTTTTTATCTTTCAAACCTTGGGATCGGCGACCGATACGCTGCTGTACGTCAAAGAGGACGCGCCGCTGTGCGACGGCGGGGAGCTATACGACGCGTGCAACGATGACTGGCAAGGTCTCGATTCCAGGGTATCGGTCTATCTGTCGCGGGGGCAGAGCATCAACATCTTCGTCGATGGATTCGGTTCGAGCTCGGGCTATTTCGTGTTGAATATCTCGTCGCAGTCCAGTCCGCTTGCCGAGATCTGCTGGGACGGAATTGACAACGATCGCGACGGCTGGATCGATTGCGCCGATGACGAGTGCTTCAGATCCGATTGGTGCTATGACCGGCTCCCGCCTGAACCGCCTGTCCAGCCCTATTGTGGAGCCGAGTACTTGGGCGAATCTCTGGGCCGCGGCGTCGCACGCGGTTCCACTTCATACGGGAACTGGGGCCGCTACAGCGGCAGTTGCGGCGGAGAAGAAGCGCCCGAAGCGATCTTCTGGTGGACCGCGCCGTTCGACGGATACTTTACCTTCGACACGTTCGGTTCCGTATACGACACATTGCTCTATCTATGGTGGGCCACGCCGGAGTGCGCCCCGCTGGAGATCCCGGGTGCATGCAATGACGACGCGAACGACGTGCTTCAATCGTCGGTAACGGTCTGGTTGTACGAAGGCGACGGCGTGATAATCGTGGTGGACGGTTGGTACAGTGCCGGCGGCTACAACCTCAATATCAGCGAGAGTAACTCGTCACCGAATCCCCCGTCTCGTCAGGAGACCGACTGCCAGGACGGCTGGGACAACGACGGCGACGGCCGTCCGGACTGCGAGGACCCGGACTGCTACGACCAGTGCCGCTTCCCCTGAGCTGTTCTCGGACATGCCGTGTAATGCGGTTGCGCCCGTAGATACGGCAGCGGCGCGGCGCGTGCGGCGGAGTGAGTTCTACGGGGTTTGAGCCCTAAAACCCCTCCCGTCGTCCTTCGGACGGGGCGACCCCATCCGTTGCGTCGCTGCTTTTCAAAATCGCACCGCTTTTCGACCGAGGCGAAGAAGCGGCCCTCGACCGGCGGAAAATGGGCGAAATATCAGCAATTAATCCTCTGGTTGCCGCCTTCAGACTCCCGAATCCTCTTGCCTTTTAATTTCTTTGCGCCGAAAAATAGTCGAGCTAGGATCCGTTCCAATCCGAGCCCGGTCGGGGCTTTCGCGCGGCTTTTATCATACTGGGAGACGACCGTTATGCTCGATAGAATCAGCCAAGACGAAGTGATTCTCCATATTGCAGAGATCATCATTGACGAGCTCAAACTAGAGGACGTGACCGCCGAGACATTCGATCCGGATCTCCATCTGGTCGATGAGCTGGGAATTGACAGCATGGACCTGGCTACGATCGCGCTTATTCTGCAGGATGAGTATAACGTTCGTATCGACGAAGACGACTATCCGAAGCTCACGACGATTAGTCTAATCGCAGATTATATCGAAAAGAAGAGCGGATAGATATTGGGGCCGATAACGGCACTACCGCCGGCGTAAATGCTGTGTATCGAACAATAGTGCGCATCAGGGATGAGACTTAGCCGAACAGCCTCGCTAAGCGGAAAGGAAGAGCCCAGCCGGGAAGCCTGGCGATTTTCCGATCTGCTAAAGGAACCGAATATCCGATCGCGATGGAATAGCGTGCGCCGCTATTTTTTCTTGCGTGAGTCCACCTACGACCTGACTAATCGCTGCAACCTCCGTTGCGACGGCTGCTACTATTACGAAGGAGAGAAACAGTTTGCGCAGAACGAGCCGAATGCGGAGAGATGGCGTCAGTTATTAGCGGCGGAAAAGCAGCGCGGCATTACCTATGCGGTACTCGCCGGTGCCGAACCTTCTTTGGTCCCGGATATCTGTCAGGCCTGCTTTGACGAGATCCCGCTAGGCGCCATTGCGACCAACGGCGTTAGAAAGATTCCCGATTCGATAGGATATAGAATCCACATCTCGGTATGGGGAGACGATCGTACCAGTGAAAGATATCGAAAGGCCAAAAGTCTTCTACAAAAGCAAATTGCCAATTATAAAGGCGACCCTCGCGCCGTGTTCGTATATACTTTTACCAGGTCTAACATCGAGGAAGCGCATACCGTAGTTGACGCCTTGGCTCAAGCGAATCTAAAAGCTACCTTCAACGTCTTTTCGCCGCCGGTCGGATACGACGGTGTGCTCGCGCACACGGAAGAATCGTTGACGCGTGTGCGCCGAATCATGCTGAAATTACTCGCGCGGTATCCCGATTCGATCCTGTTTTCCTCATATAACGCAGTGGCTCATACGGGCGAGCGCGGACTGCACGATCTATTTGAATGTTCCTATCCGAGAAGAAATCCGTCTCGGGAAATCGGCCTAGGGCGTTCGTTCCGCCAGTATCGAGCAGACTTGAGCTGGGACCGAAGCGCTGCGTGTTGTGTGCCGG
This sequence comes from uncultured Sandaracinaceae bacterium, assembly GCA_964450715.1. Taxonomy (GTDB): domain Bacteria; phylum Myxococcota_A; class Polyangia; order Polyangiales; family JAFGIB01; genus CAYVFC01. The sequence continues at coordinate 50,810 of CAYVFC010000016.1, read as the reverse complement.
ATACGGATTGCGCGCAATGCCGACACTACGCGGCGGGAAGCGCCGTGGTTACCGCGCGGTTATTTCGTCACGCGATCGACCCCGATACCTTTAAGGCGTGGCTAGACTACGTAGATACTTATCTAGCGGTTTGGGTCATGGGGTACGAGAAGGGAGAAAACCTGAGTGATAGGACGGTTGCCCCGCCGAGGCCGAAACGTTCAGAAGCAATACCGTTCTCAGAGAAAAGTATATGAAAACCGTAAGTTCGTTGCTCGACACCGATTGGGTTAGAAGATACAAGGCGATTTCACAACTCAATATCAGAAGCTCTATCTACGACGTCACTAATCGCTGCAATCTGCGCTGCAAAGGCTGCTTTTTCTTTTCGTCTAACGAGCACAATGTCGCGGGTGAAGAGAACGATGTTGGCCGTTGGGAGGGGTTCATAGAAGAAGAAGAAGCCAGGGGCGTGAACCTGGCGATTCTAATCGGGGGCGAACCGACGCTTTGCTTAGATCGCGTTGAAGCGTTTTACAGGCGGTTGCCGACTTTTTGCGCGACTAATGGCTTGATAAAAGTACCTCGCGATCGCTTTCCGGATATGATGGTGGGAATATCGCTCTGGGGTGATGAAGAGGACGAAAAGAAATTGCGAGGCAGGGACACGTTCTCTATTTCGAGCGCCAACTATCAAGGCGACCCTTATACGTATTATCTATATACGATTACGCCGAGACAGATCGGGAAGACCGAGCGGATTATTAGACGGATAAGAGACACGGGCGTCAAAGTCCACATGCAGCTTCTGTCGAACGACGAAGCCATGGATGAGTTTTTTTGGACCGAGGAGAAACTAGAGGCGATAAGGGTGGAAATGGACGCCATGCTGGACGCCTATCCGGATACGGTCATTTCTTCCAAGTATTATCACCGCGTTCTCGCCACGGGACGGATGTGCGGTCGTCAATTTGGCTGGACGGAATGCCCTTCGGTCACGGAAACGATGGATAAACGCGAGCCGCCGGTGAGGCGATTGATACGTTTTCGACGTTGGGCCTCAGACTTAAAGACCATGCACCGTTGTTGCACATCCGAAACCCGAGATTGCGTTACTTGTAAAGACGGCGCTGCGCACATGAGTTGGATCATGGTTAACAAGCGCGCTCACCTGAAATCGTCCGAGGATTTGCAGAACTGGGTCGAAGTCTACGAGATGTTCGCCAAGCTGTATCGCTTCATTCCGTGGTGATCTGGGTGGCCTCGAACGACCGAACAGCGGTTATTATAGGGTATGATGCGGTATCGCCTCTAGGTACGGAGTTTCAATCGCAGTGGGATCGCGCCAAAGAGGGAAAGAGCGGCATTCGCGTTTTGACGCGATTTCAACCGACTGTAGAGTTACCCGTCTTCGCGGCGGGAGAGGTCGAGGAGATCGATACAGGGGGTTACGACTTTCTCAAACCGAGAGAAATGGCGCATTGGTCCTCTCCGATATTCAAACATGCATTGCTAGTCGTGCACCGAGCGTTGAAGAACAGCGGTATCGAAATCGACCGGGCCTTGTCGCCCCGAACCGCGGTTACCATGAGCTCAGCCATCGGAGGAATGGACGCGCTTATTAAGGCGGATAGGCGTTTGGTGCGGGAAAAGAGGCTGCCTCTGCCGTATGTAAATCCGAACGCGTGCATAAACATGGTAGGGGGACAGGTCGCGATTTTCGCCAAAGCGACCGGCCCGATAACGTCGACCATTACCGCTTGCGCCACCGGAGCGACCTCGATGATTACGGGAGCGATGTTGCTGGCTTTGGGGCGGGCGGAAGTGGCGATATGCGGAGCGGTGGATTTTCCCTTGATCGAGGCGTTGGTAGCGGGCTTTTACACCATGAACTGCCTGCATCATCAAAAAGACGGAAAACCGCGGCCACCCCAAGAGGCGAGCAGTCCCTTTTCGATCGACCGAAGGGGATTCGTTTTATCGGAAGGCGCGGGCGCGATAATTATTGCTACGCGACAATTCGCACGAGCTCATGGTATTCCGTACGAAATTGAAATAGCTGGATTCAGCATGACCGCGGACGCTCATCACGTGGTTGTCCCGCATCTGCCTACCGTGACCCGGTGTATCGCCGAGGCGATTGAAGACGCCGACCTCGAGCCTGACGGCGTCGATGCTATCAACGCTCACGCGGCTTCGACCAAAGTAGGGGACCAAGTCGAATACGAAGCCCTAAAGAACGTATTCGGGTCGCGGATACCTCCGGTATCGGCTAACAAATCTCTTATCGGGCACGCGATGGGTGCATCGAGCGCGATCGAATCGATATTTGCGGTAAAAGGCATGCTCGAAGACGTTTTACCGCCAACTATCAACTACAAACCGGACCCGGACCTCGATCTCGATTGCGTGCCGGATCGAAGGCGAAGGATAGAACAAAGGACGGTTTTAAAGAATTCGTTTGGATTCGGGGGATGCAACTCCTGCATAATCTTCCGGCGCGCGGGTTAGGCCGAAAATACTAATCGAATATGAAACCGCCTCAGAACAGACGCGTAATGGTCCTCGGTTATGGTGCGGCTACGCCGCTAGGTTTCAGTTTCGACAAAAGCTATTCGCGGGCCGTTCAGGGAGATTCGGGGTTTCGAAAACTATCGCGCTGCAAGGTAGATTGTTTGAGCGATGTCGTGGGCGAAATTCCTGACTGGGATCCGCTATCGCTTTCCTATATAGACCGGAAGGAGGTCTATAACTGGAACGCCGGTTTTGTCCTATTGACGATGGCTGTTTGTGAGGAGGCGTTGAACCGGTCAGGTTTGAGGATAGAAGAGGCGACCAGCGGGCGAATCGCTTGCTTGATAGGGTCGGCGTTGAATGGAAGCGATGCGTATCGGGTGGCAATGAAGACCTTATTGGAAAAGGGTCCGCTACGGATAAGCCCGTTTTTGTTGCCCAATTTGTGCGCCAATATACCGTCAGGCAAAGCGTCGATGAGGTTTGGATTCACAGGACCGATATTCTCTCCACAAGGCGCCTGCGCCTCGGGTAATCACGCCATTGGAATCGGCGCGCGTATGATACGCGACGGTGATTGCGATTTTGCATTGGTAGGGGGCGTGGACACCTGTCTCATTCCAGAAATCATCCACGGTTTTGCCAACATGAACGCCACCATCAAAGTGGTCCCCGAGGATCGAGCGTTTGGAGATCCCAAGACGGCGTCAAGGCCGTTTAGTGTCGATAGAAAAGGGATGGTGCTTTCGGAAGGCTGCGCCGTGTTGGTTTTGGGGGCCCAGGAAATAGTAAAGGCGCATGGGTTGCGAGCCATCGCTGAAGTATGCGGCGTGGGTTGGACGTCTGATGCGCACCATTTCACCCGACCCCACCCGGAAACGGTGACCAGGGCTATTTCCGAAGCTATCGAAGACGCGGAACTGCAGCCGCAGGATATACAATATATAAATGCTCACGGCACGTCGACTCCGACGGGGGACCGAATCGAAATAGATTGTCTTCGGAAGGTGTTCGGCGAAAGAATGCGAGCCATTCCTATTTCGTCAACAAAATCGCAGATAGGGCATACGCTCGGCGCGGCAGCCGCAATCGAAGCGGCGCTTTCAATAGAGGCCATGCTAAACGGGATCTTATTGCCGACGATCAATTACATTCCCGATCCGGAAATGAGAGACATGGATGTAGTGCCGAATGAAGCGCGTTCGTACGACTACGAAATTATGCTTTCCAATGCCTTCGGCTTTGGTGGAACGAATTGCTGCATAGTATTTAGGGGAGTCTAATGAGATGAAGCCCGAGGCGTTTATTCCGGAGCCGTTTAGAGAACAAGGGTGTTTCGTACGCGACAAAAACGGCGGAGCGGTGTGGCATCGCTGCGGCAATCGGACGCTATATAAAGACACCGATCGGTCGGGAGTCGTCTACCATTCGAATTACTTGGTTTACTTTGAAGTAGGACGAGCCTCGCTGATGAGGGATACGGGATATCCGTATCGGGAAATCGAACAGAGCGGGTATGTCTATCCGATTATTGAGATCGGGGTGTCTTACTATGCGCCGCTTCGTTATGATGAGCCTTTTTGGATACATACGCGACCGGCGAAGATGGAAAGGGTGAAGTTACAGTTTGACTATCTAATCACCCACAAAGAATCGGGAGTGCTTGTCTGCAAAGGTTTTACGAAGCATTGCGCCTTGAACGCGGCAGGGCATCCGGTGGGTATAGATGAGAAGACGCGAAAACTATGGGAACTGTTTCCAGAGTAGACCCCCACGCATGCAGGGGGCCAATATGGCTCGGTGGTAGAAGCGGCGTGTTTTCGCGCAGTTAGGACGGTCTGGCGCGGGCCGAGCAGTCGGCGAGATTTTCGAGTATAATGCTGACGGAAGCATTGCCAGCGCAGGAAGGACCGTCGAGTACGGAGGTTTTTCGGGACTGTTGGCTCGAATCGAAAAGGCGAGCCAAAGGAGAGATATATTGGCCCCGGCCCGCATTACCATCCCGATCGCCCACGAGGCCGATATTTCGTCGGCTCGGGTTAAGGTTGGTAAGATGGCTGACAGGGTGGGGCTCGGCAAAAACAAGAAGCTCAGCATAATAACGAGCATCTCGGAGCTAGCACAGAACATCCTGGATCACGCCGGAAGAGGCGAAATCACCATGAGAATCGTCACCCGGGACGACGGAAACAAGGGCGTAGAAGTAGAGGCCGTCGACCGGGGTCCGGGAATAGCGAATATCGAGCTAGCCATGCGGGATGGCTACTCGACCACTGGCAGCCTGGGCGGAGGTTTGGGCGGGGTCAGTCGGATGATGAGCGAGATGGAAATCTTCTCGTTAGTGGGCAAGGGTACGATCGTGCGTGCGGTGAAATGGGTAGACGAGGCGAGAAGCGTACCGCTGTCGTCAGAGGGAGGGACATTTAGTACCGATCCATCGGTATCGAGTCGACCAGCATTGGGCCACGACCATGGCAGCGGAGAACCGCCGTAGATTCGAAGGTTTTGACGTCGCCTGGTCTGGCCGGTGCGAATGCGAAGAAGAGATCGTCATGGGATACATAAAGAACGTCTCGGAGAAGGGTGCCTTATAGATGTATTCTGCGAAATGTACCGGGATCCGGTGCGGCTTTTGTAGCGCTCAGATGGCGTGATCCGGGTTCCGGATCTTGCGGCCTAATTCGATTCCCTATGCAAAGCCGAGTTCCTCGCCGGTCAACCCGCCGCTATGGGTGGCGATAGACGCCGGGCCGTGATCGCCACCCATAGCGGCGGGAGCAATGTTCGCGGGTAGCTATTGGATATTGGTACGCCAGTCGGTGGCGTCTGCGGGCTCGACCAGCAGCAGCGGTTTCCACCGCTCGTCTCCCTCCAAAAATACTTTCTGGAAGGCCAGCGCGTACTTGCCGGACGTCCCCAGGCCCGCGCCGGTGGTGGGATTGAACCAGCCGGTGAGGTGGCTTCCACCCTGAATAGCGAGCAGGAGCTTGGGTGTGGAGGAGGGAATTTCGCTGTACGCTCCGGTGGAGTAGCTGCAGGGCGCGGTGGTATCGGCGGAACCGCAGAGCAGCAGGGTGGGGACCTGCACGCCGCGCCCTTCCGGTTGCCAGGCTGCCAGACCTATCGAAGTGCTGAGCGACGGATCGTCGCCCGAGGCGATGGTGGTGCCCCCGCCGCCCATCGAGTATCCGGAGGTTCCGAAGCGATCGCTCAGCTTGCCCTCGAGCGGGCTGCCAGCCTTGGTGTTCTCCCCCTTTAACTCCGCTATCGCTGCCAGCAACTTGTCGGCGCGTATCGGCGGGGTGTCGGTAGGTAAGGTGCTGGTGATCACCGTCACGATGCCGTGAGAGGCGTAGAAGGTACCCCAGCCCGCCATTTCGGGACCGAAGTTCATGTAGCCGCCGCAGACCGCAACCCCGGCGAAAGGCGGCTCGGCGTCGGTCGGATAGAAGACCGTTCCGGCCAGGATGGTGTACGACGCGGTCTGGTACGGTCCGTTGGCGGCCGTAAGCTCCGTCGGATCGGAGCCGCGGCACAGGCAGTCACCATCCGCGCAGCAGGTTCCGTGAGTGCTGCCGGTTCCTCCGGTCCCGCCGGCTCCTCCAATCCCGCCGGCTCCGCTATTGCCGCTGCTTCCTCCGGTTCCGGCCAGGTCGCCGGCTCCGGCGGCTCCCCCGGTTCCCCCGGCGACAATCTCCCCGCCGGCTCCTCCGATCCCGCCTTCGACAAGACCGCCCGTTCCGCCCGAGTCAGACGGAGGCGCGGTCGAGCCGATTGTTGAATCCGTCGAGACGGCAGGCGAACCCCCGGTGCCGGCCGCCGGCGCACCGGAACCGGCCTCGGGCTGAACCCAGCCGGCAGCTCCGCCCGTCCCGCCGGCCCCGCCGACGAAATAAGAGCCGTCGTTTTGCGTGGAGCTTCCCTCAAACCGCGCTCTGTCGTCGCACGCGGTCATGGAGAGAACGGCGACCGCCAACAGCGTCTTCGTGGGCCGAAATCGGAACGAACCCGGAAAGTACCGATCTTGCTTCTGCAACACGCTCGACCTCCCTTTGTTACAGACCTCCCCGTGTCGCTCGCTTTCGCCAGGGCGCACCGGCAGAGGGGCGCCACGCGGACGGTGTGTAGGGAAAACAACTACTTCTAACCCTAGGGCGTACGTTGTGGCCGCGCAGTGTTCGCTCGGGACAACCTACTGGCGCCCGGGGCCTAATCCCTGGGCTTTCGGAGACCGGCGGAAGGATTACCAATGAGCGCTCAGGGGCCCGATCCGAAATACCTGCTGGCGGCGGTTGAGGTCGAGTCGGGCATCACCGACCTCGGAGAGATCGCCGAATAGGAGCTGCCGGTGCATATCCTGGGCGGCGGCGCTTCGGAACGGGTGCTCGAGCACTACGGCCTCGCACAGCCAGCGATCGTTTCCTGGGGCGGCTCGATCGCGCTTCCGGATGAGAATACCGGCGTTGGTGGGTCAGGGAGGATTCGAACGGAGATGGAATCGTATTCGTCTGTGCCACGGTGATCGCTGAAGGAAAGGCGCTCTCGACGTTTACTTAAAAGAAAGAGTGCTGTTGAATACCGCGCCGGATGGCAAACACAAATACCGGGAGTGCAGACAGCGAATACCGCCCATGGCAGATCAAGATCTTCACCGCTACCTGGCTGGCCTACGCCGGCTACTACTTCTGCCGAAAGGCGTTTTACGTCGTCAAACGCGATCTGTCGCTGGCATTTGATCTGAATGCCGTCGATCTGGCCCACCTGGGTACCGCCTATCTGGCGGCTTACATGGTCGGACAGTACTCGAGCAGCTACTTCGGCAACCGGCTCGGCTCCAAAATGCTGCTGCTGGTGGGCATGGGCATCTCGCTCGGGTGCAATGTCGTGTTCGGCATCTCCAACGGTGTATGGACCGTGGCGCTTTTTCTGGCGCTCAACGGCTTGGCCCAGGGTACGGGTTGGCCGGGTTGTATCGGCTCGTTGGCCTTCTGGTTCAAGCGCAGGCAGCGCGGTTCGATCCTGGGCGTCTGGTCCACCTGCTACCAGCTGGGCTCGGTGCTGGCCACCTCCTTTGCCGCCTATCTGCTAGGCCTGGCCGGGTGGCGCTGGTCGTTTTTCGGCGCTTCGCTGGTGCTGCTCTGCGTCTGGTTCGCGGTGCTGTTGTTGCACCCGGGTCGCCCCGCGGACGTCGGTCTTCCCGAGCTGCAGGACCAGGACGACGACGACGGCGCCGATCCTGACGGCACGGCCGACGGTGAAAACGATAAAGGCCTGAACTGGAGCCGCGAGGTGGTGGCCGCCATCGTGCTGATAGGCGTCATCTACTTCACCATCAAGTTTCTGCGTTACGCGCTCTGGAGCTGGACGCCCTATTTCCTGGCCGGTAACTTCGAGCTGCAGGGCGATCAGGCCGGTTATCTATCGACCGTGTTCGACATCTCGGGTTTTACCGGTGTGATCTTTGCCGGTTTTGCCAGCGATAGGCTGTTCAGGGGCAGAAGAGCGTTTCTCTGCTTTGCCATGCTGGTCGTCATGACGCTGGCTTTCGGCGGTATGGTCGCGTTCGGCGCCTCCAGCCTGTTCGCTTTCACGCTCTGCATGGGCCTGACCGGCTTCATGCTCTACGGCCCGGATTCGCTCTTGTCCGGAGTGGCCGCCATCGACGTCGGATCAAAGCGAGGCGCGCTGGCCGCGGCGGGGATCATCAACGGCACAGGATCCATCGGTCCCATTTTTCAGGAGCAGATTATCGGCTGGATGTACGAGCGGTACGACCAGGCACTGACGCCGATCTTCGTCCTGCTGGTCGCGGTGGCGGTGGTAGGCACCGCGCTCACCCTGGTGTTGTGGACGATGATCGACAGGAATCGGTAGCCGTTCGCGTTGGCCGGCTCTCTCCACAAGGGAGTGCCAACAATTATAAAACGTCTTTAAGTTCGCGAGGATAGACCGCTAAATCATGGCGTTTTCAACCCGTTCGGCGCTCTAGGTACCGCTATTAACCCCGCCCGCCAATAACCCCTCCGCCGTTTTGCACCCTGGCTGTAAGGACGCCGCGGGAGGTCTTGACCCGGAGGCTACTGTATAGCCCACCAGCGTGGGCGTCGACAGGTAGGCCCGGCTGACCGCGACCATTTCACCGGCAGACGCCCGAAAAGCCGGCCATCTCGTCTCCGGCGATGACGGCGAATCGCGGGAACGAAGGGGCGGTAGGTGCTCGGGAAACGCGGTCCGGGATGGCCCCTTTTGCGCGCCGGAGCGCTTTGACTGGCCCTTGGTTTTGCGCGATAACCCAGATCGGAGGCCGCCCCGCGCGGTGCAGCCCCCATACGCCAGCTAGCCGGAGGTACGCGTGCTCAGCTCCAAGCTAACCAGCCTTCTCGGGATCGAGCTCCCCATCATCGGGGGGACCATGATGGACATCTCGAAAGCCCCTTTTGTGACGGCCATCTCGGAGGCAGGGGCCCTCGGGCTCATCGCTTCGGCGATCTACCAGGACGAAGGCGAGTTCCGCAACGATCTGAAAGCGGTCAAGGGCGGCACCCGGAAACCCTTTGGAGTCAACATCAACCTCTTTCCCATGATGCGTAAGCTGGACAACCTGCGCTACCTGGAGATCATGGCCGAAGAGGGCGTCAGGATCGTCGAAACCTCCGGTTTCTCTCCCCCCGCGGACCTGATCGCCCGCATCAAAGAGCTCGGCATGGTCTGGCTCCACAAGTGCGTCGGCGTCCGCTACGCGAGGAAAGCCGAGAAGATGGGGGCCGACGCGGTCACCGTTGTCGGCTACGAAAACGGCGGCGCGACCGGCAACCTCAACATCGGCACGATCGTGCTGATTCCGTCTGCGGTCGACGCGCTCGATATTCCCGTGATCGGTGGCGGCGGCATCGTCGACGGCCGGTCGATGGCTGCCGCATTTGCCCTCGGGGCCTCGGGGGTCATCGTGGGAACCCGAATCATGCTCTCCGAGGAGTGCCCCATCCACGACAACCTCAAGAAGGCCCTGCTCGAAGCCACCGAGCTGGACACCGATATCATCATGCGCCCGGTCAACTTTCCCCACCGGGTCTGGCTCAACCCGCCCTCCAAGAAGGTGCAAGAGCTCGAGGCGGCCGGCAAGGGCGGCGACATCGGTGAGATCTATCCCTACGTCTCGGGCGAGGCCGCTCGGGAGATGTACGAGACCGGCGACATCAACAAGGGGAGCATCTCCTGCTCGCAGGCAATCGGCCTCATCCACGAGGTCAAACCGGTCCGCGAGATTCTGACCGAGATGACCGCAGAAGCGCAGAGAATCTGTTCCGCGCTGGGCGAAAGCTAACGCCGCGTTCGGCGAGATCTCGCCTCGTCGCTCGCGCCACGCCACGCCGCGCCACGCCGCGCTACACCGCACTACGCTGAGCCTGTTTTCCGGCTGGCTTGCTCTCACAACGACCTGCCCGAACCCGTCGGCACCGGTCCGCCTCCCGCTCGGTCGTCGGTAATGCGACGCTTCCGCCAGCTACGGGCCCGTGGCTGATTATTGCAGTTGTCTCAGCAGACGCCGTGCAATCGGAAGCAATGGGTGCTTACCCCGGGTTGCGAGTGAACAGCCAGGGCGAATGCGGTGCAACCGCCGCGACACAGTCTTGCGAAGGCGCACTCGGCGCAGGCTCCGCCCAGGGTTTCGGGGCGAAAGGAACGACTGTAGGCGAAGCAGCCGGGGTCGTTCCAGATGGAGGCGAGAGATCGCTCGCGCACGTTGCCCTCGATCATCGAATCGGGAAGCGCCAGGCAACCCTTGACCGAGCCGTCGCTGAGGATGCCGAGGTTGCGAAGCCCTGCGAAGCAACCGAGCCAGCACCTTTCGGCTTGCCTGCCCGGGGTCCGCAGGAGGGGCTCGTCCGAAGTGAAGTAGCCGATGTTGTCGGTGAGAACCGGGCGCAGGCCGCGGCGCGCAATGAGTCTTCGAGCTATCCCGTGCAATTCGGGCATGGCGTCGGGGGCCAAGACCAGATCCGTGCGCAGCCGCGCTCGCCCTGCGGGCATGGTGAGCTGTAGTTGCCATCCCATAGCGCCCGCCGCTTCCAGCTCGGGAGCCAGTACCTCCAGCGTGTGCAGCGTCTCCCGGTTAACCTGGGTGGTAACGCCCACGCGCATTCCGCTCCGCTCGAGAAGCTCGATGGCAGAAAGCGCCCGGTCGTAGCTTCCATCCTTGTCCCGCTGCCTGTCGTGCACTTGCCGGGTTCCGTCCACGCTGACCGTGACCGATGCCAGGCCGAGCTCGGCTATCCGTCGGGCCATTTCGACATCAACCCCCATGCCGGAGGTGATGAGCTCGACTTCCAAGCCGTTCTCGATGGCCTCCCGGGCCAGTACGATCCAGTCCGAGCGCAGCAGCGGCTCGCCGCCGAGCAGGGCGACGCGCGCGCACCCGAGGCCGGCTAGATCATGTATTACCGCCAGCCATTCGTCCGTGCGCAGCTCGCTCGACCTGGGTGCTCCCGCGTTCGAGCCGCAGGTCTGGCAACGGTACGGACAGGCGAGCGTTATCTCGAGACCGGCGGCCTGCAGTCGGATCGGCGGGCTCATGGACGGCAACCTTCGACGACGCCCGGGCTCGTCTGCAAGCGTTCTCTCTGCTGTAGGAGGCAATAGGGATTACGATATATGGTGCCCGTGACCCAGTAGGCCATCGAGGTACACCCCGCCCTGCACAGCGCCCCGAACCTGCAACGGGCGCACGCACCCAGAAGCCTGCGAGGATCGAACCGCGTGCAATAGGCGAACCGCTCCGGGTCGCTCCAGATCTCCTCGAGCGATTCCTGTCGCAAGTCGCCGGCGTCGAACCCGCGCGGCAGCGCGGAGCACCCCCGCACCTTGCCGTCGTAGGTGATCGCCACCACCCGGATTCCCGCCTGGCATCCGAGCCACAGACCCTGACCGGAAGTCCGCTTGCGCAAGACCAGCTCCCGGTCCGTGTAATACCCGATGGTATCGCCGGTATCGATGGCGGGTTCCCCACCCTCGGCGATCGCGCCGGCGATGAACCCGGTAAGCTCCTCCAGATCTTCGGGACCTATAATGTACGGAACGTCGAGATCGAGCAGCCAGCCGGTTGGGACGGCAAGTTGTAACTGCCAGCGGCGCACCCCGAGATCTCGCAAGAAGAGGCGGAGCCGAGGGAGATCGCGCAGGTTGTTGCGGTTGACCTGGGTGATGACCCTGGTCGTCACCCGGCCCAGGGCGCGCTCGATCCCCGATACCGTCTGTTCCCAGGGCGAGGGCCCGGGGCACGGGCGAAGGCGCGTGGCGTCGTGTGTATCTAGCATCCCGTCCAGGGATACGCCGAGCACACCGACCCCGGCGGCGACGGCGCGATCCAGGTTTTCGTCGCTCAAAAGAGTGCCGTTCGTGATCAGGGCCACCTGTAATCCGAGAGCGCGCAATCCTCGGCACAGAGCGTCCCAGTCGGGGCGCAGCAGGGGTTCGCCCCCGGTCAGGTCCACGGTCTGGCACCCGAGACGGGCCAGGCTTTCTGCCACGGCCATCAGTTCCGCTGGCGAGAGCTCCTGCTCGCTCCTGACGCCGCTCCGGTTCTCGCAATGTACGCAGCGAAGATTGCAGGCGCGGGTGATTTCCCAGATGCAGGTCGTGGGCCTGCGTTCTATCCGGTCAAGAGGGTGAGAGCGTTTTGGCGATCCGTTCTTCGTCACGGGAAGGGGCCTTCATTCGCACGGGAAGGCCCGCTCATTCGAAACGGACGCCGAGGTAAATGGGAATAAGACAGTTTTTAAATAGAGTATCCGGATCGTATTCGCCGGCCGCTTCCGGGTTCGAGCAGAAATCCTCGGCGGGGTAGGCGGAGGAACCCACGCCGGGAACCAGGCACTCGAGCTGATCGCGGATGACACCGCAGTCGGTGCAACGAAAAAGCTCCTCGAGCCCTGTCCGCCACGACTGGTGCAGCGCGTCCAGGCAGGAGAGGACCCGCGCGCGGTCTTCGGGATCGGCCAGGCAGAGCTCGACGATCTCCTCCATGGCCCATTGCTGCTTGCTGCATCCGGCATCGACAGGAGGCGGTGCGGTTCCGGCCTCGGCGCCACCGTCGCCGAGGCCGGTGCCGCCGCCCGCGCCCGCCATCGACGCATCGGGTGTTCCCGCGGTGGAGCCGGCTTTTCCGGCAACGCCTTGACCGCCCGCGCCCGGTATCGACGCATCGGGTGCTCCCGCGGTGGAGCCGGCGCTTCCGGCAGCGGCGGGACCGCCCGCGCCCGCCTGGTTCCAGGCTGAACCGGCGGACCCCGCTTGCCCGCCATACCCACCGGTTCCCGCGCCGTCGAGGTTTCCGGCTTCCTGGGTCGTGTAGCAACCGAGGCTCGCCACGCCGCCCAGCATCAGCAGCAGGCCGAGCGCCGGCACCGAAAGCACCGCCGTCAGCAGGCGGAAGCCGCCGCCGCGCTTCTGCCGGCCGGCCAGCGCCCGCCTGATCTCGAGTAAAAGCAGGCGGTTGCGCTCGGGGTCGAGGCTCTGGTTGTCGATGATCTTACCGGCGTCCGCCGACATGCGTTTTCGCGTGTCTGCCGTGAGGACCGCGAGCAGCGATTGCAGTCCTTGCCAGAACGCATCGTTGTCGCGGTTGTCGAGCAAGGCGTCGTGAAATGCGTCCAGGGTCTCCTCGACAGTAGCCCACGGTTTGACCCGCATCCGTCCCTGTTGATCGAGAAAACGACGCACCCGCAAAAGCGGCGCCGGTATGAAGCGCAAGCCTTTCTGATCCATGCTCGGTCTCCTTGCTCTACGGTCTGTCGCTTTTCTTGCTCTAGAGCATAACCCCGGCTGCACGCCCCCTGAGAACCGACGCCCGCGCTACTCGGTCAATAATGGACTTCATGCTCGCACCTCGACAATCCCTGTTGATGGTAGGGTGCGGCGAGAGCGATGAGGAGGTGTATGCGGCGATGGAGGCGCTCCGGGAAGCCGGGGTAGATATCTTGACCGTCGGCCAGTATCTGAGGCCGTCGGCGAAGCACGCCGAGGTCGAGCGCTATGTCGAGCCCGCCGTGTTCGACGGGTATCGCGAGGCGGGCCTGAAGATGGGTTTCGAGTACGTGGCCTCCGCCCCGCTGGTGCGCTCTAGCTACCGCGCCCGCGAGGCCTTTCTGAAAGGCGTCAGCCGGGACGGACAAAAAAGCTCTTTTACCTTCGGTGCTCTAGAAGGTGTAGCCGCCGTTCGCCAATAGTGAGAAACCCTCGTAACCGAAGTCGTCTTCGCCCAGGACCATATACAACCGAAGATCGCCGCCCACAAACCAGGCTTCGATGGGATAGAGCACTGAAGCGCCTAAGCCGAGTAGGAAATCTGTGGAAGTGTCGTCCTCCGTTTGCGCCGGTAGGCCGGCCATCGCCGGGCTAGTTGCTTCGTATCCGGTTATGGCGAGACCGAGATCGAGCGAGGGACGGATGATTATCGGCTCTACATCGATGTCGTAACCGCCTTCCAGACTCAGCATCATGACGTTGTAAGACATTTCCATCGTGCCAACCATAGGAATGTCTTCCTCCACAGACCCACCAAGAAAGTAGACGAACTTCGCCCCTACGTAGACTCCGATATCCAGCGTGTAACCGCCGCGCAGTCCAAAACCAAAACCCATGATATTGAGGTCTGCGTCTTCGAAATCGGTTCCGTAACCCAGCAGTAATCCAACACTAATCGGTCCTAGCCCTGCCCCGGGCCCGGGCATCGCCTCTTGTGAAGAAGAAGGCGGCTGTTGGCCGTAACCGGTTTCGGGCTCCTGGGCGACGGAGTCATCGCCAAGCTCGGGATTCACTCCCCCTTCATTAACTCCCGATCCCTGCGCAAAAGCAGTACTCGCAAACAGCATTGAGGCCATAAATGCTAGTGCCAAAGTATTTGTTACGCTCATGGAGTTCACTCCTTGTGTGTATGTGGCCTGCGGATCGGGCGCCACGCTTTTAGGTTAAACAAAGCTAGATTTCACCATCCGAGGTTAGATGACCGGGCACGTGTTGTCTAGATGAGGGGAGGTAGAACGTGTGTCGGAGCCAGGGTCGGGAGAGAACGGCGCGCCGCGCCTCGCCCAGAGCGAGGCCAGGCGCCGTTCCGACCGGCCCGCGGTGCCAGCTCGTTCGCCGGCGTCTTACGGCACCCCTTTCTGAGCCGTTGTCGCAAGGCGCCGCCAACCCGATTGACCAAGTGGGACACACCCACATTAACCCCGCCCGCCGGCAACCCCTCCACCGTTTTGCACCCTGGCCGTGAGGACGCCGCGGGGGGTCTTGACCCGGGGGCTACCTGTATTCCCCGGGCGCTACGGTACCGATGGTGGCCGACGCACCGGCACGAGTTCAGCCTACCGATAGGGAGAACAAATGGGCCCCTATACAATTTAACGACTTACAACACGAAACCAACTAGAGGTCTTGCAAGGTGCGCCCTTGTGCTTCGCAATTTTGAACTGATACTCACCGGGTCGGAGCGGAACAGCGAGGCCACTTTCCAAGGGATTACCGCTACCGAATTTGCCATCGAATTGCTTCGGCAGCGAAGTTACGGGGCGACCATCACGGTATAGCTCTGCGAACACTTCGATTTCAGGCTTCCAGGCAAAGACGACTGGTGAACGTACCGTAGCAATTTCCTGAGGATCGCAGCTCGGATCTACTAGAATTTGTGCCGCGAACGGGCAAGAGAGCGGTTGGGGCGATAGAATGTTTAGCATCTGAGCTTTACAGGCAATGGCAGGCTCGGGTTCACGCTTTACGCTACAGTGCACTGCCCTCGCATTTGGTGAAAATTCCTTCTCACTGGGCGGCGACGCCGAGCCTTCCAGTGCGACTGCGTAAACATCGAATGCTGGCCATGGGACTTTATGCCCGATACCATAGGGATTACCGAACCTCGTGAGGTGCCTCCATTTACCGTCTTTACTAACGGTGATCTTACCATTTCCCTCGAGCCAATACTCAGAAGAACCGTCGATAGGGCGAATATAAAGCGCTATGCGCGAACTTGGTGGTGCTGTTCCAGCGATTGTAGCCACGTTCATATCGATAGTTTTAGGACAAGTTAGTGAAAGTTTAGGAGCACTGAGTACCGGAACCCACAGCAACATCGTTGCGCCAGCGAGCGGCAACGTTGAGCCGACTCCCAACCGTTTAATGTGAATTCGCAAGCCATCAGAGGTAATCCAATCGATGGGTCGGTTTCTTAACAACACCTGGGCGAATATCCAACTCAGCCATATAGTTGCAGTCGCAAGATAGGTAACCGGTCTAGTGATGAGGCCTAAAACGTTACCGACCGCGTCGAGAAAAGTACCGACCGTCACCACCCCTGTGAGCAGCCAACCAATCCAGGTGATCAATTTCTGATGAAACGGTTTCTGCAAGATTCACCTCCGAATCTAACCAGTCGAGGCGCGCCAGCGATGCCCACGGCGACGCAGGCCAAGAAGCATCAACGCCAATGCTCCGAGGAGCGCGGCCGGGTTGGCGCTCCGCCGTCGGGCGGTCGAGCAACCGCATCCAGAGCCATTCTCGGAGCCTGGGTCGTGCGTACCGTTTGTGTCGCCCGTACCGCCTGCACCGCCCGAGCCGCTAGGGCCATCTGTGCCCCCCGAGCCCCCCGAGCCCCCCGAGCCGCCGGGGTAGCTGCCTCCGGAGCCGCCGGGGTAGCTGCCTCCCGAACCGCCCTGGTCGCTGCCTCCCGAACCTCCCGAACCGCCCGTACCGCCGGTATCCGCCGTATTCGGATCCGTGAACGTCGCTGTCACCAGCAGAGGCGCGGTAGCCATGTCTACCGTGCAGGTCGGACCGGTGCCCGTGCACGCCCCACCCCAGCCATCGAACAGGTGGTCGCTGTCCGGTGTGGCGGATAAGGTAACCGTCGTGCCCGCCGGGAAGACCGCGCTGCAGGCACTTCCACAATCTATCCCGGCCGGTGACGAGCTCACGGTTCCCGAACCCGACCCCTGCTTGGTAACGCTCAGAGCCGGATCCGGGTTCTGCGCGCCTTCGCCGGCCAGAGCGTGCAGGTAGCCGTACAGCGCCGTCTTGCCGCGCATGGTCTGCTGCGGCGTGAACTCCGTGTGTACGTAGACCCAGGGTGAAGGGAAATAGGCCTCGGCAAAGGGCCATACGTTCTCGGCGTCCGCGGGGTAGCCGTTCTCGTACAGCCGCGGCGGACAGCTCATGACCATCCCGCAACCACCCCAGAGCGCCAGGTTGACGTAGGGGGTCAGCCCCGGGTAGGTGCCGGGAATGCCGTCCTCCAACCCCTCGTGGTAGTAGATCTGGTCCATGTTGCGCTTCGAGGACAGTACGGACGACGCCGTCGACATCTGGATGATGTTCAGCGGGTTGCGCCCGAGGGTCCAGTCCGCCTCTAGCGCGAGCGCTTGCAGCAGGTAGTCCTGGTCTGCCTGACTCTCTGCCACTGCGTGGGCCACGATGCTGCGATTCACATCGACGACCGTCTGGAACCACAGGGATTCGCCGTCCGAGGTGCGACGGCTGGGCCGGGTCCCCATCTTGTCCGCCTCGACGCTCTTTGCCTCGGCGATGACGGCGCTTCGCATGTTGTCCTGGAGCGCGGGGTAGCTCACCGCTTGCGGCGTCATCAGGTAGGCGGCGGTGGCCCAGAGCTGGTTGAAGCTCCCCACGTCTGCGATAGCTCCACCGGGATCGCCGGCGCAGTGGCTCTCGGCGTTGACCACCTCTTCGTAGGCGGTATCGCCAGTCACGTTGAAGAGATAAGCCGCGGCGGTCATCTTCAGGTCGCGACCGCGCGCACTGCCGAGATCCGAATCGACATCGAGCATCGGCTCCGCGCTGCCGTCGGCGATGTCGTAGGCCTCGATGGCGGCGTCGCGATAGGTCTGCATCTCGCTCGTCCGCCCCGCAATCCGAAACGCCTCGGCCAGCATGGAGGCATTGACCGCGTTGGCCCAGGCCGAGATGGCGGTGCCGTCCGCCTGATAGATGGTGTCGCTGTCGTTCGGGTTGGTAAGACCGTGCGAGTAGCTGCCGTCATCGGGGTCGCGCAGCCTCAGCCAGAAGTCGGTCTCCCAGGCTGCCGAGTCGATGAGATCGGGGATACCGTTGCCGCTCTCTCCGATGCCCAGGTCGTCGTCATCGATCGCGCCCGCGGTCACGATGTAGGGGAGCAGTAGATCCCAGATGATCGGCACGTGGCCGAGGTGACGGTCCAGATCCGCGGCGTCGGCGTAGCCGCCCCAGGCGTCGGGGTTGGTGGGTTCGCCCGATTTCGCGTAGGACACCCACTGGTCGGGAGCGTCCCAGCAATCGCCGCACGACATGCTGTCCCACTCGGCATGAAACGGGTGCATGGTGGTGAGCACCACACGGGTGCCCGGCGGATCCGATCCCGGGATATACGACGGCGATCGCGGCGGGGGCGAGACGTTGTTCGGGTTCATATCGCCGAGGCGCATATAGAAGAAGCCCCGCAGGGAAACCCGAAAGGGATCGTGGTAGGCATCGTCGCCGACGATGAAGTCCTGACTGCAGCCGACTCCCTCCACCGCCAGCCGATAAGTGCCGGGCGTGGTGACGCTCGAGAAATCGACGTGCCAGACCGCAGAGCGGGTGTAGTTGTGGTTGTGCTCCTCGCTGGCGCTGGCGGCACCATAGGTTACCGTCCCCACCGAAGTGGAGGTGCCGTTCGCTACGTCGTAGACGAAGACCTCGTTTCCTTCGAAGCTCGAGTAGTCCCGCGCACCGCCGTCCCCCATCCAGTAATAGAGGTCGGCGGCTTTCTGGGGGGCGTCGGTCAGGTAGCCCACCAGATTGACGTGCACCGCCTCCGAGCGGCTGTTGAAGAGGTCGAAGGTCACCTGTGCCGAGGCAGCGTCGCTCTGGGTCGCCCCGTCGATGGTCAGCGTGTAGGTAGCGCCCGGCTGCATCGAGCTCGGCAGCTGCAAGTAGACAAAGTGATCGTAGGTGTACTCGTACGCGAAGTCGTTGCTGACCCAGCCGAGCTGGGCATGACCGTTGAGCTTCTTCTTCCGGAAGCGGCCGGTGGGCTGTTGCCCGCCGGCGTAGTTGCCGTCATCGCTCGAGGTGATGGTCCAGCTCGAGGCGCTAGCCGCCGCCGTGGTATCGAGCTCCGGCAAAAAACGGTTGACGACCTCGTTGAGATCGCCGACAGCCACCTCGTCGTGAATGACCTCCCCGTCTCGGAATTGCACCACCAGGAAGTCCTGGTCCAGCACCTCCACACCCACCAGCTCCGACGCCTGCGCCTCGGTGCCCAGCCCGATGACGACGCCTACAACGACTCCCAGGCGAACCATTAGCCCCTGCATTTTCCTCTCCTCTCGTACGCAGCATTTGAGCATCCAGTACAGTGTAAGCGATCTTCAAGAACTGTGGGCTGTTCGATTCGATCCGTTTCAGGTCGCGCAGCGCGGAGTCGGTCCACACGACATCCAGTTTTCGGCCCCCCCTGAACGGTTACGAAACACTTAGCGAACGGCCCGGAGCGTGGTAGCGCCACGGCATGTTCGACTGGCTGCGCTCGCTTTTCGCTACTTTTCCGCCGAACGGCCCTGCAGGCCGCCGTCGCCCCGAGGCAGGGCAGTCGGACGAGGGGAATACGGATGGGTATTGCGCGGGAGTTCGCCCGCCCTGGCTGGATGAGTTGCTCTGTGCCTTGCAGAAGCAGAGCCGGGCGGCGGCCAAACAGGCGGCACGCCTGGAGGCGGTGATCGGATAGCTCGACGCGCGGATCGCCGTTGTCCAGCAGGAGCTGCAGAGCGGACCGGCCCGGGACTCGGCGGAAAACCAGAGCCTCGACGAGGTATTCGACGCCCTCGATGCGCTGGATCAGGCCCGCTCTCTGGTGGAGGAGCGGAACCTGGAGCAGGGGCTCGCCGAGGTGAGCGCGCGGTTGCTGCGCTTCTGCGAGCGGTCCGGGTACAGGCGGCTGGCCGTGCGCGGGCAGCCGCCGGACCCGCGCGCGATGCGAGTGGCGGGCGCGCGAGCGCGCTGGTGGTTTTTGCAGGGGGCGCTGCGCGCGCGGCAGTGGCCGCGGGTGCGCCGGATGCTCGACGCGCTTCGCCCCGAGCTCTCGGATTCCGCGCTTCTGTCGCGACTGGACGCGCTGGCTTCGAGCGAGGGAACCCCCGACCCGGAGCCGTTCCTGGGTGAAGCCGACGAACAGAGCGAGCGGCTCGGATACGGCGCGGCGCGATCGAAGCAGTCCTACGCCCCGCCGGATTCGCTCGAGCGGGTACCGCAGGCCTGCGTGCAGTGCTTCTCGATCGAGCCCTGGCACCGCTTTCGCGAGGTGGTGATAGTCTGGCTGGATCGGTCGCCACCAACGGTGGCCAGCGAGATCCGCCGCGTGTCGGCGTTGCTCTCGCACCGGGAGCTGGTACAACGCACTGCCAGCCATAACCGCTCGGCGCTCGAGGTTGCGCGCGGTTCTGGGCGCGCAAGCCGTCGTTGTTTCGCAGGGTCGAGGTCCTGGTCGACGCCGCGGAGAGAGGGCTGTACGACGCGCTCGAGCAGCTCGAGGATAGCTTCACCAGCGACATCACACCTCGAGCGCTCGATGCCGCCCGCGCCCTGCAGCTCGCCGGGCGGGCGGGAGTACCGCCCGAGATACGCAGGATGGTGGCGAGATCGGTGCTGGAGGCGGTGGAGCGCGAGCCTGACGCGACTAGCGAGCGCGACGTGGCCTTAGCCGCGCGCCTGGCAAACCGAATGTTGAAGCCGCGCAAGAAGCCCGCGCCGCGTAAGAAGGCGGCACCGCGCAAGAAGCCCGCGCCGCGTAAGAAGGCGGCACCGCGCAAAAAGGCGAGCGGTGCCAAGAAGTCGGGGCCGCGCAAGAAGCCGGACGGCGCCAAAACCCCCAACAAGAAGTCCGACAATAAACCGGCGCCGAAACGCGCGGCCGAGCGCGCTTTAGAGCAGCTCGACCTGTTCGGCGACGCCGGGGACAGGAGGCGGTGATGCCGGATAACCCTTATTTCGTACTCGGCCTGGAGTCGACCCTGGACGTGGCCAGGATCAAGAGGGCCTACTTCTCCGCTCTGTCCCGCACGCCTCCGCACATCGACCCCGAGGGCTTTCGTCGCCTGAGAGCGGCCTACGAGGCGCTGACCGACGAGAAGACGCGGACATTGCGTTTCCTGCAGACTCCGCCCGACGCTGCCGGCGAGCTCGAGCGCTTCGAGCGTACCTGGGGCAAACGGATCGCTGAGGCCCGAGCCCGCGCCCAACGAGAGCAGGAGGCTTCGCGCGCCGTCGAGAGATTTATCTAGCGTATCGCGCGCATGAGCCTGGACGACGTACGCAGCGGCCGGTGAGCTTGGCGAGGCGGCCGAAAACTCCAACGATCTCCGGTGGGCCATGAAAGATTCGACCGGAGGTGGAAAGGTCCAGCGTGCTGGGGCGTTCCGGCGACGGCCACGGAGCGCGGGAGGCGCGGAGTAAACCTTCGACCGATGGATTAAGTATGAGGCCCCAAAGGGCCCCAAAGATGCGAAAACCGCCGTTTCTGCACGTTCATCGTGCAGAAACCCGCCATTTCGAGCCCTGTTGGTCAGGTTGTTGGTCAGTCGATAACGGACGGAACCAGGCCGAGCGAACGACGTGTCTCTCCGATCGTCACGGTTCGAGCGCTGTCGAGCGCACCGGCAAGACTTCGTCTCCGGGTGCGGATTCGTTTACTCGAGCAAGTCGTTGTGGCCGTACTCGAATTCGTCGGGTTTCCCGCATAGACCGCAGTCGTCTCCCGTGAACATCTTTTTGGCCTCTTCGTCCCCGTTCAACATGTACTCCCACCAGGCCACCGCAACCTCCCAGACGCGTTCGGGCTGTTCCATCAGCACGAGGTGTCCAGTAGCGTTTCCGCCGGTTTCCAGAACCTGATGATAGTACAGCCACGCCCCTGGTTGGGTCGCGTCGTTCGTGGCCGACCCGAGACCTTCCGGCCCAATGTCGTTCATATCCCGATCACCCGAGACAAACAGAAAGGGCTTGTCGTTCGAGGCGCCGCCATTCCACAGAATTACCGCCTTGATGCGCGGATCGGCCGCCGCTACCGCGGTCGCCGCCGATCCCTGTGAATGGCCCATGGCGCCTGTCCGGTCCAGGTCGAGCTTCTGGTAGTAGACGCTGTCGGGATCCTGGTTCAGAGCCTCGGCGTAGTCCAGCGCGCGTAACTGGACGTTGTTCGTCGGGGGGGTGGCGGTCCAGGATGAATTGGAGGCGATGACGATAAATCCGTGCGAGGCGACGGAGCCGAGCAGTGCCGCGTATCCGTGTGTCAGCCCACAGGTGCCATTGGCCCAGGTAATGACCGGGTACTTTTCTCCATCCTTCATGCAGGCCGGCCGAAAAATGGTGTAGAGGGAATAATCCAGGTCACGTGTATCCTTCAGCACGTCGGTCACCTCCGCGGGCTCGGCGAAGGTATCAATGCCGAACGGAAGACAGGCCGGCTCCAGGGAATTGACCGGATTCACGAAATCGGTATCCGTACCCACGTTCCAGTCGACTATCGCGCCGTAAGGTCCACCCGGTACGGTCACCGGGCCGTGAGTGCCGCCATCGCTGAGCGGAATCGATATGAACTTCATGTCGAAACAGGGTGCCTCGATTTCTTCGAGACTGTGCATCTCGGCAATCATGCACGTCTCGTTTACCGACTCGAGACATTGCTCGAAACCGGACTGCTCGTCGGATTCACCGTCGGCGGCCGTTACCGCATCGTCTGTTGACGCGATCTCGTCCTCCGAGCCGCAGGCCAGCAATTCCAGAGCCGCCAGCAGCCCGAGAGCCGCTCGAAGGATTTTAACCGATCGATTCACGCGATGCATGAGCACACTCCTCGCATCGAGGTCCCGCCCTTGCATTTCCAGTGTGGATAGGGAGAAGAACCTCCAAAGGGTTTTTCTTCTGAAGTGGACGTCACGCGCGAGCATGGTCGTGCCGTCAGGGGCCAAACTCTGTCCACTTCGGGCCGCTAGAAGCGGTTTCAAAACCCCGGACCGAGTATTCCGGAGCGCGGCGCCCCCCCCATTTTGTCTATTTGCCCGCCAGGTAAGCCACCACAACGAGCGTTTTCAGTCGATGGGCATGCGGGGACAGCCCAGCTGGATATCGATCGCGGCGTCGGGCGCGGCCTGAATGGCCTCGCAGGCCGCCGGGCAGGCGACGATGCGGGTGGGGGTCTCGGGATCGTCGAAGCTCCATCCCAGGTTGCTGCCGCAGTTCTCCGAATCCTCTACATAGCCGAATATCTGGCGATCGGCAGGCAGACCGGTCGGTGAGAACTCCACGTTGACCTGCTCCAGGTCGAAGGCGCTGTCTTCTGTGTCTTGCGGCAGTTTCCACTCGCATTCCAGGGCTACCGATTGCATCTCGAGCACGGTATCGGTGATGGTCTCGAGCGTCGTCACCAGGTTGCGGATCTGGTTCAGCGCGTCGATGAAGGTGGTGCCTCCTGTACTGACGTCGCAGGCCCAGGAAGGGTCACCGGGGTCGGGCGTGCAGTCGCCGTTTCCCGCCTGGCCGATCAGCTCAAGCAGGGTGAAATCCGCTCCCAGCATGCCGACTGCAAAGGTCTGCACCCCGTCGTTGGCGTAGGCGTCGGCGGCGATTCGCGCCAGGTTGGCGTGTACGCCGTCACAGAAAGTCGGCTGGCCGTCGGTGATCAGAACCGCCACGCATTGCTCACCGTCGGGGTTAGCCGTCGGGTCGTTCTGGAAGCGCGCGCAGTACGCCGTCGCCCCGCGAAGCGCTCCTTCGATCGGGGTCCCGAACCCGTTGCTGGTGCCCCCGGCGGCTAGCGAGGCGGATATCGCGGCGGCGTGATCGGGAAGTCGTCCCATGGGGACGGCAGGCGTGTCGTATACCGCACCCGTCACGCAGTCCCCCATCATCTGGGGGAAGTACTGTAGCGCGAGATCGATACCGATCGAGCCCGGGTCGTTCACGAACCAGTTGATGGCGTCAAGCGCCAGCATTCGCTTGGTCTGGATGGACGGGGTGGGCTGGTCCATGCTTCCGGAGAAGTCGAGCATGAAGTACAACGCGACCGGACTGGCTTCGACGATCTCGACTTCGACCTCGACCTCCTTTTCTACTTCCACCTGTACGGCTGCCACACTGATCGATCCGCAGGTGTCGCTGATCTCTATCTCACCGGGCAGGATCGAGTTTTCTCCGCTGCCCGCCGGGTTCCATACCCCCCCGTAACCGCTTCCGCCGGAGACATGGCCGGCCACACCGGCGGCCCCGCCCCAACCGCCGGCAGCAGCGGCCGGCAGTCCGCCCATCCCGCTACTGCTCTTGCCGTTTCCCTCGGCCGAGCAGGCGTTCACGGTACAGAGAAGCGCGATGACCAGCCGCAGGGTACCGACTCGTCCGGAGTCGGGATTATAGTCCGGATAGGCTTGATTCATCTACTACCTCCTGAGCGCGAAGTGGACGGATCTGCGGCTTCAGGATGGAGCAGCGTGTGCCAATCTCCGTCCAGAACGGGCCAGGAGGTCAGATGATTTCATCCGTCTCTGTCCCGCCTCTCGCCGGTCTCCGGCGCTCGCCTTTTGATGACGGAAGCGCGAAATTGTGGTCTTCTGAGGCGATATGGCCCTTTCGTCCACGGATTCGGAATACACGGTTCCGGGGTCACAAGCCCTGCAGCTTGTCGAGCTGGTCAAGCGCTGGCACATCACCGCGGAGGAATTGCTGGGGGAGATGGGGCTCGACGCGTCGGAGCTGGAAGCCCCGGGAGCACGGTTGCGGGTCACGACCATCAACGCGCTGATGGAACGGGCGCGCACCCTGACCGGTGAGCCCGGTCTGGGGTTTTACCTGGGTCTGCAAAAAAGGGCGTCGATGTACGGGTATCTCGGTTTTGCCGCCATGAGCGCCGGCACGCTCGGGGAGGCGATCGAGCTGGTGGTAAAATTCACGCCCGTCATCACCAATGCGCTCAGCTTGAGATTGAAGGTGGAGGGGTCCGTCGCCGCGCTGATTCTCGAGGAAAACACCGACCTGGGGAGCGCCCGGGAGGTCGTGTACCAGAGCCTGCTGGTGGGGCTGTGGCAGATGTCCAACGCTCTCACCGGGGAAAAAGTGGACGGCTCGGCGGAAATGACCTTGCCGGAACCGCCTTATTTCACCCGGTTCGCGCACCTTCTGCCGGAAATTCGCTTTGACCAGCCCGCGACGCGGCTACTGTTCGACGCCGGGTTGCTGGAGCTTCCGCTGATCATGCCTGATCGGGCCGCGATGCGACTGGCGCGATCGCAATGCGAGCGGGAGCTTCAGGCACTCGGTTTTGATGAGGCTATAGTGGAACGGGTGCGCCGCGTCTTGCCCCGGCCCGATGGGTTTCGTTCCTTGTCGGAAGTGGCAGCCG
This sequence comes from uncultured Sandaracinaceae bacterium, assembly GCA_964450715.1. GTDB lineage: Bacteria > Myxococcota_A > Polyangia > Polyangiales > JAFGIB01 > CAYVFC01. The sequence goes on along the minus strand of CAYVFC010000016.1, from coordinate 25,912 downwards.
CTCTTCACATGTCGCCGCGAACGCTGAAGCGAAGGCTGGCCGCCCGGAAGATCAGCTTTACCGCCGTCCTCGACCAGGAGCGCCGCGAGGCGGCGTTGCTGTTGCTGCGCTCGCCGCAAAACACGCTGGAGGAAATCACCGAAAGGCTGGGTTACTCCACCGTGCCCAACCTGGTGCGAGCGTTTCGCCGCTGGACCGGCGAGACACCGGCCGCATATCGACGGGCGATCAGGACACCGGGCGAGCGAACCATTTCGTGATCCCTCCGGGCATTGCTCGCCGTCGGGCCTGTCTCCGGTTTCCTGCGGTGGCCTGATCTGAGAACGGTTTGGCTCCCTGCGGAGTTGTCCGGTAATCCGGTTTCGTTCCACGTAGTCAACGAGGGTACCTCTACAGTTCCGAGAACCGTCCATCTCGCTTCTCGGCGACTTTCGTGAAGCTAGGCGGTGTTTCGGAGGTGTCGGGTGACTGCCGCGGTCGATTCAACAAGGAGTTTTTCAAATGATTTGCAGTCGAGGATCTTCCCGTACGAGGTGTCTGGCAGTGGGTCTCTTCGCGATACTCGCCCTGACCGGGTGTAGCAGCGACGGCACAGGTACCGACCAGAACGCCGCCGGCAACGTCGCCGGTTTCCAGGGCATTGCCGGTTCCGGCGTGGGCCCGTGGGTGGGTATAGGCGGCGGCGGGGGAGGGGTCGCAGCCGGTGCAGGGGGCCAGACCGAACCGTTCGCGGAGGCCGGCAGTACGCAACCGGCTGCCGGTGCGGGCGGCATCGAGTCCGCCGCTGGGTCCGGCGGACAAGCCGGCGCGGCAGGTAGGGCCGCCGTGGCCGGAAGCAGCGACGACGCTGATACCGCCGGCAGCGTAGACGCCGGTATTGCCGGCAGTGGCGACGCCGAGTTCGACGCGTGCATGGCATCGCTGAAGCAACGGTGCATGTATGACGAGATGGAAACCGCCTGCTCAAGCATGATCACTCCGACCATCCCGCTGACCGACGGCAGCACCTGGGGCAATACCGAGCTCTTGGCCGGTCCGTACGGCGGGTATGTGGAGTGGAACGAGGGAGCAGATTTCGCCAATGTAATGAATCCGGGCGAGTTGACCTGCGACATCGCCGCCGGCGCGTTCATGGAACCCGCGTCGGTGACCGCCGACGTGCTAGACCTGAGGGGTCAAGACCTCACCCTGTACACCGTATTCCGGCCCGCCTGCACCCGGGAAGGTGAGAAGTACCCGGTCATCACCTGGGGTAACGGCACCTGCGGCCAGGCCGGCGGGTACGGTTCCTTTCTGGTCAAGGTAGCGTCGCATGGCTTCTACGTCTTTGCCGCCAATAGCCGCTGGACGGGCAGCGGAATCGAGATACTTCACGCGCTGGATCTGGCCGCTGAGCTGAACGACGACCCCGATAGCGTCTACTACCAGAAGCTCGACTTGGACCGGATCGGAGTGATGGGCCACTCGCAGGGGGCCTCCGGGACCCAGGCCGCTTCGAGCGACCCGCGGATCAAGTCCGTCATCTTGTGGAACGGCGGCGATGCCGCGGCGGTCAACAAGCCGGTGATGGCGATATCGGGGGAGCGGGACATCGGCAACCCGAGCGTCATGACCCTTTCGTCCGAGGTCAACCTCGCGTCTCAGCCCGCGGCCTGGCTGTACTACCACCAGGTTCTGCTCACCGGCGGTGGCATGACCGGGCACCTGACCGTCATGGAGCAACCCGAACGGGTCTGGGAGCCCGCTCTGGCTTGGTTCCAGTACACGCTGAACGACGATCCGGCGGCGCGCGATATGCTGCTGGGTGACAGCTGCGGTCTGTGTACCCGGACCGACGAGTTCGAGTACGGCCACAACAGCCATCTCAAGTAGAACCGCTTTCTGCCTTGACGGCGGTGGAAACCGGCAGGGCTATCCACCGCTCCAGTCTCGATCCGCGACCGCGTGCCAGGGAAGCACGGTGGTTGTCGAACGTTCCTGGTACTGATCGCCTCCGGTTACGAGATAGGATTGCACCGGTCGCGACTCATCGGCGTTGTGCATTAGTTGAGCGAAGGCTGTCAGCGACTTGAAGAAATCCTCGGCGACGGTCTGCCCCGATTTGATCTCTATGGCGACGATTCGATCGACGCGTTCAAGTACCATGTCGACTTCCATCTTGGCCCGGTCGCGGTAAAAACTCAGACGCGGCGTCGTCGCACGATGGGTATGGGCTTTGATGATCTCGGTGGTCACCCAGTTCTCGAAAACAGCTCCTCGAAGTGGATGGCGTACCAGTTCCTTGGGTTCGCGAACGCCGAGCAGGTAGCAGAGTAGACCGGTGTCGTGGAAGTACAGTTTCGGAGTCTTCACCAACCGCTTGTTGAGGTTGGCGAAAAACGGCGGCAACCGAAACACGATAAACCCCGCCTCCAGCACCGACAGCCACTCCCGGGCCGTATTATGGGATATCCCGGCCGAAGAGCCCAGCTCGGAGAGATTGACTAGATTGCCGGCGTGGCCGGCGCACAGCCCGAGGAAGGTTTGAAAGGCGAGGAGGTCGGTTACGTTTACTATCTGACGCACGTCCCGTTCGACGTAGGTACGGACATAAGAAGCGATCCACTCTCCGGGAGGCACTCCCCGATCGAATACGGCGGGATATCCGCCCGCGACCAGGGCCTCGAATAGTGTGTCTGGATGTTCGGGGAACCGTTGGACCTCCGTCCACGACAGGGGTAGTAGATCGATGAGCGCGGTGCGCCCGGCGAGCGACTGGGATACCTGGCCGTGCAAGCCGAGATGTTGTGAACCGGTCAGAATGAAACGCCCCGGAGCGGGTTCGGCATCGACAATCCCTTGAAGGTAAGATGTCATCTCCGGGGCGCGCTGCACCTCGTCGAAGACGGCTCCCCCGCTGTATTGCGAGAGTAGGCCGCGCGGGTCGTTCAAGGCGAACGCACGCGTTTCCGGGTCTTCCAGGGAGACGTAGGGTTTGTCCGGGAATGCGGCCCGGCATAACGTGGTCTTTCCGGACTGACGCGGCCCGGTGACCGTGACGACCGGGTGCCGTTCGGCGAGCCCGAGAAGAGCGCTTCGGAGCGTTCGTTCAATCATTCTGCTCACTCGAGCACGGTTTCTGCTAATTGTCAATCGTATTTACATTTAGCCGCACACGCGATATTCCCCATGATATCGAGGTGTTACACTTAGCCAACGGCTTCTCTCCTCATTAGAAAGTCACGCTGGGCCGACTTAGACGAGGCGCCGACTTTCGATAGCGCTCGGTTCATCGTTTCATTGCCTGATATCGAAAACCGCGCCGGGAATCAGGTGGGGTCGAAACGCCCCGGAAATGCCCGATCGGCTTCATCGTCACTAATCACCGAAAACAACAGCTCGTCCAGAGCTTCGTGGTCGACGGCTGCAGCATGACCTTCGGGTGACGTTCGTGACCATTACGCTTGTGATGGCCGAAGTGAGTCGTGGATCGCGGACCGGACGGGGCACAAGTCGAGCGCGATGATCAACCGCTACAAGCGTACCGCCCGCAACTTCGAGGAGCTTGGACTGGGTGAGCTTGTCCCCTTGAACCAAGCCATCCCCGAACTAGCTTGGGAGACTTCGACGGAACAGGAGGTGGGCCTCGAAGTGGGCCACAAAGTGGGCCAAGAGCAAACGGAGAAGAGCGTAAGTGCGGTGGGCCATGAAGGATTCGACCGGAGTTGGAAAGGTCCAGCGTGCTGGAGCTTTCCAGCGACGGCTACGGAGCGCCGCAGGCGCGCAGTAAACCTTCGACCAATGGATTAAGAATAAGGCCAAACAGGGCCCTAAGCGTCCGTGACAAAATAACTCATCCATCTTTCGGGCGGGACGGCCCCGTCTGCTGCGTTGCTCCTCCTCGAAATATCCCCAATATTTCTCGTCGTCGCGCCTTGCATCCGGGGCCGTCGCGCTCCGAAACCTGATCGAGTTATTTTGTCACGGACGCTAAAGACGCGAAAATCGCCGTTCCTGCACGCTCATCGTGTCGAACCCCGCCTTTTCGAGCCCTGTTGGACAGTTTGTTGGACGATAGTTTTGGAATCGCGCCCGAGGGCTCCTCGGATCGATTTGGCCGTTATTATTCCTAAAATGCGGCCAAATCGTTATTGACAGTTAGGATTTGGCCGGTTATTTTTTTGGAAAGTGGCCAAATCTATTGAAAGCTCGAATCGCGCCGTTATCGGAAGGCGGCCCGAAAAGAGGATTCTCGACGATCTTCTCCGATCTGGTTCCGCTGAGTTTCTCGCCATCTACGGCCGGCGGCGAGTCGGAAAGACCCATCTGATCCGCGAGTACTGCGAACCGCGCTGCGACCTGTTTTTCGCGGCGACCGGGCAGAAGGACGCCTCGACGGCAATCCAGCTATTTCATTTCAAACGGGAGCTTGAACGCGTCTTCTACGACGGAAGACCGCTGCCCGATCTCGAATCCTGGGAAAGCGCGCTCGGGCTTCTTTGCGACGCGATCGATCGGTACATCGAGCAGCACAGCAAACGGACGATCGTCGTTTTCCTCGACGAGCTTCCCTGGCTGGCGACGCCCAGATCGCGACTCTTGCAGGCGCTCGACCACTACTGGAATACGCGAATGAGCCGGCTGCGCCAGATACGGTTGATCGTCTGCGGAAGCGCGGCTTCCTGGATTCTCGATAATCTGATCCATGCCAAGGGCGGGCTTCACAACCGCATCACCAGACGGATACGGCTGATGCCTTTCACGCTATCGGAAGTGCGCGAGTTCCTGGCCGCTCGCAGCGTGTCGCTCAACCCGGTTCAGGTCGTCGAAATATATCTGGCGCTCGGAGGCATTCCCTACTACCTGATGCAGGTTGGGCGGGGACGATCCGCGGCACAGAACATCGGCGCGATCTGTTTCGACCGCAACGGTTCTCTGTTCGACGAGTTCGAGCGGCTGTTCGCCTCGCTATTCCGCTCTGCCGATGTCTACGAGAAGGTCATCCGGGCCATCGCCAGCAAAGGAAGCGGCATCGACCGCGAAGAGCTGGTGCGGTTGACGGGTATACCCTCCGGCGGTCGGCTGAAGAAACGATTACGCGAGCTAGAGGAGGCCGGTTTCATCGCCGCGGCCACGCCATACGGATACCGGGCGAAGAAAGTGTCCTATCGGCTCATCGACGAATACATCTCGTTTTACCTGAAATGGATCGAGCCGGCTCCAGCGCGAGTATTTCGAGCGGACTCCGCCGACTACTGGATTGCGAAATCGCGAACCCCGGCCTACCGCGCCTGGGCCGGCCACGCGTTCGAAGGCGTCTGTCTCAAGCACGCCCGGCAGATACGCGAGGCGCTCGGTATCCAGTCGGTGGCCGCTGAGACCGGCAGCTGGCGATACGTGTCCGAAAAGGGAAGGACGGCCGAAAGGGGAGCGCAGATCGACCTGCTGTTCGATCGCGCCGACGGAGTCATCACGCTTTGCGAGGCGAAGTATTGCGCCGACGAGTTCGCGATCGACAAGGTTTACGCACGAGAGTTGAAGAGCAAGATCGACGTCTTCGAGAAGAGGACGGGGACGAAAAAAAAGATCCTCCTGGCTCTGGTCACGATGCACGGTCTCAAGAGGAACACCTGGTCCCAGGATCTCGTCGACAACGTCGTGACCGTCGAAGACCTTTTCAGGTGATTAAGTAAAAAGCCGATCTTTTCGAAGCGAAGATCGGCATCGGTGGGCCATGAAGGGTTCGACCCGGTAAGCCCGTTGGCGCGCCGCCTCGATCAAGGCGAGGACCTCGTCAAACTCGCCTGCAGATACCGGTCCGTCAGATTGTCGCACCGGCGGTGCGACAGTTTTCGCCGCTTTTTTCGCCGAATTCTTGCCAGCAGTTCGTTTGGAGGCTTTCTTCTTCATAACGCGCCTTTCACCCCGTACCCTGAAACGATCCCGGGGGTATCGTCGTTCTCGATGCGCAGGGATCGACAACGACGCCTCCGACGAGCGGGTTCGGAATGGGTCTTTTTACCCACGCCTAGGTTATCGGCCGGAAGAGGCCGGATGTTGCGTGCCGGGGAGGAAAAACGCGCTGGAAGACTACCCGGAAGATTGCCCGGGGTGGCCGAATTCTTTAGCAGCAACCCTCGTCACGAATCAGCGTGTACAGCAACTCGTCCAGAGCTTCGTAGTCGACGTCTGCAGGCAGGTCCGCATTTCCGGCCGCAGTATCCATTCCTTCCCGCAAATGTTCGGCCTCAGCCAGTAGCTCACCGTAAGTCATGGCTCCATCGCGGATGGCACTGAGTTCCGCTGCATCCGGGCGGCGAACCTGAAGTTCGCCGGTCCGAAGAATTTCGAGTCCCGTGCGCATGAGCCGTAACAGGTGCATCCCATGTTTGGTGTCGTAGCCAAACTGGGCTTCGAGTTTAGCTCTATCCGGATTCCGCTGCTGCTTCCAGGTCTGGTAGGAGTCCCAGCGCTTGAGCGCGCCCCTGTATTTTCGCTCGCCTTCCAGCGCTTCCATGAGCTGTTTCGATATCCCTAGATTGCGGGCAGCGGTTTCGCGGAGCCTGTCTGCGACCTCCTCGGCCTCTGCGGCCAACACGTCGCTCCGGAAAGCTTCGAGGCGCTCGTTGAGAGCGATGCGGGTCGCCTTGGGCATTTCGAGTGTCTCGATTCCCCATCCACTGATCTTCTCGGCGATCCCCTGCTCGATGCGATTGCGATCGTCCTGGTTGAGCGTGCCCTGCTCGGGTAGGCCGAAGTCCGTCCTCGTTGGCTTCTTCGCCGGAGGATTCAGAAGCCAGGACCGGTGGCTCTTGATTCTCTTGAGCTGAGCCATGGCATAGCCCGCGTATGTCTGTTGGACCTTCAGCGATAGAAATCGACGGCGCTCGGCATACAGGCGCTCCCAGGCTGATGTCTTAAATACCCAGTCGCGCCTATCCGCGTAGAGAATCTCCAGCGCATTCGGATTGGCGTTCGCGCACAGCCCCACGAACTTGGCCACGTCGAAGATCGTGCAGTCGATCTTGTCCGACAGTCCCTGTGACGCGGTGGGATGACCTCGCAGCCCGGCGAACACCGCCTCCCGTAGCTCCTGATCCATCTCTCCCTCGTACTGCTCGAAGCTCTCGCGGAAGGATGCCCGGATGCGAAGCGGCGCGACGCACACGCCGCGTAGGTCCACGTCGGATCCACTGCGAGCCGTTCCGTGCGCATGGCTACCCGCCAGCGCCACGAAGATCGTATGACGGCGTAGCGGAAATCCGGTCATCGCTACGCCCTTTTCAGCCGGATCCGGACGACGAAATCGTCCAGGTCGCGCGCGGTCGTGGCTTCCTCGGGCAACCGGCTCCTCTCGTGCGCTTCGTTGAGCCTGCTCTCGAGCTCGTCGAAGAACCGCTCGTGCTGTTCGACTTCGCCGGCGGCGAGGAGCATCTTCTCCGTTCCCTCCGTTTTCCGGGCGACCAACTCGTCGATCTGCTCTAGGCGAAAGCGCTCGTTGAGGCTCCGAATGTTCGCTTCGATCTCACCGGTACCCATCGCGTGTATCCCGGTCAGGTAGACCCGGTACGCATAGAGCAGATGCTTGACGGTCGGATCGGGCTCTTTCAATCGTTTACGACGGCCCTGGGCAAAACCCAGGTAATGCCGGACGGTCGGGCGCGTTACGCAGCCCCTTCCGAGCTCGCGTAGCTCGTCGTGTTCAGGCGTGGTGATGACTACCAACGGAGAGAACAGCTGCTCCAGCACGTAGCCGTTGTGCTTCGTCATCATGCGCGCAAACTTCCGGATGTCATGCGCAACCCAGTCTAGATCCATACCGGCACGCTGGTCGCTGACCGATACCGTCTCTTCTACCGCACGAAGCCCGAGCATTTCCCGAGCCGAAAGCATGAAGGCGCCGCGCAGATCCACGTCACTGTTATTCGAGGCGAACCCGTAGAGATGCGCACCACTGATGGTCGCGAATATGGCCTCTGGGCCGGTTCTGGCTACATCCGCCAGCGCCGAGCGGTCGAGCATCGACCAGACCTCGTCTATTTGGCTCGCTTTCATGAGACTCCGGTATGCGGTCGACACGGTAAACGCAATACTATTACGAGTTGTCGAGAACAGGTACTGTTGCGCTCAGTCGATCCAGTCGATGCCTTCCATCCGTCCTTCGTCGGTTTCGGCGTTTCGAATGACCTTACGCCAGGTCTTGAACGAGACCGTCTTGTGATCCGGATGTCGTACTCTACCGCGGACAAACACGTCGGGGCGTTCGCGGACCGGATGGCCGTGTTCCAGCCTTGGTGCCGCGAGCACAACGACCTCGTCCGCTGTATGTGGATTGCCGAAGTTTCGACCGGCGACCCGACCGATCGACGCCTTCTTCTGAACGACCACCGAATGATCGGAAATGGTCCTCTCGAGTTGCTCGCTTTCTTCGGGCGTTGGATTGAGAAAGAACCACTCGCCCTGCCGGACCGTCTTCCCGGGCGCTCGCCCTTCAAAAAGCGTCAACTCCACCGATTCGAGCGACCCGTGGGCGTCGCGTACGGTGGTCACCCCCCGAGGCAGCTGAGCGATGAACAGCTGGCGCTCATCCACTCCACACAGAAAGTGGCGCTTACGGGAAGGGCTCAGGGTAACGAACTCGACGCTTCCGTCCTTGTTACGCTTGACTCCGGTGGCCGCCGTTGGAATGGAGGTTCGTTTTGCCTGCGCCTTGGTGAAACGATGATGTACCTCACGGCGGGGCTCGTGGACCAGTAAAACGACATGGCGCTTCCGTTTATCGACGCTGACGACCTCCAGACGATTAGAAGAGTCTCCCGGCCAGATTGAGAAGTACTCAGAACGGGTGTTCTTCCGAAGTTTTCGGAGAATCGTCATTCCGAAAACGGATTCGTTTTGAGGCCCACCGATAGGCTGGCCCGCCGGTATCAATACCAGTCCCGCGTCGGAAAAACGTCTAACCAATCGTTGCATTGCTACATCCTTTTACGGTTTCTATGCGCGCCGCGTACGACGCCGCGTGACCCCGATTCTCATTCTCTAGAAGAAGTACCGCTACCGCCCCTTCACGGAAGCTGTAGTGTGAACGGACACTGTCTGGCGAGCAAGTGGAAAACTGCCTCGGAGTTCTCTGATAAGGATCTATAACGAATGGGCTCGAGAACCCCGTCCGTATACGAGGCCCGGTCGGTCGGCCGCCGGGTCCGTTATGGATCTCCTAATAGTGTTTTCTAACGAGGCTGGCGGCCGTGGGGCGCCACGGTGTCCGGGTATGTGGGTGTAAGACGGGGTAGCGGGGATAAAGGTCGCCGAAATTGCCCGCGGAGAAAAAGAACCGCCAGAAGAAGATTTGTTTGGAAAAAATACTTGACTCGTTCGTCAAAGGGGTACATCAATAAGAGATCGGGGCGGGTTCAGCCCCGTTGAAGTTAGACGAAGCGAAAAGAACGAGGATGTTGAACTTAAGAAACATAGCGAAAAAAGAACAAAGGCTGCCATGGGAAGCCCATAGCAGTCGCTTGCCCAGGACAGCCTCCGGCGGCAAGGGGATGAATCTACGCCCGGCGTGTGCGTATACCGGCTCAAGCTCGGCCTTCATCCTTTTTGATACTCAGGAGGGTCCGGTGTAGGGCGGTCACTAACGCAATTTCGGTGCGTTCGGACCGCCCCAGGTAGATGCCTCGGGCGGTTTTTTTGTGAAAAGAACGGGAGAAAATAGCTGAAAAACAAGGGTATTCGAAAGGTAGTGTGTTCTGGGGTCGAGGGGAGCAGGAATCCCAACTCGGCTGTAAACCGGGCGCGCTGGTCGCTATGCAGGTTCGAATCCTGCCGGCCCCACCAGGTCACACGGAGGGAGGCTATGTTATTGAAGTTACACATACAAAAACGAGAGCTGCGCCCAACGGGGTCGTAGCTCAACAGGAAGAGCAGCCGGCTTTTAACCGGACGATTGTGGGTTCGATTCCCACCGGCCCCACAACGGATCCGTAGCTCAACAGGCAGAGCACCCGGCTCTTAACCGGACGCGTGTGGGTTCGACGCCCACCGGATCCACTGCGCCTTCAACCGCGTTGAAGGCGGACGGCGAAGTGCACCCTGAAAACGGAGTTTAGATTCTTGAAAATTTGTTCGAGCGATCTTTGAAGCATTCGGGAGTCGTCCAACGGAAGGACAACTGACTCTGGATAAGTCGACGGGGGTTCGAATCCCTCCTCCCGAGCCGGCATAGCTAGCGTGTTCTTTGACAATCGAGAAGGCTTTCGTGCGGGCGCCCGGAGTGGCGACCGGGCGCCGCACACTATTCCGGGGTAGCCAAGCGGAAAGGCGGCCGGCTGTTAACCGGCAAACCGCAGGTTCGAATCCTGCCTCCGGAGCTAGACGTCGGGCGCTGGGCGCAGGTTGGGCTCCAAACCCGACCGCGGGGGGTTGACTCCGCGCTTCGCGCTCCGTCGCCACCGTTGAAAACGTCCAGCTCCGTGGACTGACGTCCACTCCGCTCCGGACGTTTTCAACGGCGGTCGATTCCTCCACGGCGTGCCGGGTCTTGGAGGAGCGGGTGATGAAGCCACGTTGCGCATCTGGGATGCGAGCCGGTTGTCGACCGGTCGAGATGGGTTCGATTCCCGTACGTGGCGCCGTCATCGTCACGGTAGCTCACTACGGTAAGAGCGCCTGGTTGAAACCCAGGAGGTGAGGCTGTCCAAAAAACTCACGGCCGCGCAGCGGACGTGGGACGGCCGAACGGTTCGATTCCGGTCCGTGACACCAAGGCGAATCCGTCGAGGGATGTATCGCTGCCTGAACGACTATGCTGGTCGATCCCGAAGTGGTCGAGGGCCCAGAATGTGAGTCTGGTGCAAGTCGGTTCGAGTCCGTCCGACCAGCCCGCCCTCCTGTCGTCCAATGGCCAGGACGCTCGGCTGATGACCGGGAAATGAAGGTTCAAGTCCTTCCGGGAGGACCGAAGGGCCGGTAGCTCAAGGGAGAGAGCAGTCGCCTTATAAGCGGCCGATGCGCGTTCGACTCGCGCCCGGCCTACCGACCAGAGGGGCCGTCGCTTAACCGGGAGAGCATCCGCCTTGCAAGCGGAAGACCGGGGTTCGATTCCCCGCGGCTCCACGAATTGCGTCCGAGGTGTTCAAGGCAGCACGCCTGGCTTCCAATCAGGTGGAGCGGGTTCGAATCCCGCCGGGCGCACCGGGCCTTATGCCTTGCGGGAGTACAACGGATAACGACCGTGTGACCTGAAACGCTCCCGCCTGGCAGGGCCCGCTACGTGGCGGATCCGAATGGGCAGGGACCGGTTTGCAAGTCCGGTATGCGAGGGTTCGATTCCCTCCCGCCACTCCGTCGATACGTACGCCTAACGGAAGTCGCCCCCGAAGCCCGATCGGACGGGCACCGGTCTTCTAAGCCGGCCTTTGCAGGTTCGAATCCTGTCGGGGGAGCCATGCCCGCGAAGCTCAAGCGGACGAGCGCCTGGCTACGAACCAGGAGGGTGGGAGTTCGAGTCTCCCCGCGGGTGCCGCGCAGGCGTCAGGTATCTTTTCGTCCTCGTAGCTCAATGGAAGAGCGCCGGTCTCCGAAGCCGGGTTTCGTGAAGGTTCGACTCCTTCCGGGGACGCCGCGGGTTGCCGCGGGGAGGGTGCTGGTATCCCAGCCCGGTTTCATACGCCGGAGCGCCGCAAGTTCGATTCTTGCCCCCGCAACCCGCCGTCCGAAGGTCGGACGCGCCTCTCATAAGGGCGACGGTGGCGGTTCGATTCCGCTCGGCGGGACCAAGATGCGGGGGTAGCTCAACTGGAAGAGCGCCTGTCTTACAAACAGGAGGTCGCCGGTTCGACTCCGGCCCCCCGTACCCAATGCGAGCGTAGCCCAATCGGCAGAGGCGCTCGATTTAAACCCGGGACAGTGCCGGTGCACTAGGGTCTTCGACCCGTATCGCGTCCGAAAATGTGCAGCTCCGTGGACTGACGTCCACTCCGCTTTGCACATTTTCGACCACGTGCGACTCCGGCCGCTCGCACCAGGCCCACGTAGCCCAACCCGGCAGAGGCAGCGGACTAAGAATCCGTACAGTGGAGGTTCGAATCTTCCCGTGGGCACTCGAGCATGGACGCTGGGGTGGCGGAACAGGAATACGCGCCGGACTCAGACTCCGGTGGTCCATAGTGGCCGTGCAGGTTCGACTCCTGTCCCCAGCACCAGACTAGGCGCCAGGAACGGCATGGAGCGGACGTGGCCCAATCGGCAGAGGCACCTGATTCAAGCCCAGGCAAGTGCGAGTTCGAATCTCGCCGTCCGCACCCTCCAGTGCAGATAGAAAAAGGAGGTGCAACATGCGAACGCTCGTACTGGATCAGGGGTATCAGCCCCACCGTGTCGTTAGCTGGCAGCGCGCCGTTCTCATGCTCTTCGACGGCAAGGTCGAGGTTATCGAGGAGTACGACGAGGACGTCCGTTCCGTGACCTTCACCATCAAGATGCCCGCGGTCGTTCGCCTGTTGCGCGCGATCCGGGGCAGACGAGGGGTGAAGTTCTCGCGGATGAACGTCGCCACGCGCGACGGTTTTCGCTGCCAATACTGCGGGAGAAAGTCCCCGCTCAGCAAGCTGACGTACGACCACGTGGTTCCCCGCTCCCAGGGCGGAAAGACCAGGTGGGAGAATGTCGTCATGGCCTGCTACCGCTGCAACGGGCGCAAGGGTCACCGGACCCCCGAGCAGGCCGGCATGCGGCTTCTGAAGCAGCCGGAAAAGCCCAGATGGCTTCCGGTGGTCGCCTTCAGGATCGACCCCGCGTGCACCATCCCCGAGGCCTGGACCAACTGGTTGTACTGGCACGGGGCGCTGGAGGAGGACTCGGATGAGCCGCGCAACTGAGTTCGACTCCCCCGGGGTGAAGACAGACGCGTGGTGCGTCTGACGCGGTCGCGAATTCAGGTCAAGAATTCAGGGACGCGCTGACGCCGCTGTCTTCCCCCGGGGATCTTATAGCACTAGCCGCTAGAAGTATTTACGGGATGTGGCGCAGTCTGGGAGCGCGCCTGCTTCGGGAGCAGGAGGCCGTGGGTTCGAAGCCCACCATCCCGACCTTACATCGCAAAGCGGAAGCTGAACCGAGTGGGACTCGGGCCCCGTTGGAAGCGGGCGCGTGCCAGTAGGCATGGGGATCGAGACCTCCGGCTTCCGCCCCGTGAATGGAAGGTGACGTGGCAGCGGTGCCACACCGGTCTCGAAATCCGGGGACGTTCCGACGTAGGGGTTGACTAGGGTCTCCGCTTCGCTCCGACCCGTCGACAGGACTATACCCGTGCAGCTCCGCGGACTGGCGTCCGCTCCGCTTTGCACGGCTACAGTCATGTTCGACTCCTCCACCTTCCGCCACCGAGGTGAGTGGCGAACAGGGATAGCACAGTGACGGTGGCGTCACGGCCGGCCGCTACCCGGCAGGCGCTTCGGCGTCGAGGTTCGACTCCTCTGCTCTCCGCCGTTGCGACTGAGGTGTTCCGGCCGCACGCCGCCCCGCCACGGCGGAAGAACCGGTTCGATTCCGGTCAGTCGCACCCCTCCGACAACGTCCCCGTCGTCTAACGGCTCAGGATGGTTGGCTCTCGACCAGCAGATGCGGGTTCGATTCCCGCCGGGGACACTACTTCTGTTCAAGGACGCGGGTCCCCGAGTATCTAGAAACCAAAATCTCGTTGTCCGGTCGGGTCGGAGCGCGCGATGCTGTTCCAGATTCTGGTACCTAAATCGCGTTTCGACGCGAATACCAGATGATACAGCACGACGTTTCTTCGATTCGTAACCGGAATGCAACGAACACAAGATTCGTCGTATCCGAGATCGATCAATCCGTTACGGAAGTATTCGATTAACCTAGACACTTCTTTCGTCGATCTAACGGCAGTCCTCCACGCGCTATCGGAGGGAAGCATCTCGTCAACTACGCGATCGTATCCAGGAGAATCGAATAGATTGCGTCTTATGAATCCTGTGGCGAAGTTTATAATCAAGTCCATTCGTTGGAGATTTGCCAGCTTCTCGATCGTGGTCCACTTCAGATCACGCGGTCGAAATGGATCTACGAGAGCTAGATTTAGTCCTAGGTTCGGAATAGCATTGATAATGGCCGAAGTCTCAGCGTTAGAGTCTAAGCTGAAAACCTCTGCACGGTCTCCGTATCGGCGAGATCGTTCCTTCAGTGCCGTAACGTTGTCGCTTTCTAGGTCGCAGAGAAGGATTTTCGAGAAAGGGGCCTTCTCGTGGCTCATCGCGATAAGAGGGCTACCGTCAATGACCTCGCCGGTATCACGTATCCGAGCCCGGCCCGGTCCCGCGAAAAGATCGATATAGGCAGCTCCTCCCGTACCGTTCGGGGGCAAGTATTTTACGCGGGTTCTCCACGTCGCGTCGATATACTGGCTCAGATAATGATGCTTCCATTGAGCCCAACCACCGACGCATTGGACGGCGTGCCCATCGTCGAGCGGCTCAGGGCAGTTGCCGTTTTCTTGCCTGGTTCCACAGTGAGGGCAGTCGTTCTTGGATGCAGGATTCATTGCGTTACTGCCAGACTGGCTCTAGCGGTTCCGGCATTTCGTCGTAGGTACGGCCGTCGAGGCACCGTCCTAGTCGGTTTTTTCTAACGCCTCCCCACTGTTTGAAGAAGAAAGGTACTGAGGCCCTTCGGCAACGCTCTAGAATACCTCGTACCCAAACCTCTTCCATAGGTCGTGATCCGGGTCCAGACTCGCCTCCTACGATTACCCAATGAATTCTTCTAAGCGAGAGCGACGGGAGCGGCCCAAGCAGAGGTTCCATCGATACGAAACGAATAGCGGCCGGTACACTTCGGAGTTTGTCAACACGCCAAAGGTAGTCCGCTGTTTCTACGCTAACTCCCATCCAAATATTGGTCGGCCAACGCAAATCCTGCGCCATCTCAGCTAGGCGGTCTGCACGCTTCGTGAGTACTTGAAACGTATGCCAGTGCGCGCGTTCCATGGTCTCGAAAACTTCTTTTATGACGTCATCCCGAAGACCTTCGTGGAAAAGGTCGGACATCGAGTTAACGAAGACCAGCCGGGGCCTCCTCCACCGAAGAGGTTCTTCAATGGCGTCAGCTACGATGCGAAGTCGGCCGGTCCATCTAGGCCCGTTTGCGGACGATCGTGTTAGCCGCTCGTAAGGCATACCAGGACTGCTAAAACGGTGTGCCATGCGTTCGGCGTAACAGGTCTGGCATCCAGGTGAAACGCGTGAGCACCCGCGTACTGGATTCCAGGTGGTTTCCGTCCACTCGATCTTCGAGGCGGCCGACATAGCTCGATGGTGATCTCCTAGAGATCGGTCGTCAAGGGCGAGCTGTTGGTCTCGTACTATTACAAAAAAGCCCATAAAAACGGCCGGTTCACAAAGCGTTCGATTCGCTTCCGTCGTCCAATGGTGAGGACGCCGGACTTTCAATCCGGAAACGGGAGTTCGATTCTCCCCGGAAGCACTGTTCAATGGCTGGCGTCGGCGCGGTGCCGCGCCGTGCGGTCTCGCTGGAGTCACCGCGCGTGCGTCCGGTTGCCGGTTCTACGTTGCCGTGTGCGCGTGCTGCCTGTTTTGCGCACGTGTACCTTTGCAGCGTTGAGCAACCACCTGGTGTCGGGAGTTCGACTCTCCCCATGGACTTGGGATCCATGTGGCTCAGTGGGTAGAGCACAGGTAACGGGCCTATCAAGCCTGCAGACGGCTGTTAACCGTCCTTGTACCAGGCCAAAGGGGGTCGTGGCTTCAACTTCGCCGGCGCGCGGGTGAGCGCTTGTGTTCGCCTGTCGCTCCGCGAAACCCGTAAACGCCCGGGCGGTTCGCGTCCGTGTCCACGGTCGGTGGCCATCGCAGCGGCGACCGCTGCCGCGCCCTGCACGCGGACCCGCAATCGTCTGCGCGTTTCTGGGTCCTGGTTCTGTTGCGCTCCGTTGCGAACGCTTTGCCCCGCGGGCAGAGCCGTAGCAATCGAAGCCCGGCAGGGCCGAAGCCCGGCCTCTCGAGGCCGCCTTTTCCGGGCCCGTTCTCAACGGGCCCTCTGGATAACCCGCAGCGCTGCCAGTGGCGGCGCTGCCCGCAAGCCGGCGGTACCGGCGTATGGGAGGCTTCCCATGTTCATCTACAAGAGAATCCGTGTGAAGCTGAACGAGCGCGTTGTCGTGTTCCGCGACGGCCTCCCGTTCCGGGCCCTGGGCCCGGGCCGGCACACCGTGTGGGGCATGCGACTCACCGAACAGCGCTGGCAGACCGATGCACTGGTGTTCGGAGCGCTGCCCGAGGTCCGGGCCGTGCTGCCGGAGCAGTGGTTCGCCGAGGTCACCATCGCGGACAACCAGCGCGGAATCCTGTTCCGCGATGGAAAGCCGCGCGTGTTCCTGCGGCCGGGCGTGCATCGCTACTGGAAGGTAGACCCGTCCGTACAGCTGAAGCTGATGGCGATCGACCGGCCCATGCCCAAGCTGACGGACGAGCTCGTGGGTGTCATTCCGCCCAACGAGTACGTCTACACCGTGGTGCGCGAGTACGAGCGCGGCTTGCACTACGTGCAGGGACGTATCGCGGGCGTGCTCGAGCCGGGTCGTTACGCCCTGTGGACCCATCCCGAGGCCGAGGTCACGGTCCAGGCTGTCGACATGCGCCGGCAGCAGGTAGCGCTGACCGGTCAGGAGCTGATGACCCGTGACAAGGTCACCATGCGACTGACGCTGACCGCGGAGTACGCGGTCGAGGCCCCGGCCCTGATGGCCCACGCGGTGCAGGATCCGCGCGACGCCGTCTACCTGCTCGTGCAGCTGGCAGCCCGCCAGTACGTGGCCGGCGTCACGCTCGACGAGCTGCTCGAGGGTCGCGACGCCATGACGCGTTTCCTCGAGGAGCAGACCATCGCCCGCGCTGCGCGCTTCGGCGTGCGTATCGAGCGCATCGGCGTCAAGGACGTGGTCCTGCCGGGCGAAATGAAGACCCTGCTCAACCGCGTCATCGAGGCCGAGAAGGAGGCTGCAGCTAACGTCATCCTCCGTCGCGAGGAGACCGCTGCGACTCGTTCCCTGGCCAACACCGCCCGCGTCATGGCCGAAAACCCGGTCCTGCTGCGGCTCAAGGAGCTCGAGTCCATCAAGGACATCGCATCGCGTATCCAGGAGGTACGCATGGTTGTCGGTTCCGACGGCCTCGACAAGCTCCTGTCCGCGCAGCTTCTGGGCGACGGCAAGGCAAAGGCATGACCATGAACTCTAATCCATCACCCCTAAACCGTGCGGCGCCCGGCGTCCTCCACGACGTCCACAACGTTCGCGGCGCCCGTGCGGAAGCCTTCTCGGTTGTCGAACGACCGCTAGCGAGTCGGAACGACGAGAACGAGGTCATTCCTGTCCCCGAAGCATTATCGGTGATGCACCTGTTTCGTAACCATCCGTAAAAAGTAAGGGAATAGCGTATTTGAGGGTAAACGATTAACATTGGGATTGAGGAGCCGGGGCCAGAACCATGCCAACCATTCTGCTCGTGGATGATGAGCCGGCGATCCGAGAGAGCCTGGGGTACGCACTTGGTAGAGACGGCTTCAAGTGCGTGGAGGCGGGTACGCTGGGGGAGGCGTGGGAGAGCTGGGAGACGGCCGATCTCATCGTTCTCGACCTGATGCTCCCCGATGGCAACGGAATCGATTTTCTTTCCGCGATCCGGGCCAAGTCCCAGGTGCCGGTCATCGTGTTGACGAGCCGTGAGGAGGTGACTGATCGGGTGGTGGGACTCGAGGTGGGCGCAGACGACTATGTGGTCAAGCCGTTCTCGCCACGGGAAATCGTAGCCAGGGTGCGCGCGGTTCTGCGGCGGTTAGGTACCAACGGCGCAACCAGCGTCAGCGCTAACGGCAGGCCTGCAGACTCTGCTCGTAATTCAGCGCAGTTCGGCGAGGATCAGGGCGACGCGCTTGTAGGGCCCGGCGAGTTGCGACTCGACCCGTCTGCGCGGCGGGCATGGCGCAGCGAGAGCGAGCTACAGCTCTCCAGGACAGAGTTCGAGCTTCTGATGGTGTTCTTACGGTCGCCGGGTCGGGTGTTCGAGAGGGGCCATCTTCTGCAGAAGGTCTGGGGCCCCGACTGTTCGGTCGGCGAACGAACCGTGGATGTGCACCTGAAGGCCCTGCGTACCAAGATCGAGCAGGCCGGCGGAGATCCGGAGGTGCTGGAGACGGTGCGCGGGGTGGGGTACAGGCTGCGCGACGAGGAAGCATGAATATCGCGGGGCAGGGGGCTCTGCTACTGCTCGTCGCACTCTATCTCGTCGGCGCGGCGGCCACCGCCGCGCGCCTGATACGCGCGCGGCGGCGCGGTGTGTCTATTCGTATGCAGGTGTTTTTGGCCATGGCGGTCACGACGCTGCTCCTCTCCGCGGTCTTCGCGCTGATCGTGCTGGAAAACGCGCCGCGCGCGCTGTCGGGGGCTATGAACGTGACCGAGCTTCTGGCGGACATAGCACCCGAGGTCGGATTACTGGCTTTCATCCTGGCAGGCGCGGCTGCTATTGCCGCAGTCTTCATCGGGCGCGCGGTGGCCAAGCCCATCGAGCGGTTGACCCGCGCGGCGGAACGGATCGCGGCCGGTGAACGGCAGGCCGTACTGCCCGTCCCGCGCGGTCGCGAGGTAAGGGCGCTCACTACCGCTTTCGAGTCCATGCGGCGGGAGCTTGAGCAGCGCCACGCCATGGAACGCTTCGTCATGGATCTTTCTCACGAGATCAAGAATCCGGTAGCATCCATCAGGGCCGCGGCCGAGGTCCTGGAGGACGCTATCCGCGAAGACCCCGACGCCGCCCGTAAGTTCGGCCGCCGTATCTCCGAGGCGGCTGACAAGCTCGAAAAGCTCACCGCGGATCTCCTCTCTCTCGCACGTCTCGAGGCCCAGGGACTTTCCGGGCCTCCAGCCCGGGTCGACCTCGCCGAAGTCGTCCACGCCGCCGTTGTCGCACTCGCCGCACAGGCCACCAGGCGCTCCATTTCCGTGAACGTCTCAGCCGAAAAAGGCCTCTGGGTCCGAGGCGACAAGGAGTGGCTGCAGCGAGCGACCGAGAACCTCATCGCCAACGCCATCAACCATTCCCCCGAGAATTCCGAGGTAACGGTATCAGCTCAAGCCCGCTCCGGAGCCGTCGAACTCACAGTGACCGACAGAGGCTCGGGTATCGATCCGGCCGTCAAGGACCGCCTTTTCGAGCGCTTCGTTACCACCCGTCACGCGGACGGCGGTACCGGCCTAGGCCTGGCCATCGTCCAAGCTGTCGCCGAATCGCACGGCGGTCGCGCCGAGTTGCGATCCACCGGCACCGACGGCTCGACGTTTGTCATGACGATTCCGTCGGATTGAAGCAGCCTCGACCGGGACTCCCTCGGACCGTGGATATCAGTCTTCTCGAAACGCTTCTATCCAACGTTTCCTGGGGTTATCGAATTTTACCTTCTTGGGCTCGAAACGGTCGGGATCGTATTTCTTTCCGAGCCACATGACGCGGTTTTCGTACTCCTCGTGTTCCGGATCGAAAAGCACCTCTAGAAGTTCATAGTAACCGGGAACTCCGCCGCAATCCTCGGGCGGGCACGCCCGCTCGCCGTCCATACACTTGGGATACCTCTTTTCCTTTTCAGCCAGCAGTAGTCCTTCGAATAGTATCTCGTGCTCCCAGCCGTCTCCGAAATCGTATTCGTATTCCACGACGGTACCGACTTCACGGAAGTAATCCTTCATCGTTACTTCCCAACTCGGAAGAACCTCGCGTTCATCAAACCCGTCTTCGTCCGGTATCCCGATTTCGATCACCTTTCTCGAATGTTTACGTCGGATTTTAAAGGCGTGTAGATGGTAATCGAGCCATCCCATCGAGTCCTGGATCGCAACGTGTAGATCCCAGAAGCTATAGGCTTCCGGTACGACGATTCTTCTCCAGACAGCCGGAACAATTTCGTTCAGCGATATCTTGAGCTGATATACTTTCTTTGCCATTTCTCGTCCGTAACTAGAAATAGAGTTTGCGATTGCGAGCGAAGTGAGCCACGGGCGTTGTCCTCCGTTGGGCCGAATCAATGCCAACCTGATGGGCGACGGACCGCGCTGTAGCTATATCCGTCCGGAGGAACGCTTTTTCCAGAAAATTCCGTATCGATGGTGTTGCTAGAGTTACCACGGAACTGTTGCCGGATCTCCACACCTAGAAAGCGTTGTGTTCGGCGTATATCCATTTAGGACCGCAATTACTAGGGAATATATATCTAGGGCGGCTGGTCCGGTAGTTGCATGTCTTCAGGGGTGTGCGTCGGGAAGACGGTCAAATATCCAGAAGGCCGATACGGCTTGCCGTTTCGATTCAGTCGGCGGTCGCTGTTGCGGCGGCGTTTTGTTTCGTACTGGCGTGTATCCCTTTTGTAGTGGCTGCCCAGGTCGCGGCACGGAGGCCGAACCGGGACGAATCGGCGCCCGCGGCTTCCGGTCCGGATCCGGCGCCGAATATTTCCGTGGAATCGTTGGCGTTGGTCACTGCCGTCAGTTACGAGATGGTCGAAGAGGTAGAAGCCCTGCTTGCGAAGGGTGCGGACGCCAATACGTTGGCTCCCGACGGATACACGGTTCTATGCAGGGCGGCGGAACACAATGACTCGCGAATTGCAGAGCTCTTGGTTCGTGAAGGCGCATCCGTAGAGCTCGCTAGCAAAGGCGGATACTCGCCCCTGATCTGCGCCGCCTTCGCCGGCAGCACCTCCGCGATCGAACTGCTCGCGAGTAAAGGTGCCGAGCTGGATCACCGGAGCGAAAGAGGAGGGACAGCCCTGATAGCGGCCGTACTTCAGAGCAAACTCGAAGCGGTAAACCTATTGCTGAGCCTGGGAGCCGATCCGACGTTGGGCAAACCCAATTGCTCCGGACTTCTGGCCATCGCGGTTGAACGGGGAAACACTCCGATCATTGACGCGCTGTACGCCGTCGTGATCAAGCATCCCGAGGCCGCCGAGCAACTCGGGCAGGCGCTTTTCGCGGCCGCCGATTTGGAGCATTACGCGCTCGTAAAAAAGATCTTACGGAGCCGGAACGTTGAAGAGATCGTGGAACAATACGGTGAACCGGCTCTGCTTGCGGCTTCCGTCCGCAACTCGGATCATATCGTTGAGATGCTTCTAGAAGCGGGGGTCCCGGTCAATTCGCGTTCGCGGTGTGGAGAAACGGCATTGATGCACGCGGTCACTACTCGCGGTCTGGGCACGGTCGAGATCCTGCTCAAATACGACGCCGACGTCGACGCTACGGATAGCCAGGGAAGAAGTCCGCTGATGAAAGCCGCTGAGCTCGGCTTCACTTCGATTGTGGATCTCTTACTTCCGATTACCAAAGAACTGAACCGTCAAACCGCGAAAGGCGGCTGGAGTGCGCTTATGCTCGCCGCGCGCGAGGGCCATTCCGAAATCGTCGAAGCGTTCATCGCCCGCGGGGCTGACACCGGGTTAAAAGACTACAACGGCGATACCGCGGCAAGCCTTGCCAGGCAGCGCGGTCACATGTTTCTGGCCAACACTATTTCTGCAGCGCAGCGCCGAGCAGAAATGAAGAGAACCGTTTTACAGCGCTAGGGCCGGACTTCTTCGCCTTTACAGTGTCTTATCGATGATTTCCATACATTCGGCCGGATGTGTCATCGCTACCAGATGCCCGGCACCCGCGATGCGATGGGCATCTTTCGGGCATGGTATCACTCTGTCATTCGTTCCGTGGATCCGAAGGAGGTCTTTGCCCTGCGAGTTCACGCCCGGCCACCTCGAGACCGCCTTGCACATCGCCCTTATGAACCCGGGTTCGGCTTTCTGAAACATCTCGCCCGCCAACCCTAAGTGCTTCCCGGCAAGGACTTGAGCGAGTCCCAGAGGCGTGACCTTTGCCAGAGGCGCCATCATCTTTATGAACGGATTTATTTCGGATCGCGATATTGCGCTTCCGAGTAAAACAACTCTTGAGACGCCGGTAATCACCGCCATCTCGAGCGCGACCATGCCGCCCATCGATGAGCCGCCGATCACGTCGCCTTCATCGATGTCCAAGGTCTCCAGAACGCTGTTCGCGACCTCGTTCAGAGTTGTCTCGCCCCGGTATTGCGGCCAATCGACGAAGGTCGTGTCCTCGAGTTCCTTCCACGGGCCGCCGTACATCGAAGAGTCCGCGCCCATCCCCGGTAGTAGGTATTTCATTTCGCACTACCTGCCGCGCCAACTGCGATACGTTTACATCCAATCACCGTAGCTGAATTCGGAGGAAGCTGTCCACGGCCTCGATCCACTTCGTCGGCCAGCGTTTTGCTTGCGGCACGTGACCGGATCCCTTGAACACCGTCAGCTTCTTCGGGCCTGCGACAACACCATATGCGCGTCGAGCGTCCTCGAGCCTAGCGCGGGTGTCTTTATCGCCGTGGAGGAAGAGAACCGGGGTGTCGATGCCGCGCGCGTACTCTATGGGGTTGTGTTCGAACCCGTTGAAACCGAGTTGCTAGCCACCCCAGTAGACCAGCAGCATGGCGCTAGGAAAGGAGGGGACGCCCATGATCTCGAAGCGATTCTCGACCGTCCGCAGCATGCTGGCGAAAACGGCTTCCAGGACAACCGCGTCGGGTTTGAGGCGGTATTCACGCAACGCGCGGAGGACGGCCACGGCTCCCATCGAGCGGCCGTATAGTACGATCCTGTGGCGCGGGAAGTGGCTTCTCGCGTATGCCATGGCGGCCTTGACGTCCTCGGCCTCGAAATAGCCGATGCTGGTATACGATTCCGAGGAGTCGCCCGATCCCCGAAAATCGACCAAAAGCGTCGCGTATCCCTTTGAGTGAAGCAGTGACGCTTCACGGAGAACCGACGATTTCTCGTCGGAGTAGCCTTGAAAGAGGATGACGAGGCTTGTCGCGCCGTCGTTTTCGCAATACCAGGCCGCAAGCGTGATTCTAGAAAAGACGGGAATCGATAGGTCTGTGAAAGGCATGCCGAGATCGTTTGGCGTCCAGTCGGCCCTGGGTTTCGGGATTTCTACCCCGGCGAACAGGGTGTAGGTCTTCTGCGCCACGGACAGCGATTCCGGCCGGCCCGTTTTCTCCCCTTCGCCGCGAAAGTGCAGCATCGAATACGCGTGGCGGTAGGCCATCGCGTTTAGCAGGGCGAAGATACCGACCAGCAGAGCGGTTGAGACAACGAGGAAACGCCTTTTCTTCTTCATATTGAGTGAGGCAACGCTTACGTGGCGGTGTGCGGCCCCTGTAAGGATCGCTCTATGTACTCGAGAGGGGTGATGCAAGTGGCCTCAGCCTTTTTCATCGAATCTTAATACTCCTTTCATCGTGATTTCATCCACCCGGGGCAACCTGGTCTTGTTAGCCACCCGGAGCATGAGCATGTCGCTTTCTCGCATTCGCCGAGGTGATCTCCACGTCGCCATTATAATGGACGGAAACGGGCGCTGGGCCCAGGCGCGCGGGAGGGTGCGGTCTTCTGGACATCGAGCAGGGGCAAGAGCGGTACGGGAGGTGGTGGAGGTCGCGCCCGAACTGGGCATCGGTACGCTGACGCTATTCGCTTTCTCGTCGGATAACTGGAACCGGCCGGCCGCGGAGGTGTCGACTCTGATGGGGCTGTGTAGACGCTACCTCAGGCAGGAGCGCGAGGAATGCATCCGAAACGGCGTACGGGTGAGCGTCATCGGAAGGCGAGATAGGCTCGCCGAGTCCCTGGTACGCGCAATCGAGGACGTAGAGCGGGCGACCTCACACTGTAGCCGGATACGCTTGCGGATTGCCCTGGATTACTCGGCCAGGGACGCCCTGGTCGCTGCCTCCTCTCGGCTCTGGCGTTCGGGGTTGGAACCATCCCGCGAGAGCTTCGCCGGTGCCCTGGGGCAGGCCATCCATGACTCGGAGCCCGTGGCCGGCGTGGACCTGCTCATCAGGACCGGAGCGGAGCAGAGGTTGAGCGACTTCATGCTCTGGGAGTGCGCGTACGCGGAGATTCTGTTCTCCAAAAGACTCTGGCCGGATTTCGGTAAATCGGATCTGGTCGAAGCCGTCGGGGAATTCCGAAAAAGGGATCGCCGCTTCGGTGCGGTGTCGTCGACCGTACTGGCCGCGAAGAGATTGACCAAGGTTCGTAGTGCATAGGGCGGAAGAGGATAGGACATGGATGAACAGCAAGGCGATCAGACTAAAGACCATTCAAACAGCCAACTAGATAGCCAAGCAGACGTCCGGCCTGCAACGATACCGGAAAGCCGTACGCAACTGCTATCTACTTCCGGTCAACTTCATCCGTATTCCTCCCAAGAGTTGCTATCGGCTTTTCTGCGCCCCCATCGAGCTATAGACGTGATTCTGGCCCAGAGGGCGCGTTGGATTACTAGCGTCGCTGAAAAGCGCGAGCTGGTCCTTCTGGTGTCGTTGATGTTCTCCACCAGCCTATTCTATGCGGTTCCATACGGCGCAGTGATCGGCTGGGATCGCTACTGGCAGATTTCAGCCCTATACCTCGGATCTGTCGCCATATGCTTCTCCTCCCTGCATGTGTTCAGCGCGTATCTGGGTGTGAGGATCAGCCTGGCCCAGAGTCTGGCTATGGCCATTCTGGTTTCGTCGGTCGCGGCCATCTTCAGCTTCGGCTTTTTCCCCATCCTATGGTTTTTGTCCGCAACTATGACGGACGAGAACTCCGTAGGCACCGTGCGGGCCATCTCGGTCTTCTTGCTCAGCATTTCCCTGCTAGCAGGAATCCTGCAGCTATTCCGTTGTCTAATGCCCGAGACGCCGCTTAGTACGTACGGGTCATTTACCATTCTGATCTTTTTCTGGCAGGCGCTGCTCGCTTTTATCGCGTACCGAATGGGCCTGTTCCTCGGGCTTTTCTGATGCGAAAAACGATCGCGACGCTGATTTTCTGTTCGTCGATCTATGGTTTCTCCATAGGAATCGGGGACAGCTTCAAGTACGCAGCGCGCAATACCGTCAAGTTCCCGCTACTTCTGCTGGTCACCGCCGCAGTCTGTTGGGTCGCTTACTACATCGCCGCCAGGTCACTCACGGTCAAGCTCGGTTTTTTCGAAGTACAGCACCTGGTCCTCGAGAACTTCCGCGATACCTCCGCCCTGCTGGCATCGCTCTCCCCGGTCTTTTTCTTCCTGGCCTACACCTACGAAAAACCGAACCTACAAGGACTCTGCGAGTACCCTTTGTTTCTATCACTGAATGTACTGTTTATACCCGTATGCGGATCTTTCTCTCTCGTACGCCAGACACTCAGGTTACTCAAAGGTTACGCGCTATCAGCAAGAAGAAGTTCGCTCATCATTCTTTCCTGGATGTTTCTTTCGCTGTTTGTCGGAGGTCAGTGGGCCTGGTACCTCCGACCGTTTTGCGGAGTGGCCACGCTCGACGCCCCTTTCATGCGCGGTAGCACGGCCGACTACAACGGCTCCACCAACATTTATCAGGCCCTGTACAACCTGACCGGCCCGGACTCGTCTCGGGGATATCTGAAAAGGCTAACCAGAGGGCGTTACGAAAATGGACGAACAACAACCGAAAAATAGCGCTCCGGAAGAGCAAAGAAACAACGTCGGCGAATCGCCGTTTGTCGGGTCTGCAGAACGCTTGCCGGACGGAACACGATCTCGTTGGCAGAAGTTAGGCAGCGCCTGCTTGTTTCTGTTCGGGATCCTGCTTCCCCTGGGAACGCTCATCTTCGAGGCTATTACCGGGATGTGCGCGCAGACCTTCTTTGATCCCATTCCCTCGATTGGGCACGTTGCAGTCGTTTTGCTGGTTCCCGTGGCAAATTTTGGGCTAATTCCGGATTTCTCAACGGCTGAAAAGAGCAATAAGGGGGAAGACGG
>CAYVFC010000015.1:45239-87655 GCA_964450715.1 uncultured Sandaracinaceae bacterium | reverse complement strand
TCACGTACGGTTCTGCGAGCGCCCGGGGGTGAGACTCCCCCGGGCGACTCACCTCATTCTTCTCGTCAGTGCGCCTCCCGGCCCCGACCAACTGGGGCTGGCCGAGCAAGCTGCGCGAGACGAAAAAGCCCGAGTCGCAGCGGACCTCAGTGAGAAACTGGGGCTGGAGCTATCCGAGGGCAAAACCCTAATCACGCCCACCACGCGACCGCTACGCTTCCTGGGTCACCACGTCTGTGTACGACCGCACACCCGCAACAAGCGGATGGTCGCCTCTGCGTGGATCCCACGGGAGCGAAGCCATCGCCTACGTGAGCAGATCAAGGCACTGTTTCGGCGCTCCACACTCCAGTCTTCTCTTGAGGATCGTCTTCGACTACTCAACCCAATCCTTCGCGGTTGGTGCAACTACTACCGCCATGCAGCGGGGGCATCTCGCGTCTTCCGCGCGATAGACCACTACGTATGGTGGACCATCTTTAGATGGCTACGTAAGAAGCACCGCAACGTCGCAATCAAGGGCTTGGTCAGCCGGTACTCGCGCCCTGAGCCAGGGCGCACTGGAATACGATGGGCGGACGGAGGAATCCGTCCGTTCGATCTCTCCAGAACCAGGATCGAGCACTTCAAGCTTCGTTGGTTGAAACCGCCGGCATTTGCGATCGCAGATGGAGAGCCCGGTGCGGATCGAAAGCCGCACGCCGGGTTCGGAGGAGGGCGCCCCGAAACGGGTCCGGCGTAAGCTGGAAACCGCGCCGGGCGCCCATCCAACACTTTTCGAGGAAGATCCTCGCCTGGGCCTTGCGCACAAAAATGGATCCGTTGACGACTTGCGAGATCCTCTCCCAGGCCTCCGTATTTCTCGGCGCTGGAGCAGCCCCGCAGCTCGTCGCCGACAAGGGTATCGAAAACACCGCCGACCAGGTCAACGCCTTCCTTCGCTACCACGAGAACATCAAACGCGTCCTGGCCCAGGTCGAGGTCACTTACTCCAACTCCATGATCGAGGCTTTCTGGCTCAGCTTGAAGCATCGATGGTTGTTCCTCAACAAGCTCGACACCTACAACGCCGTCCACAAGCTCGTATCCTTCTACATCGATCAACACACCCCATAATTCCCCACAGCGCCTTCATGGGGCAGACACCGGACGAAATGTACTACGGCCTCGGCAACCACATCCCGGAAGAGCTCGCCGCATACCGCCTTGAAGCCCGCCAAGAACGCCTCCGGTACAACCGCTCTGTTTCCTGCCAGGAATGTCTCGAAGTAACCCCACCCGCCGAGGACTCTTCGTCCGCTATCGCCTCCGAGCATCACTCCTCGACGCCTCTCAAATTCCCCTCATGATCTCGCGGGGTGTGCAACTGCACAGCCCCGTGAACAGAATGTCTTGGGAAACCGCTGTGCCGTTGGGATAGGGCGCCGCCCCAATTTCTACTTTTGCCGATGTCAAAATCCCGCGGGTCCCGTTTTCTGCTTTTTTCGACGCCGAAAACACGCTGTTCCCGATTTCTGCCCATCTGCCGTCGCCGAAGACCTCTACGCTATCCTTTCTTATTGAAATCTTTCTAAGAGTCGCTAATTTACATCTACTTGCTCCCCGTTCGACACGCCGTGAGGCCTCGGGCGGGGTTATTTTTTTCCAAGGAACTCCCGGCCATTATGAACGTCCGGTATTATATTGACCCCGAAACGGAACAGCCCCACATTTATAGACATGGGGTCGATGAGCAGGAGGTCCAGTACGTACTCCGGAATCCGGGAGAAGACCGCCAGGGAGTCGAAGGGGCCTGGGTGGCAATCGGACAAACAGAGGTAGGAAGATACCTACGTGTCATTTACGTGCCAGATCCTCAACCGAATAGCGTTTTCGTGGTCACCGCTTACGAACTGAAAGGGAAACCGTTAACCGCATATCGAAGGCGGCTTCGTCGCCGAGGAAAACGATAATGAAGCAAGCAAAATTTCCTCCCGGATGGGATGAGAAGCGAGTACGCGACGTTCTCGCCCACTACGAGAGTCAGACAGAGGACGAAGCCGTCGCCGAAGACGAGGCGGCTTTTGAAGACGTGACTCATACCTTTATGAAGGTTCCCAAAGAGCTCGTTCCAGCGGTACGGGAGCTCATTGCGAAAAAGGCAAGCTGAAACCGCCGCCTGGCGCGTTTCTAATGATAAAGCTTCCGTATTCGCTGGTAATCGAAGCGACCGAGGAACCCGACTACTTCGGGTTTTACTCGCCCGATCTGGACGGTTTTACGGGCATCGGGCATTCCATCGAGGACTGCCTTTACAAGGCCAGGTGGGGGATGAAGGAACACGTTGACCTGCTCAGGGAGCAGGGCCTTCCCGTACCCGAACCGACTACCGATCCCAGGATCACGGTGCTGAATACCAAAAAGGCCGCGGTCGCCTGAGTCCACCGTTCTAAAACCGCTTCTTTCCCATCGAGCGCAAAACCCGCGCCTCGAAGCCAAAACCATCCCGCCGAACTGAAAACTGCATCTCGCGCTCGGGGCACTCGCCGACCCGATTTCGTCTGCGCTCCTGTGCGCCGCCGTCCGCGTCAACCGTACGGTGCCTTACCACCGCGCACCCGTTACCACCTGTTTTTCGAAAACTTTCCGCCTTCCTTCACCCCGCGGGGTGGCGACCCGGGACGCCGTAACATGCGATGATCTCGTATGAACGGGCAAGCGCAGAAGACCTTCTACGACCATCGCATCCGCAACGCCGTCGTCGCCTCGGGCGACATACACATCTTCTCCGATCTCGCCATAAATCCCTCCACCGCTCACTCCTGGATACGGCGAGGCCACCGAGACGTCGTCACCGCTGATATCGTCGACAAGCCCGAGGTCGAGCTGCTCCAGATCATCGCCGAGCAGAACCGCACCATCCTCCTCCTCCGCGGCCTGCTCTGTCTGCTCTCCGCGCTGGTGCGCGTGTTCGGAGCCCGGCTCGACAAGAACGAGCGGCTTCCCGAGGGCAGGGACAAGAAGACCATTCTCAGAGCCATCGACAAGGCCGTGAAGGCCGGTATCCCTCTCGGCCGCGCCCTTCATGTCGTTGGGCTTTCGCCTCCCCGCTACAACGCCTGGAAAAGGGCCGCGCCCGCCTGCGAGCTCGACGACCGTAGCTCCTGCCCCAAGACCTCGCCCAATCAGCTCGCGCCCAAAGAGATCGCCACCATGAAGGCGATCTTCACCGACGAGCGATACCGCCACATGCCCGTGCAGTCGAAATCGGCGGAGGTGGGCGAGGCGGGACAGCTGCTGGCGCCTTGTACGCCGTAGCCGTCTCCGTCCCCGTCCTGGCAGGTCAGCGGCACGCACGAGGGGTCGCCCTCGTACGGGCAGGGGTCGCAGGCGTCGCCCAGGCCGTCGCCGTACAGCCCTTGCCGCGCGTGCCGGTAGATGGTGGACGGGTCCAGCGCCCGGTCGTACACGGCAAAGTCGTCCAGCTTGCCCTGGTAGAAGCCGTAGTTGTTGCCCCGGTAGTCCCCGCCCAGGTGCGCGCTCGGGTGTACGATGCGCCCACTGCGCAGGCCCGTCTTCACCTGCGAGCCGTTTACGTAAAGCGATGGCGTGCCGTCATCATAAACCGCCGCGATGTGCGTCCAGCCCTCTACCGGGTGCTCCCACACCAGCACCGTGGGCAGGTAAAACGACGCGTGCTCCAGCACGCTGATGCCGTTGGTGCCCACCGAAAGTCCCGCCCCCGCGTGGCCGCTGCCGTACGCCTGCTTTCCCTGCGTCGCGAATACCGCGTGCCGCATGTCGCCCACCCTGCCGCTGGTCGACTCCGGCGTGATCGGGTGCTCGGCCTCGGGATAGGCCCATAGCTCCATGGTGAAGCTCCGGGTCACCCGCGCCTGCGCCGAGCTCGAGGAGCCCACGCGGTCGTTGACCCCGTCAAACCCCAGCGCCCGGCCAAAGCGACCCGCGATGCGCGTCGGGTCGTTGACCAGCGTGCCGTGGTTGCTGCCCACCGAGTCCAGCGCCGTGCTGCCTTCGCTCTGCTCGAACAGCCACACGCCCCGGGCGCCCGAGAAGTTGAGCGCGGTCGTATCACTGTCGCTGTCCTGCTGGTCCGGGTTGGCGATGTATGGACAGTTGTCCATGATGTCCGGCACCGCGTCGCAGTCCCGGTCGCCCGGGCAGGGCTCGGGTATAGAGCCGGTGCCCGTGCCCGCGCCCGATGCCCCCTCGGTCATCGACAGTCGATTGCCCACCGCATCGTGAGTATATCGCACCACCCGGCCCGACGGGTAGGTGGCAGAGGTGAGGCGGTTGAGGGCGTCGTACCCGTACTGCTCGGCCGAGCCGTTCAGCAAGAGCTTGGCGGTGCGGTTGCCCGAGGTGTCATAGGTGTAGCCGAACAGGTCGAGGAGCGCGCCGTCGCCGTCCACGTAGACCAGGCCCAGGATTTGGGAGGCGGCGTCGTACACGGTGTGCCGCGCGATGCCGTTGGGATAGGAGGTCACGGTGCGGCGGCCCAGGGCATCGCGGGCAAAGCGGTATTCGCCTCCCTCGGGGTCGGTGAGACGAATGAGCTGGCCCCGGGCGTCGTGCGCGTAGGTCGTGACCTGGTTGTCCGGCAGGATGGTCAGCCGGGTGCGGTTGCCTGAGGCGTCATACTGGTACTCGAGGCTGCGGCCGGTGTCGATGTCGGTCACGGTGCTGAGGCGCCCCAGGGCGTCATAGGTCGTCTCTCGCGTGCTGTCCTGGTTGTGCTCCCAGGTGCGGCGGCCCACGTCGATTTCGTACCGGGCTAACCCGCGGGTCCCAACTTCTGCTTTTCCGGCGTGTACTCTTTGCTGATGCCCCCAACATTGCCGCTCGAAACAGTCTTCTCGTCCCTTCGTCCTTGCTACTGGCCGGTGGGGGGCATCGCTGCTATTATTTTTGTATGTCCTCGGAAGCCCGAAAAATCTTCGACGACGCCCAGAAGCTCCCCAATGATCAGAAGGCTGCCCTCGTTCTGCAGTTGCTGGACACCTTGGGCCCGGACGATCCCGGCGTCGAAGACGCATGGAAGGAAGAAATCCGAAAGCGTCTAGCGGATCTTCGTTCGGGGGTTGTCCAGACCGTTCCCTGGGAAGAAGCGCGTAAACGCATCTTCGCGCGTTGACATGGCCAACTACCGGATCGATCTCGATCCCCAGGCGGAACGAGAGGCGCGCCAGTCGTTCCTCTGGTATTACGAAAGAAGTCCGGTGGCCGCGTACGAATTTCGCGCAGCATTCGAGGAAGCGATGGAACACATCAAGGCGTTTCCTCTTGCCGCGCCCGAATTCGACGAGGGCCTCCGTCGCTGGATGCTCAATCGTTACCCGTACTCCCTCATCTACGAAGTCGAAGGGGAGCAAATTACTATCGTAGCGTGTATGCACAGTAAGCGCAGGCCCGGCTACTGGAAGTAAAACCTGCCTGCGTTTCGACTTCTTCTTTCCGTTTTCCCCGTTCAGGCTCGAAAACATCCTTTCATGCCGTAGTTCTTCCTCCCGTGCCGAGAAGCGACACGTCGCGTCGACCCGAACGGCCGGCCCAAGCACGGGTAAATCACCTGGCGCCGGCCAAACCGGAAATCCGCGTTTCTGAGCCGAAACCGCCCCGCCAAACTGAAAACTGCATCTCGCGCTCCGAGCGCTCGCGCCGGCTCGTTTTCGTCTGCGCTCCTGTGCGCCGCTGTCCCCGTAAACCGCACGCCGCCCTAACGGCGCACACCCTTCACCACCGCCTTTTCCGCTAACTTTCCGCCTCCCGTCACCCCGGAGGATGACGATACCCGACGCCCCCGCGTGCGACAATCGAGTATGCAAACCGTATGCTCTCCCGCGCCACGGTAGCGCAATACCTACGATACCCGGCTGCGCATCGCGTACGCCCAAAACCCCGATATCGATCTCTTCCCCGACGCGAGCATCCCCGCTGCCACTCGCCGCAGCTGGAAGCATCGAGGACTTCCCCGGATCGTCTCCTCGGAGGTCCTCGAAGAAAACTACCTCGACTTTCAGCGGGAAAACGCCGAGCTGCGCAGCGCGCTGCAACAGACCGCCGCCTTGCTCCAGCTGTTCGCCACCCTGCTTCACATATCCGGCTTCCGCCTCGACCAGCACGGTCGCTTGCCCTCGGCGCAGGACAAGGGCCTGCTCCTGCGAGCCATCCTGCACGCGGCCCAGAGCTCGACCATCAAGCGCGTGCTCGGGCTCGTCCACATGTCCCGCTCCCGTTTCTATTCCTGGCTGCGTCGACTCACTTCCGACAACTGTATCCTCGACGACCTTTCGAGCTGCCCGCTTACCTCCCCCAGCCGCCTCACCGCCGGCGAGGTTTTCGTCATGCACCAGCTCTTCTTCTCGCCCGAATACCTGCACATGCCCGTCAAGGCCCTCGCCATCTTCGCCAGCCGCACCGGCCGCCTTTTCGTCTCGGCCGGCACCTGGTACCGCACCATAAACGCGCGCGGATGGGACCGGCCGCGCAAGAGGCTCTACCCCGCGCGGCCCAGGATCGGCGTCCGCGCTTCGCTCCCCAACGAGATCTGGCACGTCGATACCTGCGTCATCACCCTGCTGGACGGCACACGCGCGTACCTGCAAGCGGTGATAGACAACCTCTCCCGCATGATCCTCGCCTGGGCCGTCGAGCCGACCCGCGACGCCTTGAACACCCGCGCTCTGCTGATCGAAGCCGCACAGAACGTCAATAGCGGCGTCATCCCCACCCTCGTTTCCGACGAGGGGTCGGAAAACGTCAACAACGCCGTCTACGACCTCCTCGCCGCCGGCAAACTCTTCCCCGAGCGAGTTACCCACGAGATCGCCCAGGTGACCGTCTCGTACTCCAACTCTATGATCGAGGCCTTCTTCCGCTCTGCCCTGCACAACTTCTTGTACATGCACCACCTCGACACCATCGCAGCCGTACGCCGTCTGGTCGCCTTCTACGTCGAGCAGCACAACCTGGTCATGCCCCATAACGCCCTCAAAGGTCGCACCCCTTTCGAGGTCTTCCACGGCCTCAACCCCGATCTTCCCGCTCAGCTCCGCGCCGCCCAGAAAAACGCCCTTCAAGAACGGATCGCATACCACCGCTCCCTCACTTGCGACACCTGCGACCACGCCTCGCCCTCGTGACTTCTCCGCCTCTTCTGTCCAGTTCGGATTCAACGCCGTATCCTCCGTCCATCCCGCCTGGAGCGCGCGGACGTACGTCCGAAAACCGTTTTCATCCCTCCTGATCCGCTCGCTCGGACTCATAATTGATACGGTTTCGCCCAAAAAAAGGGAAACCCCATAAGAGTATCCCGGGTCGCTACTGTTTTACCATCGTATTCCAAGCTAATATCCTTCGCCGTCCGCTCCCGTTGCAGTTGCAACGCTAGAATTCCTAAAGGTCTTGAGGATTACCTCCGTTGGAACGTCGCGGAGTCCACGTCGTTCGGCGCGTGTTGAAGTACGCCGAGCAACCGGTCGAGGTCTCTCCCGGGGTACTCAGAAAAGTACGAATCGGCCGCGAAACAGGCATTGACATCCGCATTGCGCTCGACCTCGTACGCCTAGCCCGTCACCGCCAGTACGACGTGGCGATCATCTTTTCCCAAGATCAGGACCTCGCCGAAGCGGTAACAGAAGTGAAAGCCATCTCTCGCGAAATCGATCACTGGATACGGTTGGAATCGGCTTTCCCCGTTGGCCCCAAGAAACACAGCCGCCGGGGAATAAACGGTACGAACTGGCACCGTCTGGACAAGGCTCTGTACGACCGGTGCATCGATCCGACCGACTACCGGCCCAAGCGCGGGCGCATCATCTAGCCCCCTGCACACCGTACGCCTGCGCCTCGAAGTCGAGACTACCCCGCCAAAACGAAAACTGCATTTCGCGCTCGTGGCACATTTTACCGACGCTTTCACGCGGCTTCCCGGTAGTAGTGCTTCAACAGACCTCCCAGGCGCTCCCGGCATACGACCTCGCCGTCGGCACTTCCCGTCTCGCTCACCGGCTGTATCAGCCGGTTGCCTAGCCCCTGGTGGTTCCTTTCCAGGTGGTAGTGCTCCACGTATTGCCTGACCGCCAGGCGTAGATGCGCCTCGCCCAGCAAAACCATCTTGTTCAAGCACTCGTGCTTGATCGACCGCACGAACCGCTCGGCGTAGGCATTCAGGTCGGGACTGCACGCCGGCAACCGCAACAGCTCCACCCCGCCGGACTCCAGGATCGAGCGGAAGCCGTACTTGAACAGCGGAAAGCCGTCCACAATCAGGTATCGCTTACCACGCAGGAATCCGTCGAAGGCGTCGGTCAGGTTTCGTGCCACCTGCTCCATCCACTCCCCGTAGGGCTCCGTCACGATGCCCGCGATATGCACCCGCCGCGTGCCCAGATCCATCACGAAGAGAACCGAGTATCGCACCGGCCCAAAAAACCTCATCACCTCCACCGTGAAAAAGTCCGCCGCCGCGATCACCCCGAAGTGCGACTTCAGAAACACGTCCCAGGGCATCGACTTGCCCCGCACCGGCGCGGGCTCGATCCCGTGCTCCAGCAACACCCGCTTGACCGTGTTGCGCCCGATCTCGTAACCCAGATTCCGCAGCGCTCCCTTGATCCTCGTATACCCCCAAACCGGGTTTTCCCGTGCCATCCTGACGATCAGTTCCCGGATCTCCTCCGCCTTCCTCGGCCTGCCTGGCTTCCGGTTCTTGCTCCCGTCGTACTTCTTCGCCACAAGCTCCCGATGCCACCTCAAGATCGTCTCCGGCGTCACCACGAACGACACCTCCCTCAGCCCGCCGCTGCCCAGCTTCTTCCCCAGTTCCGCCAGCCAGCGCCTCTCCCCGTCCGTGAACGCCAACCGCCTCTTCCCCGTCTTCTTCTTGTATATCGCCAGCTGCGCTTTCAGAAACTCGATCTCCGCCTGCTGCTTCCGGTTCAGCCACCCCGCCAGCGTCACCACCGCAAACGTGAACACCAGAGAAACCCTCTTCTTCATCCCGTTCTTGCCTCCTACCCCGATCCTAACCTCCTTGCCGTGCCACAAACACCCCGTTTTCGATCGAAATCCCTTCGCGTCTTATCTCGCATCCCTCTGAGTTCACACGCTTTTTCGTCGATCGAGTTTTGGCACAATACGGGTTCGACATTAGTGATCGCCGACAACGCGACCAGCCCGCGCACTACCTCGGCGGTGGTAATGAGATCCGCATCGCCGCCCTCCGCCGAGGCGAACCCCCCGCTCGTATCCTGTAGCTCCTCCAGCCGTCCGAGCAGGGCGAACGCCTCGTCCGGCAGAAGCGCGCCCGGTAACGCGAGCGCCCGCGCGGCCAGCCCGCTCTCCAGCGCGCTCGAGCGGCTGTAGCGCCGGTGCGATCCCCAGCCGCCGTCCGGCGCCTGCGCCGCTTTTAGCTCCAGCAGCGAGGCGTTCACTATCGCGCGCGGCAAACGCTCGCCTAGCACGCCCAGCCGCCGCGCCTCCAGGTCGAGCGACGGGCTGGTCGTCCCGGCCAGCATGTCGACCGCTCCGGTTATCGCCCCGTCCTCGGGTGCGAGCAGCTCGAAGGCCTCGACCGCCTCGGCCGTATCCCGGAAGGCCAACCGCGCCTCGCCCGCCCAGCTGCCGTCGACCCCCTGCTGCTCGCGCAGCCACTGAATCCCGCCCGCCGGCCCCTGCTGCGCCTGGGCCAATCCTGCGGTCAGCAGGTGACCCGCTGTCAAAAAGAGGAACGACCAGCAGTCGTGTGCGGTCCTCCCGTGGCGCTTCCGTAAGGGATTCGCTATACGGACTCCCCCGTACCTCCCAGCGCTACTCCGCACATCGCCTCCCGCGATACCATCGATTGTCCACAAACGCGGACACCCGGTCAATGGGGTATGAGCGATATATCAATAAAAGGGAGGACATGTAAGACGCCGGCGATCTTGCTCGTCGGATCATACGTTCGGATCTAACCTCGTCGACAGCTCTTTTTGCCGGCCACCCGGCCGACTTCGTAGTCGCGATCGACGGCGAGCCGCGAAGCGGCGCCATCCGCACCGATCACCCCGGGGGGTGATCGCAGCTACAAAGGCGAGCAATTCCCTGGGGATAGGAATATGAAATAGAGCCCGAGAGAAGAACGCCCGCCCCGATCGTCCGCCCGCGCGGTATTTTCACTCCTGCTGTTATTCTGCTGCTCCTGTCTTTAGGGTCTAAATCCAACGCTGCTGTTATTCAGCTACCCCTGTTTTTTAGGGAGTTTTTCGTTTTTGAAAAACGAACGCTTTCCGTTTCAATCTTGAAATCCCGCGCTGCCACGCGACCGCGTCGTACGGCTTGCCCCTGTCGCCTGCCCAAGAGCGATCGGGGTTGGGGCTTGTACCATTTCCCTCCGGCGGGGGGCGAGAGTGAGGATTGCTTTTGCTATACCAGTCAGGGGAAGCTGTCTCGTCATCGAGTATTTGACGTATCCTCGTTCACATACCAGTGCTAGACTGGCCGACGGGATCCTCTAGATTTTGACCGGTTTGCGGCGGTCCTCGGCGCCGAACGGCGCCGTCGCTCCTCCTCAAAATAGCGGCGCTATTTCTCGTCGTCGCTCCTTGCCCTCGGCGCCGAATCCTCGCCGGTATCCGCTAAAAACCTACTGCTCGCGGCACTGGCTGCGTCAGGCGAGCCGATTTTGTGCTCGACGTGGCTCTGCTACGCCTGCGCAAAGACGGCTCGCCTTCCTTGCTATCGGCGGTTTGTCCTGGCTCTCGCTACGCAAAACCACCAAACTCGAGGTAAGAGATCGGATCGGTATACCGAGCGAGAGGCTCTCTAGCTCGAGTCGTTGCCCTTACCGGTAAAGGTGTTCCGCGATGAAACTATGAGCGTGGTCTTCTTCGCGTACGAAAACCCGGTCGTCGCGAGGCAGGGGCACCGAACCCGCTGAGCCCTCGCGCTTGTCAGAACACTACGAGTCTGGGATCATTCCGGAATGATGGAACCGGGGCAGGGAGGAAGAATGCGCGGCGTGACGTTACCGGCGGCGATCGTCTTATTGATAATAGGAACCGGATGCGGTGACGATGATTCCGCGTCCGGACAGGGCGGAGCGGACGGCGGTTCGGGCAGGGACGCGGCGGCAGAGGGCGAGGCGGGCGCGGGGCAGGGCGGCGAGGCGGACGCGGGGCAGGGCGGCGAGGCGGACGCCGCGGTACCGGATGCAGCCGAGCGGGTCGACGCCGCGACCTACGAGGATGGCGGCCGGGACGCGACCGAGGGTGTAGATGCAGAGGTTGCGGCCGAGATGTCGCTTCAAGAGAAGTGCGAGAGCGTGGTGGACACGGCGCTCGGCACCGATTGCGCCGACAAGCCCGATGACCGGCAGGACAGCATCGATGAGTGCCTGCGAGAGAGCCGGGGGTATTGCGGCGAGGCGATGGTCGCCTATCTCGATTGCTCGGTGAACCACCCGGAGTACGGGTGCAACGAGGACGATAGGCCCGTGGCCGTTGAATGTGGAAGCGGCCTCGAGCTGTTGATGGACTGCATGGGGGAGTACGGCAACATTTGCGATCTCTTCTGCGAGGATTTCGTCTCGGCGGGATGCAGCAACGCGCCCTCCAAACAGCAGTGCGCGGACCAGTGCCAGGGAGTCAAGCGCTCGGGCTGCGGCGAGCAAATGGATGCGTACCTGAAGTGCGCGAGAGAGGGTGCGGAGATCACTTGCGACAGTGACGGCGAGCCGGTGGTCGAGGCCTGCGCCGACGCCTACCGGGCCACCGGGGAGTGCGTGGAAGGCGTACGGGAGAGCTGCGTCGCCGCTTGCACCGAGGCCACGGCGGCGGACTGCGCGGCCGGCAGCGACCAGGATTACTGCGGGAGCCACTGTCAGGACGCCTATTTCGGGCAGTGTCCGGCCGAGTTCGATGCGCTGCTGCAATGCGTCGATGGCGAGGCGTTCACCTGCGACGGCGACGATCGGCCGGTAGTCGCCGCGTGCGCCGACCGGTACGCGGCGTGGCAAGGGTGCACGGAGGACGGGGTCTGGCCGTAAGCGGTTGAAGGTTCGATAGAACGGTCGTCTGCGGGAAACGGCGGAAAGTCGAGGTTTTGCGGCGACCCTGTACCTCGTTCCTGCGCCGGGTTATCATTTCCATCCCCTCTTCCCCCCAACGGAGATTCAATACCGATGCCGATGGATAGAGAACGAATCCTGGTGGTGGCCGATCTGCTGCTCGGCGCGGCTCATGCGGACAAGCGTTTCCAGGGCAAGGAGTACGCCGCCGTGCAGGAGATCCTCAACAAGATCATCGCCGAACCCGATATAATGAAGAGCGTTGACGAGCGGATGAAGGACTTCAATCCCGACCGGTTCGACCTGGTCGAGACGGCGGGCAGGTATAACGCTGATCCCATCGTGTCCAAGCGCCATCTGCTCGAGCTGGTCGCTTCCGTCACCCACGCCGACGAAGAGCTGGACCTGGCCGAGGACGACTACCTGCGAGAGCTGGCCGGGGCCCTCGGTATGGCCCAGAGCGAGTACATCGACCTGACGCTCGACTACGAGGTGGAGGCGTTGAAGGAACACCTCGATGTGTTCGTGAGCCTCAGCGAGCCACCGCCCATACCGAAGACGTAGCTCGGTCCTTGCCACGGTGGGGTTTCGGTATCTTCGCCTCGCTCCAGCCCGAGGGGGGGGTCCGGGTGCGTTACCCGGGGCTGATCATCGTGCTGCTGGTCGGCCTCGCGGTGCGGTTTTTCTATCTGCTGGAGCAGCCTAGCTTCCCCTACTTTCACCGGCCCGAGGTCGACTCCTGGTTCTATCACACGGCCGCGCAGACCATGGCCGCCGGCGACTGGTCTCTGGGAAGCGAGACCTTGCGCCGCAGCCCGGGGTACTTCTATTTCCTCGGGCTCGTCTACACCCTGTTCGGCGACGCTCCCTGGGCGCCGCGCATCGTTCAGATCCTGCTGGGCATGGGAATCGTGGCCCTGGTCTGGGATACGGCCAGAAGGCTGTTCGGCGATCGCTGGGCGCTGCTGCCCGCCGCTCTGGCCGCGCTCTACGGGCCCTACGTCTACTTCGAGGGACTTCTGCTCTCGGCCACGCTCGGGGCATTCGCGGTCGCGCTGCTGCTCTGGAGAACGGTTGTCGCGCTTTACGCACGCCAGAGCGCCTTCCGGCACTGGGCGTTTATCGGATTTATCTGGGGTCTCTGCTGCGTGGTGCGCCCCAACGCGCTGCTGCTGCTATTGCCTCTCGCCGTAGCCTGTCTGCAGGTTGATCCCGCCGCCTCCCCTGGGCGGCGCGCGCGGGCGCTGCTGGCGCTGCTCCTGTTCGGAACGCTGGCCATCATGCCGGTTACCCTGCGCAATACCCTGGTGGCCGGCGAGCCGGTGATCCTCACCTCTCACGGAGGATTCAACTTCTATATCGGCAACGGGCCGGGCGCACATGGCAGCTGGCGGCTGCCCCGCGAAATACCCGGCACCGGCGGACCGGGAGGCGATGACGCGGCTTTCCACCGGGTAGCCGAGCAGGAGCGGGGGAGGCCCCTTTCGGAGCTGGAGGCGGATAGGTACTGGTACAGGCGGACCGCCCAGGCCGCCCTGGAAGATCCCCTGCGATGGCTCGGGCTGATGGCTCGCAAGCTCCACCTTTTCTGGAACGGGCGGGAGCTTCACAACATCTACGACTACGAATTCATGCGTGTGGTGGGTACGGTGATCGGCGCGCCGCTGATCCAGTTTGCCTACATCGCGCCCTTCGGTCTGCTGGGCTCCCTGTTTCTGCTGGTAAGGCGGCGCGAGGGCCTGTTTCTCGTCCTGTTCAACTGGATGGCGTGCGCCGGGGTGGTGCTGGTCTACGTGACCGATCGCCACCGAATTCCCGCGGTTGCGGGAATCCTTCTGGCCGGCACCGCGGTGGCGGTGGAGATCGCCCGGCTGGTAGGCGACCGCCGCTGGCGTCCGCTGGGGGTTTGGGCAACGGCGTTGGCCCTCGCCGTGGCGGTGGCGGTTCCCGTCGAGGTCAACAAGCGCTTCGAGCAGAAGTACCACCTGCTGGCTACTTCCTGGAAGAACATCGGGCACGATGACTTCGCCGAGTGGGCCTATCTTCGCTCGCTGGAGGCCAAACCCGATTTTTTGCCCTCGCACCGCGACCTGGCCTCTCTGTACGAGCGCAGGGGTTTGATCGATCGCGCCTTGCACGAGCTACGAACCGTCGAACGGATCGCCAGAAAGCGGGGTGACGCCAGAATCGCGGACGACGCGCGAATGGAGATCGAGCGGCTAGAGAAGCTCGCGCACCCGAGACCGTGAACCGGCGCGGGCATACCCGAGTCACTGTGAATCCGAAAGAGATCTCTCCCGTTGGTCGAGATGACAACAGCGCGGCTTCGCCCCGCTGTTGTCACTTCGAGCGTAGCGAGAAGTCTCCGCTTCTTGCCGGCCCGCTTGCGCGTCTGGTCGGTCGACGCGTCGTCTTCGGTCGGTTCGTGCGCTCGCACGACGGCGACGCCGGTGCGTTCGACCGCAGGACTGTCGGTGGTGCCGCCCGCTGGCGCCGCGGCCGAGGGCGTCGCACCGGTCTCAACGGGCCGGGCGCGGCCGGCGAGCGCGGAGTGCCAGCACTCTGCCCGTCTCCGCACGAGGTGCAGGCCAGATAGAGGGCCATCGCGAACGAAAGGATCGCCGGGAGCGCGGGCGCCATCATGGAAAAGTTCCCGTACAGGGGTTTTCCTGACATTAATAAGGGCATAGCAGGGATTTCCCGTGAACGAACCGTCCGCAGAGCGTTTCCGTCATCGCCTGGTACGCTGGCTCGAGCACCCGAAACTGCCGTTCGGGCTGGCGCTCGTCGCACTGCTGTTGACCGCGCCCTCGCTGGCGGTGGGCTTTCACCTGGACGACTACGTACACGCCTACCTGCTCTCCGATCTGCCCGGATCGGACGATCTGCTGCGAGCCTACGAGTCGCCCTTTGGCATTGCCAACGGCGAGAGCGAGATCAACCGCTGGCAGATGGAAAAGGGTTACGCCCCCTGGTGGACGAGCCCGGAGCTGCTCATCTCGCTCTGGCGGCCGGTGGCCGAGCTTCCCCACCGGCTCGACCACTGGCTCTGGCCCGCCAGCGCCTGGGCCATGCACGCGCACAGCCTGCTGTACTTCGCCCTGCTGGCCATGGCCGCGGCCTTTCTCTTTCGCGGGGTACTGGGCGCGGGCACGGTGGGCGGCATGGCCGCGCTGCTGTACGCGGTCGACCACACCCACGGCTTTGCCGTGGGCTGGATCGCCAATCGCAACGCGCTGCTGGCCGCCCTGTTCGGCGTGCTGGCGCTTCTGGCTCACCACCGGTGGCGGCTCCGCGGCTCGGGGCTTGCCGCGCTGCTGGCGCCGCTACTGTTCCTCTGCGGCCTTCTCTCGGGCGAGGCCGCGGTGGCCGTGCTGGGTTATTTGCTCTCCCATGCCCTGTTCATCGAGAAGGGGCCGCCCCTGCGCCGCCTCGCCGCCCTGGTTCCCTGCGGTGCGGTGGCGCTCGGCTGGCGCGTCGCCTACAACTGGCTCGGCTACGGCGCGCGCGACTCGGGCCTGTACATCGATCCGGTTCGCGAGCCCTTGCGCTTCGCGGTCGCGGCCCTGGAGCGGTTGCCCGTGCTGGTGATGGGGCAGTACGCGCTGCCGCCGGCCGAGGCCTACATGTTTGCTCCCGGCCCGGTCGCCACGGCCATCTGGCTGTTCGCGCTGTTGCTGCTGGCCGGCCTGGCGGTGGTGCTGCTGCCGCTGCTGTTGCGCCAGCGGCAGGCCAGGTTCTGGGCCTTTGGTATGGCCTGCTCCCTGCTCACCGCCTGCTCCACCCATCCCAACAACCGTTTGCTCTTCTTCTCGGGTCTGGGCGCGATGGCGCTTCTATCGCTGGTGTGGCACGGGCTGATGGAGAGGGCGGACTGGCTCAGACCGGGCCGGGCCTGGCGGCTGCTGTCACGGGGATTGGTCGCCGCAATCATGGGATTGCACCTTCTCGTCTCCCCGCTGCTGCTTCCCCTGGCGGCCTGCAGCATCCTGCTCACCAGTCCGGTCAAGCGCGCCGTGGCCGAGGCCATCGAGCTAGCGGGGCTTTCCGAGAGCGGTTCGCGTAACGGCCGCGACCTGGTGATCGTGAGCTCACCCGACGAGTACTTCGTCAAGCTCCTACCGGTCGTGCAGGCGCTCGAGCGCCGACCGGCTCCCCGGCGGCTGCGGGCGCTCTGCTTCGGTCCCGTGCCCCTGGAGGTAACGCGAACGGACGCGCGCACGCTCTCGGTGCGGTTTGTAGGGGGAATCCTTCCCGACTCCATCCTCCAGCTCTACCGCGACGCCCGGCTGCCCATGCGGCCGGGGCAGCTCATCGAGCTCGAGGGGCTGCAGATCCGCATCGAACAGGTCACCGGCGACGGCAGGGCGGAGCGGGTGCGCTTCATCTTTGACCAGGACCTGGACACCGATCGCTTCCGCTGGCTGGCGTGGGAGAACCACCGTTATGTACCGTTTCCCCTTCCCCCCATCGGCCAGAGCGTCCGGGTAGCGCCGGCCCGGGTACCCTTCGGTCTGTAGCCGCACCTCCTCTTCCCCTTAGGGTCCGTGACAAAATAACTCATCCATCTTTCGGGCGGGACGGCCCCGGCTGCTGCGTTGCTCCTCCTCAAAATATCC
Source organism: uncultured Sandaracinaceae bacterium (assembly GCA_964450715.1). Taxonomy (GTDB): domain Bacteria; phylum Myxococcota_A; class Polyangia; order Polyangiales; family JAFGIB01; genus CAYVFC01. The sequence continues at coordinate 70,987 of CAYVFC010000015.1, read as the reverse complement.
CCAATATTTCTCGTCGTCGCGCCTTGCATCCGGGGCCGTCGCGCTCCGAAATCTGATCGAGTTATTTTGTCACGGACCCTTACCGCCGGCGCTTGCGCTTCCGCTTCCCGCGTTTCTTCTTCCCTTTACGTTTCTCGCGCTTGCCGCCCTGCTGCTTCAGTTCGTCAGCCTCGCGCTTGTGGATCCAGGCGTAGGTGAGCCCGTCCCGCTCGAAAGCCCAGAAGGGCTTGCGCTCACGATCGCGAAGCCAGAACTTCTTCTCTTCCCCCTGCAGCCGTCCGCGCAGTAAGGAGGTCAAGGTATAGACGCGGTACCCGGCACGGCTTAACCGACGTACCGTCTTCTGCACCCTCCCCCGGTACTCCCGTTTGAAGGGAAGCTTCGTCGCAATACCGAAAACCGCGACCGGCGTTCCGGCCGCCTCCGGCAGGCCCGCCAGGAAACGCCCGGCGAGCTCCATGCCCTCCGCCTGGCGCTGCAGGTTGATCCACCCCATGGCGACCTGGGGTCCGCCCAGCAGCCGGTTGGCGTGCAGGCCGTAATGGGGGTGGTAGGGGAGCACAATGGACGCCTGAACGAGAATAGGGAAAGCAATCAGAGCGATCGACGCCTTCTGTCGATATTCGTCCTTGATGATCTGGGTTGCCCAGGTCACGGTCCGGACCAGCCCGACGGCAGCCAGCACGTCCAGTAGCGGAAACAGGGGCAGAATGTAACGCTGGCTCTTCTTGCCGGATACGCCCATCTCGACTGAGAAAAGCAAGCCGAACAGCACTAGCCCCCAGAGGGCCTGCCGCTCCGGCAGTCTGCGGCGCACCACCGCCACCAGCCCGATCGCGGCGCCCACAATCCCCATCGACAGCGTCAAGAACGTCGAGCGAAAGAGCAGGGTCGCCAGGTAGTAGCCAAAACCGGGATCCCGGGCCGTCAACCCGCCCGCGTAGAAGATCGGGTTCGGGTGAGGGTTCTCCACGTGATGGGCCACGTGGTGGTAGACCAGACCGGCGACGCGGATCGCGTCGACCCACAGCGCGGGAAAGAGAGCGAAGACGGTCGCGAACACGACGAGCAGGAGCGCTGCACCCCGTAGACTCGTCCTGGAGAGCCAGCGCAGCAATCGCGCCCGCCCCTGGCCGGCGGACGGCTCGCGGTCAGGGGACGGTTGCTCGCCTGTAACGGTACTTCCCGGGGTGTCTTCCGTCGGCACCGGGGTGCACGGCGGGCAGGCCAGTTCCCGATAGTGCGCGTAAGCGACGGCAAGCGCGGCGAAGGGCAACAACAGCAACGAGGGCGACTTGGTGAGCAGCGACAGCCCGATGACCCCGCCGGCGAGCAACAGGGTCGGCAGCCGCGGGCTCTGCACGTAGCGCAACAGGAGCAATACCGACAGAAACATGAAGGTCGTCAGCAAGCCGTCGACGTGCAGAACCTTGCTGTACGCCAGGTAGGTCGGATCGATGGCCAGGAGGAAGCCGGCGACGATAGCGGTACGCCGGTCGAATAGCCCCTCCAGCAATCGCATCGCCCAGACGATGGCCAGCGCCGCGACCAGGGCGAGCGGCGCAACGCCCCAGAAGGTGTTTTCCGGGCCGAACCGGTAGAGCGTATCGGCGCTTGCGCCCTTAATGGCGTTCACCAGGTTGATCGAGCCGCCGGACAGCCACATCGTCGTCACTCCCGGATGGTGCTGCTTGTAGGTGCCGAACCAGTTGCCCACAGCCAGCGCGTCGTAGAAACCGAGAGAGCGCCGGTGCCACAGGCCCGCCCGCGATATCGGCTCGATCAATCGCGGAATGAACGCGAGCGCAAACAGCAGGGCGGCGAGCAGCCATCTGGCAAGGGGGCGGTCGAGCCAGGAGGTCTCGTCTCGATCCCGAATCTGTGCCGTGCAGGTATGCGGCATGGGAGCGTCAGTGAACCGGAAGCGACGTATTCTATCGTGGACGTGGCATGGGTTTCGTCAACCGCCGACGGGCAGCGTACCAGGTGTTCGAGCGTCGGCGAAGCGGTTGATGAGACCCACTGAACCCGGTACCGTTTTCCGCCCCGTTGGCCAGACCGTCCGGGTAGCGCCGTCCGGGTGCCCTTCAGTCTGTAGCTCTTCGCCTAAAGCGTTTGCCCGCCACCGGGCCCGCGCGGTATACCAGTAACCGTGGATGAATCGCTGAAAAGAGTCATCGGCGCGCTGGAGGAGACGGCGCCCGTCGGTCTGCTCTGGAACCAAGGGCTGCTGAACCCGGGCGGCCCCCATCGCCGGCTCAAGGGCCACCACTACCCCATCTCCATCGGCGAGGACGAGTGCCTGGTCTTCGGCAAGCTGGTGCAGGAGCTGGGTCCCGAGAGCTGCTTCATCATTGGCAACGCCTTCGGCTTTTCCTCCGCTTATATCGGCGACGTGATGAAGCGCTGCGGGGGCAAGAGCCTGGTCACCCTGGACGACCAGTCGGAAGGTGACGGACAAATGATGGCCTCCATCGCCCAGAAGCTGGTGGAGAAGCTCGGCATCGAGGATATCGTCACCAACAAGAAGGGACGCTCCCCGGAGAACGTGGCGGAAGCGGTCGACCGCGAGAGCTACGATCTGATCTTCATAGACGGCCTGCACCGACATCCGCAGGTCACCCACGACCTGCAGGCCGTGTTGCCCTTCGCGCACCCTTCCACCCTGATCGTCTTTCACGACAGCTGGATCGTGGGCGTGCCCGAGGCCGTGGCGCGGGCGCGAAAGGAGGGATTCCGCTGCCTCTGGGTCCCCACCTCCTGCGAGATGATCCTGTCCACGCGCGACGCAGCGCAGTTCGAGCGGCTGTGCGAGCTGTTCCCGGAGGGCGTGGAGAACCGGGCTCGGCGCAGCTACCTCTACGGGTACGGCCTGCACCTGCAGGAGGTCTTCTCCTATAACTGGAACCGCCTGCTCGGGCGCGACGTCTGATCCGGGCTGGCCGGCCGCCATGCCGCAAGTCCTTCGCACCTTTCATAGCGACGTGCACGGCGAGATGCAGGAGCAGATCGCCTGCCCGCTCTGCGACTCTACCTCCGCCAGCCAGAACCTGCTGGCCCGCGATCTGGTCTTCGCGCGTCCCGGTCGCTATCCGCTGCTGCGCTGCGATGGCTGCGGCCTGCTCTACGTCAACCCGCGTCCCACCGTGGAAGCGCTGGGCGCGCACTATCCGGACGACTACTTCGGATACGCGATACACGAGAAGGAGTCGCCCCTGATGCGGAGCGTGCTCGGCGCCTTTGCGCGGGGTATCTCACTGAGACGCCTGGACTACCTGGAGAGGGTAACCGGCCCCGTGGCGCCGGACGCCTCCGTGCTCGACGTGGGCTGCGGGGTCAACCACCTGCTCTATAACCTGAAGCAGGCGCGGGGTTGCGAGGGGCTGGGCCTGGACTTCAAGCCCGAGATAGTGGAGCACGTCAAGCGTACGCTCGCCATGCCCATCCTTTGCGGGACGCTACAGACGGCGGGTCTGCAATCCGGAAGCTTCGACATCGTCTTCATGATGGAGTACCTGGAGCACGAGCCCGATCCCATGGCCGTGCTCGGCGAGGCGCGCCGGGTCACGCGCGACGGCGGCTACCTGGCGCTGGAGCTACCGCACATCTCCGGATTGCCCGCCCGGCTCTTCGGCTCGCTCTGGTGGAACCTGGACATCCCGCGCCACCTGGTCTTCTTCACCCCCGAGACGCTCGGGCAGGCGCTTGAGCGGAGCGGCTTCGAGCTGTTGCGGATCAAGACCTTCACCTTCCCGCTCTACGTGGGCATGAGCCTGGTCCAGGCGCTGGGGCAGCGCCACTGGGCGAAGAACAAGCGGTTCTTTCCCCTGCTCTCCGCCCTGGCGGGCGCCCCCTTGCTGCCCTTGCAGTTTCTGCTTCCGGAGTTCTTCTTCGCCGTGGCCCGGGCGCGGTAGCGCCTGACCGCATCTGTATCAGATATCCGTAGGGGAGGGGCTTGCCCCCTCCCGTCCAAGCCTTCCCCCGGCCGTCAGCAATGCTCGGCGTAGCCGGGCGGGCGCAAGGCCCGCCCCTACGGACGGAACGACACCATCGATCGTTTGCCGTACGCGGGGTCGCCGGAACCGCGCGGCTGCGATCCTAGTATGACCAGCGCTCGGGGAGACCTCGGCGGCGAGTCGGGCGCGCGGTTCCGGCGACCAGGAGGTGGCGCGAGGGGGGGTCAGACCACCTCGCAGCTCCCTTCGCCGGTGCTGTCGTCAGCCAGCAGTCCGTCCTTGATGGTGAGCACGCGATCGCCGAGCCCGGCGATGCGCGGGGAGTGGGTGACCAGAACCACCGTGCGGCGCTGGTCCACCGCGCCGCGCAGCAGCTCCACGATGCTGCTGCCGGTGGCCGAGTCGAGGTTGCCAGTGGGCTCGTCGGCCAGCAGTACGGGCGGATCCATCATCAGAGCGCGGGCGATGGCCACCCGTTGCATTTCGCCGCCCGAGAGCTCGTCCGGCTTGTGCTTGACCCGCGCGCCCAGCCCCACCCGTTCCAGCAGCTCGGTCGCCCGGCGCTCGGAATCGCGCTTGCCCTTGCCCATCAGCTTGGCGGGTAGTGCGGCGTTCTCCAGCGCGGTCAGGGTGGGCAGCAGGTTGAAGAACTGGAAGACGAAACCGATCTTCTCGCGGCGGAACAGGGTGCGCGCCGTGTCGTCCAGGTTGAAGATCTCCACGCCGTCGATGGTGATACGGCCGTCGGTGGGCCGGTCCAGCGCGCCCAGCAGGTTGAGCATGGTGCTCTTGCCCGAGCCGCTGGCGCCCACCACGGTCACGAAGCTGCCGGCTTCGATGCTCGCAGTGACGCCGCGCAGGGCGTGAACGGCCGCCGGGCCCTCGCCATAGGTGCGCGAGATGTTTTCTAGCTCGATCATGGCTTCCGCTCGTGGTGGGGCCGAGCCGCTCTGCCGCGGGTGGTCGTGAATGCCCCGCGGCTCAGGGGGCCCGAAAGACCACCATGATATCCGTATGCGGGTCGAAGAAGTAGCCGAACAGGGCAAAAAACAGTGTCAAGGGGGTCCATAGCTTCCAGCTGTTGAAATGGATGGGCTCGGCCACCAGATCCCAGACGTCATCCAGGCACTTCACGTAATGCAGGACGAACCTGGGATTCATGAAGGGGAACAGGGTGTTATTGTACATGGTCGAGTAGTAGCGTTCCACGCTCCAGCCCAGGGACTGGCCCGCTTCCCGCAGCGCCCCGGACGACAGGATGTGGCGGTGGTAGGGCTGGTGAAGCGCGTGCACGTAGCGCTCGTGGTCGCGGAGATCCAGGGCGGCCGCGTCCGGGGTGCCGATGCTGACCACGCCTCCGGGCTCGACCAGATCGGCGAAGCGCTTCAGCACGGCCCGGGGATCGTCCACGTGCTCTATCACGTCCTGCGAGACGATGCAGTCGTAGCGCTGCTCGAGCACGGCGCGACCCGAGTAGGGCTCGGTATAGGGGTCGAAGCCGGTCGCCCCGGTGTAGCCCTGGCTCTGCAGGTAGCGGACCAGTAACCCACCGCCGCAACCGTAGTCCAGGATCCGCTGCTCCCGAGTCACACCGGCCCCGCGCAGCCGCCGCAGCAGGTTGCCGTAGACGACGTTCAGCTTCCAGTCCAGGTCGACGTCGAAGATCGGGTAGCCGCCGTAGTAGTGATCCAGGTCGACCGCATCCGAGGCGTGGATGGAGGCGCAGCTCCCACATCTCCAGACATCGAAGCTCTCGTCCTTGAAGCGCCGCACGTTGCAGCGCACCCGGGCGGTCTCGCTGTTTGGCGAGCGCTCGGCGCCGCAGATGTTGCAGCTCGTCACGCTTGCTCTTCTCGCCTCTCCCGTCCCGGCTTCTCGGCCGCGACGATCAGGTAGTCGGTCAATCCTCCCTGCTTTTCCCAGGCCTCGACCCCGCGGCAGGCGGCGATCTCTTCCTCGCTCAGCTCTATGCGGATGTCGCTCATACAGAGCCCTTGCGCGCGTTTCTCCGAGTACCTGGCCATGCCGGGAAAGACGTGGTTGCGGATGGAGCGGGTCTCGATTTGCGAGAAACCGTGTTCGGCGAGCTTCCGCTCGTATTCAGCCCGGTCGTAGATGTTGGCCAGCGGTATGCCCCAGCGCCTGAGACCCAGACGATTGGCCAGGCCCAGGGGCTTGCCCGCTTCACGGGGTACCATGTCGGCCAGCGCCAGCCTGCCGCCCGGTCTGAGCACCCGGAAGGCCTCCCGGAAGAACTCCTCTCGCGTGTCGAAGTGAAACGCGCACTCCAGCGCCACCACCTTGTCCAGGCTCTCGGCCTCGAAGGGTAGATCGACCGCGTTGCCCAGGTTGAGATCGACCCGCTGCTCCATGCCGCGCTGCTTGACCCGTTTCCTGGCCAGCTCCACGTGCAGCGGGGTGACGTTGAGCCCGACTATACGCTTCACCGGGTAGCGCTGCGCCCAGTACAGATCCTGTTCGCCGTACCCGAATCCCACGTCGAGCACCTCGTCTCCCTCGCCGAAGTGCGCAGCCTCGGCGACCAGGCGCGCCATGTGCTCGCAGGCCTCGGGATAGGTGCGCGCCGTCTCCCAGTAGCCCAGGTTGAGCCAGAGCGGTTTGCTCGGATCGTCGAACGCCTCGTCGCGCCCCTCCAACACATCGTCGCCCAGCAGATCGTAGTAACCGACGCACTCATCGCTGGACAGCAGCTTGATCTCGCGCCAGAGCGCGCCGGGCTTGCTCAGCGCGCCCAGAGCAGCGGAGGCGACCCGCTGGATATCGTCGAACAGCGCCACGAGAACCTTGTCGGGCAGTATAGCCCGTTTCTGTTACCAGTGCTCCAGCGAGGTGGGGGTGAAGGCGGTGTCCGGTATGCTGTCCTGCCTTTTCAGGGACTCGATAATGAGCTCGGTCGCGTGACCGGTCTGCGCGTTCTGCATGCGCGCCTCCATGATCACCGGATTGCCCTCGACCTTCCGGACGCGGCGTGCGTACAGGGTTTTGAGCAGCTTGCCCTTCTTGTCATAGAACTGGGTGCGCAGGGGGATGAAGTCGGGTTTCCGTACCCGGGTCAGCACCTTGGAGTAGGTCGAGCCCGCGTCCAGAGCGACCGTCGATTCCACCACGTAGACCGGAACGTCGCCGATCTTTTCGTCGGGCAGGCGCTTGTGCTTCGCGTGTTTGGTGTCGATCCGCTGCATGTCCGCATAGGTGAAATCGCTGCCCATGAAGCTGCCTTCGCGCTCGCGCCCCACGATGCGGCGCGTACGCTTGAGCCCGGACAGGTAGATATACTGCTCCGATGGACCGTCCTTACGTTCGAGCATGAGAAAAGCCGAGCCCGCGATGTTCTGCGGCTCCAGAAAGCGCACCACGGTCTGCATCAGCCCCGTGGGGTTGCGCTTTCCCAGGATTTCCATCAGCCGGTACTCTTTCGACCCATTGCCGTCGAGCAGGACCATGCGTACCCGGGTCTTGGCGCCTTCCCAGCTAAAGGCGTCGGTCCGTAGTACCTTGCCGATGATCTCGTCGGCCGAAAGATCGGCCGTACCGGCCAGAGCGGTGGACGCCGAGCAGAGAATAAGGATGAGTAGGATTGCGGTTCTCTTGTTCATTCGACTCCATTGGACGGCTGACCGCGCAATTGTATTCTTATACAAGAAAGCGCGCTCGGTGGCCACGAAGGGGTATCGGCGCGGCGCGCTGCTTCCGCCTTCCGGGTCGGTTGGATCGAGGAAAAATTCCACATACGGAGTCGTAGGTGAAAGTTCGCCTCCCTTTTCGCGGCCGATCGAAGGGGCCTTAAAGGTTTAAAGGGAGACGAAAAAGGGTATAATTCTCCGGATCCCCTGGCGAAGACAAACAATGGGCCCGCGGCGTGACGGATCCGGCCGGCCGATACAGTAAATAGGGAGACCAGCCTCCCCGAGCAAGGAGTCGTCCGATTAAGAACGCTCAGATAATAGACATAAACCGGTCGGGGAAAAGCGACGACAACACGGAAAAGAGCCTTCCGGCCGACTGGCCCGCAGCCGGCCCCATCGATCTCGCCGTACACGATCTTCCGCATCGGTCCTCCACGCTCGAATGGTGGTACATCAACGGCTGCTTCGAGACCGAGGACGGCGGTTCCTTTTCCTTCTTCGCCTCCTTCTTCCGCAAGCTGAAGCAGAAGAACCCCCGCACCGGTGAGAACGAGTACGCCTATTCGCTGACCTGGGCCATCCAGGACCTCAGGGCCGAGAAGTGCCTGCAGGTCTCCCGCGTGGATCCCAAGGCCGCCCAGGAGGGCCTCAAGCTCATGAACCGCGGCCTGGTCTCCAAGGATAGCCGGCTGAACCGGGCGCTCAGGGAGATGCTGGAGCGCGGCAACGTACCCACGCCGGACCGGGTGATCGAGGGTAGGGTATTCATCAACGAGGGCCGCCTGGAGCTGCAGTACGGCGGGGACCGCTATCTCAAGCAGGACGACGGCACCTACCGCCTGAAGCTGTTCGACCCACACCAGTCCTTCGGCTGCGACCTGGTGCTGGAGCCGCTCAAGCCGCCCATCCGCCACGGGGACGACGGCGTGGTCCGGGGGCCGGATGACGAGCTCATGTTTTACTACTTTATCCCCCGCTGCCGCCTGACGGGCAAGATGATCTACAAGGGGGAGACGGTCGAGCTGAGCCAGGGACAGGCCTGGTACGACCACGAGTTCGGTTTCGGCGAGATGGAGAGCTTCGACGACGAGGCCGAGGCGCAGATGACCCCCGAGAAGCGGGAGAAGCTGCACGAGGACCGGCGCCGGCGGCGCGACGAGCTGCAGGTCGGCTGGGACTGGCTCTCGGCTCAGTTGGACGACGGCACCGATCTCACCGTCTATCCGCTGACCTACGTGCACACGGGCAAGAGCGCCGGCGACTGGGCCATCGTCGTCGACGCCGAGGGGAACCGCACCAGCTACGAAGAGATGAAGCTCGACGCGATCGAGATCTGGCAGAGCACCCAGACCTTCTTCGACTATCCGATCAAGTGGACTCTGCGGATCCCGGGCGCTGATTGTCGACTGCAGATCGAGGCCAACTTCGAGGACCAGGAGTTCATCACCCTCATCTCCAAGCCCTCCTTCTGGGAGGGCAGCGTCAAGGTCGAGGGCACCATGTTCGGCAAGCCGGTCAAGGGGGTCGGCTTCATCGAGCGCAGCGGCTTCGCGCCCTACGAAGACCTGGACGGGTTTTTCACCGAGGTGGGCAAGGTGGTGCGCAAGTCGGTGCGGAAGGTGCTGCCGCGCAAGCCCGATTTCGAACAGGCCCGCGATCTCCTCGCTTCCGAGGGCAGGGAGCGTTACATGGAGGGCGTGGACATCGAGCAGTACGCGCGCACCCACCTGCATCCTATCCGGGAGATCGTGGACCGGGGGGGCAAGGGCTGGCGCTCCTACGCCGCCATCACCTGCTGCGACATCGTGGGCGGCGACTCGCGACCCTTCGTGCAGTGGCTGGCCATGCCGGAGCTGATGCACGTGGGCTCGCTGATCGTGGACGACGTCGAGGACAAGTCCGAGGTGCGCCGGGGAGGGCCGACCAGTCATCTGATCTTCGGTGAGGCCCAGGCCATCAACTCGGGTACCGCCGCCTACTTCATCGTGCACCGGCTGCTGGTCAGCGATCGGCTTTCCGACGCGGACAAGCTGCGATTATACGATCTATTCTTCGATTCCATGCGCGCCGGCCACGCCGGCCAGGCGCTGGACATCGACGGCTTCGACCACCTCATGCCCGAGGCGATCGAGAGCGGAAACAGCGACACTCTGGAGAGCCGTATCCTGGCCGTGCACCGGCTCAAGACCGCGGCCCCGGCCGGTTGCCTGTCGCGCATGGGCGCCATCGCCGGAGGCGGCACCGAGGAGCAGGTGGAGGGGCTCGGCCTGTTCTTCGAGGATCTGGGACTGGCCTTCCAGATCGTGGACGACGTGCTCAACCTGAGGGGGTTCAAGGGCAACCTCAAGGCCAAGGGCGAGGACATCGCGCAAGGCAAGATCACGCTGCCGGTGGCCAAGGCCATGTCGCGCCTGGAGCGGCCGGACCGGCACTGGCTGGCGCAGGCGCTACGGGAAGAGAACAAAGACGAGCGGCAGATCCGCACTATCATCGACAAGCTGGAGGAGTGCGGTGCGGTCGAGGCCTGCGCCCGGCAGGCGCGCGATCTCATCGAAGAGGGCTGGGCCCGGCTCAGCCCGCTGGTCGAGGACTCGCTGGCCAAGATGCTACTGCGGGCCTTCGGCTGGTTCATCCTGGAACGGCACTACTGATCGCCCTGGGTTTTCCGGAATACCGCCATCACATCGGTTTCGGGCGCAGTTAAAGACCCAAATAGGGCATGGAAGAGCGTCACCGGCGTCCAGAGCCGCCAGCTGTTTACGTGGATGGGCTCCAGGGCCAGGTCAAGCGTGTCGTCGAAGCAGCCCAGGTAGTGCCAGACGAAGCGCGTGTTGACGAAGGGCACCGGCGTATTGGTGTACATGGTCGGGTAGTAGCGCAGCAGCGTCCAGCCCATCGCCCCGCCCGCTTCCAGTAGCGCCGTCTTCGAGAAGATATGCCGGTGAAATGGCTGGTGCAGGGTGTGGATACGCTTCTCAGGTGCGCCGAGATCGATGGCCTCGGCATTGGGAGTGCCGAGCGCGATCACGCCGCCCGGCCGGCACAGGTCGTTCAGCGTTCGCAGGTGCTCGCCGGGATCGGGGACGTGCTCCAGCACGTCCTGCGAGATGACCAGATCGCAGAGGTGTCCGAGGGCTACCGGATCGCAAAAGCGATCGCCGTACTGATCGTAGCCGACCGCGTCAGGGTACCCCGCTTGCTGCAGGAAGCGGACCAGCGCCCCGCTGCCGCAACCGTAGTCGAGCACCCGGTGCTCGGGTCGAAGGCCGGCCTGCTTCAGCCGATCCAGAAGGTTGCGGTACATGGCGTTCAGCATCCAGTCGACCTTGGTGTCTTCCAGATCGTGGATGGGGTAGTAGCGGTAGTAGCTGTCCAGATCGACCTGGTCCGCGGCGTGGATGCTACGGCAATGCGGGCAGCGCCAGACCCGGAAGCTCTCTTCGCGGAACTTGCGTACGTTGGAGCGGACGCTGGCTTGCTCTATCTCGGGTCCGCTGCTCTTCAGGCAGATGTTGCAGTCGGGCATGATCGACCAGGGCGTTGAAGGGGAAACCTTCTCTCGGGAAGAGGTGCTCGATTCCCGTTCGAACCGTTTTTAAGTAACATCTCCGACACGGGCGGGGTACTATTGCCGCGTTATGGCCCGGTTTTTACGGCTTTTTCTGCTCTCGCTGCTGTTTTCCGCCGGAGCGGCGAGAGAGACGCGGGCGCAGGACGAACCGGTAGACGGTGCAGCAGAACCGGAACCTTCCGGCGGAGCGGAGAGCGAGCAGCCCGGGACGCCCTCATCGGATACCGGCGATCCCTTCTCGGGTTCGGATAGCGATACGGCGTCCGAAGACGACATCATCATGGATCCGGAGCTCGAGGGCGTGCCGCACGCGTCCGGCTCGGAGAAGACTACCGGGGCCGACGAGGGATCGGGGCGCGCTACCGGTATCGCTCGCATGGTGTTGCGATCGCGTTTCGGCATCGACGTTCAGTGGGAAGATGAGCGCCAGGAGGTCTACGAAGCCACCCAGCTGATGCTGCTGGAAGCGAAGGTCCGCAGGAGCGAGAGCTTGCGGTTCGCGGCCGGCATCCGCGCGCGCCACCAGGTGTCGGCCATGAAAGAGGACACGGCCGAAACCAGCGCCGAGCGGATACTGCTGGACGTCGCGCCCACTGCCGGCTACGCGGACGCCACCGTGGCCGACGGGCTTCACCTGCGCGCCGGCTACCAGATCGTGCGCATGGGGCGCTTCGACGTCTACTCGGCCAGCAACTTTCTGGACGGGCTCGATCTGCGCAACGGCCCGGCCACCCTGCCCGAGGCGGCCGAGTTCGCCCAACCGGCGCTGCGCCTGGACTGGGACGCGGCGCAGTGGCTCTCCTTGAAGGCGATATACCTTCCTTTCTTCCAGCCCCATATCGTGGAGTACTCCGATTCCGACTACGCGCTCATGCCCATGGACCAGGCCACCATGGATGCGTTCGTCAGCATCATGGTCGGTCACCAGGGCGAGCTTCCCCTCAGCGATTACGGGCGCGAACAGATGAAGCGCTATCTGTCACGCTCGGCCCGCTCCCGGTCGAGCGAGGGCAGCTTCGCCGCCTTTGTGCCCGATCCGGATCTCCGCGATCCCCAGGGCGCGCTGCGCGTCACCGCCCACGGACCGGCGGGCGAGCTGGCGCTGACCGCGGGCACGGCCCTGGAGAGGCTTCCCGCGGTGGTGATGACCCAGGACCACTACGAGATGCTTATCGATATAGTCGAGCGGGGGGAAGCCGACCCGCCGGACGTGTATGCCGGCGACCCGCTTTCGGTGCAGGCTTTCTACAACCGTTTTTTCGTCGTCGCCCTGGACGGCGCCACCCACGCGGGGCCGGTGCAGTTCGGCGCCGAGGTGGCCTACCTGAAGGACCGCACCCTGTACGCGGCCCGGCCGAACTCCTGGCCCCTGGCCGAGTACACCGATCTCCTGCACGCGGGTCTGCGCGCGGAATACATCGGCGGCACCGAATGGCTAGCGGCCCTGGAGGCGTTTCTACAGTACTCGCTCTATCTCCCTTTTGGGGACGACGAGCAGTGGATGTTTCTGGAGCAGAACCGTTTCCTGCGCGGGGCGGCCCTGCACCTGGCCTGGTCGCCCCTGGACGGGGCCGTGACCCTGGAGGCGGCCGGCGCGCTGATGAGCGGCCCCACGTATTTGGTGGCACCGCGCTTCGAGGTGCGCCTGGTTTCCGAGCTCTATGCCGAGCTGGGGGCCTTCTTCGTGGGCGGTCCCACTCCCTCCTCGACCTTTGCCGGACCGGACATGACTCTGGGCGGGATGTACGATGCTGTAGACCAGGTCTTCGTCGGCTTGCGCTGGCTCCCTTGATGGGTTTTTGTTTCTGAAACGACGACGGCCAATCCATCCCGAAAAACCGGCTTTCGTCCTCGGGCCGCCTCGTCATGTACGTCTGGTACACACCTCGGCGGCCCTGTGGGCGCGCTCGGTTTTTCGGGCGCCTTGGCCGCCGCCTGGCCCCAGGGGTCAACGATTGCGGTGTGCGCGGCGTCGCGCTCGCGCGCGCGAGGAGACCCGGCGCGCGGTCTTGCTGGCCACCAGCAGCCAGTCCCAGGGGAAGGGGTCGCGCATCCAGCTCGGAGCGCCCGGAAGCTCGTGCTCCCAGTCGTACTCTACCTTGTCGACCGATAGAGGCTTGAACCCCGTGCCCTCCAGCATCTTGACCGCCTCTTCCTTGAGGTAGTGTTTGGTCGGCACCCCGTCGCGTCCGAACAGCCCGTCCACCAGCTCCAGCTTGCTGCGGGGAGCCTCTACGCCGCGGGCCAGCGCCCGCCCCTCCAGCCCCTTGCGCCGGTTCCACTCCACCTGCATCTGGCTGGCGTGGATCGCCGACTCGGTGGAGGGGACCAGCAACATCAGGTGTCCCCCGCCCACGATGTGGCGCCGGACGTTCTCCAGGATGGCGCGCCGCTTACGCGGCTCCGGCGAGATGAGTACGTTCTGGCAGAGGCCGAAATGCGCGCGGCGCATGCGGAAGCTGGAGGTGGCCAGATCGCCCTGCATCCACTGCACGTTGGCCTCGGCGCAGCGTTGTTGCGCCTTCTTCAGTAGTCGGGCGGCGAAGTCAATGGCGTATACATGCTTGAAACGACTGGCGAGAGCCGGAACGTAGTTGCCTACCCCGCAGCCGAAGTCCGCTGCCAGCCGATTCGGATCGGCGAAGGCTTCCAGGCGACGCAGGATGACGCCCCCGAGGTCGGCGTCCAGGGAATCGAGCACTTCTTCGTCGTAGTCCCGGATACTCCGATTCCAATACTCCCGGTCCATGGGAGGCGGAGCCTTCCCCGGGCTGTCGTTCGGCGCCTTTTCCCTGGCCGTATTCAACGCGTAATCCCTGGTTCGGCGGGTAGTGGCTGGTTGGCTTCAGCGCGTAGACAATTCCCTGCGCGCGCGATAACCTTCGTTTAATACAATAGATAGGGATTTATTACAACCGGTAGCCGGAAATTTCTTCGGTGTAGCAATCATGATCCATTTGCGGGCAACGATCGGAATCCTCACCGTATTTATATCGGGCATCCTCGTCGTCACCGGAGCGACCGGTTGCGAGCGTTGTGGAAGAGGCTCGCGCGAAGCCGTCGTCCATCGAGAGCAACAGGTCCTCGAGCGCAGCGAAGCGGTTGCACGGGGCGAATCGGAGCGCCCCGACAGCGCGACCGGCGATGGCATCAGCGGTGAGCATCCGGAGGCGCCGCTCACGCGCGCACAGCTCGCACGATCCATCGAACGCGCCGCCGCCGTCATCGCCGGGTTCAGGCTGCGAGGCGATCAGAGTTGGCTGGTCGGTAGAGGGGCACGGCTGCTGGGAGAGCGGTACGCACAATGGGCGGACCGGATCGAGGTGGAAGCGGAGGTGCTCAAGGCGGCGAAGAAGGATCCGCGTAAAGAAGACAACGCCCTGGAGGGGGCGATGTGGAAGGCGCGAGGGTTGTCGGCTCGTGCCCTGACCGCACCGAGCGTTCCGTTAGTGCAGCCCGTCGATAGAGTTCCCAGCCGCTTCGAGCGCGCGCAGGCCCCCGAGGTGGCCGCGCTCATGCGCTTCGCGCTGACCTGCACCGAGCAAGGGGCGCGCGGCGGCGTCTGGAAAGCGATGTACGAACAGCCGGCCAGCGGCTACCTGCTCGCCCATCAGCTGCTGTCGCTGGTCATGGCCTACGAGCGCGCTTGTTTCGATTTGGCAGCGGTAGAGCGGTACCGAGAGTCGCTGGCGCGCCGCTTGCTGGCCGAGCAGCTCGCCGAGCGACACGCCATCCACGATCTGTCGGTGGAACGTATGGCCGTCCTCTGCCACGCCGGACTCTGCCACTGGGTCCCCGAGCGGGATTTCGGCGCGTTGGTAAGAGATCAGCAAGCAGACGGCTCCTGGCCGTCGCGCGGGCCGGAGAACCTGCAAGACATCGACTGGCGACCGCATACGACGGCCCTGGCCTTCTACGCGCTGGCCAGGCGCTGGGCCGATACCGATCCCGGAGCGGCCGAGCGGTCTTCGGCCGAGCGACCTAGAGCACCGATCGGGTTGAAAACGCCATGATTTCGCGGTCTACAGGGGCCATCTGCGGCCTCGTCCCTCCTAGAAATGGCTCTACCATTCCTTCGTCGGGCCGAGAGCCGCATCTGGCCCCTCTATCCTCGCGAACTCAAAGACGTTTCAACCCGATCGGTGCTCTAGGCTGCCGGTGGAGATCCCGGACGGGGGATGAGTTCCGTGGCCGGTCCCCGGTCGGTACGGCTGCGTGGCTCGGGCGGCGATCAGCGCGCAGGGGAAGGGCGCGGTTACCTTCGGGGACATCGCTCTGGCCCCGGCGGACACTTTCCGCAAAAGGTTCCGTTCGCAAACCGGAAACTGTCCCCGGAATGGGAGGCTGCCGTTCGGTAACCCGGTTCATAGCGCTCGAGAATACTTCGGTGAATCAACGCTCTCGAAGCGGTATTTAATGGGCGTTGCCCGTATTACCGCCGGAGTCGCGTTGCTACTCGCGAGTACCTCGGGTATTACCGATCTCTAGTGAGTTGGCGGATGTTGCGCGGCGAAAACACCGACGCTCCGGATACGGTGACGTCTCCAGAGGGCGTTTCCCCTCCAGCGACGCACCTGAAGAGCGGGACGAGCCTGCTGAACGGGCGCTTCGTCGTTCAGGGGATGTTGGGCCGTGGCGGCATGGGCGCGGTCTACGAGGTGAAGGATACCGAGCGCGACACCACCGTCGCGCTCAAGATCCTGTCCGAGGTGGACGCCTCCGGCATCTATCGCCTGAAGCTGGAGTTCCGGGCTCTGGTGGACGTGGTTCACCCCAACCTGGTGGGGCTGCACGAGCTGTACTGCGACCAGGAGCGCTGGTTCTTCACCATGGATTTGGTGCAGGGCAGGACGCTGTTCGACGACCTGGGGGAAGAACCCGACGAATCCAGCTTGCGCTACGCATTTGCCCAGCTGGCCGCGGGCATAAAGGCGATACACGATGCCGGCAAGCTTCACCGCGATCTCAAGCCCAGCAACGTCATGGTGACCCCGGAGGGTCGGGTGCTGATCCTGGACTTCGGCCTGGCCAGCGACCAGGAGATCGGCGGGATCGGCCAGACCATCACCGACGGCAGCGTTTCGGGCACCCCGGCCTATATGTCGCCGGAGCAAGCCGCATCGCGCCCGGCGACCGCAGCCAGCGACTGGTACGCCTTTGGCGTGATGCTCTTCGAGGCGCTGACCGGCCGGCTGCCCTTCGAGGGGAATCTGCCCAGCGTTCTGTTTCGCAAGGCGCACGAGGACGCGCCCCGGCCCTCCTCCTTGCGTCCGGGCATCCCCCGCGACCTGGAGCAGCTCTGCGAGAAGCTTCTACAGCGCGAGCCGGGCGACCGATGCGGTCACCCGGAGATCGTTCAGACGCTCGGCGTTTCGAGCGAACAGCCCGAGGCGGTGCCGGTGCTGGACGAGGCGCCCTTTGTGGGTCGGATCGATGAGCTCGCGGTGCTGCGTCGGGCCTTTGACTCCATCGGCCGGGGCCAGCCCGTGGTGATGTTCGTACACGGTGTATCGGGCGTCGGCAAGACCGTGCTGGTCGAGCGGTTCCTGTGGGAGCTGGAGAGAGAGCGCAAGGCGGTGGTGTTGAGCGGCCGCTGCTACGAGCGCGAGTCGGTTCCCTTCAAGGCGTTCGATAGTTTGATCGATGCTCTCAGCCGCCATCTGAGGCGCCTGGCATCGACCGAAGCGGCGCGGGTCCTGCCCAGGGAGATCTCCTCCCTGGTCAGGCTCTTCCCCGCCCTGGAGCGGGTGAGGGCAGTGGCCAGCGCTCCCCGCCCCTCGGCCGAGGTTCCCGATCCCTTTGAGGTACGCCGCCGGGGCTTTGCCGCTCTCAAGGAGACCTTTGCCCGCATGAGCGATCGGACGCCCCTGGTGTTGTACGTGGACAACCTGCAATGGGGCGATTTCGACAGCGCCATGCTCTTGCAGGAGTTGCTGGGGCCGCCCGATCCGCCGCCGCTGCTCTTCATCGGCAGCTACCGGCGCGACGAGGCGCAGAGCAGCCCCTTTCTGCGCGAGCTTCTCGACTCGAAACGGATTGCGAGCGGCGCTACTCAAGTCTGGATGCTTCCGGTCGATGCGCTCGACAGGGCCGAATCGGGCCGCCTGGTAGAGCTGTTGATGGGCGACGAGCGGCAGGAGCTCGAGGGGCTGGTGGAGCCGATCTGCCGCGAGTCCGAGGGGATTCCCTACTTCATCGGAGAGCTGGTTCGCTACGCCCGCTCGACGCGCGGAATGGAGAGCTTGAAAGAGGGCAAGAAGGACTCCCTGCTGCCCCGCCTGCTGAATACGCGGATCAGCGGCTTGCCGGAACCGGCGCGAGCACTGCTGGAGATCATATCGGTAGCGGGCCGCCCGCTTTCGCAGCAGACTGCCCTGCGCGCCGCCGGCATCGCCGCCGGCGAGTACGGCCTCTTCACCACCCTGCGCTCCGCCACCCTGATCCGCACCCGGGGCCCGTCGTTGGCGGACGCGGTGGAGACCTATCACGACCGCATTCGCGAGACCACGGTGCTTCATCTGGCTCCGGAACGGCTGCGAAAGCGCCACCTGCAGCTGGCGGAAACGCTGGAGGAGAGCGGCAAGGCTGATGCCGAGTGGCTGCTCGAGCAATTCCACGCCGCGGGCGTGCCCGACAGGGCGGGGCGGTACGCGGTAGCCACGGCCGATCAGGCGGACCGGGTCAAGGCCTTCAGCCGCGCGGCAGATCTTTACCGGCTGGCGATCGACATGCTGCAACCAGCATCCGAGGATATCCTGTACAGAAAGCTCTGGTCCAAGCTCGGCGAATCGCTGGCCAATGCCGGGCGCGGGGCCGAGGCAGCGGGGGCGTTCTTGCTGCCCGCCAAGCAGGCCCCGGCGGGTGAGGCGCTGGCGCTCAAGCGGCGCGCGGCCGAGCAGTACCTGGTCAGCGGGCACCTCAAGGAGGGCTTCGGGTTGATGCGTAAGGTCCTGGCCACGCTGGGGATGCGGCTGCCCCGAACGCCGTTGGGGGCTCTGATCTCGGCTTTCTTCTGGCAGGCCAGGGTCTGGTTGCGCGGCTTCGCCTTTACCGAACGCGATCAGGCCGATATCCCGGGCCGCGAGCTGGCCCGCATGGATACCTGCTGGTCGCTCTGCATCGGCTTGGTGATGACCGATACCGTCCGCTCGCTGGCCTACATCTCCCGCTTCCTGCTGCTGGCCCTGCGTTCCGGCGAGCCCTACCGGGTGGCGCTGGCGCTGGCGGTGGAGGCCGCCGCCACCGGCGCGCTGGGGGGCGCGGGGCTGAGACGGCGGACCGACCGGCTGCTCGGGCGCGCCGACGCCCTCTCTAGGCGTACGGGGTATCCGCACGCGATCGGGCTCACCGAGACCTGCGTCAGCGCCGCCAGGTTCTGCCAAGGCGAGTGGAAGGAGTCGAGCGAGGCAGGTGAGAGGGCCATACGCATCTTCCGCGAGCAGTGCACCGGCGTGGCCTGGGAGTTGTCGACCGCACGGCTCTTCACCCTCGGATCGATCTTCTTCCAGGGGAGGCTGCGGGACCTCGCCCGTCGCGTACCGCGCCTGCTGGACGAGGCCAAGCAGCGCGGCGACATCTACGCGGCGGCCAACTACCGCACTACCGTCTGCATGGCGGCCTGGCTGGTCAACGACGACGTAGATACGCTCCGGCACCATCTCAACGAGGCCCGGGCGGACTGGTCGTTCGAGGGATACCAGATACAAAGCATGAACCTGATTTGGGCCGAGTGCCTGCTCGATTTCTACTCCGGCAAGTACGCCGCTCCCTGGATCCGGTTGCAGCGCGAGTGGAGCGCCATCAAGCGCTCCAAGCTGCTCTGGCTGCAGCTGTACCGGGTGGAGATCGGGTTCATCCGCGCCGCCAGCGCCTTGCTGGCCGCCCGCAGCATTGCCGACGAGGAGAGCTCGAAAGAGCGCCGCGCGCTGCTGCGCACCGCCGCCCGCGCCGCCCGCCAGCTCCGCCGCGAAAACTTCCCGGGCGCGCGTCCCTACTGCCGGCTCCTCCGCGCCGCCCTGGCCAGGGAGCGCGGCGACACCGAGCGCGCCATGGCGCTGCTGTCCGTGGCTGCCGAGGGCTTCGACGCGGCGGACATGGTGCTGTACGCCGCCGCCGCCCGCCGCCACCTCGGCCGGATGGCCGGCGGCGAGCCGGGTCAGAACCTGGTACGCGATGCCGACGCCCTGTTCGCGCGCGAGACGGTCAAGAACCCCGAGCGCATGGCCGCCATGCTGGCGCCGGGGTTTGATTGATCCCTGAAGTTCTACTTCACCGCGGAACGCCACCCGGCTCGCGTATCTCGAACTCGACCCCCTCCAACTCCGCGGCCAGCTCCTCGAAATCGCGAATATTAAAGGTCAACAGGCCGCCGGCGTTCTTCTTGACCGCGCAGGCCAGGATGTGTGCATCGTAGCTTTTTCCCCCCGCAATGCCTCGCTCCTGCAACGAATCGAGTAGCTTCCAGACATCTCGCCCGCTCAGCGAGGCGATATCGACGCCTTTACCGAGGGTTCCGTGGAGCACGCGGTAAGCGTCCGCCGGTCTCAACCTGTGGGGTGCCGGCAGGCGGGTCATAACCGCGTAGGCTTCGAGTAAGGCGGGAGCGGGCAGCAGCAGGACATCCGAAGCCAGCGCCGTCTCCAGCGCCTTCAATGCCTCTGCATGGCGCTCGTGCCACGACAGCAATCCCGCCACCAGAACGCTCGTGTCGACCGCCCAGAGCACCTTCGGGCCCACCGTCAACCCTCCCGCTTACGCAACCGTCGCTGCGTCTGCCGGACCGTTTCCGTCGTCAGCGCCTCGGCCTGTTCCTCTGCTAAGGCTACGGCTACGGCCACCCGAGATTTCCTGACCACCCGCACCCGTCGCGGGACGGCCGAGATCTCGATGCGACCGTCACGAAAGCCGATCTCGAGAGGGGTGTCCGGACCGAAGCCCGATCGCTCGCGAATCGCCCTGGGAATCACCAACCGCCCGGCCGAGTCCATGGTAATAACAGTGGCATTTTTCATGGTAATTATTATGCCACTTTGCACGCCATGGAGCAAGGCAGGCCCGAAACGCTCAAAACGCCCGGGCCCTACCCACGAGACCACAAGACGTCGTCCATAGACCGTTCATTACGCCCGCGCGCCCTGTCATTTCGACCGCAGGGAGAAATCTCCTACCGATAATATTTTTCTCTCGAGCGCTACGCCCTCTGATTCGCCGTTCTCCCACCTCGCTTCAGGCGGGACCTCGCGCGCCCTTTCGCAAAATTCACCCCGGGGGGTGAAAATCCTTGTACTGCTTTCAATTGTGAAAGCTATCAATCGCCGCTTTCAAAATTGAAACGGCGTCTCCCTTCGTTCTACGGAAGATGTTCTACACATTTGGATTCGTTTGGCTTTTTCGCCGGTTCGCGGGATTCCCAAAACCTTCCACCCACTCGTTCGAAGCTCCCTTTGTCCGAAACCGGTCATCAATCTTCAATCCTCAACCAATGAAAGAATCCAGGGGAGGAATAAATACATCAATCAACGCCGTTTTCCTTTGTCACGTCTTGACGCCCTTCGTAGATACTATTTACCTTGAGCCAATAGCTTCGGGTACTGGCCCGGCACCGCGCATTTCGAGCCAATCGTTTTCCGAATCGGTATCGAGGTTCTCGAACGGCGTTAAGATGCTTCGGTATTACGGAGGTTGAGATGAAGATATCAGCTCTAGGAATTGTATCCATCGTGCTTCTAACCCATGCTTGCGACAGCGCCAGCCAGGGCGCTTCTGCCCCCCCCCCCCCGCACCTAGGCCTGGCTCGGCAAGCACTCTTCTCGGGGGAGGAGAGTGAGCCCCCGGCGGACGCGGGGGATTCAATAGCAGAGGGGGAATCGATCGCCGGTGGGGCCGCACCGCTTCCGGTGGCGGATAGTTCTGTTGAGGATCCGGCGGGTCTTCTCTTCGGTGCATTAGATTCGGAAAAGGTCGAAGAAGGCGACGCGCTTTTGTCCGAGGACTGCAACGACTGTGACTACTGGAGGGAGTACCCCCCTGGATGCGGTTATGTAACCGCTTACATAGGCGGTTCCTACGCGCCAATAATGGCGAAGAACACTGCCTTGGTCTCCGGACCGGACAGCAACGGAACCACGGTCGCGCCTCTTGTGGTCAGCGCGAACGGTAACGGCATGTATATCGACGACAACGAGATCGATACCGACCTGTACCTGCATTTACAGCACAACACCCAAGAAGGTGTGAAGATTCGCGGGCGGGCGAGCAACGGAAGCCGCGCCTCGCTGTTCGTCATCGACGGCTCCCATACGCTGATGATCGACGGGAGCGACATCGATTCCAGCTCGGTCCTTTCCATCAGTCGCTATTCCCAGAAGAACACCTTGATCAACCCGAACGGCGGAAACGTGGGCATCGGAACCATGAGCCCGGCCAACAAGCTCGACGTGGCGGGAACCATCCGAGCCTACGAGCTCATTCTGGAAACCGGCTGGCCCGACTACGTTTTCGACGAGGGCTACGATCTCATGAGCTTGCCGGAAATCGAGCGGTACATTGCGGAAAACGGGCGGCTTCCCGGTATCCCCTCGGCCGCCGAGGTTCGCGAGCACGGCCTACCGGTAGCGGACTCGCAGGCGCTGCTGCTGCAAAAGGTCGAGGAACTGACCCTGCACCTCATCGAGCAGGGCAAGCAGATCGAACAGCTGCGCGCCCGCGTGTCCGAGTGCAGCCACTCATCCGGTTTGTGAGAGCGGGAAGACCGAGATGCCTACCGCTCGCCCGCCGCTAAAGGCAGCCTTGCCCCCCTTGTTGCTCTTTGCCTTCATGTTTCACTCCGGCAGAGCCCACGCCGCGCCCGTATCCGAAACCGAAGCGCTGGAAATCGCCCGCTTCTGGCACGCCGCCGAGGTCAACCACTACTACGAGAAGGGCTGGAAGCGCGACCGAGAAAACAAGGACCGATTGCTCTACGACACCCGCCTGAGCCAAGTCCGCTACCTGGTAGGTCGTAACGCCCTAGTGGACCGCGTGCCGGAAAACCGCCGCGTGCTAGCCTATGTAGTAGAGTTCGAGCCCAGGGGTAACGTCGTGATCGCCGGTGACGATCGATTCACGCCTCTTCTCGCCTTTGATATCGACTCGGCGTTCAGCTTCGAGGAGACCTCGCCGGAGCCGGGGCACAACGTCATGCGGATCTTCCTGAACCGTTACGCCAGTGCGGCCGGGAGCTATCTCTGGCAGGATCGCTCGCGTCTCTCCCTCGATTCCCCCCATGAAGGCTGGTCGAACCTGAGATCGCTCGTGTCGAACCAGCAGAACCTGCTTCCGGAAGAGAAGGCGTATGTCGAACCGGCCGACACGGGTCCTGGCGGCGATGCGCTGCTCCGCGAGGGAACGCCGGATCCGAGTGTAGCGGCGGTACTCTTCGATACCGCTGAATGGCGCGGTGACGGTTATTACGCCGATTCGGTCTCGGACCACATCTGGTGGGCGGGCGACGGCAGCCCTCCATCCGGCTGGCGCGGCAACGTACCGGTCGGCTGTCCGGGCGTAGCTCTCGCCATTCTACTGCGCTACCACGAGTGGCCGGCAGAGGGCCTCGGTTCTATTACCCACAACGATATCGGGGGAGATGTGCACGGCGGCGGCACCGTAGACTTCGGAGCCACGTCCTATGACTGGTCCAACATGCCCACCTCGAATATCAACGATCCGTTGGGCCCCGACTTCGGGCCGAATGCCGATATCGCCGAGCTCATGTACCATGCCGCAATCGTCATACATACGAACTGGGAGATCGGCAACAGCGGGGGAAACTGGGACGTCAACGAAATGCACAACGTTCTGCAATACAAGGACACCGAGAACATCTTCGCGTATTCGGCGGCCGGGGCTCCCGAGGCCAACTGCCAGCACGCCGGTTCCTGGGGGTACGATTACTTCTATTGCCCGACTCCGAGAACCTGGACCGATGCCCGCAATCGTTGCCAGTCCGCCGGCATGGAGCTTCTCCGCATCGACCTCGCCGTGGAGAACGACTTCGTTACTTTTCTGGGACCCGACAGAACGTTCGAGATCGGTCCTTCGGACTTCACCTGGATCGGGGCGACCGACAGCGTCGTCGAAGGCGAGTGGCGCTGGATCGACAACAACGACCTGTTCTGGCAGGGCAATTACGGCGGGTCCGGCAGTTTCTACAGCAACTGGATGGTCAGCCAGCCGGCTGACGCGGATCCGAGCTTCGACTACGGCGCTTATCACTTCACCGGTGAGTGGGCAGCCCTGTCCTCGGGCACCGGCGCCGGGTATTTCTGCAACCGCCCTGTCAACTCGAACCTGATCCTTCCGCACGTACGCGACAGCATCGTGGGAGGGCTGCTAGTGGCCGCTGGCGTAGGAAACATCGGTCCGAACGGTGGTGTAGGGCACGCCGTGGTTCTGGACGGCTACCGTACGGTGGATCCTTTGGGAACTGACAGGTTCGTTCACGTGAACGCCGGCTGGGCGAACGATAAAAACACGAATTTCTGGTTTTCCGTGTATACGATGCCTTGGATAGATAACATTCTCATTCACGGAAACTTCTACCAGACGCCGACGAATTACATCTACGTCGATGGCTCCTACGTCGGAGTTGAGAACGGAAGCCTGAAAACGCCGTACAACACCATCAATGAGGGTGCACTAGCCATCCCGGAAGACTATCCTACATTCAATCCTAAGGGCGGCCGCCTTTGGATCAAGGCAGGCAGCTATACGGCGCCATACTACAACGATAAAACCATGGAGGTCTCCAGCTACTGGGGCGACGTGGATATCCGGGGCCGCCTCCATCTGAAGAGCTCCGGGTCATTGCGGTTCGCGCCGAATGCCGGAGCACTGAGCATACCATGAGGGCAATCGTACCCGTTCGGGTGGTACTGGTGTTGCTGAGCACCGTCGCCGTCAACGGCTGTACCGGATCCGATGGCTGGCGGACGTATGCCGGAAACGGCGGTAAGGACGCCTCCATCGCGGACGGCGGACGTCGTGATGCGGTGGCCGCGCCAGATTCGGGAGAAGGGCCGGCGAGTGACGAAGACGGCGGAACCTCCGACGCGGACGCCGGGCAAGGCTTCGAGTGTCGTAGCACCCGGCCGTTGCTGAACGATCTGGTAGACCTCTGCTACCTGGAGACTCGTCCTTGCGAGGGCTATCGGGTGAGGCTACGTCTCTTTCTGGATATCGGTAGTGATCTGTTTTCTTTCTATTCTGATGGTAGAAGGGCAGAAGACGGCCCTTTCGTCAGCCTGCTCGGACATTGCGTAATAGAAGGGCGTGATGCTGGTTCGAGAGCAGCGGGGATGAGCTTCGAGTACGACCATGACGAGTCGGTCGATCCGGAGATCATCCCCGGCGTCAAGGGACAGCTCGGCTGGAAGGTCGAGATCGAGCGCGCCGTGATCGAGTACTGCGATGGCTGTTACATGATGACGGGCCTGGCACCGGTCTATGGCCTTCGCGGATCGCTGGAAGACGTGGAGTTCGTGAGGGACCTGAAAGACGAGCTTCCGCTCTTCATCGAGGTCAGGGACACCGAGGGCAATCTGGTGGCCGATATCCGGTAGCGGGGATAGGGATGTGGGGGATGTGGGATGTGGGGACGGGGATGTGGGGACGTACCCAACTAAAACAACTTGACGGTTGAGACGGCGATGTGTAGCTTCGCGGGCCATGCCGAGAGGGCCGAGACTGGACGCGCCGGGGCTACTTCACCATGTATGGGCGCGGGGAATCGATCGAAGGAAGATATTTTTTTCGGACACGGATCGGCTCGATTTTCTTTCAAGGCTCGAGAAAGCTTGCCTGCAAGACGGGGTTTCTACGACCCCATCGGCGCCGGCCGGAAAACGGCAGGAAGCATGCTTCTCGTGGCGCGGGCGGGATGGAACGTAGGCGAGCTAGTCTTAATCGGCTTCTGTCAGCGTACAGGTGCAGATTTGGTCGCTGACCGGATTGTCGCAGTCCCTGGGTTCTTCGACCTCACACCCGTGGCTCGAGTCAGACCAAGCGGCCAGGCACTCGCCCCCGCGCGCTTCGCAGTAGTCTAGACAGGTCGATCCGCCGAGATAGACGAAGAAGGTGCAAACCGTAGCGTCTTCCTCGCAGATCAAGTCGGGATCGTACTTACTGCCGCAACCGGGGTTGCCCTCGGGAGCGGTCGGGTTAGCGGGACGGTCTGTCCGCGCACCGTCAGCTCCGCTCGTGCCCCAAAAAGGACTCGTTCCACCGGTCGAACCCGCGCCACCTTCGCTCGCTTCCGTCTGCGAGCCACCGATATCGACCCCGTCCGGCGAGCTACCGTCCGAATCGTCGGTCCGCTCGTGCGACAGGAAACAGCCAGATAAGCCCGCGGCCAATACCACCACCGCTATTGCCTCGCCGAATGCCGCTCTCATGGAGACCCTCCCGCCTACGAATAGGATACCGCCTGTCGATCGATTCGGGCAAACCGACTTCGGCCCCGGATATTCGGGCAAGGGGGATATGGGGATATGGGGACGTACCCAACTAAAACAACTTGACGGTTGAGACGGCGGTGTG
>CAYVFC010000015.1:0-45139 GCA_964450715.1 uncultured Sandaracinaceae bacterium | reverse complement strand
CGAGAGGGCCGAGACTGGACGCGCCGGGGTTACTTCACCATGTATGGGCGCGGGGGATATGGGGACGTACCCAACTAAAACAACTTGACGGTTGAGACGGCGGTGTGTAGCTTCGCGGGCCATGCCGAGAGGGCCGAGACTGGACGCGCCGGGGTTACTTCACCATGTATGGGCGCGGGGAATCGATCGAAGGAAGATATTTCTTTCGGACACGGATCGGCTCGATTTTCTTTCAAGGCTCGAGAAAGCTTGCCTGCAAGACGGGGTTTTGATCTATGCCTGGTGCCTGATGGACAATCATTTTCACCTCGAGATGCGCTCGGGGGAGAAGCCGCTCGGTACGGTCATGAAGCGAGTGCTCACCGGTTACGCGATGGGATTCAACCGGCGAAACGTAAGGAGCGGACATCTTTTTGAGAACCGCTACAAGTCGACGGTAGTGGACGACGAGCAGTACTTTCTATCGTTGACGCGGTATATCCATCTGAATCCAGTGCGCGGCGGTACGGTGAGGAGCGTTGCGGAGCTTGCGCGATATCGCTGGACGGGGCATTCGGTGCTGATGGGGTATCACAGGGCGGATTGGCAGGACGTAGACGAAGTCCTGTCGCGGTTCGGGAATCGCGTCGGCCCGGCGAGGCGGGGGCTAACGGCCTTTATGAAAACGATGGAAGCCGGGGAGGATGTGTCGATCTTCGAGCGGAATAGCGCTAACGGGGGCAGAAGGATGGCGGCCGAGCGAAGGCGGCGGGCGAAGAAGACAGAGGTTGAGTTGGACGGGCGGATCGTAGGAGAGGGACGGTTCGCTATGCAGGTAGTCAAAAGGATCGGGGGGGAACAGGAGAAAGGTAGGTCGTCGAGGTTCAAGAACGCGAAGCAGCGCGGGGAGAGGTTTCACCAGTTGACTGAAACGGTCTGCGATAGGTTCGGCGTGTCAATGGAGGAGTTTTACAGAGGCGGCAAGCGGCGAGCGGTGAGTCGAGCGCGGCAAGCACTGAGTTACTTGTCGATGACCCGTTTCGGAATGTCGGCAGCAGAGGTAGGCCGGGCGATCGGTGTGTCCGGTCAAGGCGTTCTCAAGGCGGCAGGACGAGGGCAAGTCGTCCTCAGAGATATGAAACTGAGCGAAGAGGAATTGACTGGTAGGGCGAAAGGGGGTGGTAAGTAAGTTGGTTAAGTTGGGTACGTCCCGCTTTCCCCGCTTTCCCGCTTTCCGCTTTCTAGTAAACGTGCCAGGCGACGCCCAGCAGGACGTAGGCGGCAATGGCGCCGATGGTTAGGTGGGGGTGGGCGTCGAAGCGGCGGGAGATGCTCTTGAAGATGGCGTGGATGGTTCCGGGACGGAACAGGTAGAGCAGCGCGGTCGCTCCGGTCAGCAGCAGGGCGGGGATTCCCAGCGGGTGATGGGCGAGCGAGCTGGCCCAGCTGCCGGTCCAGGCGTCGAGAAGCGAGTGGCCCAGGCCGCAGGTCGGGCAGCGGATGCCGGTGAGCATCCGTAAGGGGCAGCCCAAGGGGATAAAACGGGACAGGGCGTCGACCGAGCCGGCAGTCCACAGCGCGGCGTTCGCCGCCGCGAGCGAGAGCAGCCACAGGGCAAGGGGGGCAGCTCGAGCGCGAGCGCGCGCGCGGGCTCGATGTGGGTCAGAGGGCACTGTCGCCGTAATAGCGGTTGATGTGGGACTGCTGGATGGCATCGACCACCAGCGCCAGGCCGAAGATACAGAGGACGATCGAGATCAAGGCGTCGTTGTCCGAACCCCCCGTAACCGATGCGATGTCGTTGCTCATGCGGTACTCGTGATAGATGTGGTAGAGACCGCAGGTGATGATGGTGAAGAGGAACCAGGACAGGAAGCTGTACTTGTCCTGGCGTATCATCTCGTTGACCGCTTCCATCTGCCGGGCCTGTACCCAGAGGTTGTACAGGCCGCAGGTGAGCAGCGCGAAGATGATGTCGAGCGCGATGTTACGGATGTGCTCCGGGTTTCTTCCGTTTGCCATGCGAAGATCCTATCGGAAATCGGGAGGCTGCACCATCCCGCGGGGAGGGGGTCAGATCCCCAGCTCGTCGAGCTTGTTATATAGCGTGCGGCGGCTCACCCCCAGGATACGCGCGGCCACGGTTCGATTCTGGTTGGCGCGCTCCAGCGCCTGTAGGACCGCCTCCCGCTCGGCCTCGTGCCGCTTCTTCCTCAGATCGGGCGCGCCCTGCTCGTCGGACGGGGCGTCGGATGAGGCGTCGGTCGGGGCAGGGGTGGACGCGGTGGGGCCGGGGTAGCGGGCGAGCTCGCGTTCCACGTCCGCCGGCGAGATCTCCGACGCGTCCGAGAGAACCACCAGCCGCTCGATGAAGTTCTGTAGCTGCCGGACGTTGCCCGGCCAGCTCTGGTGCTCGAGCGAGGCTACGGCCTCGCGCGCCAGGTGCATCCCGGGGCGCCCGTTCTGCTCGGCCAGCGTGGCGCAAAAGTGGTCGGCCAGCGCCGCGATGTCGCCCGGGCGCTCCCTGAGCGGCGGCATCACCACCTGCAACACGTTCAACCGGTAGAAGAGATCCTCCCGGAACTCGCCCGCGGCCACCATGTTCTCCAGGTCGCGGTGGGTGGCCGACACGAAACGGACGTCAGCCTTGCGGGCTCGGGTGGCGCCCAGGCGCTGGTAGTCCCTATCCTGCAGCAGCCGTAAAAGCTTCACCTGGGTCGCTTGGGAGAGGTCGCCTATTTCGTCCAGGAACAGCGTGCCCCCGTCGGCCAGCTCTACCCGCCCGGGCTTGGCGGCCACCGCCCCGGTGAAGGCCCCCTTCTCGTAGCCGAACAGCTCGCTCTCCAGCAGGTTCTCCGGCAGCGCCGCGCAGTGCACCGCCACGAAAGGCCCCTCGGCGCGCGGGCTCTGTTCGTGGATGGCGCGTGCGGCCAGCTCCTTGCCCGTACCGCTCTCGCCGCGGACCAGCACCGTGGCCTGGCTGCGGGCCGCTCGCCCGAGTAGATCGGCGGCCTGCTGCATGGCCTCGGAAGCGCCGATGAAACCCGAGGGCAGGCCGGTCGCCTGCGGCGGCTGCTGCCGGAGCAGCTCGGTGGCCCGCAGGGCTTTGTCTACCGTATACAGCACCTCGTCCCGATCAAAGGGCTTGAGCAGGAAATCGGCCGCCCCGGCCTTCATGGCCTCGACCGCCAGCGGGACGGTGCCGTGGGCGGTGAGCATGACCACCGGCACGTCGGGCCACTGCTGCGACAGCTTGCGGAGCAGCTCCATACCGTCCATGCCGGGCATGCGCAGATCGGTCAGCACCAGGTCCACCGCCGCGGAGCACATGCGCGCCAGGGCCGCCTCGGCCGAGTCGTCGTGCTCGGCCCGGTAACCCGCCTGTCCGAGCAGCGCGGCCAGCACCTTGCCGACCGCCCTGTCGTCGTCCACCACCAGCACGGTGAAGCGCTCCTGCTGGGCCATGTCGCTATCCCCTTTCGATCCTTTCGCGCGAGGTGAAAAAGCAGAGGCACACCTGGGTACCCTCGCCCTCGCGGCTGGTGAGGTTGACCCTTCCTCCATGAGCCTCGGCCACCTGGCGCACGAAGGCAAGCCCGAGCCCACTGCCCTGCGCCCGGGTGGTGAAGAACTCGTCGAAGGCCCTCTCCATCTGGCGGGCGTTCATGCCGCTGCCCGTGTCCGCCACCGTCACCAGCACGCATTCGCCCTGGGCCGGGTCGTGGGATAGCTCGCTGCGGATGGTCACCGTACCGCCCTGCGGCATGGCCTGCAGCGCGTTGGCCACCAGGTTATCGAGCGCCGTGCAGACCAGGTCGGGATCGACCGGGCAGGGGGGAAGGCTCTCGGCGAGCTCGGTCTTGAGCTCGACCGACGGCGACGAGCCGAAACGCTGCAACGAGATCACGGAGCGTATCATCTCATTGATATCCGTATCCGTAAGGGCGGGCTCGAGCTTGCCCAGACGGCGGTACTTGTCCACCAGTCGGGCGAGCCGGTCGATCTCTTCCACCATCAGTCCGAGGAACTGTTCCTGCCCATCGATGGAACGGCCCTGGGCGCGTTCCTCGCTCAGGAACTGGGCGGCCCCCTTGAGGGCGGCCAGCGGATTCTTGAGGTCGTGGGCCATCTGCGCGGAGAGCTTTCCCAGCACGGCGAGACGCTCGATGCGGGCGCGCTGGTCGGCCACGGCCGACACGTTCTGCCGGACAATGGCGAGCAGGATGAAGGTGATGGTGATGGTGGCCACGGCCAGCACCGCGCTGCTGGCGGCCAGGGCGCGAAAGACCGCCAGGTAGGCCACTACCGCGGCCGATGCCAGCACCAGCGCGTAGATGGCCCAAAGAACGGAGAGGTCGCGGTCGAAGAGGCGAAAGCGCAGCGCCACCAGGGCCAGCAGGCCGGTGATGCAGAGCGAGGCGACATTGCCCAGCCGCGGCACCTGCAGCCCCATGTCGGCCCAGAGCTCGGTGGTGGTGAACAGGCCGCCTACCAGCAGCGCGGTCAGCACCAGCCGGGTGCGCATCTGCTCCTCGGCGTCGCTCTGGCGGCGCAGGTGGCGCAGCACCAGCCCTACGCCCAGCAGC
This sequence comes from uncultured Sandaracinaceae bacterium, assembly GCA_964450715.1. Lineage (GTDB taxonomy): Bacteria > Myxococcota_A > Polyangia > Polyangiales > JAFGIB01 > CAYVFC01. Next base: position 40,574 of record CAYVFC010000015.1, on the reverse strand, counting down.
AGCACCGGGACGACGAACAGGACGTGCAGCAGGGCCCAGCCTATGGAGCCGGCGAAACCGCGCGCCCAGGTCCAGATGAAGGCGCTCAAGGAGAGCAGGCCCAGCCCGCCCAGCACCAGGTAGCTCAACAGTAGCACCCGGCCGAGACGACGGCGTTCACCCACGAAGGTCACGATCACGTGCAGTGCCGCCGGTGCCGTCAACGGCGAGATGCTCACGTCCAGGTAGCGCCACTCGGGCTGACCCGATAGCTGGTGGGCCAGGGTGGCGAAGTTCCAGCCGAACATGACCGTGCAGAGCGCGGCGAGCGGCGGCGCCAGCGGGCTGCGCGCGCTGCGCAGCACGCTGAGAATGGCCAGCGCCAGATGTCCGGCGCAGGTCACTATGCTCAGCCACTGGTATGCGGTCACGTGCCCCCGAAAGGTTGCGGTCGTCTAGGGATTGGGGAGCAGCGCCTCTACCGGTCCCGAGGTCTCGCTCCTGGCCATGGGCGGATCGACGATGATGAACTCAACCCGGCGGTTGGCGGCCCTGCCGGCCCGGGTGCTGTTGGACTCGATGGGCTGCGTCTCTCCGAAGCCCTGGGCCTGCAGGCGATCGGGCGATACGCCCGCCTGGACCAGGAAGCGCATGACACTATGGGCGCGGCGGTCCGACAGGTCCATGTTGAACGAGTCCCTGCCCCGGTTGTCGGTGTGCCCCTCGATGCGCACCTTCTTGACCCAGGGATTGTCCCTGAAGGTGTCCGCCACCATCTGCAGCACCGGGAAGCTCCGCTTCAGGATCACGTCCTTGCCGGTAGCGAAAAAGACCGGCGGGGCGGTGATCTTGCCGTGCTCGATCTGCACCGGTCCCTTCTTGTCCGGGCAGCCGTCCTCGTCCTTGAGGCCGTTGATGACCTCGGCCTGCAGCGGGCACTGGTCGTCGGGGTCGAGTATGCCGTCCTGGTCGTTGTCCAGGTCCGGGCAGCCGTCCTCGTCCTGGAAACCATCCCGGTCCTCCGGCTCCAGCGGGCACTTGTCGTCCGTATCCGGAATGCCGTCCCCGTCGTTGTCCAGATCCGGGCATCCATCCTCGTCCTGGAAATTATCCCGGTCCTCCGGCTCCAGCCGGCATTTGTCCAGGCGGTCGACCAGCCCGTCCTTGTCGTTGTCGAGCTCCGGGCAGCCGTCCTCGTCTTCGAACTGGTCGGGGTCCTCGGCGTCGTTCGGGCACTTGTCCAGCGAATCCAGGATGCCGTCCTCGTCGTTGTCCGAATCCGGGCACCCATCCTCGTCCGCGTAACCGTCCCGGTCCTCGGGCTTGAGCGGGCACTCGTCCTCCAGATCGGGGATGCCGTCCTTATCGTCGTCCAGGTCCGGGCAGCCGTCTTCGTCCTCGAACTGGTCGCGGTCCTCGGGATCGAGCGGACACTGGTCGTCGTCGTAGCGCAGGCCGTCGCCGTCCGGATCCGGATCCTCCTCGTACAGGAAGCCGAAACCGGCCAGCACCCGGAACTCCGGCGCCCCGATACCCCGGGTAAGCCCGGCTCCGCCTCCGGCATTGGCATAGATCCCCTTGCCGAAATAGAAGCGGAACCCTCCCATCGCCTCTACCGGCATCTCCTCGATATCCTGCTCTTTCAGCGCCGTCGAGAACCAGGCGTCTCCCACCAGGTCCATCACCTCGGGCCAGACGTGGAACTTGAGGCCCAGCGAGGAGAAGTACTCGTTTCCCACCGCTACGCTCTGCTGCGAGGCGCTGAAGGCGAAGCTCTGGTCGCGTCGCAACCGCACCCCGACGTTGGCGGCGATGTCCACCGCCTTGGTATGGAAAGAGAGCACGGCCGTGGGCGAGAAGGTGAGGAACTCGTCTCCCAGCAGGTACTCGCGGTTCCCCGAGGGGACCGAAAAGGGAAGCGCCAGGGCCACGGTGGTGACCTCGTCCCGCGTGGTGAAAAAACGCACCTTGGGTATAATGCGGATATCCCCGAATCCGCCCTGCAGGCTCAGTCCCGCCTGACGATCCAGGATCGCGAGGTTGTCCCCGGACTGATGGACGGTCCCGGGGACCACCACGCCTAGCTCCAGGTGCTCGAAGAAGCCCATGGCCAGGCCGAGCTCCAGGTCGACCCGGGATCCGATGATATCGGAGCGCACATTGTCGGTCTCGGTATCGACCAGCTGCAGCGGCTTGTGCGCATAGTTGCCCAGGATCTGAACCGCGGGCGAGAGGTGGCCGAGCAGAGTGCCGTTCTCGGTAACCCAGTAACCCCGCGCCGTGGCCGGCGGCCGGAAGTTGGCCACCGGGAACTCGATGGACGCCCCTTGGGCTAGGACGCGCGAAGAGGATAGAAAGAGCAGGGCCAGGACGAGCGGGAATAGGCGGTTCATGCGCGCCTCCCTTTCGCCTTGCCGGCCGAGCGGGTAGCCGATCGCCTCCGCGCGAGCCCGAAGAGCAGGGCGAGCGCCAGCGCCCCGGCCCAGCCGCTGCCCCCGTCGCCGTCACCGCCGCCCGCCCGGCACGAGCAGCCGCCTCCGTACAGCGCGACCTCGGGGGAGCGGTCGTCGCTCGGGTCCAACGGATCGTGCCCGGTGATATTGACCTCGACGCCGTCGGGCTCTCCGCCCCCGTCCGTGTCCAGCTTGCGCGGATCGGTCTCGCCCCGGTCTACCACTCCGTTCTTGTTCCGGTCCTCCTCCCCGTCGGGAAGCTCGTCTCCGTCCGTATCGGTCGCGTTCGGGTCGGTCTCCTCGCCGGTATCCAGGCGCCCGTTCTTGTTCGCGTCCTCGGTACCGTCCATGATGCCGTCACCGTCGCTGTCCGGATCCAGCGGACTGGTCTGGTTTGCTCCGTTTATCTCGCTGCCGTCGGCGTTGCGGCCCAGCTCCACCCCGTCCAGCAGCCCGTCGTCGTCCGAGTCATCGTCGTTGGGATCGGTTTCACCCGCATCCCGGACACCGTTTCCATCGGCGTCCTCCTCGCCGTCCTTGAGGCCGTCGCCGTCGCTGTCGGCCCGCAGGGGATCGGTGAGCGAGGCGTTCGCTATCGGCTGGCCGTAGGCATCCACCCCCTTCTCGATGCCGTCCGGCAGGCCGTCGCCGTCCATGTCGCGGACGGTGGGATCGGTCTCGCCCTCGTCCACGGCGCCGTTTGCGTTGGCGTCCTCCTGGCCGTCCCGCAGGCCGTCGTCATCGCTGTCGATATCGATGGGATCAGTCTCCCCGGGATCGACCGCTCCGTTGCGGTTCGCGTCCTCCAACCCGTCCGCGAGCCCGTCGCCGTCCGAGTCGCTATTGGTGGGGTCGGTCTCTCCAGTATCCAGTACGCCGTCGCGGTTTGCATCCTCGACCCCGTCCGGCAGGCCGTCGCCGTCGGTGTCGGCCAGCCTGGGGTCGGTCTCTCCGGAGCCCACCGCGCCGTCCCCGTCCCTATCCTCTACGCCATCGGGTATGCCGTCGCCATCGGTATCCGCGTTGGTGGGGTCGGTCTCTGAGCCGTCCACCACCCCGTTCCTGTTGGCGTCCTCGACGCCGTCGGGTATGCCGTCGGAGTCGGAATCGTCGTTTGCCGGATCGGTCTCTCCCGGACCCACCTCGCCATCCCCGTCGGCATCCTCGACGCCGTCGGGTATGCCGTCTTCATCGGTATCCGAGCTGGTGGGATCGGTCTCGCCCTCGTCTACCACTCCGTTCCGGTTTGCGTCCTCGAGCCCGTCCGGCAATCCGTCGTCGTCCGAGTCGGCGTTCCGGGGGTCGGTCTCGCCCCGGTCTACCTTTCCGTCCTGGTCGGCGTCCTCGACGCCGTCGGGTATGCCGTCGTTATCGGTATCGGCGCTGGTGGGATCGGTCTCGCCCGCGTCCAGCTCTCCGTCCTGGTCCGCGTCCTCGACGCCGTCGGGTATGCCGTCGTTATCGGTATCGGCGCTGGTGGGGTCGGTCTCGCCCGCGTCCAGCTCTCCGTCCTGGTCGGCGTCTTCGACTCCGTCGGGTATACCGTCTTCATCCGTATCCGCGCTATTGGGGTCGGTCTCGCCCGCGTCCACCACTCCGTTGCCGTTCGCGTCCTCGACGCCGTCCGGGATGCCGTCGCCGTCCGTGTCGGCCAGGTTGGGATCGGTCGGGTTGGCCCCGCCGCACTCTTCCAGGTTGCTCAGGCCGTCGCTGTCGTTGTCCTCGTCGGCGCCGTCCACGCAGGCGATGGTGGTCTGCACGGCCTCGGTGAAGAAGACGTAGGTGTCGATGTAGCGGTAGTTGCCCGGGCTGCGCGGGTCGCCGCCCTCGAAGTTGCCCCAGCAGTGGGCATTGACCCCGCACTCGGCCGCGTCCGCGTACAACCCGCTGCTCAATCCGCCCGTGGAGAGGGTAGACTCGGGAACGCTCTTCTGGTCGGCGGGAACCGGGCCGCCCGGGTCGGTGGTAAAGCTCGCGTCCGAGGTCAGCGTGGTGTTGATGCGCGAGTCGTTCCAGAACATGTCGGCCGGTGCCGGGACCGTGGCCGGCTCGGGCGGATCCAGCCCGAAGATGCGCAGGCCCGGCCGCGAGGTCTCGATGTCGTGACCGACGAAGTGGAACTCCCCCAGCCGCACCGACAGCTGCGCGTCGTATTGCCCGGCCGCTACCGGAGAGCCGTCCGGGTCCAGCCCGTCCCAGGTCACGCTGTTCGATCCCGCCTGGGCGTTACCCTTGAGCAAGAGATCTCCTGCCGCCGGGTCGAACTCGCCGTCGTCGTCCAGATCGACCACGATCTCGAAGACGCCGTCGACATCCGAGTCGAAGTTGAAGGTGGAATCCAGGCCGGCCAGCGCGCAGGTACAGAGCGAGTTGGGACCGTCCAACCCGAACCCTTCCAGAGTGGGGGTGGCATCTCCCCCTTGCGCCACCTCCGGGACGTTGAGGTAGATGTCGTAGAGCGGGACCGGCGGGCCGGCCACCAGGTTCTGGTCCTCGGAAAAGCCCGAGTCGGGCGGCGGCAGCCCGATGTCGTTGCCGGTGACGTAATAGTAGTAGCCGGCCAGCCCGTTGAACTGCAGCAGCCAGGTGAAGTCCGAGCCGGGACCGGTGGGCACCAGCACGTAGAACTCGGCATCGGTGGCCGCGCTCTGGCTGAAGTTGTGGGCGTTCATCTGCCAGCGCGTGGAGTGCACCCGCCCGAAGCCACCCGGAGGGTTGGCCGGGTCGATGCCGGGATCGGTCACCGCGTCGGCATCCGCGGTAACGGTGATGTCTAGCGGATCGATGACCGCGTCGATGCTGTTGTCGAAGGTTGCCAGGTTGGCGAGCTCGATGCGGTAGGTGCCGGTTTCCGCCGCCGTGATCTGCAAGGGGTTGGTGATCTCGCCCAGAACCGGCACCACGTCGGGCGTGTCCAGCCAGCCCGGCGTCCCGTTCTGCACCGTGAAGGGTGAGCCGGCAACCTCGTTGTTGGACGGGTCGAAGACGCGCACCTCGATCCCGGCCGAGTCGGATACGCCGTCGTCTCCCACCGAGATGTTGATCACCTCTCCGACCTCCAGAATGTCCACATCGATGCGGGTGCTCTCGTGGACATCCTGGTTCGCCCCGAGCTGAGCGGTACCCTCGGCCAGCGCCGCCGCTGGTAGGAGCAGAGTCAGTAGGGCAGCCGAAGCTAAGATCTTGCTATTCATGGTCTCGGCCCTTCCGTGGACAGGCCTGCCCGTGAGCAGACCTCCTTTAATAAAGCGTACAGACCCTCTCGACCGCCGTGCGGAACGTATCCCTTTGGGGCCATGCTCGTGCGCCACGCGCGGTCGTCCGACCCATTTTGCCGGTTTGTTACGCGACTTTCTACCTCGTTGCTGCTCCCGATGCCTCGGTCTGGCCGCTGCCCCCATGGCCCGCGACGGTCCGGAAATGGATACGGGTGCGATCGCGTTTTCGGCTGCGTCGCGATTCTCCAGATATTCCTCGTCCAGGTGCGCGGAAAGGCGTGGAACCGCCTGTTTTTCGGGCTCTCGACCCTTGCTTCCGGGCTGCTGTACAGGTAGAGAGCCAAACCGCTTAAGCTCGCGGCGCCTCTCGGGCGGGGCCGCCACGTCTGCGGCGTCCGCCCTCGTCGAAATATCTCCAGATATTCCTCCTCGGGCGTTCTTGCTGCCGCGGCAACCGCGCTCCGAGATCCGCTCGCTCGGTAGGCGGATCGGCTCTCTCTAGACGGTGAGCCCCGGGTCGTGTACGGTACCCAGTTGGCCATATGTCGGGCCAGCGGCAAAGAGAGCATACGGAGGAACGATGGGATCGGAAGTAGGGCTGACCAACGGCCAGTTGAAAAGGCGTGAACGGATCGTGGAGCTGATCGCCGAGATCATGGAGATGGATGATCCCAGCACCATCCGTCCCTCCGACCGCCTGAGGGAAGATCTGGGTATGGATTCGCTTTGCAGCCTGGAGCTGCTGTCCACGGTCAGCGAGGAGTTCAAGCTCGACCTGGAAATGGAAGCGGCCATGGGGATCACCACCCTGCAGGACGCCTTCGATTTCATCGAGCGGAACTGGAACGAGCAGAAACCAGATGAATCCGCTAGCAACTAGCGCGGATCGAGCCATCGACGCGGGCGAAGGCAGCAACGAACCCTCGGTACTCGCCCTGGTACTGGACCAAGCGCGCCGTTTTGTGCAGCGCGAGGTCGATCCCATCGCTTTCGACCGCGATGCCAGCCTGCCGCCGTCCGTGCTGGAGGCCGCCAAGCAGGCCGGGCTGTTCGGTCTTTCGATAAACGAAAAGTACGGCGGTCTCGGGCTGCGGCTGGGACAGGTATGTAAGGTGGTCAGCGTGCTCGCGGAGTGCGACGGCGGATTCGCCACCACCGTGGGGCTGCATAACGGGCTCGGCATCCGGGGCCTGGTGGCCTACGGGGATCCGGCCCTGCAGCAGGCGTGGCTGCCCAAACTGGCCTCTGGCGAGTGCGTGGGATCGTTCGCCGCTACCGAGACCGGCGCCGGCTCGGATCTGATGTCCATCCGCACCACGGCCTCGCCGGTACCGGACGGCGTGAGGCTGGACGGCGAGAAGAACTACGTGACCAACGGCGGTTTTGCCGGCCTGTACACCGTGCTGGCGCGCAGCCCGGAGCTGGGCGGCGCGCGCTCGCACTGCCTGATCTGCGTACCCCGCGATACCCCCGGCGTGCAGGTCGGCGCCGAGGAGCACAAGGTGGGCCTGCGCAGCAGCTCCACCGTGACCATGCACTTCGACGGCGCGGTGGTTCCCATGCGGAACGTGCTCGGTGCGCCGGGCCAGGGCATGGCCTACGCCATGCACGCGCTGACCTGGGGCCGCACCGTGTTGGCCTCCGGATGCGTGGGCGCGGCGCGAAACGCCATGAACGCCGCGCTGGCGCACGTCACCACCCGCAGGCAGTTCGGCCGCGCCATCGGCCAATTCGGAGCCTCGCGCGCGCACGTGGCCTCCATGGCCTCGCGCCTCTGGGCCATGGAGGCTATGGTGGAGAACACCGGGGAGGTCGAGGCGCGGGGTCAGTCCATCGATACGCTCTCCGCGGTTACCAAGGTGTTCTGCAGCGATGGCGCCTTTGACGTCTGTGACCGATCTATCCAGCTCCACGGCGCGTTAGGTGTGCTCACCGACGTGGGCGTGGACAAGCCGCTGCGAGACTGCCGCGTGACCCGCATCTTCGAGGGGGCCAACGACGTGGTGCTGGTTCACGTCGGCGCCTGGTTGCTCTCGCTGCCCAAGCCGGATCCGTACCGTTGCGTGCACCGGGGAATCGAAAGCCGGGAGCCGCTGCTGGCCGACGCCTGTCGGGAGTGGGACGAGGTCGATGGGCGGCTGGAGCAGTGCCTGCAGGAAGTAAGGAGCCAGTTCGGCGTCAAGGCGGTCAAGAAGCAGCTGGTATTGCATAGGCTGGCGCGGGCGCACATGGCGCTGCAGGCCGCGTCGGCCTCCATGCGGCGGGCCGAGGGCAGCGCCGTGGCGGCCCTGGCCATCGCCCAGAACGCGGTGCGGATGCTGCTTGCGGAGGGCCGGCAGAACCTCGACATTCTGCCCCAAGCCGAGCCGGACGCCGCTCGCGACAACGATATCACCGAGGCGCTGTATACCGTGGGGCGCATGCCCGAGCCGGCGGTATAGCTCCCCGTGACGCAGACGGGTTGCCAATAACCCCGATCCGGGCTAGAGCCTCGCTTCCCGCTATGAAGCTGCGCTTCATCTATCCGCGTTTTCAGCGACACGCCGAGGCCCATCCCGAGCTGTTACAGTTCGTGCCCGCCAACGAGTACCTGGGGCCTCCCTCGCTGGGTATCGCTTACCTGGCGGCAGTGACGCCTCCCGAATGGGAGATCGACTTCCGGGACGACCGGCTGGAGGACGTGGGGCTGGACGAGGAGGTAGATCTGGTAGCGATCTCCTTCTTTACGGCGGCGGCCAATCGTGCCCTAGAGCTCGGGGACGCCTTTCGGGCTCGGGGCCGCCGGGTGGTGATGGGGGGCATCTTTCCCAGCATGATGCCCGAGGCATGCGCCCCACACGCGGACGCGGTGGTCGTCGGCGAGGGCGAGGCGGTATGGCCGCGGGTTCTCGGGGACGCGGCGGCCGGCCAGCTGCAGCCGGTTTATCGGGCGACCGAGCCGGTCGACCTGGAGACGCTGCCGCTGCCGCGGGTCGACCTCTACATGGAAAAGGAAGGGCGCGCTTTCAGCCCTGATGACTACCCGGTACAGATCTCGCGGGGCTGCCCCTTCGAGTGCGTGGCCTGCGTGATCCCGCATTACATGGGCAAGACCCTGCGCCACATGCCGCTCGAGCACGCGCTGGGGCAGATCGATCAGCTGGGCGCCCGGGGCAAACTGGCCTCGTTGACCGAGGACACCAGCTTCTTCTTCGGCTCGGGAGCGCGCCGAAGCTTCGGCCGGTTGCTGGATACGCTGGCCGAGCGGAGCGAAGAGGCCTCGGTGAGCTACCTGGGTACCAGCATGCCGCTCATCCTCACCACGCCGGCTTCTTTCCTGGAGCGTATGCGACGGGTGGGGATCCGGATGTTCTACCTGGTGGGAGGCTTCGATCCGGTAACCCGCAATGCGTTCACGGGAAAAGACCCCAAGGCCTGGCAGCGGGCGCTGGACGCCGTGCAGAAGAGCTTCGACCACGACATCGAGCCGTACACCTCCTTCCTGATCGGCAACGACGAGGACGACGAGGGTGCCTTCGACCGCATCCTGGAATTCGGCGAGGCCAGCGGCCTGCGCAAGGCCGAGATCGCCATCCGCACTCCCTATCCCGGCACCCCGACCTGGCATGAGTTGAACGAGCAGGGTCGCATCCTGCACCGCGACTGGTCGCAATACAACGATGCAAACGTGGTCTTCCGTCCGTCCCAGATGACCCCGGAGCGGCTGCTGGAGGGTTACTTCTACCTCTGGAAGCAGTTCTACCGGAACCGCCAGCACTTGGCCGATCTCGACCACCGCCAGAAGACGATTCAGTTCTGAAGAGGGCAGCCGCCGTAGGGGCGGGGCTTGCCCCCTGCCGTCAGCGAAAGGCCGGGCGGGCGCCAGGCCCGCCCCTACCTGTTGAAAACGCGAAGCGTAGGGGAGGGGCGGGGCTTGCCCCCTGCCTTCCGTCCTTACCGGTAGGTGAAGCGCAGCTCGTAGTCGCAGAGGCGGTAGATGTCGCCCTCGTCGATGGATTTCGAGTCGATGTTGCGGCCCTGGAACTCGATGCCGTTGGTACTTCCCAGATCCTTTATATAGAAAAGGCCGTCCTGGAAGACCACCGCGGCATGGCGCCGGGAGATGTTGCCGTCCTTGATGGGTAGGTCAGCGGCCTTGGCACTGCGACCGATGACGAACTCGTCCTTGGTGACCGGAATCCTCTGGTTGTTGAAGATCACGTACAGCGGTGGCCGGTAGGCGCGCTGCGCGACCGCGGCCGCTCCCCCTCTACTGGTGCCCGGGAGCGGAGGCGGGGAAGAAACCCGCGGCCGTGACATCCCCATCTGTTGCTGCGGTCGGACCGGCGGCGGCGGCGGCGGAACCGACGGCGCTCGCGGGGCCGGGGGGGCATAGGCCGCCGAGGATCGCGCCTGGTAACGAGGCGCTTCCGGCTTTCTGGCAGTAGGCGCCGGAGGCGAGGGAAGCGGAGGCCTCCCGACTCCGGAACGTAGTGACGGGATGGCGCCGCCTCCACTCGGTCCGGGTGCGGGGGCGCTTCGCGGCGGCGGCGGCGGCGGCGGTGCGCTGTGCTCCCGCGGCTGCTGCGTCGACCGGTTGGTACCGTAGTTGCGCGAACGGGCGTACTGCCGCATCGCTTCGTTGATCAGATAGTCCGTCGAGCACTCGAGCTCGGCGCTCATCTGCTCGAATACATCCCAGAGGTAGTCTCTGCACTGGAAATGCCGGACCGTTTTCTTGTTTTCGGACTGCCGTGTCATCGCGTCTTCTTGTTACTCTTGCGGTTGACTCGCTACTTCTTCCCCGGGGTCTTCTTATTCTCGGCTGACGACGAGGCAGCCTGCTTCAGACTCTCTTGCAGGGAAGCCAGGGCGCTCTTGGCGACTTTACCCACCGTTTCGCCCTTGGGCCATCCCTTGCCTTCTACCTCGGCGTCGTCGTTTTGTAATCGCTGCAGCAAAGCGACGTCCTTTTCGGTCCCCCTGCGCTCCAGAAACTTGATGGCGATCACCCGGTCCCACCAGTCCGGGGAGCTCAGCTGTGCTTTAGCCGCCTCCCGGGGCAACGGGTTCATCTGGCTCAGGCGGGAAGCATACCCCTCTAGCTCCTCAGGCTCGTAGGTCACCTTTCCGCTCGAGGGCAGCTTGGCGAAGAACTCAGAGAGGACGCGGTTTCCGCCGATGGCGAGCACCAACTCTCCGGCGCGCCAGCGCAGGCGGTTGTTCTTCGCGTCCTGGACCAGCGCCCACATGGGAGCGACGGCCTCCGGGCTGCGGATGTCGCCCACGCGGTCGAAAGCGTAGTCGCGCACGGCCGCCGGACTGCCGGTATCGAGGGCCAGGTCCAGCAGCGGCTTGAGATCCTCCTTGAGCGCATTGCCCTCCAGCGCTTGTAGCGCCGCTACGCGCCTCTCGTTCAGCTGACCGATGGAGGAGGCGGCGATGTCTTGCAGGAGCTTGGTCCGGGCCGGCCCGTCCAGGCCCGGCACCGCGTTGACGCGTTGCCGTAAAATGGCGGTATCGACCTGTTTCGTGGAAGCGATCGCCACCAGCCTCTGCGCGACTGACTTCTGGCTGGCCAGGAACTTCATGGCGGGGATCGCTCCCTCGATGGCGAACTTGTGCTGGTTGCGCTCGACGGCCCTCAGCACAATACTCTGGTCCAGCTTGCTCCCCTTGCCGGATAGCTGTTCGGTGATGCCCTCGCGCAGCCACTTCCGGAACCCCTCGCCCTGCATCTCGCTTTCGATCTGTACCAGCCGCTGGCCGGCCTTCTTCTTGGCCTCGGGGCTGCCCAACTGACCGATCAGCTCCGAGAGCTTGATCAGTGCCTGCTGCGGCAGCTTGGCCGACAGCGCACCGACCAGCACGCCAGCGGCCGGCGCACCCAGCCCGCGCACGACCTGCTCCGCGCTGAAGTTGCCGGCCAGGCTACGCCGTTCGAAGTCCTCCACGTACCAGTGGATGATCGCCTTGGTGAGCTGCGCCCGCGCCTCGCGGTCGGCGAATCCGGCGAGCATGAACGCGGCGTCCTTGGCGCGGACCTGGAAGGGAGGCGCTCCCATGCTCGGATCCTCGTCGTCGGGATTGGTCTCTTCCTTCAGCCTCTCTTCCAGCCGGGGTAAGAGACCCTGGATAATCTGCTTCCGCGTCTCCTCGTCCAGCTTCTGGATAGAGCGCTGAAGCTCGGTGAGGCCGTCGACGTCTTGCCGCTCCATATCGATCAGGGTCCACGCGGCGTGCTGGCGCAACCCGAGATCATACTTGTCCGCCAGCATCACGGCCAGGATCTTGCCCGGACCCTTGACCGTGCCTTTCCAGGTATCGAGGTCGTCGTTCGAAACGCGGCAGGAGGCGCAAAAAACGCCCATGCACAGCGCGAGGGCTACGGTAATGGGCTGGTTGAGTCGTTGCGGTCGCATAGTCCTTCATCACGTGTCGCGCGCGGTACCCAGGCGAAACGATATCCTGGCGCGAACACCCCAAGTAGGAATCTCGCAGGAGGTCACGATAGTGTAAGAATTCTCCTTTTCGATCAATACTGAAGTCCCGCGTCCTCGTTTCGGCCGCTCCGCGGAAAGGCCGGTTTACCACAGCCGCTCACTCGCTCCTATCGCTGATGTGCAACAGGCCGAAAATCTGAGGAAAACGGTCGAGACGGCGCTCGCTCCCGCCTCGCCGAAATGTTGACGCTCCAGTTGCCGCGTGGGAGGCTCCGCATGTAGGGAGACGTGCGCGTGGAGGCGACAAATCGCACATCTACGAGACAGGTGAACACTGGATTTATGCGCAGGTATGAGATCTGGGGTGTGGTTACCGGCGCCGCCTTTCTCTTGCTTTCGCTTTCGTTGCTCTCGTTTCAGCGCGACGGCGGAAACCTGATCGGGGCTATCGGCGAGTTGCTGGCCGGTAACCTGGTGGCCGCCTTCGGTTTCGGGGCCTATCTGCTCGCGGTCGAGTTGCTGCTGGGGACCGTCTACCTGTTCGGCCGCCGCCGCCCGGCCGAGATAGCGCTCAGGGCCTCTTCCATGCTTGTGTTGATGTTCGCGGTGTGCGCCATGCTGCACTTGGCGTTGCGCGACTCCAGCATCGCTAAGGAGGTGTTGCCCGGCGGCGTCATCGGCGAGGTCATCGGCGAGGTCATGCGCTCTCTGGTGGGGCTGGCCGGCTCGTTCGTGGTTCTGCCGAGCCTGCTGTTGATCACCCTCTTGCTTCGTACCTCGTTCTCCATCGCCGAGATGGCGCGTCGGGTCGCGAACTTGACGCTCGCCGCGGCTCGGTACTGCACCCGGGCCAGCACCCGGGCCGCTCTCGCCATGTGGCAGGCCTGGCGCGAAGCCAAGGCCATCGAGCGGGAAGAGCGAGAGCGGAAGGCTCTGGCCGCCGAGCCGCGTATCGTTCCGGGAACCAGCTCGGCATCGGAGCCGTGGCGAGCCGAGCCGGAGGACGAAGAAGATCCGCCGGAGACGGCAGGCCCACCGGTCGAGGACGACGACGAGCAGCAGCAGAGCGGGTTGCCGACAGATGCCCCCGGGGCGTCGATCGCGCGCTCCATCCGTCGACCGCGCGGCCGCATGGTTTCCGGGCCGCTGATCGTGGCGCCGAGCGGCGAGGAGGTGAGCCGGCGCGGGAAGGGTAAGAAGGCGCAGGTGGTGGCCGCGACCGGCGGCGGCGCTCCCTTTGTGTTGCCCCCGCCCGACCTGCTGACGAGCGGCGACGACATCAGCATCTGCATCGACGAGACCACGCTCAAGGCCAATGCGGCCCGGCTGGTGGAGAAGCTGGCGGCTTACGGGGTGAACGGCAAGGTGGATCAGATCCATCCCGGCCCGGTCGTCACCATGTACGAGTTCGAGCCGGCCAGCGGCACTAAGATCTCGAAGATCGCCAACCTCTCCGACGACCTGGCCCTGGCGCTGGCCGCGGAGAAGGTGCGGATCGTGGCCCCCATTCCGGGCAAGGCGCGGGTGGGCTTCGAGCTACCCAACAAGGTACGCAAGACCGTGTTCCTGCGCGAGCTGCTGGAGGACGAGCGCTGGCAGCAGCAGAACGACTACGCGCTGCCCATCGCCCTGGGCAAGGATATCGCCGGGCGTCCGGTGTTCGGCGACCTGGCGCGGATGCCGCACCTGCTGGTGGCCGGGGCGACCGGCTCGGGTAAGAGCGTGGGGCTGAGCGTGATGCTGGTCTCCCTGCTCTACAAGAAGGCGCCCGAGCAGGTGCGCCTGCTGATGATCGATCCCAAGGTGGTCGAGCTGGAGGTCTTCGACGGCATCCCCCACATGCTGCTGCCCGTGGTCACGGACATGAAGAAGGCGGCGCTGGCCCTGCGCTGGGCCGTGGACGAGATGGAGCGGCGCTACCAGCTGTTCGCCGACGCGGGGGTGCGTAATATCGCCTCGTTCAACGAACGCGTGCAGAAGGTGCTGAAGGGCGAGCTGGAGCCCTCCAGTCTGCTGCGCAACAAGATCGCGAAGGCCAAGCTGTTGCGCAACTGCGGCCCGGGGCTCTCCGGTTCGTGCGACGGAGAGGAGCCGAATGCGGACGAGCCCGTGAATCCGGAGAGCCTGCCGCACGTAGTGCTGGTGGTGGACGAGTTCTCCGACCTGATGATGGTGGCGGCCAAGGAGGTCGAGTCGGCAATCGCCCGGCTGGCGCAGAAGGCGCGGGCCGCAGGGATCCACGTCATCCTGGCCACGCAGCGGCCCAGCGTGGATGTCATCACCGGCATGATCAAGGCCAACTTCCCCTGCCGCATGGCTTACAAGGTCACGCAGCGCGAGGACTCCAAGACCATTCTGGGCCGCAACGGAGCGGAGAACCTGCTGGGCAACGGCGATATGCTGGCGCTCATGCCGGGCAGCAGCGATCTCAAGCGGGTGCACAGCGCCTTCATCGACCAGGAGACCGAGGTGCGAAAGGTCTGCGAGTTCCTGCGCGCGCAAGGCGCCCCGGTCTACGACGAACAGATCATCAAGCCGCGAGATGACGACGACCCGGACGCTCTCGACGAGAAGGACCCGGCCGAGAACGCGCTCTACGATCAGGCAGTGGCCGTCGTGGCCCAGGCGGGCTACTGTTCCATCAGCCACCTGCAGCGCCATCTCAGTATCGGATACAACAAGGCGGCCAGGTTGGTGGAACGGATGGAGAAACAGAACGTGGTGGGACCGCCGAGCGGAAAGGCCGGCGGCCGCCGCGAGGTACTAATCCAGCCCAGGTGAGCGCAAGCCATGCACTGGAACGTGGAGCCGGTTATCTTCAGTATCGGTCCGGTCGGGATACGCTGGTACGGACTCTTTTTCGCCAGCGGGGTGTTGCTGGGCGCGCACACTATACCCCGTGTGTTCGAGCAGCGGGGGCTCGCCCGCCAGGACGGCGAACGGCTGATCCTCTGGCTCGCCGGGGGTATGATCGTGGGTGCGCACCTCATCCACCTGATCTTCTACGAGCCTTACTCCTTCATCTACGACCCCATCCGGATCGTAGAGATAGGCAAGGGGCTGGCCAGCCACGGCGGAGGGCTGGGGGCCATCGCGGCGCTGGCCTTCTACTGCTGGCGCCGGAAGCTGCAGTTCCACCGTCACGCGGACGCATCCATGGTGGGAGCCCTGTGGGTGATCCCCTTCGTACGCATCGGCAACTTCTTCAATTCGGAGATCGTGGGCAGGGCGACCGATCTGCCCTGGGCCGTGATCTTCGACCAGCGCGGCGACGGCATCGCCCGACACCCTTCCCAGATCTACGAGGCGCTGACCGGATTCGCCATCCTGGCCATCGGCCTGTGGCTGAACAAGAAGTACGCCGAGCGCATGCGACCGGGGTCTCTGCTCTACCTGTTGCTGCTCCTCTACTTCTCTACCCGTTTCCTGCTGGAGTACGTCAAGGAGTACCAGGTGCTGCACCAGAGCTTTCCCCTTACCATGGGCCAGTGCCTGAGCCTGCCCATCGTATTGTTCTGCGCCTACCTCCTCTTCTTTACCAAGAGGTTCAAGTTCCTCCCCCTCCTCCCCCCCGTCCGCGAGTGACCTCTCGAAAAACCGCGGCGGCGATTGCCGTATGACGCAGGGGCGGCGCCCCGGACGGTAGAGATCGCGGGTCGCCGCGGTTTTTAGCGAGGTCACCTCAGTGCGTTGCAGGTTGGTTGCGCAGCTACGGCCGGTCGTACGCGGGGTCACCGGAACCGCGCGGCGGTGACGTTCGGGAAGCTGTTGCCCGACGAAACCTCGGAGAGAGTCTCGAGCGCGCGGTTCCGGTGACCCGGAGGGGGGACGAGAGGGACAATGCAATCCGCGCGTCCCCCGCGACCCGGCCCCCGCCTCCCCGCGCCCCGCCGAGAGGTAGGTAGCATAATAGCGATCGAAACGCGCGAGCCCGCGCCCCACCGCGGCGCAGGCAACCCGCGTGGCCTTTTGCCCCCGTCCCCGATCGTGATAGCGTGTGCCCGCCTCGACCCCGGAGAACCCATGTCCTCGCATCCCGACCTCATCGAGCTTCTGGTCTGTCCCAAATGCCACGGTCAGCTGAAACGGATCGCCGAGCCCGAGGGCCTGGCCTGCGAGGCCTGCCAGCTGTTCTACGCCTTTGAGGACGGCCTGCCCAACATGCTCATCGACGAGGCGAAACGGTGGCCCCTCGGTGATCAAGAGGCTTCCTGATCCGAGACGCGGCCCCTGGCCGTTCCTGCTGGCGGCCCTGTCCGGCGCTCTGTATTTCCTTGGCTTCGCCGGCTTCGACCTGTGGCCGCTCTGCTTGGTGGCGCTGATACCGCTGTTCATCGTGCTCGACGGGCAGGGGGCGGAGCGGGCGCTGAGCGGCAAGCGAGCGCTGGCGGTGGGCGTCGTCTTCGGATTCGTCACCCACGCCGGCGGCTATTACTGGCTGGTCGGCATGCTGGAGAACTTTTCCGGCTTTCCCCTGCCGGCCTGCGTCTTCTTCGCGGCCGTCGTCTATCTCTATCAAGGCGGGCAGCCGGCGCTCTTTTTCTGGCTGCTGGCCCGAGCCCGGGCCCGCGGCTGGCCGCTGACCCCGACCGCGGTCGCCGCTTTCTGCGCGGTCGAGCTCGGCTACCCCCTGCTCTTTCCCAGCTACTACTGCAACAGCCTCTACGATCTGCCCCTGCTGTTGCAGGTGGTCGATCTGGGCGGGCCCATCCTGCTGACGGCCCTGGCCGTGGCCGTCAACGGCGCGCTGTACGAGGTGGGCCGGGCGCTGTTCGGCAAGCGACCGCTGCGCCGGGCCCTGCCCGCCGCGACCTGCCTCGCGCTCGGCCTGACCCTGCTCTACGGCTGCTGGCGCATCGGACAGGTCGGGGAGAGGATGCGCGCCGCGGAAAAGGTCACCGTGGGCATCGTGCAGGCCAACCTGGGGATGTTCCAGAAGCGCCGGGACCGGCTGGAAGGCCTGCACCGGCATCTCGAGCAGTCGGAGCGGCTCGAGCGCGAGGTCGCCCCCGATCTGCTGGTATGGCCCGAATCCGCCGTCCAGCAGGTGATCCCCGAGGCAAGGCGAAACCTGCGCCGAGGAGTGCTGGATTCCGTCACCACGCCGGTCCTCTTCGGCGGTCTCTCGGTCCGGCGCGAGCAGGGCAAGCGCCGCCTGTACAACACGGCCTTCATCACCGACCGGGAGGGGAACATCCTGGGCACCTACGACAAGACCTATCTGCTGGCCTTTGGCGAGTTCCTTCCCCTTGGCGAGACCTTCCCCATCCTCTACGAGTGGTCACCCCAGAGCGGCCACTTCACCCCCGGCTCCCGCCTCGAGCCCTTGCCCTTTCGCCAGTGGCGGTTGACCACGCTGGTCTGTTACGAAGACATCATCCCCGGCTTCGTGCGCCGGGCGGTGTCCGAGGGCCGGCCGCACCTGCTGGTCAATATCACCAACGATGCCTGGTTCGGAGATACCAACGAGCCCTGGATCCACCTGGCGCTGGCCCGGTTCCGCGCCGTCGAGCACCACCGCTACCTGGTGCGGGCGACCAACAGCGGAGTGAGCGCCATCATCGACCCCGTGGGCCGGGTGGTCACCCATTCCGGCGTCTTCGAACGCGCCAGCCTGCACGCCGAGGTGGCCATGCTGCAAGGCGCCACCGTTTACCAGATGGTGGGCGACTGGCCGGGCTGGCTGGGGCTGGCCTGGACTCTGTTCGCCGTATTCCGCCGCCGCTCTACCGGGTGAGGGTCAATAAAGGCCGGGGTAGATCACCGGGGAGAGCAGCAGGACGAACCGACCCTCCTCGTCGGCCGTGGTCCTGCCGATAGCGATGGAACGTTTGCCGCCTTCGTTGTCGGCGATGTCGTCGATGACGGCGAAGGCCCTGATCTCGGCTCCCGCCGGGCCGGTGGCGGCTTCCGCCTCGCCTTCGACCGCGGCGATGCGGACGGAGCCCTGCACCGTGACCGGAGCGGGCAGCTCCAGCGAGCGGCTGAAGCTGCCGTCGCGGTTGCCGATCTTCACGTCCCTGAGCACCTGCCAGGCGAAGCCGGTTCCCTCGGGCGGCTTGGCGATCAGGTCGTAGCTGCCGAGATCCAGGGGCAGGTAGAAGGCCCCCTTAACGTCGGTCGTGGTCTGGGCCGAGCGGTTGTAGCGGGTCACGCTCCCCTCTTCGGATAGATCGATGCCGTCCCGGCCCAGCGTCTGGGCCTGAATGGTGGCGCCCAGCACCGCCTTGCCGCTTCCGGTGATCAGCTCTCCGTCGATGACCGCGGTTCCCGGTATCTCGACGGGATAGACCTCCGGATCGCCGCCTTCCTCCGGAGCCTCGATGGTGATGCGCTTGGCGAAGACTCCGCAGGCGCCGTTCAGGGGCGGGGTCACCAGCAGCTCGTACTCGCCGGGCAGGACCACCACCGAAAAGGTCGACTTGCCGCTGTTGGCGTCCAGCTCGGCACTGGCGGTGATGTTGAACGACCCCCTGAGAGCGGTCTGCTCGTCCTGCAGCAGCAGCTCGACCGAGCGCAGGGAGACAGGCAGGCCCGGGGGCACGGTGTTGTCGGGCAAAACGTCGCTCGGTTCGCCGGCCCGGTCGCGGCTCGACATGTCGCACATCTCGATGCTGCCGCTGAAGGTGACCGAGGCGGGTAGCGCCGGGATACTCACGGTTCTGGCGATTCCGGGTTCCGTCGGGGTGCCGGGATCGCCGCTCCCGCTCGGAAGATCCGCGTCGTCCACCCGGAAGACCGGGAAGACCGGCGTGGCCGTCTGGGCGACCGGCGATCCGTCCGCGGCGGCGTCCGCGCCCACCGGCTCCGGCAGAGGGCTGAGCACCAGCTGGTACGGGCCGGCGTCCGGGGAGAAGAGCAGGCTGAAATCGGTTTTCCCCTCGGCGGCCTGGATGCGCGACGAAGTGGATACGGCCTTGCGGGGTTCGCTCTTACTTACAGCACGTATCTCCAGGTGCAGGCCCGGGGGAGCGTCGGTCAGGGTGAACCTACGCTCGAGGATGGAGAGGTCGTCGTAGTTGATGTCCAGCCGCGTGTTCGGGGAGTTCTCCGCGGTGAAGGAGAGCGTGTAGAGCGGGGGCAGCAGCGAGCTGTTCTCGCTCCCCGTTTCGGTTGCCTCCAGCGGCTGTACCACTACCTCGTACTGCACGTTCTGCAGCACGTGCGCGGCGAAGTCGGCGGGGCGCCCGCCCGCGTCGTCCTGCGGCTGCTCGGCGGTGGTGACCGTGATGGGGTCCGTCTGCACGCCCTCCACCCGGTTCAGCGCTTGAAAGGTGATGCGGGCCGGCACCGGCTCCTGCCCGTTGCGGATGTTGCCCGAGACCTCGACACTCGGCGGTACCTCGACCGGGTCGTCGAGCTCGGTCGGCCCCTCGACCCGGAAGAGCTCGGTCAGCACGCTCAGCGGTTCGTCGCCGCTGGCCGCGCTGCCGCTTACCAGTTCCCCGTCGGCGCTGGCGTTTCCGGCCGGCACTTCGCGGAAGCTCGGCGTCACCTTGAGCACCACCTTCAACGGCGAGGCCTCCTCGGTCACGCAGATGCCCTGCAGGCAGGCGGCGTTCTGCGGGCATTGCTCGTCGCTGGTGCAGGTGTTCTCCGCCAGGCCGAGCTGCTCGCCCTCGAAATCACAACCGGTCGCGGTCAACAGCGCCAGCAACGCGGCCAGCGCACCGGGGGTATGTCTACTGAGATGCTTCACCGGGATCGTAGGGCGCGTAAGGACAGTCTTTTACGATGTCCGCGCCCTCCTCCACGATCGTCCACCTGGCCTTGGCCACATCCCCCTCGAGCAGGGGCTCCCATAGCTGGTCGTTGCTGAATCCGGAAGTCACCACCAGCAGCAACCGGTAGCAGTAGTCCTGTCGGATGAGCGAGACGGGGATACCGAACTCGAAGTGACGTATGGGCTCGCCCGAGATACCGACCTCCGGTCCCACCTCGATCAGGGAGTTGGACTCCAGCGGCGACCTGAGCTCGTAGCGCGTCTTGAGCGTCTGCAAGACGTTTTCATCCCGTACCTGCAGCGAAAAGACGATCTCGCCCGATTCCAGGTCATCCCGATTTATGGGAATCACCCCGCCTATCGGGGTCAGGCTTCCCGGCTCGTCATAGAGGGCGGGCGGATAGTTCTTTTCTTCTTCGAACTCGACGCTCTCGGTTACCAGACAGCCGGACATGATCCACCAGGTCCAGCAGAGAAGGGACCCGAGGGAGAATTTTGCAACGCGCGTACCAAAGAGAGGCTGCTCCCCTAACCCATGGTTATTACACGGCATTTTTTTACAGCGAGGTTGCTCCATGGCGCGGCATCGCGACATTGCTGTCAGACCGGCAGAACTTGTCTGCGCGGGCGCAGGCTCCCCGAACGGCGCGGCGCCCTCATGCTGTCTCCGGCTTGCGCGCCCCGGGCTCCTTTTCCAGGTAGCGAAAGATGGTGCGCGGATCTACCCCCAGATCCTGGGCCGTCTTGGTGCGGTTGCCGTTGTTGCGTTCCAGCACTTCCAGGATGTATCTGCGCTGAAAATCCTCCCGCGCTTGCGCCAGCGTCTTGATGGGCGACAGCGCCTCGGGAAACATATCGAGGTCTTCCGGGCCCAGCAGGGTCTTGTCGCACATCACGATCGCCTTCTTGATGCGGTTTTCCAGCTGGCGCACGTTGCCGGTCCACTCGTACTTGCGGATAGCGATCAGCGCGTTGGGCGTGAAGCCCCGGACCTTGCTCCCGAGCTCTTCCGCGTACTTGGCCAGCAGGTGCTTGGCGATGTGCTCCAGGTCCTCGCCGCGCGCCCTCAGCGGCGGCAGGTGGATGTTGACCACGTTGAGGCGGTAGTAGAGATCCTCGCGGAACTTGCCCTCTTGCATCTCCCGTTCCAGGTTGCGGTTGGTGGCCGCCACCACCCGGATATCCACCTTTTCGGGCCGGTTGTCGCCGACCTTCATCACCACCCGCTCCTGCAGCGCCCGCAGCAGCTTGATCTGCAGCGACAGGGGAAGCTCGCCTATCTCGTCCAGGAAGAGCGTACCCCCGCTGGCCTGCTGGAACTTGCCCTGCCGGGTGGCCACCGCTCCGGTGAAGGCCCCCCGTACGTGCCCGAACAGCTCGGACTCGATCAAGTTCTCGGGGATGGCGCCGCAGTTGACCACCACGAAAGGCCCCTTGGCCCGCGGGCTGTTGCGGTGCAGCGCGCGGGCGACCAGCTCCTTGCCGGTACCGGTTTCGCCGGTGATCAGCACGCTGATGTCGGTGCCGGCCACCTTCTCGATGGTGCGAAATACGTCCTGCATGGAGGGACAGGTGCCCACTATCTCGCCGTAGCGGTTGCCCTCCAGTCGCTTCTTGAGCTCGTCGCGATCGCTTCTCAGCTGATCGAGCAGCAGCGCGTGTTGCAGGATGAGCGAGGCCTGTCCAGCGAAGATGGTCAACACGTCCAGCTTGTTCTCCTCGAACAGGTTGGCCACCGAGTCGTTGCCCACGTAGAGGATGCCCAGCAGCTGCCCCCGGGCCATCAGCGGCGCGCACATCACCGAGCAGAGCTTGAGGTTCATCACGCTCTCGCTGGAGCTGAATTGCTCGTCGTTCAGCGCGTCGCTGACGATGAGCGGCTTCTTGTTCTCCATCACCTGGCGCAGAATGCTGTCGGAGAGGTGCTGCACGCCGTCGGGCAGGTTTTCCTGTTTCAGGTTGCGGGCGACGGTGATGCGCGGGTTGCCGTCCTCCACCAAGATTAGAAAACCGGTGTCCGCGTCGGTCACCTCGATCACTGCGTCCACCAGCTCCTCGAGCAGCTCCGGCACCGAGCCCAGCTCCATCAGGCGCTGGCTGAACTCGAACAGCTTGACCAGTCCCTCCATCTCGGTGGACCCTTCGCCCTCCTCTCCCTCGTTAAAGGGCACCTCGTCGAAGAGCGAGAAGGTCAGCTCCACCTCGCCCAGCTGCAGCCGGTCGTTGTGCACCAGCTTGCCGCGCCGCTTCTTTTTGCCATTGAGCCGGATGACCCCCCGGTCATCGACCTCGGAGAAGTTGAAGTCCTTGCCGTCGAAGACGATGCGGGCGTGAAAGTCCGCCATCCCCTCCTCGTCGATGCAGACGTCGTTGCCTCCGGATCGCCCCAGGGTCGTGATCTTCTTGTAGATGGAGAAGACGCGGGGCTTGCCCCGCGGGACTATCCATTTCAGGCTCGGCATTACCGAAAGCTTAGCAGAATTCGCCGGGAACTAGAAAAGGGGGATTACTGCAGGTTGAAGGTCAGCAGCACGCGGGGCTCCAGCGCGACCTGGTCGGTACAGCTCCCCGAGAGGCATACCGTCTGGCGGAAGACGATCTCGGAGTCGAGGTAGAGCATCTCGTCGATCATCCAGATGGCCGTGAGGGCGATGTCGTAGACCCAGGCGCGGCCCGAGCCCTCGCCGCTTCCGAACAGGTAGTAGAGACCGTTAGCCTGAACCAGGTACAGCTCGTCGCCGCGGGGGCGCAGGCGTACCTCGGCCTCGGCGCCCACCCGCTGCTGCACGAAGCTGAGGGCGGCGGGCAGGTTGGCGGCGGGGGCGGCAAAGGCGTTTTCCGCGACCTCGCCCCCGTCGGGTTGCTCGGCGGCCATGTCGCGGGTGACGTCGTACGAGTAGACCGTGCCCAGCTGGGTGGTGAACAGGCGGCTCCAGCGCATAAGCCATTCCAGCCAGGTCTCGTTGGTGTATACGCGGCTGAAGTCCGGGGCCTCGGGCGCGACCGTCAGATCATTGCGGGCCTTCTTGCGCGCGTGGTTGTAGCGAAGCGTGATGGGAGAGATGAAGATCGGGCGGTAGACCACCCGCTGGCGGAGCTCCAGCTTGCGGGCGTCCAGATCCTCGTCCGGTCCGACGACCGCGGTCTCGTGCAGCTGGTACAGCTCCAGCTCGACTCGTTCCTGCCCCGCGTAGACGAAGCGGTTGTCGAAGCGGTAGCTGCGCCGGTGAAGCGTGCGGAGATCGTCTTCGGATTTGTCGTTGTTTGCCACCGAGAAGCGGGGGATCTCCGCTACCGGCGCCAGCGGCGACCAGTACTCCCCCGGGTAGATGCCGAGCTCGGCCGTGACGCTGGTCTTGGCCTCTCGGACCAACTCGATCTCCTCCCCCTCGCGATCCTCGTCGAAAAAGATGGTGTAGTTGAGCTGGGGGATGAGCCCCGGGATGATGGCGCTGCGCGCTCCCGAGTTGAGCTCCCAGTGCTCGACCCCGAGCGCGAACTCTCCCTGTTCGCGGACCTGGCGCAGCAACCGGCGCGAGCGGAAGAGGCTGTAGACGGACTCGGTGGCGGTGGGCGCCAGCTTGCCCTCCAGCCGCAGCAACTGAACGCGATCGGCTCCGGCGTATACCCCCTGCTCGTCCTCGACCTGTTCCGCATGGCCGTATAGTGCGCGCAAGGCGATCCGTTTGAAGTGAATGGCGTCGAGCACGGCCCGAGGCAGGTCGTAGTCGGTCTGTCCGACCAGCCGCAGCCGGTTCTTCGCCGTGAGGTCGTCGTCGACCAGGGTGTGCCCGAGCTGGAAGCTGGTGGTAGGCAGCTGCTCGTAGGCCAGCTGTACCCGCCCCACCGCGTGTTGTACCAAGCCGGCCCCGCCTTGGTCGGTGAGCGCGTGCTGCCGGGTGTAGAAGGCGGTGGTCGGCAACCAGCGCACGGGATAGACCGTGGTGAGAAAGCGCGCTTCTTCTCGCAACGCGCCCAGTACCGAGCGCTTGGAGCCGATGGGCGTATAGTCGTCGTCCAGATGCCGGCCCTCCAGCGTACCCTCTACAAATGGATGCGACAGGCGCACCCTTCCCATGCCGGCCCAGCCGTCGCGGTCCTGCGGGCGCAGGCTGGAGCCCGCCACCTCGCTATAGGCGGTGACGCGACCGTCGCCGCCAATCTCGGCCTCGTAGCGCGCGTCGCCCGTACCGGTTACCAGAGCTCGGCCCGAAGGGCCCTGCGGATCGAGCGGGTCCTGTTCGCCGTTCACCGTGACCACGCGGGTGCCGATCTCCATCCCCTGATAGGGTCGTACCGCGGTGCGGGTCGATACCAACCACTCGCGCGCCACCTCGGGGCTGAGCTCGCCCGCGCTCTCGCTCCGGTCCAGGATCTGGATGGCGAAGAGCTTGAGCGACTGCCGGGCCGGATCCGACTTCTCGTCGATGGTCAGCTCCAGGAAGAAGCTGTCGAAGTGCGCCTTGACCGAATAGGAGCTGGCCTGCCCGATGTCGACCACGATATTGTCGCGGTCGGGTAGCAGCTCGCGTGCGGGCGGCAGGTCGTAGTCATAGATCGATTCCGCGCTGACCGGGTCCGACATGTCGTGGATGGCGACCTGGATGGTACGGCTGCCCTGGCGATACTCGACGTAAACACTGCGCCGCCAGCCGCGGTCTAGGTACTTGGGCGCCGCCCCGTCGATCTGCTGGTACAGGCCCGACTCCTCGCTGATCAGCCTGGCTTCTCCCTGGCGGGTCCAGTCGCCCACCTCGCGGTCAGCCGGCAGCATGTCGAGCAGCGACAGCACGCCGAGCCCTTTCTTGGGCATGAGGTCGTGCTCGTACTCGACCTCGATGATGCTGAGGTCATCGACGCGTTCCGGGTCGAGAAAGGCGATCTGACCGGCGGGGTAGATGATGGTGTAGTCGGTGCCGTTGGTGAGAAGCTCGCCGTCCACCATCACCCGTTCGGTACCGGGCAGCACGTAGCGCTCGGACAGGTCGTAGAGCTCCTGCCGGGGGCCGGTCAGGATATCGCGTACAACCGCCCCCCGGCGCCGCCCGCCCGCCACCGTCAGGCTCGCGGTCTCCTCTTCGCCGGCTGTGGCGATTTTGGCCTTGCCGCCTTCCAGCAGCAGCGAGCGCTCCAGCCCCTCCTCCAGGCTGCGGTGCTCGTGCTTGTCGCTGATCTGTATCTCGCGTACCACGTCCTCCGGGGTGCCCAGGTACTCGACCTTGTACTCGAGATCGCGGATGCCCGAGAGCTCGAGCTGGCCGTAATCGAGGCGAATCGATCCGTCCAGCGAGCGGCCGCTCTGGTAGCGCTGGCCAAAGGCCAGACCTGCGCTGCTGGTGGCGTAGCGCTCGTCGAGCAGCTTTCCGGCTCTGAGATCTACTGGCATACTGGCATCAAATTTGCCGAAGAGGCGGACGGTCGATGGCTCCTCGACCGTGGCCTCGAACGAACGCTTGGTCCACAGATCGCGGTTGATGTCGTAGACCTCGGCCCCCTCCTCGAAGCTCAGGGTCAACAGCCCGTTGGCCAGCGCCGTGCCGGTGATGCCGCGGGTACGGCTGAGGCCGTCGGCCTCGGTGTAACGCAGGATCGAGCGGCTCGGCTCGTGGAAGCGGACCAGCTCTTGGTCGGTGGCGATGAACAGGTAGTCGACGAAGCTCTCGATGCCCACGACGTTCCGGCTGCGCAACGCGGCCTGCTGGGGAAAGGGCTGGAAGGTGTCGCTAGTGGGCTCGAAGCTCACCAGGCCGTTATCGGTGCCGATCCAGATGCGGTCTCCGTCTATCAAATAGGCGTTGATGCGCTCGCCGCCGATCTCGGCGAAGGAGAAGTTGGTGAAGGAACGGGAGCGGATGCGCAGGCGACTCAGCCCCTGATCGGTGATGCACCAGAGATCGTCTCCCACCAGGAACAGCTCCGATACGTCCTCGCCCCCGAGGCCGTCCTCGGCCGTGTAGGCGCGCAATCCGTCCAGGTCCGCATCGTAGACCGCGATCCCGTTGCGGGTGGCGAACCAGACCAGGCGTCCGATTGCCAGCGAATCGTTCACCGCGCGGTGCGGTAGCCCGTCTTCATCGGTATAGACCCGCAGGGTCCGGTCGTGCTTGCGGTAGCGGACCAGCCCCTTGTTGGTACCGAACCAGACGTATTGCTCGTCGGCGGCCACGGTCGCCACTCGCTGGCTGGGAAGCCCCTCGTCCATGCCCAGGGTGGTCGATTGCCAGGTGTCGGACTCGAAGCGGATCACGCCGTCGTCGGTGGCCACCCAGACCAGCCCCCGGTCCACGGCGAACTCGTTGACCGTGCCGGCGGCCGCAAAGGCGCTCCAGCGGTCGCGCGTCTGCTGCACGAAGGCCTCGTCGGCGCCTATCCAGACGCCCTCGCGCTCGTCGAACGCCAGGGGCGGATTGCGCCGGGCCCGCGCGCTCTGGACCGAAGCGAGTACCAGCAGGGCGGCCGCTGCCGCGCCGAGAGGTCGAGGGGTGGGCATCGACTGAGGTTGGACCGTTAACCGGGATACTTTTCAACCGCTGCGGCGCCGAGAGTTGCCTCGGCGCTCCCTACCCGCGCCGCTCGCTACCTTCCGCGGCGAGCCCTTTCCGCATACTCGGTGTGCCTCTCCGACCTCGCTCTGTTATGTTGTTCAGGTGCGGCGATGGTCCCGGCGTGAGGTTTTGGGGGCGCTGGCCACAGCGGTCGGGGGCGGTCTGGCCCCCGTGTGGCTTACCGCGCCGCCGGCCCGCGCCGCCGCGGCGGCCGAACGGGTTGTCCAGCTGACCGACGGAGGCATCTGGCAGGGGCCGGGATGGGCCGATGCCGATCTCGACGCCGGGGTATTGCGTTCGGTGGTCGAGCGGGCGCTGTGCGAGCTGACCGGCGCCAGCACCGCGACGGCGGCCCTGGCCGCGCTCATCCCCGAGGTCTCGGACCCGGAGCAGCGCTACGCCATCAAGGTCAACTGCGTGAACGAGCATCTCCCGACCCATCCCCGGGTGGTCGGAGCGCTGGCCGACCTGTTGCTGGAGGCGGGCGCGCGCGCCGAGCGCATCCTGGTCTTCGACCGCGCCGAGTACGAGCTAGAGCGTTGCGGGTACACGCCGGGCCTCGGGGAGAGGTACACGGTGAAGGGCACGGCGCCGATCGGCCCGGGTTACGATCCCGGGGCCATCGAGCTGTCCGACGGCACGGTGCGGCTGTCGCGCATCATCACCGAGCAGGCCGATCACATCATCAACATTCCGGTCCTCAAGAACCACACCATGGCCGGCGTGACCCTTTCGCTCAAGAACCACTTCGGTTCCATCGACGACCCGGAGGTGCTGCACGGACGGCAGAACGATGCCTGTCCCGGCATTGCCGAGCTCAACGCGCAAGCGGCCATTCGGGACAGGACCCGGCTGGTGCTGGTCGACGCGACCTTCGGTAACTTCAAGTCTGGTCTGGCCGGCAGGCCCGACTTCGCGCCCATGACTCTCATCGTCGCCGCCAATCCCCTGGCCGCCGATCGGGTCGGTCAGCATCTCATCAACCAGCGGCGAGAAGACGAGGGGCTGCAGCCCATCGACGCCCGGCACCTCCGTCTAGCTGCCGAGATGGGTCTGGGGCCAGCCTCGCTCTCCGAGGTCGAGGTCATGGGTACCGTGCTCCATCCGGTCGAGGAGCGGGCTCGGCCCTGGGATAGAAAAGACAAGGGAGGCTGCTCGGTCGTCCCGGAAAGCGGGCGGCGCGCCCCGACCCTTGCGGTCGGCGCGGCTGCCCTCTGGTATACCGCGCGAAAGCGCCGGACGGCCCGGAAGGGGGGTAAATAGGGAGTTATCTAAAAACGAAAAACAAATTCCGTGATCGGTAGAATGGCCCCGGCCTTGCCGCACCCGGCAGGCGTGGTGTCTTTAACCGGCAGGCGCGGTCGTTTCTGTAAGTGACCAGGTGGTACTTACGTGCTCGCGCGTTCGGTCTGCATCGAGAACAACGCCTCGTTGCCGACAGGATCGAAATAGACATCCACGCGGTTTCCGCCGGGGGCGAACTCCAGGTACACGGTGTGCGACATCCCGGTCTCGTCGAGATCGCTGCCCTTGCAGTCGGGCAGGCCGTTGTCGTAGAGAAGGGTAACGTGGAGAATCCACCGCTCCCCTTCCTCCGGAGGTTCTTCCAGAAGGTAGTCCGCGACGATTATCTCGCCGTTCGTGCTCTCGATGCCATAGTTTCCCTCCGCCGTGAAGGTGTGGAACCAGATGCAATCTTCATAGTGCTGAATCCACCTGCCCAGAAGCGAAACGGTGATCGGGAGCGCAGCACCGTCGCTTTGTCGGACAGCTCCGTCTCCTGCCTGTCGATCCCCGTCGTATTCGTCGCTGCGTCCGCCGCTACCGGCGCTGCTAGCTTCCGCAGCCGGTTCTTCGCGGGCTGTCGCGTGCGAACGATAACAGCCGAGCGGGTAAAACAAAGCCGTACCCGCTAACGATAGAATAGCCGTTGTACGAGCGGAGATCATCGTTACCCGTCGATGATAGCGCGATATCGATTTCGAACGAAATCGACGGGACGTCGATATGAGAAACTTGTGCAACTTCCCAGCCCGGGGGCAAGATTGTACAATGAGCCGGCCGGGGACCTCGCCCCGCGAAATAGAGAGGCCGGCTTCGGCAGAATGGAGAACTCTCGTGCGAATCTTCGTATTGATGTGTCTATACCTCCTTCTCGCCGGCTGTACTCGCGGTGGCTCGTCTCCGGATCCCTCGCCGTCCCCTCGCCCTTCATCCGCCGCGGCCGCGCCAGCCGCCAAAGCGGCCTCCGAGGAGCTTTCAGCGAACGGCGCGACGGCTTCCCAGGCACGGGCGGCGTCTGTGACCGTAACGACCGCGGATCCGGAGAAGGACGCGCCGGCTTCGAACCGGCCTCCTAGGCCGGGCCGAACGGATCCCGAGGCTGCAAACGCTTTCGCACGCGCCTCCAACGCTTTCGGCGTCGACCTGTACAGCCGGTTGCGGGAACGAAACGGCAACCTCGCCGTGTCGCCCGCGAGCATCGAGGTGGCGCTGGCCATGACCTGGGCCGGGGCAAGAGGAAAGACCGCGAAGCAGATGGCGAGGGTTATGCATCTTCCGGAAGATCCCCGGGGCATACACGGCGCCGCTGCAGAGCTCCTCGGCGCCTGGAACGATCCTGACCGCGATACCTACCGGCTGAGCGTGGTGAACCAATTGTTCGGCGACAAGGGTACCTCGTTCGAAAAGGACTTTCTCGATCTGACCCGTCGCTTTTACGGGGCCGAGGTCGAGCGCCTGGACTTCCGGCAAGCCCCCGACGCGGGAAGGATTCACATCAACCGATGGGTCGAGGCCCGTACCGAAAGGCGAATACGGGATCTGTTACCCGGCGGCAGCATCGACGCCAACACCCGACTGGTGTTGACTAACGCGGTGTACTTCCTGGGAAAATGGGCGAAGCGATTCGAGCAGGAGAAGACCCGGCAGCAGCCCTTTTACGCCGCGGGCGGCCGGCGGGTGCTCGTCCCCATGATGCATCAGACACATCGTTTCCGGTTCGCGCGGCTCGAGGGGCTGGCGTTGCTGGAGATGGTCTATGTGGGCGACGAGCTCGCCATGACCGTGCTGCTTCCGAACGACCGCGACGGTCTGTTCGCGCTCGAACGACGGCTATCGGTCGAGGCGATCGAGCGATGGATCGGGGTGATGCGAGAGACGCGCGTACAGGTGGCCTTGCCGCGATTCCGGATCGAGCCGTCCGAGTCCGTCGAGCTCAAAGAGACGCTCACCGCCATGGGTATGCCCCTGCCCTTCCAGCCGGCTGCCGACTTCACCGGGATGTCGAATCCCTCGAATCCCGACGAACGGCTCTACATCGACAACGCCTTTCACAAGGCCTTCGTCGAGGTGGACGAGGCCGGTACCGAGGCCGCGGCCGCCACGGCGGTGACCATGCGCGCTCGCGGGGCGGCGTTGAAACCCTCGACTCCGGTCTTTCGCGCGGACCACCCCTTTCTTTTCCTGATCCGCGACCTGCGCAACGGAAGCATCCTGTTTTTTGGTAGGGTCAGTGATCCCGCGACCTGAATGTCGATGGGAAATGAGTCGAGGTCATGCCATGAAAAACTATTCGCGACGCAGGATCTTACAGCTGGGTTCCGGCGCTTGTTGTTCGCTGCTGTTGCCGAAAGTCGTCGGCTGCGGCGCTGATAGCTCGGGCGGTACGACCGTCGGTGACGGGTCGGTCGACGTCGATGGCGGCGCAGGAGAAGGTAGCCAAGTCATAGAGAGCAGCTCGACAGTCCACGCGATTCTATTCGATGAATTTTCGGAGCTTTACGAAATGGGCAAGAAGTCAGCGCAAACGCTGGGCATTTCCAGAAACGCTCTGACCGGCGCCAAGGTTTTCATCAAGCTCAACGTGCTGACGATGGGGATGGATCAGGTCTTTACCGATCTCGCTCCGTTCGATCCCGGAAGCGGTGAATGCACCAAACCGGAGATCGTTTTCGGCATTGCCGAAATGTGCCTGGAAGCAGGCGCGGCCAAGGTGACGATTGCCGATGGCGCGCAGGGAATTAGCTGGGACTGGGCGGCGATCAAGTTTTTTGCAGAAAATAGGATTCACGGTGCCACAAACATCAAATCAGCAGTCGACTATCTGAAGTCGAAATACGGAGACTCCAGAGTCGAATTGCTCTGTCTCAATCAAGCCGACGAATGGGCATACATCCCTTCCTGCAGCGACGCGTCTGTTATGAAGGACGGACTATTGGTCGCCAAGAGTTTCTACGAGGCGGATCACGTGATTACCGTTCCCTGCCCCAAGACGCACGTCTATACTCAGATGACGGCTTCCATGAAGAACTACGTAGGAGTAATCCCCATCGTTCGTCTGGGTCTAGGCTATGTACGCTCGGAGGCGCATAAGGCGTATGCTTACGTTTCCTGCGGCGGCGTAGACAACGCGGGAATCGCGGGTGCTTTTATCGACATTGCCAAATGGCGTCGGGACGAAGGTAGAGTAGACTTCGCCATTATGGATTGTACTGTCGGACTAGAGGGGAACGGGCCGCATCTGGCCCCGGTCAATGATGGAATCACCATCGACCACAAAGAACGCAACAGGATCGGTAAGTACTCGGTTCTGGCCAGTCATAGTCTGGCTTCAGCGGACAGCATCGCGGCTCAAATGATGGGTTTCGATGTAAGAGAGGTTAAACAGCTAACCATCGCCAATAATCTGGGCTTGGGAGAGGTGTCAAACGTCAAACTGGAAGGTGCCGAGCTTTCCGATTTGGTTATAGCCGAATGGAAGAAACCCGAGCTTATCGAAGAGAGCTTTTTCGACGTTTTTCCGGCACCGATCGAGATATAGAACGTGAAAGCGTCCCGTTTACGTCAGGATTCAGGAGGACACGATGCGCATGGCTTACCGGTTGTTGATCGTGCTCACGGTGTTGTCTCTTGGATGTGGTGGCGACGATGACGGCGCGGGGGGCGCGGGCGGAGCCGGCGGCGCGGCGGGCGCGGGCGGCGCGGGCGCGGCAGGCGGTGGTTCCCAGGCCGATTCGGGCGCCGTCGCCGGTTCTGGAGGCGAGAGCGGTGCCGGCGAAACCGAGCCGCTGTGCGGTGATGGGGTTCTGCAGGGGAGCTTCAGTGCCGATAGCGACGAGGACATGATGCGTCTATCCGAATGCACCTCGATCGACGGTACCCTTGAGATAACCGGCTCCGAGATCACCGAAGTGGATGAGCTGAGCGGCATAACTTCCATCGGAGGCAGCCTTTTCATTCAAGGACAGAGCCTGACCGACATCGAAGGACTAGCCAACGTTGAGTCGGTAGGAGGTAATCTGATCGTATCGGGTACCAGAGAACTGGCCGATCTGAACGGGTTGAGCGGTCTGCGGTCTATCGGTGAAAATCTGAACATTCTCAACGCCTTGGCCTTGGGCGATCTGCGAGGGTTGAGCAACGTCGCTTCAACCGGCGGTACTCTGACCATTACCAACACTCCATCGCTCCCCACTTGCGAAGCCGAATGGCTTTTGGAGAATCTGGGACTCGCGGGCGATGACAGCACCGCTAGCGTTTGCGGGACTCAGGCCGATGATTGCGGCGGGATCGACTGTCCTCCGATAACCTAGTTACGGAGTTGCTATCTTCCCCTGAATTGAGGTGATATTCGCGAACCTTTCGCAATTCGGGCATCGGAGGGAAGCCCCCACCGGTCGGTCCCGAATGGCCGCGCGCGTTCAGCGCAGACGGCGCCGCCTGACGAGCAGAAGAGCTGCGGCCAGTAGCGCGGCCAATAGACCCGAATGCCCGCTGACCGGGCTGGCGACTACCAAGCAACCGCAGCCGCCATCGTCAGGCGTGGTTGAGGTGGTTCCGGTCGCCGCGGTACCGCCGCTGCCGCCGTAGAGGCTGCCGCCGTAGCCAGCCATGCCGCCGCTACCGGCCATGCTGGTGCCGGCCGTGCCACCGGTGCCCCCGATATCCGTGCTGCCGCCGCTTCCGGCTTCGCCGACGCCGCCCGCGCCCGCGCTGCCGCCGGTTCCGCCCTCGCCGCCGCCGACCGGATTGACGACCACGTTGAAGTCGACGGTGGTTTCGCCCGGTACGGCCGCGTCGTCGGTGACCGTGAGCCGGACCAGGTAGTTGCCCGGCTCGTCAAAGGTGTGGTCGGTCGTTGCATCGGTGTATTCGGTGCCCTCGATGGTCCAGCTGTAGCTCAGATTGTCGCCTTCCGGATCGGTGCAGCCGCCGGCGTCCAGGCTGACCGTGAGCGGGACCTCGCCGGTAAGCGGCGAGACCGAGGCGGCCGAGCAGTCGGGCGCGCCCGGCGTGACCACGGTCGCCGCCTCGCCGTAAAAGGTGACCGTGCCCGTGTCGCCGGCGCCCGCCGTCCAGCCGCGGCGATCCCAGGCCGCGATGCCGAGCAGGTGCGAGGCCAGAAAGGGGGTGCTGTCGGCCTCGGGGAAGTACCACCTGGCGGCCGGTAGCAGCACGTTCTGCACCGCCAGGTCATTGCCCTCGGCGATGGCCAGCGCCGCGGCGCTCGTGTAGGCGACCTGCGGGGTACCGGAGCTCATGTTCCCCGTCACCTCCGCGCCGTAGGCGGTCAGGTCGGAGGCATTGCCCATCAGCAGCAGCGAAGCCTTGGCGATGGCCGCCTGGTCGGCGCTACCGGTGGAGATCATACCCTCCAGGTGCGCGCGCGCCCCGGCGTCTTCACCGAGATAGCCGAGGGTGAACGCGGCCAGGGCCACGAAGGTGAGGTCCGTGTCGTCGCAGCCGCACGTCAGGCGCTCGCGCAGCACCGGCAGCCGCGCCCCGAGCTCGCTCTTGCGGATGGCCAGCTCATAGGTGGCCCAGAGCCTCTGCAGATCGAACTTGGTGGGACCGCCGAGGCCGAGGTCGGAGCAGAGCGTGGAGGCCGTGTCGGTGCAGTATTGCAGGATGACCGACGAGCTGGTGTGGTCCCAGGATCGGCGGCCGGCGCAGTAGTACTGCAGCAGCTCGTTGAGGCCTGTATCTGTGTTCCCGAAGTCCGCCTGCGCGGCGAACCGGTGGTGCATGGCCTGGGAGTTACCGCTCAGCGATCCGGGGAAGGCGGGAAACAGGGAGCCGTCGCTCTTCTTGACCATGACCGCGCCCTCGTCGCCGTACATGCTGCTCTGGTCCCCGCTCTCGAACTCGTTCTGTACGTCGTCGAAGCTGACGAAGAACTCGAGGGACTCCACCGAGAGGTTGTCCCCGCCGGCCTTGCTGATAGTCAGCACGTGTCGCTGCTTCTCGCCGGGCATCAGGTGGCCGGCGACCGTGGGCGGGTCCGGGGTAACGGTGACGGTGAAGCCGGTGGCGGTTGCTTCGAGTGTGAAGGCCTCCAGCGCGTAGCCCATGTTGTTCTGTACCCAAATGATCATCTGGGCCGACCCGGTGGCCGGAACCGTGACCGAGTCGGTCTCGGGCTTGACCGTTAAATTAAAGGCCGAGTCCCAGTTGTCGTGGCACCAGTGCGCGCTCGCGGGCGTCGGAACGAGCGGAGCCAGTGCCAGTACAGGGATGAGCAGGCGGAGTACGGCGTCGAGCTTCGTCTTCATGATGCTTTCCTTCCGCGTTGCGCGAGGTGGATCGGATTCTCCAGCTGGCGCTGTAGTATACACCGGTATTGCCGGACCGACCCGGTAAAGTACGAATGTTGCGCACCCAAGGCTAGGCACTGCCCGGCCTGCTACAGTTCTTTAAGTTGCCGCATTGCTCGCGAATGGCTCAGGAACGCACCCTCCGGTCGACTCTTTTTTGGGGCGCCACGGCATTTCTCATCTGGGCTGGCGATCTGTCCGCCGCTAGTGCTGGCGATCCGCCGCGTCCTTGCTGCCGGAAGCCGACCGGAGCGCTGCAGATCGCCGCTTTCGAGGGAAACCGGGACCGCGTTGCGACGCTGGTCGACCGGGGTGAAACCTCCGATCAGGCCGACGAGCAGGGCTGGACCGCGCTTCACTGGGCCGTGTTCGGAGCAGAGGCGAGAACCGCCGGGCTGCTGCTCGACAGGGCCGCCGATCCAAACGCCCGCGACCGGATCGGCATGACGCCGCTGCACTGGGCCGCCATGCTCGGACGGACCGCGCTGGTGGCGCCGCTGCTCGGGCGAGGGGCGAGGCCCTTAATGCGCAGCCGGTACGGAACCACCCCGCTGCACGAGGCCGCGCACCCGGAAGTGGCCCGGGCGCTGATCGAGGCAGGAGCAGACCTGGCGGCGGTCGACGACCAGGGCAGAACGCCGTTGCACCTGGCGCGTAACGCCGAGATGGCGCGCTACTTGATCGAGGCGGGCGCGGATATCCGCATTCGCGCGCACAACGGCCGCACCGCCATCGAGGTGATCGCCTTCGATCAGGCCGAGGCTTCCGGCCTGAGCTTCTACACCGGTCGCTCGTCCGTACGTCTGAAGGGCGATCGCGTGAGGTTCGAGATCTGGGCGCGAAACGTCTCCATCTGCGAGATCGAAAACCTGGCGCTGGTGGTAACGAGCCCTGCCGCCCGGGCGTTGGTGCACCCGCGCAAGCTCTCGCGCCTCTCTCCGGGAGAGATGCAGCGCATCGGCATCGAGCTCGGGCGCCGGCCCGAGGTGGCCGAGGGCGAGCACCCGGTCGATATCCAGGTCGCGCTCGGGCGAGCCCGGGTGGGCAGGCTCGAGCTGGTCGTCGATACCAGGCGAGCCGAGTTGCCCATCGACCGCGGTATGATCCGGCTGGGAAAGGGATCGGTGCGCCCGGCCGGCCCGGCCGGGGTGCGTTATCTTCCCTTTCTAGCGGTCCCCTTTCTCGCCCTCGCCTACTGGTTGTGGTCGAGGTTACGCCGCCGTCGTCGGTAGCGGCCGGTCAGCGCCAGCGACAGCAGCCCGACCAGCCCGAGCACCACCGGAAAGGAGAGCCAGAAGGCCAGGTTGGAGCGGCGCGGCGGCGGGGTGTCGTCTCGCTGCTCGAGACGGAAGCCGCGAAGCCGGCCGTCGTAGCTGCCGGCAAATGCCATCCAGGTCCCGCCGACGCTCGCCACCGAGGGCGACGACCAGTTGCTCTCGTCCAGGCCGGCGACCTCCCAGAGGGGTCGACCGGTAAAGCGGCTGAAGAGCAGGCTCCCGTCCTTCGGGGATACGGCATGCAAGGCGTGGTCCCAGGCCGAGAACAGGATCAGCGGCTGGCGATGGTCCAGCGCCAACGCGGCTGACGAGTAGATGCCGGCGCGCGCCCGGTGGCGCCACTTCAAGCGGCCATCGCGAGCGTGAAGCACGTACAGGTGGCGGTCGTAGGAGCCGACGACCGCGTAGGCGGCGCCGTCCCGCCTATACACCGCGGGCGAGCCGGTGATGCGGTCGCCGGTCTTGTATTTCCAGCGCTCCTTTCCATCGACCGCCCGCAGACCGCGGACCATTCCGTACTTGGAGGCGACGATCACCAGAGCAGGGCTTGCAGCGGTCGAGGCTTCGCCGGCCGCGAAGGCGGGCGGGGCGCGGATGGCGTCCAGCTCCCGGTGCTGCCAGAGCACCCGGCCGTTATCGGCGTCGAGCGCGTAGAGCACCCCGTTGTGAGAGCCCAGGTACAGTGCGCCCTTGTCTTGCGGGCCCCGTTCGACGTAGAGCGGATCGGTCATCTGGTTGTCACCCAACTGCGCGCTCCAGATGCGCCGGCCTTCGCGCGCATCGAGCGCGGTCACCCCTGCCCGCTGCAGGCTGTGCTCCAGCGAGCTGTCCCATACCCAGTAGGAGACGAAGACCGCGTCGCGCCCGCCCGCCCGGCCCACGGCCGGGGCGCCCAGGCGCGCGCCGCCCAGGGTAGGCCGATACTTCTGGACCTCGTGTACCCACAGCTTGCGGCCGGTGTCGGCGTGTAGCGCGTATACCAGCCGGTCCTCGGCCGCGACAAAGAGCCACACCTTCCGCCCGTCGTTCCAGAAGGCCGGGGTCGAAGAGATGGGCGCGCCGGCGGTAAAGCTCCAGAGCGGCTCGCCGTTGGCCGCGTCCAGGCAGTACAGCTTGCTGTCGTAGCTGCCCGCCGCCAGTACCGCACGTCCCTTGACCTCGGCGATGGCGGGCGAGGACCAGACCGTCATTCCCGGCCGGTAGCCCCAGACCCGACCGCTGCCGTCGAAGCTCCAGGTCCGCGGCTCGCCGCTCTCCGGGGCGTGAAGGGAGGGCGCCGCGCCGCTGCAGCGCTCGTCGGCCCGGCTCTGCCGCCAGTCGGCCGAGGCGGGCGCTGCAATAGAGACTGCAAAACAGAACCAGGCGACGGGCGATCGGTTCATGAGCTCTCGACCTCCGCGGTCTGCTCGCGGTCGGGCTCCGCTTCTTGCCCGGCCCGGGCCTGCTCTCCGCCCCGCCAGCGGTCCACCACTTCGATGGCGCGCGTCGGGCAGGCGTCCACGCAGGCGAAGCAGAGCTGGCAATCCTCCACCCGGACCGCGCCCTTGTCGATGGCGCCCGCATCGCAGACCCGGTTGCAATCCCGGCAGGCGTTGCATTCGCTATCGCGAACCAGAAGGCCCAGGCGGGCGAAGCGGTTGAGCTTTCCGAGCAGGTAGCCCCAGGGACAGAGATAGCGGCACCAGGCGCGCATCACGAACAGCGAGGCCACGGCGATGACCAGCGTGGCCAGGGCCGAGGCCGGGTCGCTGCGCGAGGTGAAAGCGAAGTGCACCGGCGAGGTGATGACCAGGTGGGAGAATACGCTGAAGAGGATAGCTGCGATGCTCAGTAGCTTGAGCGAGCGGGTAGGCCGGTCGTCGATCACGCCAGCCATCACCAGCAAGCAGAGCAGCAGCAGCGAGGCGGCCCAGTGCAGGCTCGAGTCTTCGATGAACATCTGCTTTTCCAGGCTGAGCTGGATGACCAGGCCCAAAAAGAGCGCGGAGGCTACGCCCAGCAGCAGCAGCTGCCGGCGGGTCGGTCGCTCTCGCTTTCCGGCCAGGCGTTTGCGCAGCCAGCCGGCCAGCTCCTGGATGGTGCCGGTAGGGCAGATCCATCCGCAGAAGAGCGGCCCCGAGAGCAGGGTGACCGAGAGCACCAGCACCGGCAGCGACATCCAGTAGAAGGACTCGGTGTAGACCGAGCCGAAAAGGGTGAGGCCGAACAGGGAGTTGCGGATCATGCCGAAAACGCCGAGACACGAATAGACGATGTAGAAAAAGAAAACTACCGAGACCGCCTGCACGACGTGCCGGACCAGCTGCCGGCGCCGGCGGACGCCGGTCGCGAGCAGCACGGCCAGAAAGAGAAAGAGAAGCGAGGCCATCTCGATGCTGGTGCCGTCCAGCGAGAGGAAGGGCACGTCGAAGACCTTGCTCAGGGGTATACGTTCGGGTTGCACTGGCTATTTCTCGGCTGAAACTCCCAGGAACGAGGCCACGGAAGCGTCGCAGGGCGCGCCGAAGACCCGCTCGCAGTCTCCGGCCTGGATCACCCTGCCGTCGACCATCACCGCCAGGTGGTCGCCCAGGGCGCGCGCCTCGTCGCGGCTGTGGGTAACGTGCAGCACGGTGGTCCCCAGCTCGCGATGGATCCTGCGCAGCTGCTCGCGCAGCTCCAGCCGGGTGTTGTGATCGAGCATGCTCAACGGCTCGTCCAGCAGCAGCAACCCGGGCTCGATGGCCAGCGCGCGGGCGATGGCCACGCGTTGCGCCTCGCCTCCGCTGAGCGTGGCCACCGGCCGGGAGAGGACCGGGCCCAGCCCGAGCGTCTCCACCATGCGCTCGATCCGGCTCGCGCGTTGCTGGGAATTTACCCGGCGTACTCGCAGCCCATAGGCGATGTTGTCGACCACGCTCATGTGCTCGAAGAGCGCTGCCTGC
The DNA here is from genome assembly GCA_964450715.1 of uncultured Sandaracinaceae bacterium. Classification (GTDB taxonomy): domain Bacteria; phylum Myxococcota_A; class Polyangia; order Polyangiales; family JAFGIB01; genus CAYVFC01. Next base: position 2,438 of record CAYVFC010000015.1, on the reverse strand, counting down.
TGGAAGACCAGGCCCAGCCCCCGCTCTTCCGGCGCCTGATGGGTGGCGTCGCGGCCGTCCAGCAGGAGCTGTCCCGAATCGGGCGGGTGGAAGCCGGCGATGGTCTGCAAGAGCAGCGTCTTGCCGCTGCCGCTGGGGCCGAGCAGTACCCAGTACTGCCTCTCATCCAGATTAAGAGATATATCCTTCAAGGAAAAATCGCCGAAGCGGCAACAAACCTTTCGCAGCTCGAGCCTCATCCCGTCGCCTCGCGGCCGGAGGTCGGAGTCGAGGCTCGGGAGAAGGGGAGCAGATCGCGCCCGAAACGGAGCAGCAGGAAGAACCAGAGACAGATGACGAGCAGTACCACCGCGATGGGGCGGCTCTCCGCTGCCCCTGCCCGCAGGAACTCCGTGTGCACCAGCACCGGGGCGCTCACCGGCGAGCTGGCGAAGAGGATCACGCAGCCGAATTCGCTGATGGCCCTGGCGAAGCAGAGCGCCGAGCCGACCAGGATGCCGCGCGAGGCCAGCGGAAGGGTGATACGCAGGAAGGTGCCGGCCGCCGAGGCGCCCAGGCTGCGCGAGACCAGCTCCAGCGAGGGCGAGACGCCCTCGAAGGCGGTCATGGCCGTCTTGATCAGGAAGGGCGAAGCCACGAAGATTTGGGCGACCACCAGGCCGGCCAGCGTTCCGGAGACGCCGAGCTGCATCGACTCCAGCCAGCGCCCGACCGGGCTACCCGGTCCGAGCAGCCCGATCAACGCGATGCCGGCCACCGATTGCGGCACCAGGATGGGCATGTCGATAAGCGCCTCCACCCACCGCTTGCCTGCGAACTCGAGCCGGGCCAGGGCATAGGCCAGGGGGATGCCCCAGAGCGCGATGAGTAGGGTGGTGATGGCGGAAGACAGCAGGCTCAGCCCGATGGCCTTACGTACCTGCGGCTGCAGAAAGGCGTGCCAGAGCGTCTGCGCCGAGTCCTGCAAGGCGAGGTGGACGATGGGAAAGAGCACCAGGAAGAAGCCCAGCAAACCGGCCGCCAGGCAGGCCAGCGCGAAGCGGGAGACGGCCCGGCCGCGCGCGCGCCACAGCACCGCATATACGAGCGCCAGGGGAATGAAGGTCTCGAAGCCGTAGGGCTGGAAAATGACGAAGCAGAGCACGAACAGGCCGAAGAAGCCGAGCAGCACCGGCGAAGCGAACACGCTGGCGTAGGCGATCACCAGCAGGATAAAGAGCGGCTCCTTGCCCAGCACCACCATGGTCAGGCCGAACAGCGCCAGGTACCCGGCTACGAACAGCGCCAGCGAGCGAAAAGGCCGGCCCCGCAGCGCGACCGAGGCGCTGTAAAGGACGTAGAGGTTGGTGGCGAAGAGCACGGCGCTCATCGGCCGCGATAGGGGAGGTCCGGGGAGCTGGTCGATCGCCAGGTGCAGCAGGGCCAGAAAGAGGACCGCGCTGGCGGCGTGCCGTTTAGAGGGATTCATGGGGTCTTCGCTACCAGGGGCCGCAACGGTTCGGGTAGCGTATCGCATCTGCGGCAAGGCGCCGGGGCCAGGGGGCGGAAACCGGCGCGTTCGAAAGCCTGGCGTCCCTGCTCTCCGAGCAGGAAGGCGGTGAAGGCCACCGCTCCCTTCCGGTTGGGCGCCTTCTCGGGGATGGTGAGGCCGTAGACGATGGGTCGGCCGCGCATCGTCGTCTTCTCGTTCCTCGACATGCGTATCTCCACGCTCGCCGCTGCATACTGGTCGGCTAGCTCGGGGCGCGACAAGTTCGCCTGCGGCGGCAGCGCCGTTACCTTGAGGTGGTGGCTGTCCGCGGTCGAGCGATAGATGAAGGCATAGTCGATGGCCCGCGCCTCCAGCAGCTTGACCAGCTCTTCTTCGTCCGGCGCCACATGCCGGGGAGCGCAGCGGGCGCGCAGTCGGTTCGCCAGGCCGGGCTCGTTCGCCAGGTACCCGGCCAGCTGCCAGGTGAAGAGTGTCCGGTAGCCGAGCGGAGCGGTATCCGGGTCGGTGCAGCCCAAACGAACCTCCTCCCGCAGCAAATACTCGCGCCAGTCGTCGGTGGAGATACGGTCGGTGAAGGGGCTGTGGTCGCGGTGGGCGATCACCATCTCGTTGGCCACCGGTAGAAGATTCCAGGTCGCGTGCCCGGGCGCCAGCATGCGGTCGATGATATCCGCGTCGGCCACGGCGATCAGGTCGGCCTTCATGCCCAGCTCCACCAGCTTGCGAGCGGCCACCAGCGAACCGCTCGGCTGCAGGCTCACCGCGTGGTCGCGCTGCTCGCGCTCGAAGCGCGCGGCGGCGTCCGCGAGCACCGGGTGCAGGCTGGCCGCGCAGAAGACGGTGACCTCCGAGCGGTCGCGGCAGCCCGCGAGCAGCAGCGCGGCCGCTAGAAGCAATGCCGATCAGTTAGCGTAACTTCTCAAAAAGTCCTGGCGGGGTCTTGACT
>CAYVFC010000014.1:32430-87720 GCA_964450715.1 uncultured Sandaracinaceae bacterium | reverse complement strand
CTACCCGCTGCAGAAGAACGTGCGCGTCTCGGGCGGTTTACTGCAGAAGAGCGTGGGCGCTAACAACTCCCTTGAAGAGCTTCTTTGAGTTCTCGACGCTCGGCAATTCATTGCCGGCGGGAGGCCAATACTTGAGTTGTATGTAGAGGGTGTTTTCTTCGGTAAACCACTTGTATCGCTCGCCGAATACCATCTCGCGGGCGTCTCCCCATGTGCCGATATCTAATCGGCGGTTCATTTCTTCACGAAACCAGTCCGCACTAAAGTTTGATGGTGTAAGTACCAGGAGCAGCTCGTATCGCTCTTGCCCGGTTGGCGGGAGGGGCTGGCCAGCGCGGTACGGCTGCGGCCTTGGGATATCGAAGCGCAGGTAATCCCTGCGATCGATTGTCGGTAAGACATCGAAATCTTCTTCGAAATCCGAAAATCCCAAAGCAGCGGGGTCGCGAAAATCTATCAAAGACGCCAAAAACCTCTCTATAAAGCCGTTTCCGGTTAGCCGCCTTTTGTCGAATCCGGCATCCACAAGTAGCTTCCTGACAGTTTCGACATGCCGATCCCGTGACTCGTCGAACTTTCCAAGTCGTTTGTCTTTCTGCCAATTTAAAACGAAGGGTTCCGATACGAAGTTGTCGACGCCAACTCTACCGGTAACAGGTTGGTCTTGTTCATCAAACGGCCAGAGCGAAATGTCGAAAACGTATTCAGTATTCGGCTCGATAGGGTATTTCTGGGCGCCCGTGCCGCAATAACCGACGTCGAGCTTTATCCATCGATTATCCCGTCGTACCTCGAACCCCACGAATCGCGGGTGGAAAAACTCGCCTACCGGTTCGCCGAAGCCGTTGAGGTATATTCGATCGGAAGATCTGTTTATAAAAAGAAACTCTCCGTCGTATTCGTTACCTTGGGGAGCGTTTTTAATATTGAGAGGCTTGAACAAGTAGGGGACGTGAGAGTAGTCGTCGAGGATCTTTTCTTCTTTGGGATAGAACAAGCGGGTAATAGAGATGCGACCCTCGCTTGAATAAAGAGAATAGGTAATGGAAGCACCAACCGCGAAGAGAAGTAGCAAGAAACCTGGGATGAAGATCTGGGGCTTCTTCATCTCATGCTTCCGCTCGGTCCGTACGGGCGCGGCCGATCTGGGGGCGTTCGTCTAGTACGAATGGCTCTGGCTGCGCGATACGCGGTAGTCGGCTTCGGTGGCCGCGGCACGACGGAATTGAAGAAGACAGTGTCGGAATGAAATGCCGCAAACGAGGCCCCCTATCTAGAAAGTACTACGCCGCCGTCGGGGGCGGAAAGGGAGCAGGGGCCAGGGGCCGTGGACCCTCTCGGGATGGGCGCATCGGCGATATTACGGTGGCCGGTTTTCTGGAAGGGGCGGCGTCGTGGACGTTCGCCCCGTGCTTGCCCATTGCTTGCCCGGCGTCCTGATTAAAAGCCAACGGGCACTCGTAAGTGCCCGTTTTCATTAGTGGAGCCAAGGGGGATCGAACCCCTGACCTCATGACTGCCAGTCACAAGGTGCGGTTTTCGCAACTTTGGTCAACTTATGGCAACTCGTTGAAAACACCCACGAAAACAGCTAATTGCGGCCTGGTAGACATTCCATCAAATATCGACGAAAATCATTTTCGTGGTACCCCGGTGGTACCCCGAAACACCCGGGTGATGCCCTCCTTAGCCGGTTGGTACCCCGTTGGTACCCGTTGGTACCCGTTGGTACCCCGGGATATGGGAACGGGAGCCAGGCATGAACGAGAAGCTGACCAATAAGATGGTCGATGCGGCAAAACCTCGGGAGACCCGATATGCGATTTGGGATTCGGTGATCCCGGGCTTAGGGGTGATCGTGCACCCCAGCGGGATCAAGAGCTTCGTCCTGAAGTACCGCACGGCCGACGGCACCCAGAGGAAGCCCCTGATCGGCACCTACGGTAAGCTCACCGTCCAGCAGGCGCGCAAAATCGCCAATGAGTGGGCATCGGAGGTCCGGGCAGGGGAAGACCCTTCTGGGGCCCGCAAGGGGGCAAGAAAGGGCCTTTCCATGTCAGAGGCCTGCCAGCAGTTCATGCGCGACCACGCGAGTCTGAAAAAGCCGAATACCCGTTCCCAGTACCAGACCGCGATCGACAAGTACGTCGTGCCGGAGCTGGGCTCCAGAAAGATCGCCAGCGTCAACCATTCCGATGTCGCGCGGCTCATCGCCTCGATCGGCAAGAGCAAGCCGGTCATGGCGAACCGGGTAAGGGCTATGCTTTCCAAGCTCTTCGAACTGGCGGAACTGTGGGGAGCACGGCCCCTCAACTCGAACCCCGTCCGGCATGTCGAAAGGTACCGGGAACGCAAGCGACATCGAGACCTGTCTGAGATCGAGCTCAGGAGGCTTGCCACCGCTCTTGCGGAGGTGGAAGCCAAGCCGCCATGCGCTATCGACGCGATCCGGTTCTTGCTCTTTACCGGCATGCGGCGAGGCGAGGTCCTCGAGCTGCGCTGGTCCGAGGTCGATCTGGACCGCGGGTTTCTACGCCTCGGCGACTCCAAGTCGGGCCAGAAGGTCGTGCGCCTCAACTCCGCGGCCGAGGAGATCCTCGAGCGGCTGAAGCCGGAAGAGGGAAAGTCGCGCGTGTACGTCTTCGAAAGCGCTCAGCACCCCAAAGACCACATTACCGAATGGGAGTTACGTGTTGCCTGGGAAGCCGTACGGGCAAAGGCCCAACTCAACGACCTCGTAGACGTCCCGTCGATGCGCCTACACGATCTCCGCCATAATTTTGCCTCCTGGGGAGCGTCCCAAAGCCTCTCGCTGCTCCAGATTGGCGCCCTTCTTGGCCACAAGTCGCCCAGGACTACGGCGAGATACGCCGACCTGGCCGCCGACGCCGCACACGCGGCCGCCGAAACAGTCGGACACCGTATAACCGAGGCGATGGAGAGTACCGGCGAAACCGAGTAGGCGAGGGCCCGTCGACCGCCCGGCGGCAGTCGTCTCGCTTCATGCCGAGGACGCCATCCCCACCGCCGAGTTCACCAAGGCTCTGGGGTTTGACGCGCTCGGAGTGCGAGCGCGAGATCCCATACGCCGCGACAGGCTCTGTCCTCGACACGATTTTCCTTCGCGGGAAAAATAGATACGATGCATAAGATGGGCGCTACGATATCTGATTTCGTTTCGGGCGGTTTCTACATAACGAAACCTATGGAGAGACCGGAATGCTTTTCTCGAGACTTACTTCCCGCAAGAATATTGAGCGTATCTCCCTGTATTTCCCCGTTCGTACCCGATGTGTGGGCAATCGAATGGACTTCTGCAAGCCGAGAAGAACGTCTAGAGAAGGCGGGAACGTTCGGAATATCAGCCGAGATTCACGAAGTCATACCCTGGGTTACTTCGAGATTCGACAAAGAAATAGGATGGCCCAACGTATGCTATAAGATAGATACCGCTAACGAGTTCAGAGAGACGTTCCTGTCGAAAGCGCCTGATGCGATAATCTTGGGAATCGGCTTGCATAAATCCTGCATCGCTAAGTTTGTCGCATTTACAAAACCACCGGAAAAAGAGTCGGGACATGCCCCTATCGGCGAAAGCGGCGTGCGGTTTTGTGTTCAGCAAGGCACTCGTCTGCCGGAAGGTAACGTGTTGGGTTTCGAACTGATCGTGACAGACGAACAGTCTCGGGTACTTGACCATTCCTGGTTGTGTAACGGTTTGGAAAAATACGCACATGACAAGTACGGTATTCTTTTGAACGCCAACGGCTTCATAGAAAGGTATGACGACGCTCTGAAGTGCGCTGACGATATTTCATGCGGCGAGGTCGGTGCCGAACCTGGTCTTTGGCTGCCTTGGCTTGTCGTGCGGTATTGAAAGGGCGAACGGGTCGAAACGAGATTTACGATGACGAGCTGCGGCATCCGGGACCTGTTTCAATTGGCCATGAATTCGGCAGCTTCGTCGAAGGAAGAGGCCGAAAGCCTCGTGAAAACTGCATCTGCTACGGATGCCGATTCACGTGCCAAAGCGCTCGGCTACTATATGCTAGCCGACGAGCGATGGGAGGCTGCTCTTCCCGGGGTGCTTGAGCTAGTAGCTTGGTTCGTGGAACACCGCCCCAACGATGCGATCTGTATCTGTCCATCCTTCACGGTGGTTCCCGAGGTGTATCCCGAGCACTTCGAGCGCCTGCGTGCCCTTTGGCTTGAACACGAGAGGAGCGGGCGGCTTGAAGCAGACGGACTGATAAATGCCTCAAAATTCTTTGCCAACGTGGATTGGCGCGAGGCGGAGAGGCTGCTGCTCGTCCTTCGAGGATCGAGCGCAAAGGGTGAGAAACGGGCTGCCATCTGGCTCGGCAAACTTCGCCTGTCGTTGGCCAAGGCGGCGAACGACGATAGCTCGGCGGAGCAGGCACGAGAGGCGTTCGGATATTGCCGTGCCCTTGCCGATTCCGGTGACGTACATGCTCAGCGTATCTGTGCAGAAGCAGCGCTTATCAGCGACGAGCTGGAGAAAGCGGAGCACTATGCGACATTGCTGTTGGATGCCCCCGATCTCCCCCGCGGTCCGGACGGGTTAGCACACCATGTCGCGCACTGCGTACTCGGAGGAGTCTACCTTCGGCGAGGGAACATCGCGGCCGCGTGCCGGTCGCTCTTGGACGCGGGGAATACGGTTCTGGATCCGGTAACGGCGAGCTACGGGCCTCGACTCGCTCTAGCCAAGAAGCTCCTGGCCGTCGGAGAGAGCGAGGCGGTAATCGATTTCCTCAAGAAACGCGGAGATACTTGGAAAACCGGCCGGGGGTGTATCGAGCAGTGGATTGACGCGATCGGGAAAGGCCAGGTTCCGGACTGGGACAACTACAAGGACGGCCCATCCTGAGAGAACCGTAAAGCGCACACCAGCCCGTTTTGCCGGACGCTTGTCGGACTTTTTCGCGTACGAGAGCGCCCCCTCCGGTCGCTACGCCCGCCGTTTGCAACTACCGCCGACGTCGGTTACGTGGTTTTCTATCTGGTGGAGGTGACCTGTGCCGATCTACGTCGTCCGGTGGCCGAATCTGAGCGCGGCGCTCGTTCGTGCGGAATCTGAGGACCACCTTATCGATTTGCTCGATGAACTCGCCGATCCGGGCGGGTGCAAGTGGGAGGAATACGATGGACCGCTCTGGGTCGAGTTCGAGCTGCCTGTCACGTTCGACCAAAAGAACACGGAGGGGAACCGGCCGCTGTCTCTCGACGATCTGGAGATCACGGAGGTCGACGCCAGGTTGATCGATGCCCCAAAATATCAAGACCTGCGTACGCCCGAGACGGACACCGGCGCCGAAATGCACGAGGCGGTCTGCAAGTTCGCCTTCCCGGCGCTGTACGCGGTGAAGCCGGACGACAAAGGCAACTTCGAACAGGGGGAGATACGGCGGGCGCTGCTGGAAGACCTGCGTCCCCTGGTCGAAGGTTCGTGGAGGGACGCCGCTTTCGAGAAGCGGACGGATCCAGACGCTGTGTTTATGAAGCTTGCCAGGATAACGAGGCGGATTCCGGGCATTCCGTTGCCGAGTGATTTCGAAAACGGGGATGAGGGGGAGGATGAGGACGAATAGATGCGGCCCCCGGCATCGCCGGCCGAGAAGCGGAACGCAAACGCATATGGCAACGACCACGGTAAGCATCTTATGAACGAAAACGGCTTCGAAAATGACGGATAACGGAACGGTACTCGAAGCGGGACCCGTGAGCCCAATCATCTTTCTGCTCGGGCCGCCCGGCGCCGGCAAAAGCGCCTTGGGTAGCCGCGCATGCCGGGAGCTGGGGCTCGAGTTCCTTGACCTTGGTTCTGCGCCCGTAGCGGAAACAGCGCCGGGCGACCGAGGCCGCTATTTCGAGCGGCTCACCCGCGTCGTCGCCGAACGCGTCGCCGACGTGATCGAGCTCCCGTGGGAGCTACAGCACGACCGAGAGGCGCTGGTCCTTGCGCGCAAGTCGGGCGTTACGTTGCTTCTGTGGGCCCACCCTGAAGATACGCAGGCGCGATCGGGCCACGACGAGCGCCTGTTCACTCCCGTATCGAGGCTCAAGGTACGAAGTGGCTTTGGCAGGACCGGCACTGGCTGCCGCGAGTTCCGGCACCTCGACCGGGCCTGTGAAGAGACGCTGGATCTCGTGGACCTGCCGTTCGAAGAAGCCGTTGAGGTCTTGAGAGACTGCATCGTCGCGATCCGTGAGCAGACCGATGCGTCCACGGCCGAACGCGAAGCGCTCGCCGGCTGGGTAGAAGACTGGCGCCACGACTACGGCGCAAGTCCGCGTGTGGCGAAGGTCATCGTCGACGCCATGGCGCGTTACCTCGCGCAGCTGCGAGCTAGCGGCTGCTCGCCTCGTACGCAGTCGGCCATCCAGTCCGACCTGAACGCGGCCGGATGCCTCGTGCTGGCGTACGACGTACCCAGAGCCAAGCGAGTCCTGGAGTGTTTTGACGGACCACCGTGGGAGATCGAGTTCGAGCGGAAATTCACTGAAAGCCCGGCACTCGTCTCGCGCTACCGTCGCAGCCTCGAGGGCTTCGCCCGGTTCTTGAGAGAGAGCGGAGAGATCCCGAACGATGATGAATAGACCATGGCAGGCGAACCGGTAAGCATCATTCTCGAACCGAATAGCCGGCGGCAGCTCGGCGACGAGGGCTTGATCGTCTTCTGGCGCGACGCGCACGAGCCGGGAGAGCGAGAGGGTCTTGCCTGTAGCCTGTCCATGTGTCCCAACCCCGACTGCGAGTGCCAGTTCGTCTACGTGGACGGATTCGTCATCGACGGGCGGGCTACCGCTGTCTGCTGGGACGGGGAGGGCGTCCATCTGGAGCGACCCGCGGGAGGGAAGGCGGACCGCGTCACGCTCGAGGAGAAGCTGATCGCCATCGTCGATCCGGACTCCGGAGAGACGTGGGCCGAACCCGAGTTCCCCGACGCAACCGACCCGGAGGTTCTGGACTGGCTGGCTTCCGAGATGGACGGAGAGTTGCTCGAGTTCCTGCACCGTTTCCGGGCGCGGACCAAGGGATACCGACCCGAGGGGCCCGCCGAGGACATTGATCTCGACTCTGTAGAGGAGTTCCACCTCGCCGCCATCGAGGACCTACTGCGGGGAACTCGTTCGGACGAGTACGTTATTGGTGATCGGAGATACTGGGCAAGTATTTTTCTTTGCCCGACGCCGGGATGTGACTGCCATGATGCGCGGATCGTGTTCTTCGACGACGCGGCAGAGCTCGGCGACGCCGTCGGCTCAGTGTCGCTCGATATCGCCGGTGCCGGCGGTTTCGAGATCGTGGAGATGATGGCCGAATGCGGGCCCCGGAAGCTGCTCAACGACCTCTGGGAGCGCTTCGCGAAGCGGCACGACGTCGGTGGTTTTCTCAGGCGCCGTGAAGCGCAGCTCAAGCAGGTCGGCGAAACGCTCTGGCGTCCCATGTCCAGGCCAGCGCGAGCCGCTCGCAAAATCGGCCGCAACGATCCGTGCCCCTGCGGGTCGGGACGTAAGTACAAGAAATGCTGCATGGGCAAGGGTGCCGAACCGTCCGACGCGGGCGGCTCGACGAGGAGCACCCGATGACCGAGATACCCCGCGACTACCGAGGCTGGTGCGCCCCCTCCTGTCGCTCACTCCTCGTCGTCGATCCACGGTTCTCGCGCGCGAACCTCCGGCAGCAGGGCGCGTATCCCCTGGTTATCGGTCGGGTTCAGCCACAGCATCCGCTCGAACACGCGCTCGGCCTCGTCCCATCGATTCAATTGCCAGAGGCATAGCCCGTAGCCCTCCATGCAGCGCAAAAAGGGCCGGTTGTCGATGAGCCCCCAGGCGAGCACGCCGTCGAAGTTCTCGCCCAGCGACAGCTCGCCGATGCGAACGCCGACCTCGTAGTGGTTGAGCGCCCAGTGGGGGCTGCTTCGAAAGAGAAGATTGCCGAGGTGGGCGTGGGCATCGAGGCAGCGCAGGTCCTCCTCGAGCAGTTTCGAAAGGACATCTGCCGCGCCCTCGGTGTCGCCGGTCTCCCTGAGGTCGGTCGCGTAGAGGATGGGGTCGGTGTCGACGTCGAAGTCCTCGGCCTCGCGTCCGGGCAACACCTGCTCCATCTCGAACATCGGCCGGGGCCCGCGCGCGATGATCGGCTTGGCCCACGGTTCGATTGGCTCGCCTTCCTCCCCCCAGTACATCTCGGCGGGATCCCAGTTGCCGCGCGCGTTCAGCGCCAGGGCAGGGAGCCCGAGCGCAACCGCATCGATCCGGGTCGCTGTGATCTTGCCTGACAGGTAAGGGTGACCCCGGTGCCGCCACTGCTTGGAGGGCTGAACCGTCACGATATGGCCTGGAACCACCTGGGAGAGGCTGCCCGCGCGCAGCGTGACCACCCTGTCGCTCCCCACCGGCCGGCAACGGGCCGCACGCTGCGTGACGGCAAGAATCACCAGTTCGACCGGTTTCGATATATCGATATCCTCCTCGCTCGCCTTGTGTTTTCGCACCTTCGCCGCCGACCCCCGCGAGTTCGGTGCACCGATCGGCTCGACGCCCATCCATCTGCAATACGCGGCGAGCCAGGGGAAGGCAGGCGCTTCCGGCGCCGTCTGCACGTCGGCGAAGCTCACCTGGAACGTACTGCCGTCCTCCCGGCGGCAACTGGCGACGAGCCCGCGTCGAGGGTTGCCCTCGTAGCCCACCGCGACCAGCTCGAGCGGCTCTCCGACCACGTGGACATCTACCGGTAGGGTTATGTTGCCGGCCATGGCGTCACACAGCGCCCACAGCTGCTCGTCGTCACCTTGCACGTCGCAGCGGATCTTTTCGAGCACGGTGTCTGCATCCGCCGTTGGCTTCTGCTTGCGCCTGGTCACGGGGCCGATTCCTACCCTTTCTCGCGGCACATCGCCACCGGGCCGGCGGTTCTGCGCCGCGCCCGGATCGCGAGCGCCGCGTTACCTTCGCTTGCGCTTGTTCTTGTTCCGCTGCTGCTTCTGCTTCTTCCGTTTCCGCCTGGCGGCTTTCCCCTCGGCGCTCGTCTCGCCCGGCGTACCGGCTCCCGCTTCCGGATCGGAGGCGGTACCATCCGTCGAACCTTCCGAGTTTGATTCCGGTGCAGAAACCCCGTCGGGCGTCACCGGCCCCGGCTTTCGCGGCGCGGCAGCGGAAGGCGCCCCGTGCACGCTCGAGCTCCGAGAGGGCAGGGGAAGCTGGACCTGCCGGTCGATGACCTCCGCCTCGGAGCTGTCCCGATGGATGACCTGCGCTACCACGCGATCGGTCACCTCCGAGAGATAGCTCCGCAAGGTCCCGGAGAGTTGCTCGAACTCCGGCCACAGCGTCTCCTCTACGAACCGCCTCGAAACCCGGGCCATCACCGTGGTGTGGCGCTGCCCGCTGTACCGGTAGGGCCGGATATCATAGCGACGCAGCAAGGCCAGCAGCACCTTCCGCGACCACATGTCGGCCATCGTGAACTTGTACTCGACCGCCGGCGCCTCCTTTTCCCACTGGGTCAGCCTCTCCAGGATCCGCTCCCTGGCCCGTTCCGCGGCCACCCGTTCTCCTGCAGTCATCGCGCCGGCGTACAGCGCCTCGATCGCCCGGAGCTTCTCCATGAGCCTGGACTCGTCCACCCGTCCGCTCCTCCTTCCACCCGCTCAATAGACGTTCTCGCGGGCACCTTCAAGCCCTCTCGGCCGACCGGCCACCAGTTCGTGATAGACGATCTGCCGGTATCGCCAAACGCAAAAAAAATAACTTCCGGAAATAGATTGGAGGGTATTTCCGGAAGAAAAACGGATTCCGCTGCAAACAGGGGAGGATTCGTAGAGGCAAGTTCCGGAAATACAGTATTCCGGAATATCCGGAAGGCTAAAACGAGTAATAGGCTGGTATTTGCCAAGAAGTATTAGATTGACTCGTTCTATCTGAAGATTCATTCGTTAGGGAACGGAGGTAGTTCCCTGATGACGAAGAACGAACAAGACGGTGGAGACGGCGAACGTTTGCTGACACCCGATCAGGCGGCCGAGACCCTAAAGGTATCGAAGCCGACATTGGCGAGGTGGAGGTGTACGGGCTTCGGCCCGCCTTTTATCAAGCTCGGCGACCGCCCGCAGTCGCCGGTTCGCTACAGGCTTTCCGATGTGAATGACTTTATCAAAAACGGGGTTCGCGTGAGTACGTGCGATCCTGGGCCAGGGGCAACGCGATGAGAACGCGAGCTACGCGTAGCACACCAGGGATTCACGCGGCGCGTTCGCGCGATTTTTTCTATGCGTATTCGACGAGGAGCTTGCGATGACCAGCGCCGATACGAAGAAATCGATCGCCCCCAAGACGTGGCCCGACCGCAACGAGACGGCGAAGCGAACAGGCAAGAGCCGCTCGACGGTTATTCGCATGGAAAGAAACGGTGAATTGGTATGGGCATACGATGAGGACGGCGTCGTGCGACACAACCCAGAACAGTTCTCTCGGGAGCCGGACAGCGCGGAGCGCTCCACGCGAACGATCGGAGAGCGGACCGGCGCAGTGGTAGCGCTGCTGCGGCGCGGAGCGACCGTTGCAGACGCCGTGGAGCAGTGCCGAGAGCCGTTCGAGTTCGTGCGCGCGGTGCAGCGCGACCTCATTTCCGAAGAACGCGGCTTCATCGTGACCGCCGTCGAGCGCGGCAAGATAGAAGCGCTGGTAGCGAACCACTTTAGGACGCCTCGGCCTGTGCCGGACGCGCCTATGCTATTGCTGCTTTTGGAAGCGACCGTACCTGCGTTTGCCGAGAACGGCAGCCTCAAAGCCGATCTCGACAAGGTTCGCGAGTCGTACGCGCGCTTGGAAGGCGAGCGCGAGGCACTGCGCGGCGAGCTCAACACCGCCACTGACAACGTGAGCGAACTGGAGTGCCGCCTCGAGCGCGTTACGGCCGCGCGTGACATCTATCGGCGGGAAGCGAATAACGCCTTTGTAGATGCGGAAGTCGCGGAACAGCGTGCCGAGGAGGCTGTAGCCGAGCGCGACGCTGCCCTTGAACGCGTCCAGGCCCTGGAGCGCGAGGTGGACGAGCTGCGCGAACAGGATGTCGCTTCGCAGCCCCCATTCACACCGGGCTTGCCGGGCAGCGAACAGTCGGGAGAAGGTCATCACTGATAGTGGTCAGACCCTATCCAAAAGGCTGGTCAAACCGGTGGTCGCGGCACCGGGCCGTACGGTGAATGAGGCGTACACGATCCCCCGTATGGGGGACCTCGATCTGGGGCGGCGTGCCCTGGTCAAGCCGGTGACCATGGTCAGGTGACCAGCCGGCACACGGAGGACGGCGTCGGCCGCCCGTCAACCGGGGTGGCGGCAGAAGATGCAGGAACCGGCGTTCTCGCCCGTTATCCCTGCGGCGTGGGCCAGGTCAAGGACGGAGGTCATGGCTTCGCCTCCTATTCGATCGGCAGTAGGATATCTTCCTCGGTGTCGGGTGGCGTCTCGTTGTGGTGGGCCAAGAGAAGCCTCGGGGAGACTTCGCCCTGGATTACGAGGTCGACCAACTGCATCCGGGCCCCGACCAGCTCGAGCACTGCTGAGCAACCGTCCGAGGCGCGGGCCTGGTCGTGGGCGTCGCCAGCCATCCGGTGCCGGGTCGCGTCGGCCAGCATCCGAGCCGCCAGGACCGCTTCCTGCAGGGTGGCCAGCTCGTAGCGGAGGGAGACCGCTCTCGGGGGGCTAGCTTCGGGGTCAGGGGTATATGAAAGGGGCTGCCTTCGGCAGCGCGAATTGGTACGCTTCTGCTCGTCCATTGGAGCATGCCTCCTTTGGGCCGGGGTCCCGGGTGTTACAGCACCGCGGGGCCCATTTTTATGTGGGCGAAATTGCCCGGTTTTTTCCTTTTTCTAAGGCCTTTCCGCCAGGTCATAGATGTACCCGACGTCTCTTGGACGCTCGGTCGAACGCCCGCATTCACCGGGACGGGTACTACTGGTCCGCCTCCTTGTTGAAGAGCACACCCGCCGGTATCGTCCTTATCGACATGCCCAAGCCGCCGCGTTCCCGCCTCGCTCGCCGTCCCCTCACCGATGACCAGCAGATCGCGCACTTCAAGGGCGCCGAGTCGCTCATGAACCAGGCGGTCGATTCCGCCAGAGAGATGCTGGACTCGGGCGAAGAGATGGAGGTCTGGCTGCGCAGCCCGAACCCCACGACTCGGGAAGACGACGAATGGAAGTTCCTTCTGTGCTGCCTACCAATGCTCGATGTCGACCACGTCGAGTTCGGTGCCCAGTACTCGATCTCGCTCCTCGTCGAAGCCCGCGAGACCTTCCACCAGGGCGAGGACGCCTGGGAGCTCGTGTGTGAAGAGTCGCGGGAGGCCCACGTACACGATCGCGAGTTTCCTCTGGTCACGTGCGCTTTCGCGACGTGGCTGTTGCGCCTCGGATGGATCTTCGTGGGCGACAAGCTGACCGCGACCGAGGCCGTCGACGGCGAGTACTATATCGCCGAGGGAGGCCGTCTCGGGTTTGAACAGACCGTGCGCACGCGCGGCAAGCCGCCGATAGAGCCGCCGCACTGGAAGCGCGCGAACGAGTTGCGCAAGGCGTGGCGCGACCGAGAGCCCAAGAAACTATCGGGACCGGACGAGTGGAAGGAATATCAAGAGTATTACCGCGACGAAGAGCCTTGGTTCTAACCCTCTATCGTTTTACGCCAGGCGCCAGCCTGCAACCAACGCCGGCGAGGGACTGATCTGGCCCCTTCGCCCGCGATCAATACGAGAGGGGATTCGATGTCCCCGAAAATGCGGAAAGGGAGACGCCTTGCGTAACGACGTCTACGGGGAGCGAGCCTCTACTCGATCCACCGGACGCGAAGAGATTCCCTGTTGCACGCCCCTCCATCGGGATCGAATATGCCGGGATCCGTCATGAACGTCGCACCGTATGGTTCCTGGATGTCCCCCGTGAAACCGGGCTTGCTGGCCACGGCTGGCGTGACGCTGAGCGGGGTGCAGACCGCGGGCCGGGACGTGTACTGGCTGGAAGGCCGTCCGCTGGAAAACGGCCGCGTCGCGCTTGTGCGCCGTACGCCGGACGGCAGGTTCGGCGATGCCGTACCCTCCGATTTCAACGTCCGCACCGCGGTCCACGAATACGGAGGAGGGGCCTATTCTGTCCACCCCGATATTCTCTTCTTCTCGCACTTCGCGGATCAGCGCCTGTACCGGCTGGACGCCGGAGCCGGCGCTCCGCGTCCCATCACGCCGGAGCCGGCCGAGCCCTGGGCTCTGCGCTACGCGGATGGACGGGTGACGACCGATGGGCGTTGGATCGTGTGTGTGCGCGAGCGCCACCAGGCGGCCGAGGTGCACAACGAGATCGCGCTGCTGCCGGTCGACGGGTCGGACGAGCCGCGAACCATCGCCGGCGGCCGGGATTTCTACTCCGATCCGTACCCCGCCCCGGACGGGCGCCGGCTAGCCTGGCTGTGCTGGGACCATCCCAACATGCCGTGGGACGGCACCGAGCTGTGGGTGGGGGACCTGTCCCCGGACGGTCGGTTGAGCAATGCCCGCCGTGTCGCCGGCGGCCCGCAGGAATCGATCTGCCAGCCCCGCTGGAGCCCGGAAGGCGTTCTGCATTTCATCTCGGACCGCAGCGGCTGGTGGAACCTGTACCGGCTGGACGGAGAGCGGGCGCGGGCCCTGGCCCCCATGGAGGCCGAGCTCTGCGCGCCGCAGTGGGTATTCGGGCTGTCGAGCTACGTGTTCCTGCCGGGCGGCCGCCTGGCGTGCATCTTCAGCCGCGACGGGCTGGACCACCTGGGGCTGCTGCAGCCGGGCGGAACCGGCGGGGGTGGGATGGAGACCCTGCCGATACCGTGGACCTCGCTCGGGTACCTGGCGACCGACGGGCAGCGGCTCTGGCTGGTAGGGGGAAGCCCCACCCAGGGCATGTCCGTCCTGTCGGTGGACCCGTCGACCGCGGAGGTGCAGGTCATCCGCCCCGGGGTAACGCACGATATCGACCCGGGCTACATCTCCATTCCCCGTCCGGTGGAGTTCCCCACCACCGGGGATCGTAGCGCGTACGCCCTGTATTACCCGCCCACTAACCGCGACTACCGGGCGCCGGAGGGGGAGAAGCCGCCGCTGCTGGTCACCAGCCATGGCGGGCCGACCGCGGCGACGCGGGCGCTCTTCTCCCTGAACGTGCAATTCTGGACCAGCCGGGGCTTCGGGATCGTAGATGTGAATTACGGCGGCAGCAGCGGCTACGGCAGAGCCTACCGCGAGCGCCTGCGCGGGCAGTGGGGCGTGGTCGACGTGGACGACTGCATCGCCGCCGCGCGCTACCTGGTCGGACAGGGCCTGGCGGACGGCCGGCGCATCGCCGTGCGCGGTGGCAGCGCCGGCGGCTACACCGCGCTGTGCGCGCTGACCTTTCGCGACTTTTTCGCGGCGGGCGCCAGTTACTACGGTATAGCCGACATGGAGGCGCTGGTTGCCGACACCCACAAGTTCGAGTCGCATTACCAGGATGGCCTGGTCGGGCCCTATCCCGAAGCCAAGGACCTCTACTACCGGCGCTCGCCCGTGCACTTCGCGGAACGCATATCCTGTCCGGTGATCCTGTTCCAGGGGCTGGAGGACCGGGTGGTGCCGCCGTCGCAGGCGGAGATGATGGTCAGGGCCCTCGACGCCAGGGGCTTGCCCCACGCCTATCTCACCTTCGAGGGCGAGCAGCACGGCTTTCGCAAGGCCGAGAACATCGTCCGCTGCGCCGAGGCCGAGCTGTATTTCTATTCCCGCGTTTTCGGCTTCGAGCTTCCCGAGCCCGTGGAGCCGGTGGAGATCAGGAACCTGCGGTGAACCAGCCAAGGGCGAGGAAAAGCAATGAAACCAGAAAGGGTCTTGGGTAGGAAAATTACCCGGCAATCCTATTGAAAAAAACGTAAAATTATAGTATTTCGCGTCGAGCGCTCGCAGAGAGCGCGTAGCGAAAATGATGAACCGGGGGGATTTTCCGAAATAGTGTGCCGGGGTAATTCTCCCGCGGAGACCGACCCCCGGGTCGCCGTCCCCCTTTTGTCTATCGCGCCCGTTTCGCCGCTGCTGTAACAGCAGATGCCTCACGCACGGCGGCGGCCGCCGACATGTGGAATTCTGGAGACCTGCAATCGCCTCGTGGTCTCGGCCGTAGCCTGTTCGCTGCCGGCCAGAATCGTTGCCAACGGGTTTGATGGCGTCAAGAACGGTCGAGCTCTCCCTATCGCGAACGGCGGTGGAAATCGCTATGGTTTCCCAAAAAGGGCGAGTGAAAGATGAAATTCGTCGTCCACGAGCATTTCGCGCGCAACCATCACTTTGATTTCCGTCTGGAGAAAGACGGCGTCCTGAAGAGCTGGGCCGTACCCAAGGGGCTTCCGGAGGAGGCCGGCGTTCGGCGTTCGCGTCCGCATCCGCATCCAGACTGACTGGGAACGGTGCGCAATCGACGCCTACCTGGGCGGCGACGACCTCACCGACCTTCTCTCGACCGCAATCGAAAACACCGAGCAGGTGCTCAAGTATTTGAAGCGCGAATGAAAGCAGTGCACGGATGAGGACTGGAACGAGGATGACGACGAAACGAAAACGCTGTAAAGCAGTCGAGGATCCAGAGAAAACGGGCGTCTTTCGGCGGAAACTTGTAACCCACCCGATTGAGTTGTATTCGAGCTTGATGGACGTCCGTCCAACTCCCGCCCAACAGAGGGTTCATGATGCGATCCGTTCTCGCTTCGAACTTGGCGGGCCGGCGCTTACCTTTCTCAAACCGTGTTGGGAATTCCGCTGACCAACCATTGGTATCATTCCGGATCACCTCCGGGCGCTAGTGCACGAGGCCACCTTGAACTCTCCGACCGTAGCCACAGTCGAGTTAGGCCGATGAATGAGCGAGCGGCTATGATCCGGGTGCCTGTGGTTGAAGACGTCGTCGCAGGGTACCCCGTTACTGCCGGACGCCAGCCAGACCTTTGCGCGTGAAGGATGCGCTCGTGAACTCGCAAGGAACCAATTGCAGAATCTCAGAGAGGCCATGAAACGAGTGGAACTAACTCCTCGGACGATTCAGGTTGCGCCGGGACGCGTGCTTCGGGCGTCGCCCGTATTCGACACCTACTGGCGGTTTGCGGCTAAACGGCAGGAGGTTTTTATGCGCCGCGTTACTGGCGCTCCCCGGCCGTGGACCGATGATCCAATCCTTGTCGCCCACCGTTTCACGAATGCTTACCGCGCTGCCGATCGAGTTAGCCAGTATCTCATCCGAAACGTGCTTTACGACGGGGAACAGCAGCCGGAGGAGATATTCTTTCGAACTCTTCTCTTCAAGTTCTTTAACCGAATCGAGACCTGGGAAGCGCTCGTCGAAAAGCTCGGTATGCCTACATGGAGGGGATTCGACTTCGAACGAACCGCACGCGTCATGGATTCGGTACTGGCCGGACGCGAGTCGCTGTATTCTGCCGCGTATATCATGCCGTCGCCCGGTTTCGGCAGCCCGCGCAAGCACCGAAATCATCTTCGCCTCCTCGAGCATATGATGCGAGACGGGGCGCCCCGGCGCGTCGCTACGACCAAGTCGCTCCAGCAAGTGTTCGAAATTCTGAAAGGCTACCCCTCGCTTGGAGGCTTCCTCGCCTTTCAGTTCACCATCGACCTGAACTACAGCCGGTTGATCGAATTCTCCGAGATGGACTTCGTGGTTGCAGGGCCCGGGGCGCGTGATGGCATACGCAAGTGCTTCGTTGATACTGCCGGGCTCAACGACGCCGACGTGATTCGTGCAGTCGCCGAACGAGCCGACGTTGAGTTCCGCCGGCTAGGGCTCACATTTCCAGAGCTTTGGGGCCGGCCGCTGCAACTTATCGACTGCCAGAACCTCTTCTGTGAAGTGGACAAGTACGCCCGCGTTGCCCACCCAGAGGCAAAGGGCGAGTCTGGGCGCACGCGCATCAAGCAGAAATTCACTGCTCGCGTCGATCCCTTGCCTCAGTGGTATCCGCCCAAGTGGAAGCTCAGAGTACCCCGTGGACTCGACGGCGAGGCGATCCGACATAAGCAGCGACCCCTGCACCAGACCCTGGCGTTATGTTCCACCCCGGGGGCGTAGGACAACCCATCGCCACCTTGTTGAATGCGGTCCGGCCGATTCGTGGATCAGGCGCGTGGGCGAGCAGACGAAGACAGCAGCGCAGCGATCACCGCTTCCCGCGTCGCCTCGACGCTGCGGTTGGTCGCAAGTCGTATCACCCGAACAGATTTCTTCTCCCGCGCGGCAAGCCGCGTGTATTGCGCCTCTACTTCGGGGTCTCCAGCGCAAGGACGTATAAGGCGAACGATCATCGCGGGCCGGGTCGTCCCCCAGACCGTACGTTCGAACTCGATAAGCGGACGGAGGATTCGGGCGGGCACGCCAGCTACGATACCGTACACCCAAGTCGACCACCAGAAGCGGTCGAGGAGAACGCAGACGCCTGAACGAAGGGCTGGGACGATCCGAGTCTGGATAGCGTCGACATGAGCCGCAACATGAAGCGTTTGGAGGCTCGCAGGCGCGATCGCGTTGATCTCAAAGGACTCAGGTCGATGGTGGACGTCATACACTAGGCGACCGATCGTGCCGGCCTCGGCGCCCGGAAAGGCTAACCGTTCGACCTTGACACCCGCCTCGTGCAAGAAGCTGAGGACCGCTTTGATGAGCGTCGTTTTCCCCGCTCCGTCCGTGCCCTCGAACACGATTAACTTACCCGCGAGCGATTCTATAGGCCGCGATTTCAGGCGCTGATGCCGCATTCCTTTGCCTTTCCGATCATCTACTTCGACCACGTCAACCACGTCTGCAGGAGTTGTGGATTCGTGCAGCCCTGCATCATCGCCTCCGCCTGGTCGTGACGATTACGCCTACGAGCGGACTCGGCGCCGAGTACGCGCAGTAGGTTCTGGTAACCGCGGGGTGCGTCAGGAAGCGAGGCAAGTTCCCCGAGTGCCTCGACGCCGACATCCTGTGCCGTCATTTCGACCATTCGGCGGTACAGCTCAAGGATGAGCGTTTCCCCTCGTGTCATGTCGGTTGCGAGCGAGTCCGTATTGCTCGCCAGGGGAGGGATTTCCGACTCGCAGGAGAACTTCTCGACGTCCCTCGTGTAGATGTGTAGGCTATCGCTCCAATGGTGGTAAGCGCCAACCCCGACCCCCAACCAGCCGGCCATGATTTCCTGAAGACAGGTGAACTGCACGAAGTCAGTCGGCAGTCCTCGAATGACGTCATTACTCCTCAAGACTTGCGTCCATTCGAGACGACCCTCACGGATTTTGAGGAGCGAAGTCACGCTGCACGGAATGTCGGCGCCTCTGGGCAAGCCGTCTTGCTGAGGTAGGTCGCAACGGGCGTCCCAGAATTGAAGCACGGCCTGCCGGGTCGACCGGTTGCAGGAAAGAGCCTCGCAGGCTCGCCGAACCTGATCAATACCGAAATGTTTCCTGAGCCTGTAGCCATAGGCGCCGTCATAGGTTGGTCCTTCGCCGGCGAAGTTGGGCAGCCGAGGGAACCAGTAGTTGAGGACTGCGGCGTCTTGGCTGCCGGCAAGGAGCCAAACTACCTCAGCGATGCAAAACGCCGGGTTGATCACTGGTCGGCGCGAGACGATCCATCTCTGTTGCGGATCGTCAACTTCAAGAACCGCGTGTAGTAGCTCGATGGCGTCACCCCCGCGACCACTTTGCTGCTTTCCTGTCGCCGTGACCGCCTGGTACGCCTTACGCCAAACCTCGTCAGCTGTTTTTCCCTGAAACACGTACATTCGGTTGCTCCCACTGAAGCCTCTCTACAACTCGGCTCCAGGATGTTCTCGCTGCCCAACGACGTCGTTGATCGCGGCCATCAGGCCAGACAGCTTGCTCTTGGTGACTTCGCACTCGGCGATCCCCGTGAAGCAGGTCATGCGGACGAGCCGTAGACCAAGCTCGTGCGCTGCGAATCGCCCGAGTCGGCAGAGGCCGACGTAGTTTCCGTACGCGCGCTCGACCATGTACTGGCTCGCGTAGAACGCGTTGAGGCAGAGACCACCGTCAATAGGCGCAACAGTGACATGCTGTAGGCAGGGGAAGCCCAGCTGCGCGGCCGTCGAATGATCGCGATTTGGGTCGAACACGGCAATCTGCAGGACGCTACGCCGTACGCCGCTTCTAGAACTGTAGGTTTCAAGGGCGAAGTCGAGCTGGTTCTCGTTGCCGGTCGGCCCCCCCGTGATCATTCGCTCGAAGTAGATGCCTCGCCGGTTCTTTGCGCCCGCGCGACGCAAGCGCGGCGTGATCTTGCGGTAGCGGTCGAAGAGTTGTCTGCGCGGTGCCGACGGGTTCCACATCGACCACGGGAAGATCGTGCCGGAGACAGTTTCGACCGTCTGCTTGCCCTCACGGGCCAGCACCTCGTCGAGTGCATTCCGGATCGTTGGCTCTTCTCGGAATGCGCCGGACTCTTCGAATTCGGTGATCGATACTATGAGAGGCCCGATCTCCTTCCTGCCCGGAGCGCTCGCGACCTGTATGGCGCGCGCCCAGGCCACGGACAGGTTGGGCTCCTCGATGTAGTGGTCATTCGTCATCGGCTACTTCCTCCAGGTGCCTGTATCGGGCAAGCCCGGTGAAGCCTCGTCGGCTGACACGGACGGGAATCGGAGGGCAACCCACGTTGACAACGAGCTGACCGATTCCAGGGGTAGTGGCGATCAGGTGTCGGACTGGAGAATCTTCTATCGACGAGCACGGGCCCTCGAAGTCAGCGCGCGGCGGAACGAGTAGTACATCGCCGACCTCAGCATCGATCGTCCGTCGCCCCCAGTGTTGGTCGACGATTAGCGCGTCATGCTCAACGTGAAATCCTACGAGATGGTCGCGGAGTTGCGGAAGACGTACTCGGCGAAGAGCATCCGCCGCCGAATGGGTGATGTGGCCCAGCGTAAATTCGAGGTGTCCGACGAGGGTAGTGAATCCGACGCCGAGTTCCTGGGCGACGATGAAGATCGTCTCCGGCGTTGGCTGTGTAACCAACCACCCACGCCTGGCAAACGCTGAATCGACGACGAGTTTGGGCATCAACAATGCTGCAGCGAAGCGCTGCGCAGTGTATTCTTCGGAACTCCACGAGTGCGTCACCCCGTCGGCGATCTCGTCGAGGCGAGCGCCGTGGCGAAAGACATGGTGACCGAGCTCGTGTCCGCAGGTGAAACGTCGTCGTCCGGCCGGGCGTTCGACGCATACCACGATCGTGGGCCTTGGCTCAGGCGAGTACATTCCTTCAAGGCTCGATAGTGCGACAAGTCGAACTGGAACCTCGAGTCCGGCAGCGAGATCGAACGGACATACCCCTTCGACGGGTCCGACGCCGAGATCAGCGCGAACGCGGGCGGCCGCCCTTGTAGCGCTCCTGGCGAGGTCGGCTGTATTCACCGCTTAGGACCCTTCGATCGACGCATGGTTGAGAGTAGACGAAGCACACTGTCGAGGTCTTCAGGCTTGAGCTTGGCGAGCTCCCGTGCTGCCAACTTGACACGGTCGTCAATGCCATCGTCCGTGCCTTCGGAGCCAGTAAGCCAAGCGACGGAGACCTCGTAAATTCGAGCGAACTCGGCCAGCTCCTCCGCCGCTACCTTCCGTCTCCCCGCTTCGATCTCTGAGATCGTGGGCCGGTGCATTTTCAGCATTTTGGCAACCTGTCCCTGGGACAAGCCAGCCTGCTCTCGTGCAAGTCGCAGTCGTTCAGCAACGGTACTCACGCGTTGCCTCCCTTACTGGCCAGAAGCTTCGAGATACGCTGTGCGATTTCCTTTACCGATAAAGCCCGGCTTCCGTCTTCCGCCACGAAGACGGTGTCGATCTCGAGGTCGCCGCAGCCGAGCCGCTCCTCGACCAAAACGGTCGCCTCCACAGCGCACAGCGAATCAAAACCTTCGAGCTGCCCGATAGGTTTGGCGTCTGGAATGAGACCGGCCCACTCCCGCCCGCTAAGCGTCTGAACTTCGCGTAGCACGTCGAGCACGATGGTCTGAATCTTTTCTAGAGACATATGACTATCCTCCCTGGTACGATATTCTTACCACCGGTAAGAAACTTGTCAAGCAGGAGGACCGACGGGTGAAAGGACGACCTTTACGGCAGGGTGCGGCGCCTCATCCTAAGAGGCGCCGGTGGGCCTTATAACTCCCCCCGCAATCTGCTTTAATCCTACCTTATCCTACGAAACCCAATTAGAACCGATTGACGACAACACGGGCCCGTGATACTCAGATATGCTTCGCTATACGTGTTAGGGGCCGAGCATACCGACGATGTCATCGATGGAAGATCGCTGGTTGTCCGTTGAAGAGATCGCCGAGTACCTCGGAGTCAGCAAGGATACCGTTTACGCGTGGATTGACTCCAAGGGAATGCCCGCTCATCGCATGGGGCGGCTTTGGAAATTCAAGACCGCGGAAGTAGACGCGTGGGTAGTCCGGGGTGGAGCTGCGCGTAACCGGGGGGCCGGTGTTTTTTCCGTCCGCGACGATAAAACCAAACGTAGCCGGAGTGGAAGGAACGGCAAATGAGCCATCGCGTTCCGGTAGCCGCGAAGATGATTCAACTTCGCTTCCTCGTTGGGGCACTTGGTGAACGCCTCGGCTGGTGGCCCAGTCGGTTCACCGACGAGATCGGTATTCGACGGCTGGCGATCCCGTTCCCACGTACGGCGCTCCGAGCTGCGCTCGAATCCGTGACCGTCGCTGCCCGGCAGGACCACGATTCGAAGCTCAGCCCCTCGACCGTCCACCTATTTCGACTGCGCGGCGATCAGGAAGACGCCGTTGCGCATTACCTTTCGAACAGTGCCCTGCTGTCTCCGCCGCCAGCGAAGGTCGACGACATCCTCGCGGCACTCGACGAAATCGGACCAACTGACGGTGCCGTCCCTGCAGACGGACCATGTTCGCTTGGACGCGACCAACGCACTCGACTGAATGCCGCGGTGGCCGATATGGCGAGGATATATGCCGGCGCCGCGAGGGCCGGCTTTCGTTCAATACCTTATTTCGAGGTCAGTGAATGAACGGAGTCGCCGACAGCCGCCCGCCGTACACGGCGAAGGCCATCAAGGCGACGGGACTGGTTGAGGAGACCAAGGCTCTCCTGCGCGCGTGGACGCCGGGCGAGTCTACTGCGGAGTTGCGACGTCGTGCCCGAGAAGAGTCGCTGCTCGGTAAGGCCACAGCCAGCCGTAGCGACGATGTCGTTGCTCACGCATTCAATCAGCGGTTTCTCTCTGGTAACAGACCCGCTGCACCATACCTGAAGCAGCTCCTCGCTCAAAAAGGAGCAGGTCGCTGGTTCACGGATCTCTGTCTTTTATATGCCGCGCGAGCCGACGTTGTTCTCCGAGAAGCCATCGTGGTCTTCGCCGCCGAGCGTCGTTCCTCCGGGCGAAGCTACGTCGATACGCCCAGCTTCATGGCATTTCTCGATGCGCAAGAAACCGCGGGAAGAATGGGGCAAGCATGGACTCGGAACGTCAAAGAGAGGGTGGCACGACATGTGCTCCGGCAGCTAACTGACTTCGGCATGGCCGGCGCGGCCCGCCGAGGAGTTCGTGAGTTGCTTCCGTTCGAACCAACCGGTCTCGCTGTGGCGTGGTTGGCGTGTGAGCTGCGTTTTTCCGGTCTATCGGATTCACGGGTCGTTTCCCACCCCGATTGGCTGCTCTGGACTCTCGACGAAGCGCGGGTTCGTGAGCGGATGACCTGGCTGGCCCGTCCCGGGCTCTGGGAGTTTCAAGCGGCAGGTTCCGTCGTGCAGATCACCTGGACGTGTTCAACCATGGAGGAGGCGTTGGATGTCTTCGCTCGAAACGAGCTTCCTTGAGCTGCGGTCGCGTCTCGGTTCGGTGGACCGTTTGAACCCCACCCACGCCGATCCGCTGTTTCATTTCGTGCATCAACCACACGAAACGGACGAGCTCATGCGCGCCCTTCCACGATGGCGAGCGCGTCTTGAGGAAGATGGGTGGCGGGTCGAGATCCGCTCCGTCGCTGAGATCATGTGGCAGGTCTTGGATGACTCTGGACGATGGGGAACCTGGCTCGAGGTCGAACCCGAGTCGTCAACCGATGAGATTGTTGGCGCTGTCTGCGACGCGCTGCGGACCAAGGACGGCGCGCCGAATTCCGGCCTGGCGCCAGGTATTCTCAATCTGGTCTCACGAGAGGAGGGAGGTCGCCTTCTTCTGCTCACCGACGCGGCACTCCTTCACCCGTTTTTTCGCGTCCGGGCCATTGAGTCGTTGGTCCATGACCGCGTCGCCTGCCCGGTGGTGCTCTTCTATCCGGGCACGCGGGTTGGGCAGTTCGGGCTTCGCTTCCTCGGTTTCTACTCCGAGGACGCCAACTACCGCTCGAGTATCATCGGGGGAGCGCCATGAGCAAGATCCGCGAGCTGTTCTCTGATAGTCGTCCCATTGATCGCCCAATCGAGAAGGTCATCGACTACACAGCCGATGATCCCGCCCGCCTGGAGAGAGAGATCGACGAGTACGTCGTTACGGAACGGCTCGAAGATTCGTTCCGCCGCTTCGTCGAGGTCTACGAAGCCGGCGTCCGACGCGGTGACGTGACCGAGGTCGGCGTATGGGTCTCAGGATTCTACGGCTCAGGGAAAAGCTCGTTCACCAAGTATCTCGGCTTTGCGCTCGACCCCGAACGACGGGCGGGCGAGCTGGCATTTCTCGACAGACTCGTCTCGCACTTCCGAGGAACGGATCTCAAGCAGCTCTACAAGACGACAGTCGCCGGTTTCCCGGCCACGGTGGTGATGCTGGATCTGGCGCGCGACCAGTTCGTCGAGAGTACGGCGGCGCCGGTGACCAACGTCCTGTATGCCAAAGTCCTCCAACGCGTCGGCTATTCCAAGGTGCCCAAGCTGGCGGACATCGAAGTCCGCCTCGACGAGGCCGGCCGTCTGGATCAGTTCCGTGCGAGCTACCGGGAACGCTTCCCTGGCAAGGGCGAATGGGAGGAGGTCCATGATGACCCGCTGATCGGCCCGGCCCGGGCCGCGCAACTCGTCCCCTCCTTCTTGGACGACTTTTCGACGCCGGAAAGCTTCCGGCAACAGCACTACCAAGAACGGCTCCAGGTCTCCGAGCTCGCCGACCGGATGATACGGTTGCTACGGCGCAAAACCGGTCGAGAGCAGATCATCTTCTTGGTGGACGAGGTGGGGCAATATGTCGCTCCGCGTACCGATCTCATGCTCAACCTGGACGGTCTGGTGCGGAGCTTCAAGGAGATCGGGCGCGGCAAGGTGTGGTTCGTCGCCACGGCGCAGCAGACGCTGGCAGAAATCGTGGAGAAGGCGATTTTAAACTCCGCCGAACTCTATCGCCTACGCGACCGCTTTCCAATTTCGCTCGAGCTCGACGCCGCGGACATCAAGGAGATCACACACAAGAGGTTGCTCACGAAGCGGTCTGCGTCGGAGAAGCAGCTTCGCAAGAGCTTCCGAGATGAAGGCGAGATCCTTAAGCTACAGACCCGCGTCGAAGGGTTTGGTTCAGACGAGTCTTCGCAGCTCGATGCCGACACATTCGCCGCCATGTACCCGTTCCTGCCGCTGCACTTCGATCTGGTCATGGCGCTCATACGTCGCCTTGCGCGGCGTACGGGCGGCACCGGGTTGCGTTCGGCCATCCGCGTGGTGCAGGACCTCCTGGTCGATGCCTCTCGTGCCCTGCCATCGGGTATCACGCCGATCGCAGAACGGCCCTTCAAGCGCCTCGCCTGTGCCGATGACATATTCGACACCCTTCGTGCCGACATCGGCAAGGAGTTCCCACACGTCGTTGAAGGCGTCGCCCGCGTGGAGGCGCACCAGACCTTCGGGAAAACCCCCCTAGCGGTACGTGTCGCGAAGGCAATCGGTGCGCTCCAACCGCTCGACGATTTCCCGCGCACGGCTGAGAACCTGGCAGCGGTTCTCTATCCGACGGTCGGCGACACACCGATTGTCGACGAGGTCCGCGAGGTTCTACAGAAGCTCGTCGAGACCCGCGAGCTGGGGATCGTCGAGCTGCGAGGCGAGCAAGACACCGACCAGCTTGCAGCGGCAGGGTATCTCTTCCTGAGCGATAAGGTCCGGCCGCTACAACAGGCCCGTGATGCTCACCGCCCCACGGGCGCGGAGAAACGCCAGCTTCAGATCGAGCTACTGAAGTTGATTTTCGACCCCCAGCCCGAGGCCAGGCTCGAGAACGTGAAGTCGGTACGCGCGGGTCTTTCCCTGGGGAGTACCGCGATTGCCGGAGAGGGCTCTGACGTTCGCTTCCTACTCGAACCGGTAGCAGAAACGTCGCGAGATCGTCGTACCCAGGAGCTCCAGAACGAGACCCGAAGCCGAGGTGATTGGCAATCGACCGTCGTATGGCTTGCAATCTTTCCAGCGGAAGTCGACGAGCTACTGGAGGAAGCATGCCGCTCAGCGCACCTCACTCGAACTACGTCCGAGCATGACGCCGATAGGGATGTAGCCCAGTACGTTCGCGCTGAACGGAGAAGGCTTGAACGACTTCGCGAGGTCGCGAAGCTGCGACTTACAGCATCGATGCACGACGGCGCATTCGTCTTCCGGGGGCTCGCGCGGCCGGTACGAGAATACGACACCAACGAGCTGATCGGAGCCTGCAACGCCGTACTTGAGCGAGCAGCAGTCGATGTCTTCCCCGCATTTCGCCACGCGCCGCTGGCCGCCAAGACGAACCAGGGCGCGCTATTCCTCGAATGGGAGCGTCTGGATCGCATGCCTCGCGACCGAGACCCTCTCGGGCTTGTAGAGACTCGCGCCGGGCAGCCGCGCGTGAAGACCAATGAGCCTCCTCTCTCGGAGGCCCTCCGCGCCTTCACGGAAAAGGTCGACGCCGCAGGTACCGGTCGCCTCCAGGGTTCGTTCGTTCAGGATCTGTTCTCCGCTCCTCCGTATGGCTGGTCCAAGGACACGACCCGTTATCTCTTTGCCGCCTTGCTCGCGGCTGGCGAGATCGAGATCCACACCCCTACGGGTGTTCTGCGAACTCCGGGAAACGCGGCTGCCGACGCGATGCGCAATACGGCTTCCTTCAACCGGGTGGGTCTTGCTCCTCGCGGTGGCAAGCCGCCTATTGAAGCGCTCGACCGCGCAGCACGGATCCTGGAAGCGCTTTTCGGTGTCGAGGTACTGCCGCTGGAAGACCACATCAGCCGTGCCGTGCGGTCGAAAGTCCCGCCGCTGATGGAGCGCGTCGGCTCGTTGCCGGACAGGCTTCGCTTGCTCGGGCTTCCGGGTGAAGAGCGGGCTCGATCCGTTCTGCAGGGTTGCTCCGACTTGCTCCGCGAAGACGCGGGCGGTGCTGCCAGCATCCTGGGGGCACCCGACAACGCGTTATCCTCTGACGTTCGCTGGGCACGCGAAGCTGTGGATTGCCTCGATGGCGACGGTGAGGCGACCATTCGCGAGGTCGCGACCATTGCGCGAGAGCTGAAGGAGATCGAGGCGCTGTTTCCGCATCTCGACGGTGTCGCTGCGCCCGAGCACCTGAAGACCGTCGATGAGATTCTAGCAAGCGAAACCTTCCCAGGGCGTATGGCAGAGTTGCGTACCGCCCTGCTCGCCCTGAAGCAAGGGGCAGGGGCCCTGTACGCCGAGCGACGGGCACGGCTCGATACGGCTTCCAATGCAGCAAAGGACGAGCTCGCGGGCATGGCGGAGTGGGCCGCGCTCGATGCCGAGGACCGAGAGGCCATCGCCGGCCGTCTGACCGTCGTCGATGTATCCCGGGAACCGGCGTCTGAGCAGCTTGCTGCAGATCTGCGGCGCCTACTAACGCGGGGGGCGCGGCTTCCGGGAGATCTCGCGGATTGCAGGGATGAGGTGCGCCGTCGCATGCCCACGACTCTTCCGCCCGGCACGCACGAGCCGGCCGCTGAGGAAACGAGCGCGGTGCAGGTCGTGACTCTCAAGGACATAGCTCCTGCCTCAACCCTCGATGATTCCGACGCCGTGGAACGCTGGCTTCAGGATGTTCGCCGCCGGCTGGTCGCGTTGGTAGAGCTCGGCCCGGTGCGGCTCGTCGACCGGGAGAAAGACTGACAGTGCCGCTCTCGGACGCCGAACGTAGAGCACTGACGGGCGCCGTAGGCCGCTGCCGGAGTTTTTTGGAAGCGGACGCGCGCGACCAGCTCGAGCGGATCTTCGGCTTCACCCGCGAAGGTGCGCCCCGCGACCTTGCCACGTTGTCGCTTTCGTCGATCGAGCGCAGCATCGCGGAGGACCTGCGCGAGTGGCATCGTCACCTCGTTGGCCTGGCGATTGGGACAATCGCCCAGCGCCAGCAGGCAGCTCGTCGGCGCATGGCCGAGGAAACCGCGTTCACGGTGCTGCACCGGCTCGCCGCCATTCGCATGGCAGAGGAGCGCGGTGTGCTTCGGCCCTGCCTGCGCGACGGGCTGCGTTCGGACAGCTTTCGCCTCTTTCTCCAGTTCTCCGGCGGGGCGCTGGGACGAGAGGAAGAAGCCTACCGCGTCTTCCTCGAGCGGGTGTTCGACGAGATCGCCCAGGACCTCCCAACGCTTTTCGACCGGCGGGAACCTCGTTCACTCGTGTTTCCGCGTCCAAGCTGCCTCGAGCAGGTCGTGGACGAGCTGAACGCTCCGGCCTTGGCGCGTGCTTGGCAGGACGACGAGGCCATCGGCTGGGTCTACCAGGACTTCCACTCGGCTGAGGAACGGCAGAAACTCCGGGACGGCAAGAAGGCCCCAAAGAACTCGCAAGAACTGGCAGTACGCAACCAGCTCTTCACCCCCCGTTGGGTGGTCGAGTTTCTGACCGACAACACCCTTGGTCGGCTCTGGGTGGAGGTGACCGGCGGCGAGACTGAGGTAGCCGGCAGTTGCTCGTATCTGCTTCGCACGGA
Source organism: uncultured Sandaracinaceae bacterium (assembly GCA_964450715.1). Classification (GTDB taxonomy): domain Bacteria; phylum Myxococcota_A; class Polyangia; order Polyangiales; family JAFGIB01; genus CAYVFC01. The sequence continues at coordinate 59,704 of CAYVFC010000014.1, read as the reverse complement.
AGTAGCGTCTCCGGTTGCGGCCAAGGACCCGCGGGACATCCGAGTGCTTGATCCGGCTTGTGGGAGCGGACACTTCCTGCTCTACGCATTCGACCTGCTGGAGCGGATCTATCTCGAGGCGTGGGATCGCCAAATCGGCACCTCCCCAGGCCGCCCTCCCTTGTGGACCGATTACCCAGACCGCCAAGCGTTTCAGCGCGAGGTTCCTGCGCTGATCCTGCGCCACAATCTCTTCGGTGTAGACATCGACCCGCGACCGATTCAGGTGGCAGCCATGGCGCTCTGGCTGCGCGCCCAACGCTCGTGGGGCGAAATTTCGGCGCCCAGTCGGCCGCGCATCGAAAGGATGAACCTCGTCTGCGCCGAGCCCATGCCAGGGGATCACACCCAGCTCGAGGCATTCACCTCCGGGCTTCGTCCGGCTTTGCTAGGCGAGCTCGTCCGTAAGGTCTGGCAGGCCATGCGACCGGTAGGTGAGACGGGTCTGCTTATGCGTATCGACGAGCAGATTCGCAGCATCGTCCGCGAGGCGCGCGAGCAATGGAACGGCACCGCTGCTCCGGCGCAGGGCGAATTTTTCCCGGATAACGCAAACTGGGCGGGACGAAGGCACGATCTCAGCGATTTGGCCCAGGACGAGGCGGCGACGTTCTGGTCCGAGGCCGAGGAGCGCGTGGTGCAAGCCCTGGCGGCATACGCTGCCGATGCTGGGGAACACGAGCGGGTGCTACGCCGACTGTTTGCCGAGGATGCCGAACGAGGCCTCGCCTTCATCGATCTATCGCGTGCTCGTTACGATGTGGTCTTGATGAACCCGCCCTTTGGGCAGCCGGCCGAGGGCACCAAGGATGGTCTGGACCACGCGTACCCGGCCTGCGGTCACGAGATCTACGCCATGTTTTTCCAACGAGCGCTGGAGCTCCTGGAGCCACACGGAAGCATTGGGGCAATCACGGAACGAGACTGGCTCGGTCAAGCAAGCCTCCGAGGGCTACGTGAAGGAGTCTTCGGCGAGCATGGTGCTGTACTCGCCGGTGCCGACCTCGGCTACGGTGTATTGGAGGCGAAGGTGGAGACGGCGGCGGTAGTCGTCGACAAGAGGGCCGACGCGGACACGGTAGCGAGATGGTTTCGGCTTGTCACTGCGGGGCGCAAGGAAGCGGCTCTATACGATTCTGTAGCTTCCATGCGGGATAGACACGAGCACCGCTATGGGTACCTTTCCTCAGCCCGACGCTTCCGTCAGTTGAGAGAAGGAGCCTACGCCTACTGGATGACGGACGCACTGCTCGGTCGTTACGCGGGTTTGCCGTCGATCGGGCAATCTGCAGGAGACGTCAAGCAGGGCACGGCAACCGCCAAGGACTTCAGGTTTCTCCGCCTTCTTTGGGAGACTGCCCCATCCTCGGTTGGTCTCAACAGTAGATGGTCGCTTTTTGCCAAAGGCGGTGAGTACCGACCGTTTTGGGATGACATTCATCTTGTCGTGAAGTGGGAGAACTCCGCTGCCGAGCTGGCAGCATTTCCGAAGGCATACATACGTAACGCGGACTTCTGCGGGCGTCCCGGCATCACCTGGCCGAGACGCACCAACTTACCCATCGGCCCTCGGGTCCTCCCCGAGGGCAGTGCATTCGGGGATAAGGGCCCAACACTCTTTTGTAACGCCGACGACCGACTTCAAGGACTAGGAGTGCTCGCTAGTCGGCCATTTCAACTTTTACTGTCCCCCTGGCTCAACACCGCGGACGCATCGCCGAAAGCGATCTCGAAATCGTACGAGGTGGGCGTCGTGAAGGGCGCTGGATGGCCGAAGTTATCTGTGGACCAGGAAGGGCCGATCGATAGATTCGTAGCGCTATCAGTGCGGAATATAAGAGAAGCGCAGCTCGAAGACGACTCCTCCGGTGAGACCTGCGCGGCCTTCGTATTGCCGCCTGTTCTTCTCACGGGGCGGGGCCTTCCAGTAGACCAGGCAGCCCGTCGTCGAGTCGACGCCCGAGAGGACCGCTTCGCCGAGCTTGCCGGTATCACCGCAGAAATCGACGGCATCGTGGCTGATGCCTACGGCTTCACGGAGCGGGACCGCCAGCTCATGGACGAGGAGCTGGAGCCCCCGGTGGCTCGTTTCCCCGAGCCAGAGAGCGACCCATCCGACGACCTCTTGCGCACTGCCTACCTCACCAAGGAAGCGCTTCCGGGGGACCAACTCCCGGGCGGTCTCGATGCCGAAGTGGACGTCCGGGTCGAGCACAGGCGCGGTCGGCAGACGAGGTCGCTGCGCGACGAAGAGAGCCTGTGCCGCCTCTTCGAGCTGCCGCCACGTCGGCTGGCGTTCATCCGGCGCAAGCTCGACCTGCTTCGCGATGAAGACCTGCGTCGGTGCGCTGCCGACATCGTGAGTTGGGCGGTGGGCGTTGCCTTTGGCCGCTGGGATATCCGTCTGCTCGACCATCCAGAGTGGATTCCGGGCTGGCCCGATCCCTTTGGGCCGCTGCCCCGGTGCCCTCTCGGACAGCTCGTCGATGCGCGAGGCCTACCGGCCTCGGCGGACCACATCGCCTCCGACGCTTGGCTGACTTGTCGTTCCGATGCAACGAGGCTGCCGGCAATCGAAACTGATGACCAGGGTGCGCCTTGGCTCCTCGATGACCAAGGCGCACGCTCGGATTCGGCCGAGATCCAGAGCACGGCCTATCCGGTACGGGTGGCGTGGGAAGGCATCCTCCAGGACGACGCGCTGGACGACGGCGCCGCGGCACGGAATGAGAGCGACTTCTACCGCCATGTGAGCCGGGTCCTCGAGCTCGTGTACGATATGGGCCACGCCGAGCGCGAGGCTGAGCTGGCACAGGCTCTTGGGACAGATTCCGTGGTCGCCTGGCTACGCCACCCGGACGACTTCTTTGGCAACCATCTGGCGCGATATTCCAAGAGCCGCAGACGGGCCCCCATCTACTGGCCTCTCTCCACGCAGTCCGGCGGGATGACCTTGTGGCTCTATTACCCCCGCATCTCGGGCGGCATGTTGGCGGGCTGCGTCAACCGTCTCCGTGAAGGCGAGGCGGCGCTGCAACGCGAAGAGGCAGCGCTGCTTGCGGCGCGGCGCAACAACGCCCTCGCCGCCGATGGGCAGGCGCGCCTCGACCGGATCGCGATCGAGCTGCGTGAGCGGGCCGAGTTGCGCGAGGCCATACACGGGCTGGTCAACCGCGGTTTCTCCCCTCATCTCGATGATGGCGCCGTGGTAAACGCCGCCCCCTTGGCTCGGTGGTTCAGGAATCGCACATGGCGCGAGGCCGCAGAGCAGGTCTGGACCGAGGTCGAAGGCGGTGAGCACGATTGGTCCCACCTGGCTATGTGGTTGCGCCGCGATGAGGTATTGGCTCGGTGTCGAACCGAACGCGATATTGCCATCGCTCACGGACGCGAGGACCTCTTCACTCCGCCACCAGAGGCGCCCAGGCGTCGCGGGCGAAGGCGGCGAGCCAATGCGCAGCTCGAACTTCCGGGCGGATCAGGAGACAGCAATGAATGACCGCATTCATGTGACAGTGGAAGAGCTTCGGCTGCGTGATTTTCGCGCTTTTACGAATGCCCGACTCACGCTATCGGATCTGACCTTCCTCGTAGGTCGCAACGGAGCGGGCAAGAGCAGCATCCTGGAATCGGTCGAGCTTCTACGAGAGGCGGTCACCGACAACCTGGAGAACGCGCTGGACCGCCGCGGCGGCCTCTCGAAGATCTGTCGCGTCGACCACGAGCGAAGTGCCCCCCGAGTGCTCGGTGTCGCGGTCGTGCTTCGTCTTGAGCTGTCAGCCGGTCGGAGTACGCGGGCCATATACGGATTTGAGCTTCACCCCACTGACGAGGATGCACCCCTGGAAGGATCCGTTTCTCGCTCACGTAGTGGCGCCAAGTCCGCTTCGGTATCTCTCTCAGGTTCCGACTCCAAGTCCGCTTCGGTCTCTGGGTCACGGTCGGGGTTACGTGCTACCTCGACGTCGGCATCGGCAGGCGACTGGTACCAAGTCCGCGAATGTCTCCGACTCCACCCAGAAGGAGCCAGCTACTTCGAACGCGTCGGCGACACCTTCAAGGCAACGCAGAAGACCGGGGTAACGCCGCCGTCCGGCAACCTCGTCCTGCCACTGATCGCGCGTTCGGACAGCGTATGGGAGGCAGTCTACGAAGCCGTACGCCGAATGCATGTCTACGATCTCTCGCCCAGCGCGATGGAGACCTCTGCAAAGATAGGGCAAGGCACCAACCTCGAGAAGAGCGGAGCCAACGCTGGCGACGCCTTGAAGGCTATCGAGGGCACTAAGGACCACCAGTGGATAGCGCGCCACCTGGCCGCCCTTACCCCCGGCGTTTCCGGAGTGCGCACTGAGGTCCTTCTCGGTCGCCGCGTGCTGATCTTCGCGCAGACTCAGCACGGAACCAGCCACATCTACGACGCATCCCAGGTGTCTCAGGGAACGCTGAGGGGGCTGGGCATTCTTCTGGCGCTCCGCCAGCAACCGGTCCCAAGTCTCGTGCTCGTGGATGAGGTCGAGAACTCGGTTCACCCCAGTGCCCTCGGGGTTTTGCTGGACGCCGCGGAAGCGAGCGTGGACCGCGCGCGCATCGTCTTCACGACTCACTCGCCTGAGGTCCTTGACCATACGGCTGTCTCTGGAGAGCGGGTTCGCGTAGTGGACTGGCGCGAGGGCACGGGCTCGGTCTTCCGGCTCAACGCGGAGACGGTCGGTGCGGTGAGTGACATTGAGACCGTCGGATCCATGCTGCGCAGCAATGCGCTCTGGCCGGACGACGCGCCCGACACCTGGACCGGCGACATCTTCAACTTCGGCGAGGCGCGCACATGATGCGGTTGGTGCCTATCGTCGAGGGATACGGAGAGGAGCGCGCTGTCCCGAAACTGATGTACAGGTGGTTGAACGCTCACGGTCTTGCAGGGGAGTTCTCCGTTCCCGATCTCGCCATCAATGCCAAGGGTTGCGGCAGGCTAAAGGCAAGTCACGACCCACAGAATCACCGAGGGATTGAGCACTATATCCGCCAGGCCTTGCGAGCACGGCCGGACGCGATCATTGCCCTGTTGGATGCAGATGACGAGTGCTTGAAGCGCGCGCAGGGCAAGAAGCTCGGCCAAGAGCTTCTGGAGCGGGCGCGCACCGTGGCCGGCCGCGTTCCGGTGGCCGTGGTCGTCGCCAACCGGGAGTTCGAGGCCTGGTTCATCGCGGACCTGCCTTCTTTGAAGAGTGCTGGGATCATCGCCGCGGATGCCAACCTCGCCGGAGATATGAACCCGGAGCTGCGGGCTGGGTGCAAGTCTGCAATGGGGAAGCTCCTGGGCGAGCGCTACGAGCCGACGGTACACCAGGCCGAGCTCGTTCGTGGGCTCGGGTTCACGAACGAGGCCCGCCGGATTTCGCCGTCGTATGACAAGCTCGTCCGCGAGTTGGATCGACTCACGGCCGAGGCCCGCACATGGAGGACCGCATGAGCGTGAGCCAGCATATCCGGGAGCTGGTGACTTCTCGGCTCAAGGAGAAGCGCGTCTTGGTTTGGTACGACGCAGATCGCGTCTTCCACGATATATTCCTGAATCTTGAGACAGAGCATGCCGTTAATATAGACGCTTCATCGTCCGTGCTCCGCGCCCGGCGGAATGCCGACCAAGCCTGGCATGCACTGTTCAAACCGGACTTCGAGGGGGCTCGTCCGACCTCTGTCCTCATCTACGTGCCGGCAGAACGCGGCGTGAGCGAAGAAGAGCGTCGCATCGATCCCTTCGAGCCGTTTGCTCTGGCCGGCGCTGCGTTTGGGGCTACCGAGGCCGAGAAGCTTCCGTCAATCGCTCGCCAGGTGCTGGTGGGGCGTGAAGGGGACGTCGATCGCCTTTTTGCTGAAGGTACCCCGACCGTGGCCCAGCTCGACGCGCTGGCAGGCGGCACTAGGTATCCGCTGCTGGAGGAGGCGCTCGCGACCGACGTTCCGGGTCGAGTCGTGGCGAAGCTGCTCTGTCGTCCTGCCGAGGTTCGTGGGCATTTGCGCGCGCTCCCGGGTCTGCTCGCTGACCTCAGACGCCTGCTGGCAGATGGCTATGGATTCGAACAGCTCGACGAAATTCCCTTCGATGCGCTAGGGCCAGCATTCGCCCAGTGGCTCCTGTTCAGCGAGTTCGTTTTCGACCTACCGGGTACCGTTCCGGAATCGGTTGCTCATGTTCCGCGAGCCGACGCGCGCTTCCAGCGGGCGGTTTACGACGTGTGCGAGGACCTGAGGACCTCTTCGGAACATCGCGACACCTATCGGGAGATCGCTGCTGAGGTCGAAAGACGGCTAGGCCTGTCCGGTCTTGGCGAGACAGCGGGTGCATTCGGTGACCGGGACACGTTTCCCTTCGAGGATCGTGCAGCGCTTCTTCGGCTCCAACAGAACGCCCTCTCTGGAGACATGAAGGCCGCCCGTGATTTGGCAATCCGACGTCGTTCCTCCGTCTGGCGAACGCTGCCTGAACGCGATCAGCTCTGGAGGCTGGCGGAGCGCTGCCTTGATCTCTTAGCTGCCGGGGCAGCTTGGGATATCAGGTCAGTTGAGGCCGAGCAACCCGTCGCGGAACACGTCCGGGCATACTGTGCCGAGGCAGACGGGATGTGGCGCCTCGATCAGGCGCAGCGCCTCGTCGAGCAAGCGGCAGCACTCCTTGTCGACAGAGATAGCTTGGCACCATTGCTCGACCATGTACGCCGCGGGTACCGCCAATGGCTTGGTACCGCGCAGAAAGCGTTCCTCGAGTCAACGACTCGCAAGGGGTGGCCGGCCGAGGGGTTCCCCAAGCAAGTCCAGGCATGGTCGCGCTATGCGGCTGGACCGGTCGGAGACGGTAGACGCACCGCATGGTTCATGATCGATGCGCTGCGCTTCGAGATGGGCAAGGAGTTGGCGGATCGACTCGCAGCTGAAGGGACGGTTGTTGTGGAGGCCGCGTGTGGCGTAGTACCTGCGGCGACCGCTTTCGGTATGGCGGCTCTATTGCCGGGCGCAGAAGTAGCCACTTCCTACGAGGAGCGGGAAGGCGTCCTAGTACCGTGTATTGGCGGAAAGCCCGTTATTTCCGCTGACGACCGACGTGCGGTCTTTCGCGCCGCGTTCGGTGATCGCTTTCGGAGCGTCAGGCTAGGTGAACTTCTCACTTCGAGCACAGCGCAGCTTCGAGGCCTTATCGGCACGGCGGACGTTCTCGCCGTCTTCAGCAGTGAGATCGATGATTTCGGCGAGCACAACGATCCGCTAGTCGCGCGCCGCTACATCAGCGAAGTGGTGGCTGACCTGCTGGCCGCAGCTAACCGGCTTGTGAGCATCGGCTTTGAGCGCATGGTCTTCGCCGCCGATCACGGATTCATCCAGCTTCCGGAGGTATTGCCCGGCGACCGATGCCCCGAGCCAGCAGGTCGATGGCTCCTGCGGAAGCGGCGGGCTCTGCTGGGAGAGCTTGGTAGTCGCAGCGGCGGTTTTGTTGCTCTCGATGCCGCCGCACTAGGGATACAGGGGGCTGTTAAACAGGTGTGTGTGCCGCGTGGAGTGAAGGTGTTCCGTGCGGGTAGCCCATACTTCCATGAAGGGCTCTCGCTACAGGAGTGCGTCGTTCCCCTTGTCGTTCTTGATGCCGTGCGGCGCCAGGCCACCGGGGACGGCGAACCGCGGATCGGCGTCCACTACCGAAGCGACCGGTTTACGACCCGGATCTTCAGCGTTCAGGTCAGCTACTCCAGTCTCTTGGCCCCGGAGCTCGACGTACGCATTCAGGCCTTCGCCCCGGGCACGGCCAGAGTCGTCGGGGAAGCGGCGGACTGCGAGGCAAGAGATCCGCACACGGGCTTGGTCAAACTTCAGGCCTCTCAGAAGGTCCACGTGCCCATCGCCATTGAGCCAGATTTCGATGGCGACGCAGTGGAGATTCGCGTGACCGATGCGACCACTCCCGGCAGATCGCTGGCGTGCCTCGTGCTGCGGAACGCAATGCTGGACTAGAGGTGATCCATGGAACTCGACGCCCTTGATCGAAAGCTCAACAACGCCTTCCCCGGGAAGGTCGTACGCAAGGATCTGTTGCACCAAATCAAGGGCGGCGAGAACGTCCCCTCCTATGTTTTGGAGTATCTCCTCGGCCGCTATTGCGCCTCCGACAGCGAGGAAGAGGTTCAGCTCGGCATCGCCGCGGTGAAGGAGAACCTGCGCAAGAACTACTTCCGTCAAGATGAGGCCAACAAGGCGAAGGCTCTGGTAGAACGACACGGCCAGTACCGGTTCATCGACCGCATCGAAGTGCGCTTCACGCCCAGCGAAATGAAGTACTGGGCGGCGATGGACAACTTCGGATACCAGCGAATCCACATCCCTGACGAGTTTCACCGCCGGTACGACCGCCTGCTGGAAGGCGGCATTTGGGCCATCGTCGAGCTTGAGTACCGCGCTCCTGAGGAGACCGGCCGAAACGCGAGCCCCTTCCACGTTCGTGACCTCAAGCCCATTCAACTAGCGCGGTTCGATTTCGAGGAGTTCTGCCAGGGCCGCAAAGCATTGTCGACTGAAGAGTGGATCGATGTCTTGCTCCGCAGTGTAGGTCTCGAGCCCGAGCGCTTCGACAGCCGCCGCAAGGTTCTGCTTCTCACCCGCCTCCTGGCGATGGTCGAGAAGAACTACAACTTCATCGAGCTCGGCCCTCGTGGGACCGGTAAATCCTACGCGTATTCGGAATTCACTCCGTACGCGATTTTACTCTCGGGCGGAAAGGCGAGCACGGCGAACCTTTTTTACAACAACGCGCGCCGTCAGGTCGGGTTGGTCGGGCACTGGGACGTTGTGGCCTTTGACGAAGTCGGAGGGATGAAGGTCACCGACTCCGACACCATCCAGATCATGAAGGACTACATGGCGAACGGCCGGTTCAGCCGCGGTATCACCCAGGTCCATGCCGACGCCTCGATGGTTTTCATCGGCAACCTCAACCAGCCGGTCGAGACATTGGTTCAGAGCAGTGCGATGGACTTGTTCCAGCCTCTGCCCAAGGAGTTCGACCTCGCGCTCATCGACCGATTCCACTTTTACCTGCCGGGCTGGGAGATCCCCAAGAATTCTCGCGCGCTTCTGACCGACCACTACGGCTTTGTCACCGACTACCTGGCCGAGGCACTGCGCACGATTCGTAAAGAGAATCGGTTCGATGCTCTGAACGGGGAGTTTCGGTTAGGTTCGCATGTGGAGGGGCGTGATGCGAATGCCGTCCGTCGCACGGTAAGCGGTCTGCTCAAGCTCTTTCATCCGCACGGTGAATGGACGCGGGACGAACTTCGGGACTACCTCGAGCTTGCGATGGAGTCGCGGCGCCGCGTGAAAGAGCAGCTCAAAAAGCGTGGCGCCTTCGAGTTCTATCGCACCAGCTTCTCCTACATCGACGAGGTCGACAGCCGCGAGGTCACCGTTGGCGTTCCTGAGCAGGGAGGCCAGGGAGCCATTTCCCAGGACGCCCTCTCGCCCGGCTCCACGTACACCGCCACGGTAGATGCGGATTCGAAGGTCTCGCTGTTGCGCATCGAGGTCACATGCTCGCCGGGAACGGGCAAGCTCCGAACACCATCTGGAATGGCTCGCGGCCTCAAGGAATCGTTGAACCGAGCATGGGCCTACCTGCAGTCCATCAAAGAGCGAGCCGGCCTGACTGCGGTACTGGCGACAAAGGACTTCGCCGCAGAGGCCGTCGACCTTTCCGGTGGCGGAGCCGAGACCGAGTGCGGCGTCGCCTTTTTTATCGCGATCACCTCGGCCCTCCAGAACAGAAGCGTTGAGGGCGGCACAGTCGTCCTGGGCGACCTGACCATCCAAGGCAACATCAAGGCCCCGGCCTCGATTGCAGAGCCGCTACAGGTAGCCCTCGACAACGGAGCCCTGCGCGCGCTGGTACCCGTTGCGAACAAGAAGCAAGTCGCAATGCTGCCGGAGGAAGTCGTCGAGAAAATGGATATCGTTTTTTATGGCGACGTCGATCGGGCAGTCGTCAAAGGGCTAGTGAGTTGATATGTAGGCGGTGGGATTGGCATCGTAATTCGGGACAACGGCGTTATACGCACCGGGTATGACAGGCGACACGGGAAGACCGCGGCGCGTAATGAAAGGGGGGTTAGTAATGGCCGAATCGCATTCACGAAGCGCGCGTTTTGTACATGGATGTAGTCGTAGAAAGCGTGGGAGAATCTCGAAATGACCTCGCCGCCTGCGAGTGCGCCTTCCGCGAGTCCCGCCGCTACGCCGTCAACCTCTACAGCAATACTCTGCGCGCGCCGTGGTTCCCAGTGGATGTCGGTAGAGGATTTGCAGGCCCATCTCGCTGCTTTGGTACGTCTCGAGAACGTCGGGGTCTTACTCGGCGCTGGTGCATCTATGGGACCACTCGGGGGCATGACTATTGCCGATTTATGGAACTATTTTGTGGCCACCTATCCAGTGAGCCACAAATGGATGGTTGATGAAGGTTTCGTGGACGTTGCGGCTAGTCCACCAAACGTGGAAGATCTCGCTGACGCGATCGAGATCGCGCGGTCTGAATGGAATCGGCAAAAACGGACCCGAAGGGTTAAGAATCTTGATAAGGCGCGTTCGGACCTTCAAAGAGCGGTGATCCGCGCCGCCCTCTTGAAGGAAGAGTGGTGGAAGAATCCCTCGGCTGTCGACCACAGCGTTGCAGAGCTTGGGTCTCATCGGAAGCTGCTCCACAAGCTCACGGCAGCTCGGCAGCCAGGGCAACCCTCTCCCTGGGTGTTTACCACTAACTACGACCTAGCAGTCGAATGGGCTGGAGAGAGTATCGGACTCAAGGTCTCTAACGGATTCGACGGGCTGCACCATCGGGCATTCGCGCCCCACAACTTCGATCTCGGCTATAGGAATACGCTGGCCCGAGGGGAAGCGCGCTTCGGAACATACAACATTTACCTGGCGAAACTTCACGGGTCGCTGACGTGGCTTGCGTCGACGGATGGAGCCTCCTACCTCGAGTTCCCCACAGTACACCTATGGAGTTCTATTGAGAGCTTTCTTTCGGGAAACTCGAATGATGACTTCCCTGGGCCGATGGTGTTTCCGTCGGCCGCGAAGTACATGCAAACCGTTGGCTTCGTACTCGGGGAGCTACTCCGCCGGTTTACAGACGTTCTCGCGCGGCCGCAGACCTGTCTGATTACGAGCGGGTACTCTTTCTCGGACGAACACATCAACCGCATCATCGCCACGGCTTTGCAGAACCCGACTCTGCAACTGGTGATCTACTTACCGGAGGCGAAGTGCGCGGGCGATAACCTCGATGTAACTGCGTGTCTTCCCTGGGTGCAGCGCATCTCGAATCTCTGTTCTCCTCAGGTCACGATTATCGGTGGAGGTTCTGCCGCGTTTTTCAAGGACTTCGTAGATCATCTTCCGGACCCGGCGATCTACGATGAACAGGCCGCGAAAATCCGCGAGATGATCAAGCAGCATCGAGCGGACGTCGGTACCGCGGGAACGGGAGTCGGGCCGTGAACGGAAGAGAGCCTTTCGGCTACGTCGTTTCGATCGAGGGGGCGATGGTGACCCTCAATCTCAAAGATGCGCATCGAGGTCACTACGCGTCCCATCGCGATGGCGTATCGCCCGTAACCGAAATCAGTGGGCTATTCGCCGTTGACGGAGGAACGCGGCTACTGGTTATGCGCGTACGTTCGCTTTCCTTCGCGGAACCGAGGGAAGCGCACGCGGCTGGAGTTGGAACGACGTCGATTCGTCGAGATCCCCTGCGCAACCTCGTAGCGGTTGTGGCAGGCACCATTGCGAGACGAAAGGACGAGCTTCGCTTCACGCCGGATTCCCTGGTCTCTCCTACCCTGGGCGCCGAGGCATATCCTCTCTCGCAACAGGAACTCGCGTGTGTACTGCGTACGGCGCCGTCGTCGGGGCCCACTGTCAGCTTGGGATCCGAGACTCGCGGAGGTGGCTCGCTAACTGTGGGACTGTCCAACCTCCTAGGACGACACGTCGCAGTGCTTGGTGCAACGGGACAGGGCAAGAGCTGTTTCACCGCGGCGATCCTGCAGCAGATTTTGCAGACGCCGAGCCCGCGTATTGTTGTGTTCGATATCAATGGCGAGTACGGAGACGCTCTTAAATCGTACGCCGCCCAACCCAACGAGTGCGTCTACACGACGATCGGCGGTGGTGCTCAAGGGTTCAAAATCCCCTACTACGCACTGGGCCGACACGGACTATCTCGTCTCCTTCTCCCGAGCGAGAAAACCCAGCGTCCCGCGCTCGCGTTCGCACTCGAGAATCTGCATTTCGTGAAGTGGTTTCCGAACGATCGGGCAGCGGGGCTTGTGCAAAGCAACAGCCCTGATCTCTTCGACGATTGCCGGCCGGGTGACGCCACATGCTCTTGGAAAGCGATCGACGTATTGCGGAACGGTGGAGCACATGCAGCAACGCACTGGCCCCATATGGGCGCGCTTGGATGTCTGGTCGCTGAGAGCCACGCGTTGAAGAAGAGCACCCGGGGTCCATGGGAGCGAGACAGCTTCCTGTATTCGAATGTGGCGGCACTTGTAACCCGGATTCGGAGGTGCGTGGAGGATCCGTTGTTTGCCAGCGTCGTTGAGGTCGCAGGCGGTCCGGCTATTGGCACGGTACTCGATTGGCAGGCCGAAGGAGCTGATCTGGTCGAGAAGGTCTTCGGTGGTGCGAACACCACGTGGAAGCTCCACATCGTCGATCTACGCCACGTAGCGCATGATCTCATGCCTTTGGTCCTCGGATCGCTCCTAGAGCTCTTCGCGTTTGAGCTGTTCCGCCGCGGGCAGGCAGGTAGTTACCCGACGTTACTCGTATTGGAGGAAGCTCACCACTATCTGCGCCAATTCTCCGAGCAGGAGGATAGTGGTCGTCAGGCTCTCGCTTACGAACGTCTTGCAAAGGAAGGGCGGAAGTTCGGTCTCGGGCTCTGGGTTAGTACGCAACGCCCGGCAGAAGTTTCGCCCACGGTCTTGGCCCAATGCGGAACATGGGTCGTCTTTCGTTTGACGGCGGAAAACGACCTCCGGGCGGTATCGTCGGCGGGAGAATGGGTAGACCGACAAGAGCTAGCGAGGATCGCGGGATTGCCGCGACAACAGGCTCTCGTCTTCGGTACGAGCGTCGCGTTACCCGTTCGGATTGAAGCACCCGAAGCGAAGCCAGTGCCTCGATCGTCCGACCCCGACTTTGGACGCTGGGCCGCGGCGTCGACGTGATCGGTTGTACGTCGTGTGACCAGATAGTTGATCGATAGTTGTGCGAAGCATTTCCCTTCCGCGCTCGCGGATCGTTCCCGTCGACGAAAGGAGCATGGGGTCCGCAAATCCGGGGACGAGAGCAGAATACGCGGCCGTTATCTCGTCTGCGTTGGGTCCGACTCGGGAAGACACGCATGCTTCGTCTACCGGCAGTAAAGATGTAGTGCTGTCGGCGGAGGCCCCGGGAGGCGAGTAAAAGCCCACCCCGGAGCCGGTTGGTGCCCTTTGGTGGAATTTAGAATATTTTAGCAAATACGTCGTCAGAGGCCTGTAATATGGCCGAAGACGAAATTCTGACTGTTCACGAAGTCGCGGCGCTGCTGAAGGTCGGGGGGAAGACGACCTACACCATGGCCCAGGCTGGGCAGTTACCCGGGTTCAAGGTGGGCGGCCAGTGGAGGTTCCGGCGTACGGACATCGACGCGTGGATTCAGGGGCGGGTGGCGGAGACGCTCGAAAGACCGGCTGGCTCGGGGGGCAAGTCGCGGAAATCGCCGAAGTCGGGAAGGGGAGGGCGGCGTAAATGACCACGAGTTACGAACATCTCCTGCATCTGGCCCGAGCCCGAGCGACGGTGTTGCACATCGCCTCTTATGAATGGGAACGCGTCCGCGGTCTTGTAATAGGCCTGTCCAAGGAGTGTGGCCTGCCCCTACATGTATGGAGTTATTCCACTGGACTGCTCCGCTGCTCGGAGACGGGCGAAACGAGAGTCGAAGACGACGAACCCCCCGATGCGGAAGAAATCCTCAAGAAGATCCACGGGTCGGATGAAGCCGGCGTATGGTTGCTGGAAGACTTCCAGCCGTTCCTGCGCGAGGAGCACCCCCGGATCCTGCGGTGGGTCCGCGAGCTGGCGCGGGTCCCGACCTCGCCGCGCAAGCTGGTGGTGCTCTCCACGCCGCTTCCGGGGTTGCCCGTCGATCTCCGGAAGGAGGTTCCCACCATCGAGATCGAGCTTCCTCGCGTCGAAGACCTACGCGTCGTACTCGAGGACGCCGCCGCGGCGCTCGGCGTTCGCGCATCCTCTGACGAAGAGCTACTGGACGCGGCGCGCGGGTTGACGGTGATGGAGGCCCGGCTGGCCTTCGGGAAGGCTGCCGCCGAGGCGGGGCGTCTGGACCATGGGGCCGTGGCGCTGGTCGCCCGGGAGAAGGAGCGCATTATCAAGCAAAGCGATGTGCTCGAGTACTACGCCACCGACGTTAGGATGGCGGACGTGGGCGGGCTCGGCCAGCTCAAGGAGTGGCTGGACCGGCGCGGGCGAGCGTTCGGGGCAGGGGCAAGGGACTTCGGACTGGAGGCGCCGAAGGGCGTGCTGCTGCTGGGAATACAGGGGTGCGGAAAGAGCCTGGTCGCGAAAGCGGTCGCGGCGACCTGGCAGTTTCCGTTGCTGCGGTTCGACATGGGAAAAGTCTTCGGCGGCATCGTCGGCCAGTCCGAGGGCAACGTCAGGACCGCTCTTCAGGTCGCCCAGGCCCTCGCTCCGTGCGTACTGTGGATAGACGAGATCGAGAAGGGGATCGCCGGCATGGGCAGCTCGGACCAGACCGACGGCGGTACGACCGCGCGCGTGGTCGGTACGCTGCTGACGTGGATGCAGGAGAAGAGGGACCCGGTGTTCGTCGTCGCCACCGCCAACCGCATCGACATGCTTCCCCCAGAGCTGCTGCGGAAAGGTCGCTTCGACGAGATATTCTTCGTGGACCTTCCGACGCGCGCCGTGCGCGAGAAGATCCTGGCCATCCACCTCCGCAAGCGGCGGCGCGACCCTGAGGACTACGACCTCGCCGACCTCGCGGAGAAGGCAGCGGGATTCTCGGGCGCGGAGCTCGAGGAGGCGGTGCGCGAAGGGCTCTACGATGCCTTCGCCGAAGGGCGCGAGTTGGCGACCGAGCACATCGCCCGGGCGGTGGGCAAGACATACCCCCTTTCGCGTACTATGCGCGGCCATATAGAGAACTTGCAGCAGTGGGCGAAGGTGCGGGCGCGTCTCGCGAGCGGCGAAACGCCGGAGGCATTGCCGCCGGAAAATCCCGAGGCCGCACCTCCTCGCCTGCGCCAGGAAGCCACCCGCAATCCGTTCATTCCGGGGACCCGATCATGAAGGTCCTGTTCTTCCATGCCACGGTTCGTAATCCGAAGGTGACACTAGCCGTGATGGACCAGGCGTCGAAAACGCTTCGACCGTTCAACCGGTTCCTCGGCCAGGCGATCCATACCGCTAAACAACGACAGTTTCGGTACCAGCTTCCGTGGGAGAGAGTGCGTAACCTGCTCACGATCCACCTCAAGCCTGTCGATAGCCTGCTACGCGTACGCCGTCGCCAGCCTGGCGCAATACTGACCGAATGGCCCGCCGACAAAGCTCCGGACTTCTCGCAGCACGGTTTCGTGGTCAATCGAGGTGTGCCCGTACGCATTGAGGATGCCGTGCACACGGCAACGGGGTTGCGGGTTCGGACGGACGTCCCGCTTTTCCCGACCGACCGGCTGGTGTGGTGCGGCCTGGACTGCTCCGTACAACAGGAAAACGTCGATTCTCCGCCGCAGGTCGTAACCGACCTACAGGGTCGGCCGAAAAAGTTTGCGGTCTTGCCGCGAGCCGAAGACGACATCTACTGGACGCTTCTCGTAGAGGGAGAGCACGGCGACTACGACCTCGTAGTAGACGGCGAGGAGGTGGAGGCCGAAGCGCTGCCAGTATCGGAGGGACTCAGCCGGGTCGTGGATAGTAAGGGGCGCTCGTTCGAGTTCAGCGTGGGAATGCTCCGCGTCGAGGAGCCGCCCGCCGACGGATTGCTCCGGGGCGACAACGGCGTCCGCTACCGCTGGTCTACATCTGGGCGGACGCGGCGTACGGGCAATTGGGTTCAACTACTCTCTCCCGAATCGACCGATGCCGAAGAGTTCATCGACCCTCGCGCCGCGTTCTGCGAGGGCGACGTAAGGGAAGTGTGGACCCAGCCACGCCACCACCGCGATACGAAGTTCAAGGTCAAGAAGGTCGATCAGGACCGCTACCAGGTCCTCCTCGACCGATACCCCCCAGAGGGCAGCACGCTCTACCTGCCGGTGAACTCGCGCAACCTGTTCCTCCAGAAGCGAGCGCTGCGCCAACTCGCGGAGGCACCGTTGCCGCACCATAAAGGCTTGCTGCGCCTTTGCGAGGATCCAGACCACGCGCGCTGGCCGAGAGTACACCCCGTCCCAATCGGCGAAGAAGGCTGGCGCTCGCTGACAGATCCTTCCCGCAACGGCACCGAAGAGCAGCGCGCCTTCGTGAGCAAGGCGCTTGGAACGGAAGACTTCGCCTTTCTAGAAGGCCCTCCGGGGTCAGGCAAGACCACGGCCATTTGCGAGATAATCCAGCAGCTCGTTGAGAAGGGGAAGCGGGTGCTGCTCTGCGCCTCCACTCACGTGGCGATTGATAACGTACTCGAGCGCCTGCTCGATTCGGGCTCGCCCGTAGACGCGGTGCGGATCGGCAATCCGGACAGAGTGGACGACAAGGTGCAGGCCACCCAGATCGACGTGCGAGTCGAAGCGTTGGTGTCCGACCTGCGCGGCAAGCCCGCGTTACAGAAGTACGGCGACCGCGAGCTGGAAGAGATGGCCGAACGCACGGTCATCATGGCCGCGAACCTTACTTGCGGTACCACCATGGGGATCGTCAATCATCCGCTGTTCCTGGGGCGGGACAAGGACCTACACATCTCGGAGCGGCCGATAAGCACAATGCCGCATTGGGACGTCCTTATCGTGGACGAGGCGAGTAAGACGCTCATCCAGGAATTCATGGTCCCCGCGCTGATGGCAAAGCGATGGATCATCGTAGGAGACGTTCGGCAGCTTCCGCCGTTTGCGGACCGGTCGGACATCGTGGCGAACCTGCGCGACCTCGTGGACGAGAATGACCGGCCCTTGTTCCCCGCCGACCACCAGCGCGCCTGCCTGCTGTTGTTTCGCCTGCTGCGCGGGCGGCTCCGCCAGCCGGGGATGCGGTGGCTTCTGGTCGAACGACCCGGCGTGCTCGAGTGGATCGCCCGCGAGTTGGAGGCCGACCCGCAACCCGACCTTTCCGTTGTGCGGGTAGCGGCAAAGGGGGCGACCTCGAACGGACAGGTGAGCGTGGTGACGGTCGTCCAACTCCGCGCGGGCGAACCTGAAGCGCTTCAACTTGCTGCCGCGGACTGGGTGCTTGTCGGAGACGACCTTCTGCCCGAGGTCGCCGATCTGGTTCCGTCGAACCTGTTGTTAGCCAAGGACCCGACCGACGGGAACGGGGCCGCCCTGCGCGAAGGCGCCGCACTGCTCATGCGGCAGGCGTGGTGGCTTGCTCGGGCCGGCTTACTCCCGCGGTCGTACAAAGACCGGCGCGAGGAGGTAAGGACGATGGCAGGCAGTCAGGCGTGCGAGGCTGAATTCTTGCGCCGGAACGACCTAGCCCAGGAGATCGCTTGGCGGCTAACTCGTCATCACGAACTGCGTCGAAGCCGGAACAAGCAAGAACGGACGCGCCTTCGGGAGGAACTCGAAATACTCCAACCGACGGCTGTGAGCGTAGAGGGGACCATCGCCGAGATCGAGGACATCGGCCTGCCGAGCATCCTCGAGGTCTTGCAGGAGGGCATCGGCGAAGACCGGGCGAATCGAAAGAGCGCTCTCACGGCCGGCCTGCGAGCAACCCGCCCCGACGACTTCGCCGCCCGGTTCGAGAGGCTGATCTACCAACACCGGATGCACCCGGAGATTGCGTCCTTCTCGAGGGAGATCATCTACAGAAGCGGGGCGCTTAAAGAGGCCAATACCATACAGGTCCGCGACAGTAAGCTCGACTGGGACTTCGGGAAGTTTCCGGCGCGTCGTACGTGGGCGCACATTACGGGGCGCGAGCAGAGCAGTGTTAACCCGGATGAGGTGAAAGCGATGGCGACCGTGCTGCGCGACTTCATCGCCTGGGCGAAACGCAAGGGAGCCCCGAAACGAGACATGCCACGCGTGTGGGAAGTGGCCTGCGTCTGCTTCTACGTGAAGCAGGAGCGCGCCATATCCGATATGCTCCGCGAACTGACGCAGGACGACCGCAAGACCCGCTTCCGGGTGCCCAATGTGCCCGTCGAAATCGTGTGTGGAACGGTCGATCGCTTCCAGGGGCGAGAGGCAGATCTCGTGATGCTTTCGATGCGAAACACGAGGCGAGTGGGCTTTCTGGACAGCCCGAACCGCCTGAACGTCGCGGTCACCCGGGCCCGCCAGCAGCTCGTGGTGATCGGCAACGCCGACTACTTCGGCAAGTGCGGTATCTTCGAGCTGGAGGAACTCGTTCGCCGTACCTCGCTGGTCGAAGAGCAGGAAGTCCGTCGATGGAGGCGCAGCGCACGATGAAAGCGGTCCTTTCATCCGGAATATTCGTTTCCCGCGTAGCAGTGTTCGCGGAAATGGCGTGGATGGAGCGGCGACCCGAGTTGGGCTTGCTGTGCCGGGCTGCACGCGACCACGGTAACCGTATCTCGATCGAGACGGTCCGGTCCGCGCTCCCTGGCCTGTCGGACACGGGCGCGAATAACGTGATCGACTGGTGCAAGATGCTCGGTCTGTGCGACGAGCGCGGTGGCCTCATGGCGCTCGGCGAAGACGTGGCAGAAACCGACGAGGCTCCCGTACCCGAGCAGGGCGTCTATGACCTCTGGCTTGCCGAGCACCCCGTGATCGGTCGCCGCGTCCTCTCGGTGGAACGCCTCGCGTCCAACCGTGACGCTCGGTTCGAGCACATCGAGCCGCTGCCGGTGCAACCGGATCGCGGAAAGGTATTCCGCTCGGTGGTCGATCCGAATGAGCGGTTCCAGGTTCGCGACCTTCCGACCAACCACGGTAAGGCCTGCTGCCTGGTGGGCGAGACGCGCGCGAGCTGTCGTATCAGCTGGACTCTCGACTTCGACGCCGGGCGCGATCATTGGCAGCTCGACGGCACGATCGATGCGCCGAGCGGGAATGGTACGATCCTCGTGCAGCACGGATCGGAATCAGAAGGCCTAGACCTTTGGGGCCTGGCGACAACCTGGGCTTCCGGCCCGATGTCCTCTTTTGGACGGTGGCAACCGAGCGAGCGCCGCCTCGCCGTATCCTTTCGAGGCCTCGCGTTGGACGAGATAGACAGCTTCCGCAAGACTCTGGCGCTCGGCCGAGTCGAGGTCCCCGGCAAAGGCTCTTACGAAAACGTGACCCTGGAAGACGTGCCGATCGGCCCCGAGTCGACAGACGATGCTCAACAGTGGGCCATGTCCCGCTTCGATCGCTCGTTTGACAAGCATCCCGTCTACCGCAGCCGCGCCGATGTGCGGCAACTATTCGCCGATCTGACCGAGGGGACGCCTCTGGAGCGATTTTCGCCAACGCTGCCGGCTCATGAAGAGCTTTTGGGCGCGCAGGGGAGCAAGGCGCCCGAGGACCTGGCGCGTTTCTGGGCCCTCGCGGCTCCCGTGGACCTCGCACCGTACCCGGTCTCGAGCGACGAGCTAGCCGCCTTGCGCGACGGCGCCCCATCTCCAGCGGTCGCCTCCGAGCCTAATGGAGTGATACGCGTGCCCTACGGTAGCGAATGGACGATGCGACAACTCGTGGACCGGCTGCTCGCCGGCGAGACGCCCCAGAAGGTGCTGCTCTGTGATCGCTACGTTCGAGGTAACGACAACCTCGCCACGCTGAAGCTCCTCGTACAGGCGGTTCGCGAAATTGAGCCATCCGTCGGGATCGAGGTGTGGACCGGAGACGAGAAAGCCGACCTCAAGCGAATCCAGGCGCTCACCGGCACCAGCCCGCGAGGCTACCGAGAGGTTTTTGGACAAGACCTTCCCCATGACCGTTATCTGCTCGTGCTTTCCAGTAACGGGGCGGGCTTCGGATGGCACCTGAGCAACAGTCCGCTCCACGCCCGATCGAAGGCTCAAGGCCCTAGCCCGGAGTCGCCGCTGTTATGGAAGGATCTGCTCGGAACGCGCGTATCCGCGGACGAGCTCGAGCCGGCGCTACGCCAGTGGCTGGGCGGAGGTAGCCAGTGATGCAGGGACCGATCCGTCGCCTCGCACGGGATCGTTTGGAGCGCCGAGACGACGCCCGGCTGCCTTCTGCATGGGTCGGCGGGGAGCAGGCTCGAGCAGCGGTAGCGGACCTGTCGTGGCTCGTGCCAGATACGGGGACCGCCGCAGACTGCGCGGAGAGTGGCTCCCCCGTGCTTTTCATGCTCGGCGAGGACGGAGAGGCTGTATCCGAAGAGATGGTCGCGCACGCCAGCGCGGGTAAGCGCGTCTACCTCCTCGTACCGCCCGAGTGGGGCCAGGACCGGGTCGATCCAGAGGTGCTCGAGGCCCCCAAAGTGCTGATTCGCCGGATGCCCGAGGTGCCGGTTTCCGGCGTGTACAGTGGCGGCAACGCAAGCCTCTGGATCGGCGGCGACTGGAAACTTCGCCTCGACCCCGCTCAAGCCGACTCCTTCTGGCAGGTGTTCCTGCGGTTGTTCTGGTACGAGGCGACGGAGGAGGCGTGGTCCGGCGGGAGTCAGCTGTCGTGGCGGCCTGCCGGGGAGCGTCCGTTCGACGTGAACAACCTCCCGCGCACTGCTCCGGTGCGCCTCGTAGGCGCGGACGCTCGCCTGGAGGCAGACGCGCAGGGCGCGCTGGTTCTCCTCAATTCCGGCGCGCCGCCCGATGCCGCGCCACGTCGGTTGTGGTTCCCTGCGGGGCCCGATCACCACGATTTATTATCCCGCCTTGTCCGCAACGGCACCGAAGTGGTGTGGGAGGACAGGTGTCTTCCCGACCTCGTCCTCGGATCGGACGGGGGCGAGATTCTGCTTCCCGGAACCCGAGCGCGACTACGCATTCTACTCACATCGGAGCAAGCGTCCGATGCGGCTCGTATTCTCGAAGCGCCGGCCCGATGGCGCTTCTCCGTCGACCTTCGCCTCGGTGATCCGGCTCATACGGGTTCGACCCTCTGGCTTCCGGGCGAGGCAGCCGCTCGCCATATCGAGACCGAGCAGGTAATCGAGGTGGATGACGTTACGGCAAGCACGCTGAGCGCCGTCTCAGACGCCTCGCCGGCGACACTTCCGGAACCCCAGCCCCTAGCGCTCTCGGTGCGCTATCGCTGGATCGTGCTGCCGCCTCGACTCCCAGCCAATACAGAGGAAGACGCGCTAGTCGACCGGTGGCACAAACTCGACCGGAACTGGTCCTCTCGCCTTGGAAAAGTCCGCGATGCGCTCCAGGCAGCCGAGGATAACCGCGGGCGTATAGGACGCGCTTTCTCGAAGCTCGCCGGAGCGATTCTCGGCTTCGAGCGCACCCATAACGGGCTGCTCGAGAAAGTTGCCTCGATGGAGGACCAGCTTCCCTCGGCAGCCGGTAGCTCGGGTGCCCGACTAATGTTGGCGCGACTAGCCGAGATTGAAGAACAGACCCGGAAGCTCCAGAGCGACCTGGAGGAGGAGGAAAGAATAGCCCGCGAGACCGAAGAGCGGGACAAGCAGGAGGTCGCGTGGCGTTCTCGTGTCGACGACGCGAGAGGCGTCCTGGCCAAGCACCGCCGTGCGCTGGACGACGCCGAGAGACGGCGGACTGTCGTCGCCGATGAGCTGGCGACCATCAAGGAGTCGCAAAAATCGGCAGATAAAAAGGCTATGAAAGACCTGATCGCGCGCCAACGGAAACTCTCGGACGATTCGGCGAGGACGGACAAGGAAATCAAACGCCTTGGCAGCAGGATCAGCGACCTGGAACAGCGAGCTTCCGAGCAATTCGAGTTTCGGTCGCCCGCCAGCCCCGCGACGCGACCGTCCCCCACCGGCGGGCGGTTTGTCCCGCCCGCGGCGAATGCCAGTCCGGCTTCCGTTGTACCTGATGAAGATCTGCCCACAGCCGGGATACTCCGTAGACACAAGAACCAGCGGTACCTCGCTATCCAGACGTGGGAGGACCTGGCGGCCGGAGAGCAGGATGCCGATCGCCTCTCTGCCAAGCTCGTCGCCCAGGAGAACGAATGAAGGAACAGCGCATTACCATCGAGATCGACCACCAGGGCCGTATCACCGCCGACGCTGAAGGCTTCGATAGCGATACCTGCCTGCGCGCCCTGGAGCGTCTGCTCGAAGGGCTGTCGCACGGCACCACATGTGTCGAGCGAAAACCCGATACAGGAACCGCGCGTGTGGCCACCTCGCGCAAGCAGTCCGTGGGGAAAAAGCCATGAGCGCATACATAACCCTGATGACGCCCTTGACCGATCAGGAGTGCCTGCTCGCAGCACTTGCCGACCTTGGATTCGATCACGCCAAGGTCGAGGTACATGAGACTCCGGTACAACTCATCGATTACCGGGGCGACAGTCGTAAGCAAACGGCGAATATTGTGATTCGCCGCCAGCACCTGGGTGCCGGTTCCAACGACGTGGGCTTTCTAGCCACCGCGACCGGTTACCAGGCATTCGTCAGCGACGTCGACCATCCGCGGTTCGGTACGGGCTCGCTTTCTCAGCTCGACGCTCGCTATCATTTCCACTGGGCAGCGAAACAGGAACGCATCGCAGCCGAGGAGCGCCGCCGCCTGGAGGAAGAACGCCAGCGACTCGTGGATGCGCAACGCCAGGCTGTCCGTGAACGCGCAAAGAAGATGGGCTACCTGGTCAAGGAAACTCGCCAGGGCGAGACCATCCGTATGGTCCTCGTGAAAAGGACGTACTGACCGATGCAGCTGAACGTCGCTCGCACCTTATCCCGAAGCGCCGCCAACGGTCCCGGCGAGCGATTCGTGGTGTGGGTCCAGGGCTGCCCTTTGGCGTGTACCGGCTGCTGGAACCCAGATACCTGGAGCTTCGCCCGCCGCGACGTCCGAGATGTAGCCGACCTCGTTGCCGAGATCACGGCGACTCCGGGCATCGAGGGCGTGACCTTCACCGGCGGCGAGCCCTTCGCGCAGGCACGCGCCCTCGCCGAGGTAGGACGTGCAGTGCAACGCGCCGGCCTATCGGTATTCACGTGGACCGGTTACGACTTCGACGAGTTGGTATGGGGGGCCGCGAGGGACCTGGTATCGCTAACCGACGTACTGGTCACCGGTCACTTCCAACACGAATTGGCAACCTTTGCCCTTCCATGGCGCGGGTCGTCCAACCAGAGAGTCCACTTCTTGACGGACAGGTACGGCCCCGCGGACATGGCCGACGCCGTTCCAGTCGAGGTCCTCGTCGGCCCAGACGGTGCCCTGAAGGTAACAGGTTTCCCCCCGCCCTCGTTGCTCAACTGCGGGTTCCCGGACCTGGGGACTCCGGAATGATCGCGGTTCGCAAGGTGTGCGCACGACTGCCGCGGTAGCTTGCCACCAGTTCTTCTGCCTTTTTTCGCCCGTTTTGGCGGCCGCCGCCAATCGGTCGTAACACCGTAAAAATACACGGAATTCGAACGACCTGGAATCCGCACGGGGCCCCTCTCTGGCCGGTGTATTGGTGTAATATCGTTTCAATGTCTGTGACTCGCGAGAAGCTTTACGAAGAGGTGTGGGCCGAGCCCATGTTGGCCGTAGCTCCTCGGTACGAAGTTGCTTCGGGCTTTCTGGCTCTCGTATGTGACCGCCTCAACGTACCGAGGCCGCCGCGCGGCTACTGGTCGAAGATCAGAGTCGGCAAGAGTGTAGTTCGTCCTTGTTAGCGCCCATTCCACTTAGGGCGATCCGGCGATTCCCCGGTCACGCTATTTGAGGCTTTGGGGGCGAGGGGGCCGCAACGAGGGTGACCGTTCCCCGGAGCCCTCGGGCGGAGGGGAGCGGTCACGCTGGTTCACCGGCGGAGACGGTTTCGGTACAGTTCCGGCCGGTAGAAAAATAGAGGTGAGACGGGGCTCCAAGTTATCAGCGCGGCGCCCCGTCTCGTGCTGGATTGGAGCCAGCGAATGAAGAATACCGAATGGATTCGTTTTTGGCTAGGTTCTCTCAGCTCGGCGCAGATTCCGGCCGTCGATGACGTGCGACCGAAGCGGTGCGCCAGGTGCCAGCAGCCGGCCCGGTGTGGCAAGCGGATGGTTCTGCACGGGCACGGGGTGCGCACGCGGATGGCGGCGGCGGCGCCGGTGCTGTTGCTGGTTGCCGCTGCCGGGGGCGATCCGGCCCAGGTGCTGGAGTGCTGGGAGCGCCGGTACAGGTGCACGCACTGCGGTGCGATTCTGGTGGTGCTGCCCGAGGGGGTGATGCCGCGATACCTGTACAGCGCGGCAGCGATCGTGGCGGCGTTTTTCCTGGTGGCCAGGAAGCCGGTCGGCGAAGGCCTTTCGCAGGCCGAGGCTTACGACCGGCAGGGGATGCTGCGCGGCGCGACCAGCCGGGCGTTCGGCGATCCGGGCTACCAGTGGCGCTCGCTGGACCGCTGGGCTGCTCGGGCCAGGCACTGGTGGACGGGCATCTCGGGGACGGGCATCTCGGGCCTGCTGGTGCTGGTGCTGCAGCGGTCGGGCGGCAAGCAGTGGAGCGAGATGGTGCATACCGCCGTGAAAACGCACGTCCGGTGGGGGTGCGCCATGTGAGTGCCGGCCACAGAATCCGCCCACCATTGGTGGTCAGCCCGGCAGGGATGAAATGGGCTACCTCCGGAGATCGGGCACTCGAAGCCCGAGGAGGATAGCGATGAAGACACCGAAACCATCCCGTCGAGAGCGGACAGCTCTGTTCCGGCTGAGCATTGTTGGCGACCTTTTGAGCCAGGAGCTTTCCCGAGGACAGCTTCAAGATGAGCTGCAGCAGCGAGCTACCAGGCGCTACCGGCCACCGGGAGCGGGGCTCACCCGGCAGTACCACTACAAGACGCTGCAGCGCTGGTACTACGACGCCAAGGCCGACCTGGCCTCAGGGCTTTTGCCCAAGCCCCGAGCCCGCGGCTTCGCGCTCAAGCTCGACGATGAGCAGCGCGAGTTGTTGCTGGAGATTCGCCGCGAGCACCCGTCGGCGGCCGCGGACATGGTGCTGTCCGAGGCGTTGCGCAACGGGATCGTGTCCGAGGACCAGCTGACGGAGTCGACCCTGCGGCGGTTGTACCGCTCGGCCGGACTGCCCCGGCTGTCCAAGCGGCGGGCCGAGCGCGGACAGGACGTGCAGCGGCGCCGCTGGCAGGCCAAGCACCCCTCGGAGCTGTGGCACGGCGACGTATGCCACCTCAAGCAGCTCGATGAGCAGGGCCGAGCGCGCCGCGTGCTGGTCCACGGGCTTCTGGACGACGCCAGCCGCTACTGCCCGGCGTTGATGCCACGAGCTCAGGAGCGCGAGCAGGACATGCTCGAGGTATTCTGTGGGGCGTTGCTCCGCCACCCGGCTCCCACGACCCTGTACCTGGACTGGGGCGCCTGCTATCGCGGAGAGGTACTGCAGCTGGTCTGCAAGCGTCTCGGTATACGGCTGGTACATGCACAGCCTCATTCACCCGAGTCTCGTGGAAAAATGGAAAGATTTTGGCGCACAATGCGCCAGCGCTGCACCGACCACCTGCCCGCGACCGCGGGCGTCCACCAGGTCGGGCAGGCGCTATGGGCCTGGCTGGATACGGACTATCACCGGCGGCCTCATGCCGCGCTGATGGGCGAGACACCGCGGCGACGTTACCTCGATGGCATCGCCCGCCGGCCTGCACCGCTTACGCCCGAGCAACTCGCCCGGGCGCTGGAGGTCTCGGTGAGCCGGCAGGTGCGAAAGGACTGCACCTTCGACCTGGACGGCAAGACCTACGAGGTCGCCGGCCGCCACCTGGCCGGAAAGCAGATCAGCGTGGTCGTCGATGGCCTGACCGAGAGAGCATTGCGCGCCAGCTGGCAGCAGCAGCCCGTGCGCTTCGGGCTGTGCAATCCCGTCACAAACCGGCACCGCAACCGGGGTGCCGCGTCCGCTGATGACGGCACCACCCATGCCGGCTCCGAGCCAGCCGTTGCCAGCACGCCGTTCGACCCCATCGCGGCGCTGCTGCACAAGGCGCGGGAGGTATCCGATGAGTGACCGGGTACAGCAGGCCTTCGGGCTGAGCCGACAGCCTTTTGACAAGCATATCCCTGCCGACTTGCTCTGGATGGACCAGGGTCGCGAGCAGGCCCTCGGAAGGCTGGCCGACACGGTCGACCACCGCCAGCACGCACTGGTGCTGGGCGAGCCCGGCGTGGGAAAGACCTGCGTGCAGCGGGCGCTCAAGGAGCGCCTGTCCCCCGTGCACTACCGCCTGCAGTACGTGGTCCACGTCACCCTGGGACCCAGGGACTTCTACCGGCAGTTGTGCTACGCGCTCGGCATCGAGCCCAAGGCCACTCCCGCCGCCATGTTCGAGGCCATCCAGCGCGAATGCGCCTCCGCCACCGCCGAGCAGCGCATCCACTCCGTCATCGTGCTCGACGAGGTGCACCTGATGCCCGACAGCACGCTCGGGCACTTGCACCTTCTGACCAACTTCCGCTGGGACAGCGAGCCGTTGCTGTCGCTGGTGCTGGTCGGGCTGCCCGAGCTACACGAGCGGTTGCGGCTGGGCGTTCACCGCTCGCTTCTCAGCCGCATCCACACCAAGGTCGAGCTGCCCCCCGGCTCGCCCGAGATGACCGCGGCCTACGTCCGAAAGCGCCTGGACGACGCCGGCGCACGCAACGAGCTGTTCACCGCCGACGGCTTGGCGGTGCTGCACGAGCTCAGCGGCGGGCTGCTGCGCAGCATCGACGTGCTCGCCCTGGCGTCGCTGCGCCTGGCCGCCGCAGACGACCAGCGGCTCATCGACCGCGAGGTCGTGCGCAAGGCCTTGCACCTGACTCCTCTCGGTTGACCTCTTGACCCACCCGCCCGTGCCGCGGCCGCCCGCCCCCCGCGGGCCGGGGGCCCCCAGCGCGGGAGGGAACCGGGGTA
>CAYVFC010000014.1:0-32420 GCA_964450715.1 uncultured Sandaracinaceae bacterium | reverse complement strand
TTGGGGCCCCCGCGCCGGCCCCCCCCCCCCCCCCGGGCCCCCCCCCCCCCCCCCCCCCCCGCCCGGCCCCCCCCCCCCCCCGCCGGACGGTCGACCCGAAGCGATGGAGATACCCTTGCAACCGTTTGCCGTCACCCGCATCGCCCACATCCAGGCACCGGACAGCGACCAGCGCTGGCTGGTCGAAAACCTCTGGGCCGAGCAGGCCGTCGGATTCATCGGCGGCACGCCCAAGTACGGATTATGCCGCGCGCGGCATAATCCGGATTATCCCGCGTCCCGGATTATGCCGCGTCTTCCTCCGTCCTGCCGCACCGACGCACAGTTGGTTCTGGACTACGCGGCATAATCAGGTGTCGTCTCCACTGCTGGCAATCACGCCAGGAAAGGAGACGACATGCTGGAAAAGTTCTACACCTATCCGTTCGCAGCGCCTCGGCTGAGGTCCAGTTTGCTCGGGCCCTGGCTCGACTCGTTCGTCGGGCGACTCGTCGATCTCGGATACACACCGTGGTCTTGTCGGTCAAACGTCGTTCTTGCGGCCGATCTCGGCCGGTGGATGGCGGATCGCAACCTCTCGGCTGGCAGCCTCGGCGAGGCAGCGATCGAGGAGTACCTCGATGATCGGTGGACGCAGCGCGAGCGTCGACGTGCAGCGTCCGTCCTCATGCTCGCGCACTTGCGGGCTGAGGGTGTGACCCCACCGCCCTCCACGAGCCCTGACGACTCTCCCGTGGTCATTCACGCGCAACGTTACGCGGCGTACATGCGCAGGGAACGCGGCGCTGCCGAGGGCACCATCGAGGGGTACGTCGCGGTGGTCGGCGATTTCCTCGTCCGACGCTTCGGCCCCGGAGGGGTGGATTTCGGATTACTCACGGCGTCAGACGTTGGGAAGTACCTCATAGAACGCGCTCCGGCGCTGTCGCCGAAGCGCATCGCCTATCTGGCGTCAGCGCTGCGCTCTTTCCTTCGCTTCCTGTTCATCCAGGGCGTCACGGTAACGGACCTGTCGACGGCGCCGCTGACTGCGCAGACGATCCACCGGCCAATCGTCGATCGCTACCTGTCGCCTGAGGAGGTCGGCCGGCTGCTCGAAACCTGCGACCCGAGCACCCCGGCGGGAAGACGCAATCGCGCGATCCTCCTTCTCCTGGTCCGCCTCGGTCTTCGAGCCGCCGAGGTGGCTGCTCTCGAACTCGACGACATCCGCTGGAGGTCGGGGGAGATCGTTGTCCGAGGCAAGGGCGATGTCGTGGATCGACTTCCGCTCCCGACCGAGGTCGGCAAGGCCCTCGCCTTGTACCTGAAGAACGACCGTGCCACCGCGCCGACGCGACGGGTCTTTCTCCGCCTTTGTGCACCGGTGCGCCAGCTTGGCGGACGAGGGGCTATCAGTACCGTTGTGCGCGTGGCCCTCAAGAGGGCGGGGCTTGCACCGCCAGTCCGAGGCGCACACCTTCTGCGGCACACCCTGGGCCGTCAAATGATCCGGTCGGGTGCATCGATGGCGGAGATCGCGGAGGTCCTTCGGCATCGCTCGCCAAGCTCGACTGCCATCTACGCGAAGGTCGACATCGAGGCATTGCGCTCCCTCGCGCAGCCCTGGCCCAACAGCGGAGGGGCGCGATGACCGGCCTCCGACAGGCGCTCGACGAGTACCTCGCCCTTCGCCGCGCGCTTGGCTTCAAGCTGCGCCGGACGGGGCAGGTGCTTCCATGCTTCGTGCGGTTCCTCGAAGGCGAGGGGGCAGACTTCATCACAACTGAGCTGGCACTTCGGTGGGCGCAGGCGGATCCCGAGGCCAGCTCGGTTACCCACGCAGATCGGCTCGCCACGGTCCGCCGCTTCGCGGCATGGAGGAGCGCGGAGGATCGCCGCACCGAAATCCCCGCGTGGCGCCTCTTGCCCCGGCGCTACCAGCGGCCGGTGCCGTACATCTACAGCCCGCAGGAGGTCGAGAGCCTCGTGTCAACCGCGCTGTCTCTGCCTTCGGACCGGGGGTTACGCGGCTGCACGCATTCGACTCTGTTCGGCCTCCTCGCCGTGACCGGCATGCGCATCGGGGAGGCAGTCGCGCTCGACCGGGACGATGTCGATCTCCAGGCAGAAGTCCTCATCGTTCGGGTCGGCAAGGGCGGCAAATCTCGACTCGTTCCGATCGACGCTACGACCAATGACGTCCTCGGCCGCTACTCGGAGAAGAGAGACGACACCCTGCCGCGCGTGAACACGCCCGCCTTCTTCGTCTCCGAGCGAGGTCGCCGCGTTTCCGCTTGGTCGGCCGAGAAGAACTTCATCACGGTCTCCCACAGCATCGGCCTGCGGGCGCCGACGGTGGACGGTCGCCGCGGCCGCGGGCCGCGACTTCACGATCTGCGGCATCGATTCGCCGTTTCCACGCTCATCGGCTGGTATCGAGCGGGTGCCGACGTCGATCGCGAGATTCCCAAGCTTGCCACCTACCTCGGCCACGAGACACCCGACCAAGTCTACTGGTACCTGCAGGCGGTCCCCGAGCTTCTCGATCTTGCGGCGCACCGGTCACAACGAGACGCGTCGGGAGGTGCATTGTGAGCGCCACCACGTTAGCCGCGTTGCTGCAGAGCTTCTTCACCGGTCGTCTCCAGCGCCAGATGCGGGCGAGCCCGCACACGGTCTCCAGCTACCGAGACACTTTTCGGCTTCTGCTCCGGTACGCAACGAACCGGTTGGGCGAGAAGCCTTCCGATCTCGCGCTTGAGGATCTGGACCCTTCCCTCGTGATCGACTTCCTCGACTACATCGAGGGGAAGCGCGGAAATACAAACAGGACGAGGAACAACCGGCTCGCGGCGATTCGATCGTTCTTCCGCCACGTAGCGATGAACGAACCCGCCCACGTCCTGCTCAGCCAGCGAATTCTCGCCATCCCCCAGAAGCGCTATCAGAAGAGAACGATCGAGTTTCTCCAGCGCGACCAGATCGAGGCGCTTGTTGCAGCGCCGGATCCATCAACCTGGATCGGCCGTCGGGACCGAACGCTCCTCCTCGTCTTGGTGCAGACGGGCCTCCGTGTCTCCGAATTGACGTCCCTGTGCTGGGAGAACGTCGTGCTGAGCACGGGCGCGCATGTGCGATGCGATGGCAAGGGTCGCAAGCGCCGTTGCACACCGTTGCGCCGCGACGCGGTCACGGCGCTTGAGGCGTGGCGCGACGAGCAGCGCCCTGCCCCCAGGGATCCGGTCTTCCCGAGCTCCCGCGGCCGTCGGATCAGCACCGACGCGGTCGAACGCCTGGTCGCGAAGCACGTACACGCCGCAACCAAGATCTGCCCGTCGATCGCTGAGAAGAGCGTTGCTCCCCACGTGCTGCGTCACTCGGCGGCCATGGCACTGCGCGAGCAAGGCGTCGACCTCAGCGTCATCGCACTCTGGTTGGGCCACGAGTCGGTGGAGACGACCCAGATGTACCTCCACGCCGACATCCGCCTCAAGGAGCGGGCGCTTGCCCGGACGGCGCCGATCAAAGGGGATGCTGCCCGCTTCCAGCCCGATGACGTCCTCATGGCCTACCTTGAGAGCCTGTGATTATGCCGCGTAGTCCAGAACCAACTGTGCGTCGGTGCGGCAGGACGGAGGAAGACGCGGCATAATCCGGGACGCGGGATAATCAGGAAAAACCTGGCTCGCACTGGAGCTCGCCGTCGCCGTCGCCAGCGGCCAGCCTTGGCCGTTACCCCGTCCACCACAAGGGCCACGTGCTGCTGTACGCCGCAGAGGACAGCGCTTGCGCCATCAAGCATCGCGTCGACGCCATCGCCCGTGCCCGGGGCATCGGCGATATCGCCCGCCTCGCCATCGGCCTCATCACCGAGGACAACCTCAGGCTCGACAGCGACGAGCATCAACAGCGACTCGCCATCACCCTGGAAAAACTCGAGCCCCGTATGCTCGTGCTCGATCCGCTCGTCAGGCTGCACCGCTCCGACGAAAACTCCGCCGCCGACGTCAGCGGACTGCTTCATTACCTGCGCCAGCTGCAGCGCCAGTACCGCGTCGCCGTCGTGCTCGTCCACCATGTCCGCAAGTCCGCCGCAGAGCAGCCCGGACAGGCACTGCGTGGCTCCGGTGACCTGCATGCCTGGTCGGACAGCAACCTGTACCTGCTGCCCCGAAAACAACGGCTGCTGCTTCAGGCCGAGCACCGCTCCCTGCCCAGCCCCCAGCCCGTCGCTGTCGAGCTCGCCACCGAACCCGAGCCGCATATCGTCGTGATCGGCGACGCCGACGAGGTCGAGCAACCTCAGCCGGACCCTCTGCTCGACCGCGTCATCTCCACCCTGCTACACAAGCCCATGACCCGAACCGACCTGCGAACCGCTCTGTCGGTCCGCAACGAGCGGCTCGGCGAGATCCTCGCCCAACTCGAAGCTTCAGGCCGCGTGCAGCGCCTCAACGGACTGCTCGCCGTTCCCGTTCCCAACCCTTAAGCGAAAACCGGAACGGAACGCGCCGTCGTCCGGGTTTCCCCCGCGATCTCGCCGCCTTTCCGTCGACTCCCTTACGCGCCGTTCCCGAACCGCAAATAACGTGACCGCTTCGACCTTATCTGGCGTGGACGGTAACAGTCCTGAGCTCCCCGAACCTGTACCAGGGCAGGAACTGGAGTGGTCGTGGGAAGCGACGCCGCAAAGGTTACCGCGGCTCGCTCGTCGCCCTCGACCGCAGCGGAAGAAGGAGCAACCCGAAAGCCCGAGGGTAGAGGTTTCTCGGCCGGAAAAAAAGAGAAAGAAAGGCGAGCTACAAGAGGCAGGGAAAACGACTAACAAACGCGAACCGACCGAAAGACCAAGCGAGCATCCTTTGCTCAAGGGCGCACGTGAACATTTTGAGGCGGCGCGTGTCACGGAAACCGGTTACCTCAGGCCGACCAAGAAGTTGCTAGTAGATATCTTCGTTTCCAAGGAATGCTTGACGCGGGCCCTTGATACAGCGAACCAGCTCTTCCTCGCGCTCGAAAATCAGGGGCATTCCGTCGAATTCGCCCCGACGGATAGAGCCTATTCTCGAACAAAACTCGACCACCGAAAAAACGCGAGTAGAGACCTGTACTCGTCAATTACCTGGGCGCCTATTCGATCAACCGTCGTTTTTGTCAAGGCCGTGCCTATAGGGCTCACGCTCTACGAGCCAGCCGAAGAGGTCGAAGTGCAATCCGAGAAGGGCGGTCTGGTTCGCGTCTCCGATCTGCCGCCGCGGAAGGTCCGCCGGACGCACTTTCCGGGCGGATGGGTTCATAAAGACTTCATGCCCACCGGTCGTCTATCTCTTCGAGCGTACTCGCCGGACTGGCGCGTAAAGTGGGGAAAGGAATGGCACGAGGCCAACCCCGGCGATCTTCTCGCGAAAATCGAAACCATCGGAAGGGTGCTACGACGTGAAACGGCCACCATCCTTAGGCTGATCGAAGAGGCCGACCGTCGCGCGGAAGAACAGCACAAGATCTGGGAAGAACAGCACCGCGAATGGGTGCGCGAGGAAGAAGAACGCCGCCGCGCCGAGGCTCTCAAGGAAAGCCGCGAACAACTGCTCGAGATTGTCCAGGCCTGGGCGCTTGCGCGTAATATCGAAGATTTCTTCGAAGATGCGCAGCGTAGAGCATCGTCTATCACTGGCGACGAGCAACGCAATGTTCTCGAGCGCGTAAATCGAGCGCGCGAGCTGCTCGGTGGGACGGATACCCTGAAACGCTTCGGCGCGTGGAGATCACCTGAGGATCGCTTCTCTCCCGAAGAAGAATGAGCCCCCGTTTACGCCGTCATGCAATGAGCGATACTGCTACACACTGGTTCTCTCCGGCGCCAAGTGAGATTTCGTCTTCTCGGATCTCGCTCGACTTCGATCTGGGCGCGGCTGACCTGAACTCCAGAGAGCTTGTCGCCCCAGAGCTCGGCAGCATCTCGTTCGCCCGGCAGCTCTTCCGGCTATAGGAGCGCTCGCGCTTTACGAGGGGCTAAAGACTCGTCGCCGACGCCGCGCTGATGTCCGCCAGGAGTCCGTTTGGACCCTTTCCTCTAACCCCTTACACTGCATAAACTCCACCCCTCCTGACCGGCTACAGCAGAGGCAGAACACTCGCCCGCTTCGTTCCCCTCATCGTTCCTGAACAATCGTCCACCAAATTACGCGGTGACGCCCACGAAGAAGTCCTTTTAGTTCGAATAAACGAGTTTACCACCGACGTAAGTTCGAACGACTTCAATCGCGCCGATCTTTAGCGGTGAAATCCTAAAGGGGCTTTCGGAGAGCACAACCATGTCGGCTAGTTTTCCAGCTTCTAGTGTGCCTTTATGGTTTGTCGATCGCGTCGCGTAAGCTGGCGCTATTGTATAGGCTGATAGCGCCTCAGGGAGGGTTATTCTCTCGTCTAAGTTGGGATGCAGAACAGCAGACTGGATACCGAGTAGCGGGGAGATAGGGAATTCCGGTTCTTCAGAAGGTCCAGGCGCGTCCGAACCAAAGCATAAAAGGGCGCCGTTCGCCTTTAGTGTGCGGAACGCAAACGCCCATCGGATCCGACTCTTACCGAGGACGCCGTTCAGCCACGGTATAGCTTCTACGTGATAAGGATTAACCTCCGCTATTAGGTTCAATTTGCCGAACGTAGTAAAATCCGCGGGCGAAACCAGGGAGGCGTGAACAACTCTTAGCCTATGGTTAACTATGCCGTGCCTTTTGATCAGTTGACCGTAGTGGTTCAGCAAAATGCGAACGCCAGCGTCTCCAATAGCGTGAACGCTTATATCCGCTCCTACGGATACGGCTTTATCAAAAAAACAGTCCGTCTCTTCGGAATTAGAGAATAGATTTGAAAGGGAACCCTTGTTTGTCGTCGAATCCATGTACGGCTCAAGTAGTAAAGCTGTACGGTTTCGAAACATGCCGTCTGCGTAGGTTTTGAGGCCATTGACTTCTACCATTCCGCTTGTGCAGTCGGCAATTTTCCGGCATCGAGGAAAACTTTCCCAGCTTTCGATCGGTAGTCGTATTCCTAACCTCGTGGTCAGCGAGCCCGCTGTCGCCAATCGAGTATACTCCTGAACGTCGTCGACCTCGCCGATCGACTGGGCGCTAGTGATTCCATACTCGCATAACACCGGTAGCATATGAGGTCTGAGATGAATGTGGGCATCGATGAACCCCGGCATTAGGAAGCGGCCGTCGAGATCGACCACATTAGTGTCAGGAGTAATAAAACGCTGTGTCTCAGCATACGAACCGACGTGACAGATACGGTTGCCGGCGACCGCTACCGACTCAGCCCACGGATGCCTAGTATTCATTGTATAAATTTCGGAATTCACCAAGACGTAATCGGCTCTCGGCATGGATAATTCTGTCACGATCACGAGTTCACACTGTCAGGCGGGCTAAAAGACATCGTGCCCCTCGTATTTTCGTTTGTCGTGGCGACTGTGGCGCAGCAGAGCGTATTCGCTTAAAATCACGCTGCAACTCGCTTCCAGAAAGGCGGGCGTCTCGAACGCGTGGTCGATAGCGGACTCTAAACCATCCGTATTCCACGAGAGGTTGTGAGCTTTGAGCCGGAAGCGATGAATGTAGGCGTTCCAGAGAGAACTCTTTCTACGGTAAGCTTCGCCAACAAGGCGGGCCGTTTGTATGAGATCAAAACCTGACGGAATTCGCGCAAAAAAAAGAATTGGTAAGCTGCCCTTCACGACCTCAATAACGCATTGGAGGACAAAAGCTTCAAGAAAGCCACTTAGCGGCGAAGCGGGAAGTCTAATAAGTTTAAATGTATCGAAGTCACAGAGCAAAAGGCTCCGTTTGCCGTCCGATGCGTTTTTTACGATATCGTTACCGATATTGTTGTTGAGTAAGCCTCGGAAGCCGCCCCGGAAGTGAGCCTCAGATAACCATCGGCTCTTTTGATCCGCATACCAACGCGAGTTCAATTCCTCAATCCGTACCTCAGAGCCTGTTAGTTCCGACTGGTCGCGCGGCTTTGAGATAAGTTGAGAAACGGACAACTTTTCCATTCTGAGAAACGACTCGACACGCCGACCTTCGGTTACGCGCAGCAAGCAACAAAACTGAGCATCCGTCGTCTTTCCAGCATAAGCATATATAAGAATAGGTGACGCAACGCAGGGAATACTATGGATCCGGCAGAAGCAGTAGCCCAGTAATTCCCGGAGTACCGCCTCCGCTGTCATTACACCGAAAGGGATTCGATAGTGCACAATACTATTTGACCCAAACGGAAGCGACTCTGCTGGGAAGTCTAGATCGCTGTTATTCGGCCGGCAGCCCTTAAATTGGATTCGTTCTGATTCCCAGAAGGCCGAACGCGAGCCGGAACGACGGGCGTCAATATAATCAACGTGGATTCGACGGTCCCCGTCGCCAGCGATAGCATGCGGAGTTTGTAAACAGGCTGGAAAACGTATTTTCGTCTCCAGTAGGTCTTTCGAGGAGTGTAGAAACTCGTATTCCCAGTCGGATAGCAAATCGCCGTAGTACTCGACGAAAGCGTTGGGCGACAAAGCTTTACCCGCTACCGGTACGAGAGAGAGAATTCTTCGTTCGTGTCTGGCTTCGATTACCGGTAGCTCCGATCCCACCTTATTCTTTACCGGCTCATAAAAACTTCGTAAACGTCTTCGTGAAGCATTCCGGACTCTATTGGCGCCATAGAATATGCTGGAGCTCCGACGTCATCGGTAACGAAACGCTCGTAAGCTCTCGGCGCCGGTCGATCGTTGTGTACGGCAGAAATCGTTTCCATTACCGCAGCAATTCTACGATCGCAAAGCGCTACATGGATAAGGTGGCCTTCGACCGCCAGGTAATCAATTCCTGCGCTTAAACATGTGCGAAGAGCATCGGAAGGCGAGCAAACAATAGGCTCACTCTCATTGAGCGACGTATTTAGTACAAGAGGTACTCCGGTCACGCGATAAAACTCTTCAATTACCTGGTGCAGCATAGGGCTCGTTTCGGAAACCACGCTTTGTATTCGCGTGGTTCCGTCTACGTGGGTGACCGCCGGAATAGATCCGAGCTTCTCAGGGCGCACCCGATACGCCATTATCATATACGCATTCGCTGCTACATGCCGGCTAACCTCGAACCAATCCTGAACATATTCGGACAGAACGCTGGCCCCGAAGGGACGAAACCACTCGCGTTGCTTAACAGTATCGTTCAAAATGTGAGTCATGTCAGACCGCCTCGGGTCGGCCAGGATGCTGCGATTTCCCAAAGCTCGAGGGCCAAATTCCATACGACCTTGGAACAGCGCTATCGTCTTCCCTTCCGCTATCAGTCGTGCGACTCGCTCAGCTAGATCGGTTGGTCTTTGGACCGCTTCCGGGTTAATTTGAGTAACCAGGCATGCCGCCTCGCGAGAAAAGGACGGGCCTAGGTAAGCGTGGGTCATCGCTTGATTCCGTTCCCGGCCGAGTACCTGGTTCCAAACGTAGAAACAAGCGCCCAAAGCTGTACCGGCATCGTTGGCAGCGGGTTGAATGAAAATGTCTTCGAAACCGGAATACTCCAGTATTGCGCGGTTCGCTACGCAATTTAGAGCGACGCCGCCCGCTATGCAAAGGTTCTTGGTATTGGATTGAGCGCGTAACCAACGAGTCATCGAGACCAAGGCTTCATTCGTTATTTGTTGAAGCGCGGCGGCTATATCTCTGTGGCGATCGTCAATGGGATCTTCATTTTCCCTTCGTTTTCCGAGCAAGCGTTCCAGAGAAGCATAGCTATTTGCTCGGAATTCCAAAGTACTCGGGTCGACTTTAAAGTCTCCCGATCCTTCATAAGTGATGAAAGTGCGAAAGACATCATAGTAACGGTTGGGGTCCCCATAGCCGGCTAGCGCCATGACTTTCCATTGGCCATAACTTCCGAAGCCCAGGAAGCGTGACAGCTTCGTCCACAAGAAACCTAACGAATTTGGGTACCTGATTTCGCGGATTTGGGAGAGACGGTTACCTTTGCCGTATCCCATCCACGTGGTCGTGATTTCGCCTATTCCGTCGACGCTTAAGACAGCGGATTCTGTAAAAGGCGACACGAAGAAAGCGCTAGCGGCGTGGCAGAGATGGTGTTCAATCCACTGGAATAGGGCGCTCACGTCTTCTCCAAGCACTAAACTCAGCCGCCGGGGCACGAGTCGGAGCAACTCGAAAAAATATTCCTCGCCTTCTCGGGTACCGGCGTGGCCCGGTACTGTCACGGTATCCACGTCGACGTTCGACGCCAGACGTAATTCAGGTGCGAGGGAGTACGCGATCAGCGTAACGGCATCCGCATCGATTCCGGCTTCCTTAAGACAGTACTGAATAGAATACTCTGGTAGCCAGTGCGGATTTCTCAAGTTCGCGGGTTTTCCGTGCCGCAAGCGGTTAAACCTCTCCTCTTCGGCCGCCGCTACGAGCTCGCCGTTGCGTATCAAGCAAGCCGAAGGCTCATGGTATGCGGAATTCACCCCGAGAATGCAGACGTCTTTATTACTATAGAAATTGCTCATGATAGTCCTCGGTTGAATGTATTACTCGGCCTGTAACTACTTATTCGTTTTGTCGGATACGTTATTGCACGTAATGTCGAACCTCGATAGCACCAATTCGCGTAGCTTGAGAAAATCGGCGGTATAAGTCGTCGCAAGAGTCCGCGGACGTGGCAGGCGGACGTCAACTAGTTCCGAAACGCAGCCCGGTCCCATGATGACGATACGGTCTGCCAGTAGGATAGCTTGGTCAGGATCGTGTGAAACAATGATCGTTGTAATCGACTCATCGGACCAGAGGCGCTGCAATTGAAGAACCGTCTGCGACTGTAGAGTATAATCGAGGGCCGATGTGGGTTCGTCCAGAACGGCTATTTGAGGTTCAATTATCAGAGCTCGAAGGAGGCATGCCATCTGAGCTTGGCCTCCCGATATCTGGTGAGGGTATCGATCCAAGGGCAGATCGATCGTAAATAAGGACAGAAGTTTTTTAAGCCTGTCTTCCCCTGCGGATAAAGTCTTTCCTTGCCAGGCGATTGGAAGGAGAATGTTACTTCGTACGGTTCGCCACGGGAGAAGGCTGTTGCGGAAATCCTGAAAGACGTAGCCGATGCGGGGATTATCGGGCGAAAACTGGACTGTGCCGGTATCTGGGGAGATAAGACCGGAAATAATGGCTAGCAGAGTCGATTTTCCGGATCCGTTTGCGCCGAATATGGTTGTGATCTTACCGCGCTCGAACGTAAGATTGATATCCTTAACGGCGATAGTCTTTCTACGAGGTGATGCATACCACTTCGAGACCTGTCGAAGCGTGATCATACACCGACCCAAAAAACGAGACGCCGTTCTAAAAAACGAAAAGAGATATTGAGGAA
Source organism: uncultured Sandaracinaceae bacterium (assembly GCA_964450715.1). Lineage (GTDB taxonomy): Bacteria > Myxococcota_A > Polyangia > Polyangiales > JAFGIB01 > CAYVFC01. Next base: position 21,021 of record CAYVFC010000014.1, on the reverse strand, counting down.
ATAGCCGATAACGCCAACCAGAACTACTACGGCGTACATATCCGATACGGCGTTGATGCTATATGCGTCATAGAGTCGCTGGCCCAGTCCAAATCGGGAACCGATGAACATTTCGGCGACGACGACTACGATCAGCGACGTTCCCAAACTGATTCGCATTCCGGTAACAATTTGCCCTACGGCTTCTGGCAAAACGATATCAAGGAACCTTCGCAGCCGAGAAGCGCCAAAAACCTGTGCCATTTGCTGGCGGGTATACGGTGCTTGCCGGACGCCGTAGCTGGCCGTCACGATCATAACGAAGGCGACGGCCGTCGCCACCATAGCGATTTTACTCGCGTCTTCGATACCAAACGCGAGCAGAAATACCGGAAACAAAGCTGTTACGGGGAGGCTGCGAAAAAAGTCTACGGGAAAATCAAAGAGCAGGTTAATCCATCGGGAATATCCCATCGCTAGACCGATAGGGGAGCCGACTAGCACTCCCAAAAGGAAACCGGCGCCCCAGCGTTTCGCTGATGTTAGTAGGTCCGAGTTAAGCTTCCCGGACGACAACAAAGTCCACAGCCTCTGCATGGAATCCACCGGGGACGGCAGGATGCTGGGGCTTGCCATCCCACTGTAGTGGAAAAAGCTCCAGGCCGCGGCGATCAGGCCTATGCCAAGCAATATACGGCGCATCTAGAGGTTTCGAACGCGTTTTGCGTCCAGTGATCTAAGGATCGCTTCGTGAATAAAGTGTCGGTAATCCGGTGCCGCCTTGTCTTTATGCTCGGGTATCAATTCGCTGATCCAATCGCCCTCCCCTTTCAAAAGGGATAGCAACTCTTCGTTAAGAAAAACCTTGAGTTCGTACTCGCCCCATATTTTATTCATAACGTCAGCCGGAATTCCTAGTCTGTCCGCTATTATACGTCGGGCGACCGCCGGGTTCTTGCCGACATAGTGCTCTGCGCCGATGAGCGCTTTTAGAAAAGAAACGATGGGATTCTGCTTACTGGACTCGGCGCCGGCCGACTTGAGAAAGGTTTCTGAGCATGCGAGTAGTACGTACGAGGTGTAGATTCTAGAGTCGTTCCATTCCTTTAAAGAGTCCGGCCTCGCGGTTAGCACGCTATTCCTGAACGGCTGCCAGAGGCAGCCGGCCTTCAGGCTATCGTTTAGCAAAGCCGCTTGAATCGCCGGCGGAGGCATATTCTGTAGAATGACAGAACTGACCTTCAGGCCATTTGCTTTGAGAAATTGAACCAGGAAAGCATGGCTTGTCGTTCCGAGAGTCACTCCAATCGTCTGCCCCACCAAGTCGTCCGGCTCCCGAATTTCTGGGCTGGATACGATCAAGGCATCATCGCGCTTCTTTTCTATGCCGGCTAGGACGCGGATATCTTTTGCTTTCTCAAAGCCGGCAAGCGCTACGTTCATGTCGACTATAACCGCCAAGTCGATATCACCGGTGCGGAGAGCGTCCAGTGCTTTCTTGCCGGTTTGGATTTCGACGAAGGTCGCAGACAGCCGCTCCTTCTTGAATAAATGTTGATGCTCAGCGATAAGCGGAAGCATGGAAATGTTCTTGGGGCCGCCCCACCTCACTGCATTCGGTTGCAGCGTCGATGAAGGCTGGGTGGCGGCGCCCCTCTCGGGGTGTGGTCGGGTATCGGCAGTCTGGTTACATCCCAGATACGCTAGACCGATCGTTAGTGCTAATACTGCAGACAAAGTGACTAATGGTATTGTTGGTCTAATCATTTGAGTTCCCCGTTTCTATCGATTGTCTGGGCCTTTCGGAGATCGTTCGGGAGTTCGCTGATCCAGGCGCGAGTATGGCTCCCGTAGAAAAGCCATCCGGACACGCCGTTCCCTAGGCGGTCGGAATCAACGTCGTGGAGGAACGTCGCCGCGTATGGGGGAATAGGGGAATTCGGCGCAGTTCCCAGAACTACCCGGCGGAGTCGCAGAATGGCTTCCAGGCTAGGGTTGCTCGCCGCTTCTATAGCGGGTCGCACCGACAAGCCAGCGAGCTTCCGGCGTCTATAGTCCTGGACGTAGTCGCGGTAGCGGCTCGCCGCAGGGTTCTCTGTGGCCATTCCCGGATTGATCGCCCAGAAACATATTTCGCCCTGGCGGGTTTGTAACCTCTGTTCCTCACTCTTTTGTATCACATATGTCAACTCGGTTGCCAGGGAGAAGAATACTTTGAGATCATCTGCGGACGTCACTGGCAGCGGAAAGACGAGGTGGTGATTGACCCCTTGGCGAAGGTTGTTTATCCACCTATCCCTCACCTCTTTCGACGTGAATACGGGCAGATCCTTATCAGGGTGGAAAAACCACACTTCCGCGGGAACTGTGCTTGCGGCTTCCTTCCCCCCCCCTGTTTCCGAAAACGCGCCACAAGCTTCGTCGATGAATTCGGCGTGGAACGTGAAGTAATCTTCATTCGATAGAAGAATAAGTGACGGCGTCCGAGGCTTCTCTTGTTGGCTTTTTGAAACGAGATCCTCGATAGAAGTACTGAAGTACGCTTCAATTTTTTTGCGCTGGCTCAGGGACAGCGCCTGAGAACCCTTCTCGATCTTAGAGAGGGACTTGAAGCCGTGGTCGGTCTGGTCGCCGAGGACTTGTTCTGAGAACGCCTTTTGGCTCATCCCGCGCGACAGGCGCAGGCTTCTGACGGACTGTCCTTCGAGTGCTTGTTTCTTTTCCATGGATTCAGGTCGCGAATTACGGTCGAATATCCAGAGATTCCTCGTAGGCGCAAGCGAAACTAGGCGTTTAGGTTAGCATAAGAATCGCTTATAGGGCGATGGATTCGCCGCCCGGTTTCGGGTCGTGCGGGGGTGTTTCTACTTATAACGCTCCTGGGCCGAAAAATATTCGCGCGAAAAGTCGCGAAAAGTCGCTTGACGGACGCGAAAATTCGCGTTATACGTCGATGTATGGGCGGCGAAAATCGGCCGGAATCCCGTTCCTACGACAGCTCGCCGGGGAGAGGCAGGTCCCAATTCGCTTTCCGAATCCAGCATTCGGGAGCGCGCGAAGCGGGATTCGTCCCCGACTGCCAAGACGCCAAGATTGTCCCGAACCGGGAGATCGGTGGTAGAAAACAGGAGCTGACGTATAAGAACGAAAAACGGGAAATACGGATATCTCAGAATGGTGTAGCGATACAGTCGAGCCACTGGGGTGAAATTATCCAGGGTCCTACGCGGGACAAGCGGGGGAATGTCCGAACGGCCCTGATTACGCTTCCCCGCGCAGACAAGGTCGCGGTGGCAGAGTTTCACCTCAAAGCCGGCCGCCAGATCAACGTTTTTCCCTCATGGAAACAGAGGTCGCTGGACGCCGCCAGGCTCGTTCTAGACAACTACGAAATTGGCGATTGCGGCGGCGATCTGCTGGTGCTCGATAACATTCCGGCGGGGAAAGGGGCCGGCGGGTCGTCGGCGAACGTTATCGCGGCGATCGCCGCGGCGGCCGCGGCCGCGGGCATCTGGATCTCGCGCGAAGAGGTTCAGCGGACCGCGTTCGAGGTCGAGGGCGCATCTGACCCTCTCGCTCTCGGCAGCGGGCGCGCAACGGCCGTCTACGGCTCTAGATCCGGCGAGGTCGTGGAGTGGGTATCGTCCCCGCTGCCGCGGATGGAGTGCCTCGGCTTCGTCACGGATCCGGACGCGATCGTTTTGACCTCAGGCCTCGTCGGGCGGGAAAATTACTCTGCCGACGAAATCGCCAGTTTCCGGCAAATTCTACGCGTCGCAAAGCGGGGGATAGAGGCGCGCCGCGTCGATTTGATCGCCGAAGCCGCCACAGAGTCGGCGCTCCTGAATCAGCAGCGCGTCGTGACGCGCAGGCTCGGCGACGTTCTGTTAATCGCGAAGGAGGCGGGAGCGAAGGGCATTTCCGTCTCTCACTCGGGCGTGGTTGCGTCCGCTATTTTTGACCCGGGTACCCCCGACTTAGCCAGCCGGACGAACTGGGCATCCGCCTGCCTTCGCGGCATCGGAGCGGCGGATGTTCGGCCCTTTTCGGTGTCGTGCGAGTGCTGATCAAGCTGGAGGGAGAAGACATGGCCCTGATCGATACCCTGAAAGCGAAGGAGATGCCGTCCATCTACCAGGTTCGACCGAACCTGTTCGCCGCTTGTTACTGGGTAATGAAGATCGGCGTGGCCATCGAAATGCTGGGCGAGGCGCTAAAAAACGAAAACGCCGCGCCGGGCGGCCTAATAATGGAAAGCACCAGCGGAACCATGGGCTACGCCCTGGCGATCACGGGCCGCGCGCTCGGAATGAAAGTCCAGCTGGTTGGCGATCCGGCCATTGACCCTTTTTTTAAGGGACTGCTCGAGCAACTGGGTGCACAGGTCCATATCGTTTCAGAGTGCCTCCCCATAGGCGGGCACCAGATTCCGCGCCTTCGAAAGCTCAACGAGCTGATCGATCACAACCCCGGATGCCTTTGGGTAAAGCAATACGACAATCCGAATAATGCAAATTCGTACCGGCGGACCGCGGCGCATATTGCCGCCTCTATCGGCCGGATCGACATCGTTGTCGCTACTGTAGGCTCGGGGGGGAGTATCTCCGGTACGGTTCGGGCGCTCCGCGAGTCAGGGCATCCGGCCCGCGCGATTGCCGTCGATACCCACGGTAGCGTCCTGTTTGGCCAGGAGGAAGGCCCCCGGGCGCTGCGGGGGCTTGGAAACAGTATCTTCCCGCGGAATCTCGATTACTCCCTCATTGACGAAGTTCACTGGGTGACCGCTGCGGACGCGTTCTGCGCTGCACGAATGCTTTTTGCGGATCACGGCATCGATATGGGGGCCACGACCGGAGCGGCCTTCCTGGTGGCGGGACACCTGGCGCACACGAATCCGGGAAAGAGGGTTGTGTTCCTCGGCCCCGATCGCGCGGACCGGTATCTCCGCACCGTCTATTCCCGCGACTGGTGCAGGGAAAACGGCCTGTTCACCGAGACGCTACCCGAGAGGCCGTATCGCGTCCTTCACCCGCGCGAGGCAGGGCGGGGGTGGGCCGTGATGCACTGGAACCGCCGTCCCATCGACGAGGTCGTCAGCGTCCAGACTTGCGGGGTACCCTTATGAGCAGCCCCGGGCACCTGATCTTCATATCGTCGAACACGACTACCGGCGGCGACTTTCTGGTCAAGGCCCGGCAGATGGGCAATGAGCCCCTTTTACTATGTCGCGACCCCGATCGCTTCCCTTTCGTTCGAGATCTGGCCGTCAACGTTGCGGCCGTGGACGAAACCGACGACAGCGCCGTGCAGGCCTTCGTAGAGGACTTTGCTTTGAAGTCCCACGTTTCAGGGGTGCTTACGTCCAGCGAGTACTTCCTGGTTTCCGCTTCCAGGCGGGCGCGGCGTCTGGGTTTGCCCTCCGCAAGCCCCGAGGCTTTGCAGCTGTGCAGGAACAAAAAGCTCCAGAGGCGGCGGCTCGCCGAAGCGGGTGTTCCGCAGCCGCAGTTTCACTTCGCCTCCAATGAAAAACAGGCCGCCGAAGCCTTTCTCAAGCTCTCAGGCCGCGCCGTTGTGAAACCCGTAGACGGCTCCGGCTCCGTCGGAGTCCGCTTGGTAGCCGATGATAAAGAAATGGAGAGCGCTGTTTGCGCTCTCCTGGGGCGCGTGACCAACGAGCGCGGGGTGGCAATCGAGCGCGGCGTTCTTATCGAAGAGTTTGTCCGCGGTCCCGAGTTTTCGATAGAAATATTCGGTGGCAAGGTCGTGGGGGTCACCAGGAAGTTACTCGGCCAACAGCCCGTTTTTGTCGAGGTTGGCCACACATATCCGGCGCCACTGCGCGATAACGACCGTCAGCTGCTCGAAAAGGCCGCCACCGACGCCGTTCGCGCCCTAGGTCTAACCTGGGGGCCGGCTCACGTAGAAGCAAAATTGGCGAAGCACGCCGCTATCATTATCGAAGTAAACGCGCGGCTGGCTGGGGGGTTCATTCCGCGGCTAATCGAGCTCACGGGCACCGATCTCATCAGCGCGACGATCGCCGCGGCCACCGGCGCGGCGCCTTTGACTCCTGAGTCGAAATTTGCAGCCGCTGCCCTTCGCTTCATCGTACCCGGATCCGGCGGCGTGATCACCGGCTTGAGCGGGATTGGCGACGCCCGGTCAGTACCCGGTTTCCAGGAATTTCGGACGTACAGGCGGATCGGGGAAACCGTACGCCTTCACGGCGATTTTCGCGATCGGATAGGTCACGTAATAGCAACTGGCTCCTCGCCCGAGAACGCAGAGGCGAACGCAGATGCGGCCATTGGCGAGATTGGTGTGGCGGCTGGCAACTTCGGATAGGACTCAAGCCATGGATGACACCGGCCGAATTCTGAAACCGCTACCCGTCGCGCTGAGGGCCACCCTGTTCGGCCGGAATGCGGACGACGCTATTGCGCGCGATCTACCAGATATCACTGAAATTGACCGGGCTCACACGCTGAACCTGGTTCGCGCCGGCGTTCTGGACGCAGGCGTCGCCCGCCGGATTTTGGATGCGATCGACCAGATTGAAGAAAGCGGGTTTGCCGCCTTTCGGGGCCGAGAACCTACGCGCGGGATTTACCTGCTATGGGAGAGCCTCCTCGGAGAAATCCTTGGCGAAAACGCTGGGGGAGCCATCCATCTCGCCCGCAGCCGCAACGACTTGAACGCCACGGCGCTGCGAATGCGTCTTCGCGATCTGGTTACCCGCCTGCTCGTTGAAGCCCTCCGGCTCAACGGGACCATACTGCGCACGGCCGCCAGTGGCATCGATGTCCTATCGGTCGGCTATACGCAATATCGCCCGGCGGTGCCGCTCACGGTTGGCCACCAGTTTGCCGGCTGGTCCGCGGCGCTCTGCCGCGATATCGGCGGAATCATCAGCGCCGCCGACGACTTGGGCCGCTGCCCGCTCGGGGCCGGAGCGATAGGCGGGACGCACCTTCCAATCGACCCGTCGTTGACCGCGGATTTACTAGGCTTTCGAGAACCGGCGATCAATTCACTGGACGCCGTGGCGGCGAGAGATGTCGTGCTGCGTATCCTGGCAGCGGCCTCGATAGCGGGAATCACGCTAAGCCGATTCGCTACGGACCTTCAGCACTGGTCCATGGACGAGGTCGGATTCATACACCTCCCCGATGAACTGGTTGGGTCGTCCAGCATGATGCCCCAGAAGCGAAACCCGTTTCTGTTGGAACACGTCCAATCTCGCGCAATGACCGGTCTCGGATCCTTCGTTACCGCGGCCACGTGCATGCACGCCACGCCGTTCTCGAACTCGGTTGCCGCTGGAACCGAGGCTACCCGTGGCGTAGGCGACGCCATCAAGGCCGTTACGGAAACCGCGTACATACTACGACGCGTGATCGCTGGGATTGAATTTCGGTCCGATGCGATGCGCAAGGTCGCTCAGGAGTCGTTCATCAACGCCACCGCCCTCGCCGACCGGCTTGTTCGCGAGAGTGGCATGACTTTTCGCCAGGCGCATCACGCTGTCGGCAGCATGGTGAACGAAGCCACGTCCCGACGGTGCGGATTGCTTGACGTGGCAGGAGAGAGGCTCGCTGTCGATTTAAGCGGTCTAAATCCGGACGCAGTCGCCCGAGCCGCCCGCTACGGCGGCGGCCCCGGCCCCGACAGCGTCGTGCTCCAACTAGAATATCTGCGAAACGAGCAGGCCAAATATTGCGAATACGTGCGGGAAGAGGTGAAGCGCCGCCGTCGCGCGAAGAGAAGGCTGCGGGAACTATGTCGATCGCCGGAAGAGATCGACCCGGTGTTAACGCCCAATGCCGACTCGAGTTCCGATCCCCGCTCAAAACGAAAGGACAAAAGATGAAAGTAGCGTATTTTCTCTGCATCGATCCGGCCAAGGATAGAGTTGGACCCGCTGTATTTTCTGCGTTTCGCTCGCAGTTACGGCTGGAGGAAACGGATATCCACGTCGACGGCCTGACGGCCCTGCGCTACACGGACGCGGCCGGGAATGCCTACTCTTTTATACCGACCCGCGAAGTAGTGTCGCACGACTACAGCCACTATCTGCCGGTGATGAACGGGTACTTCGGTGACTACGACCTGGGCGGCATTGTCAACTGGCACGAAGGCGAAAATGCCCCGGATCCGATCTTTTGCGTGCATACCGTCGGAGACGTTCCGTCCGGAACGTACGGCCTAGCCGATCCAAAGTTGACCACCGCCATTGCGATCGCACTGGATCGGGCGCGCTTGGAAGCTCAGCTGGACGGCTGGTCCGTACTGCCGGAGGCGACGCATTTCTCCGGCGTAGCTCGCGGAGCTGATCCGTCGGTCATCACCGGGTGCCAGATTCCAATGATAGATATAGAGATCGGGAGCAGCCGGAATAGCTGGTCGAACAAGGCGGCTATCGGGGTGATGGTTCGCGGTTTATTGCGTATCAGCGAGGCCGTGAATGACGCGGCGGCTTCCATACTGTTTATCGGCGGCGTTCATTTTGAATCTAGCCTGCAAGGCGCTGTCATCAACCGCGACATCAGTGATCGCTTTGCCTACTCCCACGTTCTGGCGAATCAGTGGGTCGTTTCTGGCGGTTACTATGGCGCTGCCGGGGTCGCAAAGTTGCGAGCGGCAGTCCTTTCGATTCGCGGTGGAATTCAAGGGCTCGTTTTTCACGAGGGGCTGAAAGGGCCTTTCAAGGATGTCGTCCGCGCGCTCGGCGCGGATCTCGGCGTCCCGGTTATCAAGCACAAGCGGCTACGCGACGGAATCGCTTCTCTGCGCAAGTAGCCGGGTTTCCACGTAAATCGCGCTGGCGGAAGGGAGGCAGGAAGGAAAGCGATGGCGGCCTTGAGAATATCGCTTCTTCGATCAGATGGCCCGCACCACCGCCATCTCGAAGAACTTCTGGCACGCAATTTTGAGCTGGCTTGCGTTGTCGAAGAGCCCGCCAGGGAACAAATACGCCGACTGCGGGATCGCCGAAAATGGGGCGATTGGTATTGGTGGCAATATCACGCGGCGCGCCGAAGGCTTCTTCGCCTGGACCGCTACCGTGAGCGTTTTTTCGCAGGCGAGAAAGTAACAGGCCATCCAGTCAGGACATACCGTACAACCCGGATCCGATCGATAAACGAAGACCTGGTAACGCAGCTGCTTCGTCAAAGCCGCCCAGATGTAACCGTGGTGATCGGCACATCGATTTTGAAACGGCGCACCCTGAGGGCGGCAGGGCCGGTCACGATTAACATCCACGGGGGGATTCTTCCGCACTATCGCGGCAATCACTGCGTATTCTTTGCTCTGTACGATGGCCGACCCGAACTGGCCGGGTCGACAATTCACTTCGTGGACCATGGAGTGGATACAGGCGACATCATCGAGCGTGTTCCCGCCCGGGCGATACTGCAAGACAGCGCCGAAGCAACGTACTGCCGCGCCGAAAAACGAGCCTTTGAACGGATAGTCGAATTACTCAAGGGGTACGAGACGGGAAAACCGTTGCCGCGGCAGCGGCAAGGTGCCGGCGGCCGCACGCTTCGCATGCGGGACCGAAAGCCACACCACGACGTGTTGTTCTGGTTACGGCGGTGCCGGCTGAAAGTAGTAAGCAGAATGGGTTCTAAACCATGAGCCGGAAGACGCGCGCAAAGTGTCTGGTGATCGGGGCCGGCGCCGTCGGGCAGGGCATCGCCAGCTTCCTCGCCCAAGCCGGCGAAGAGGTCGTGATACTGGCCCGCGGAAAAACTGCTCGCGCCATTCGCCAACTCGGCATCTATCGCACAGGCGCCCTCGGAGAATATCCGGTTAAACCTGGCGCGTTGCATGTCGCGGAGCACCTTGGCGACCTGAGTGGGTGGACCTTTGACACGATTTTTGTCTGCGTCAAATCGTTCGACACGAAAATAGTAGCGGATTCGCTCGCACGCGTGCACGGAATACTCGTCGAAGACGGGGCTGCGGTGCTCTGTCAAAACGGCTGGGGAAACGCCGAGATTTTCAGCGCGGCCGTCGGAGCAGACCGCGTTCTCAACGCGCGCATCCTTACCGGGTTCGAACGCGTCGAGCGAACACACATAGACGTAACTGTGCATGCTCAGCCAGTTCGCATCGGCAGCCTGTTCAGCGCCGATACTGAGCTCGCTGACTTTGTCTCCACCACTCTATCTCGTGGGGGATTATCTGCCGAGGGAACTTCGGATATCGCTCGCGATTTGTGGGCGAAAATGTGCTTCAATTGCACGGTAAACCCTCTCGGTGCGATCTTCGTAGTACCCCTCGGCGAGCTAATCACCTGCACGGAAATGCGACTTATTATTGAGATACTCGTTGGAGAGGTTTTCGACGTCATGCATGCTGTCGGCCATCAGACCCATTGGCCGGACGCGCAATCGTACCTGCAGGTCTTCTACAATAACTTGATACCCGCAACCGCTGGGCACCACTCGTCAATGTTGCACGACGTTCAAGCCGGCCGGCGAACGGAAATCGATGCGCTGAACGGCGCCGTTGTTCGGCTGGGAGACCAGGCGAATCTGCCGGTAGAAATGAACCGAACCGTCTTCCGACTGATCCGGTTTGCCGAGGCGGTTGCCGAACACCGACGGCACCAGAGGAATCAATCCACAGTAAGCGCGTGCCTATTGAAGGCCGGGTAGACCAGTCCCGCTACAATAACTGATAGATAACCGGATGACGCAGGATCCGTTTCTGTTGTCTTTCGTTTTTCCGATCTTCGCCGGAAGGGGGGCACGGTATCATTCGGGGTTTTTGGGGAGGTTTCGTAATCCGATCTGCACGATCGGCTTCGCCAGAACGCGCAATCTTCTTTACCGGAATACGTAGCGAGAAAGACACTGCGTGCGAGGTTCGAGACTTGACGCACAATGAAAAAGTATCGAAAATTTGCGGTGAAACGGGGTTCTTGTGCCACCCGCGTCTACATGGAAACCTTCGCCGATTTCGTTCCCGGGCCTCGAGACGGTTGGGCCGTTTCTCGCTTACCGGGACGCGATACGCCTCCTATACGATGCGTATTTTTCGGGGGATCTGGCGTACCTGAAGGACCGGTGTGACCTGACCGTGAATTCGCCGCTACATGGCTGCTACGTCCGGACGATAAAGGACGAGGACGGCACGGAGAGAGAGGTCTGGTTTCACGGAACCTATTCGGGTTTTGGCGACCGTCCTGCCGATGAATATGCCTCTCAGACATATAACCGGGAGGGCGAACCGGTCGACGACGAGGGTTCCGAATGGTTATTCACGTTCCACGAATTTCTTGGATGGGTATGGCTTCACGACGGGCTTCGAAAATACGTAAGGTGTCCGATTGCGTCCGGACAGCCTGGCCCTGTACCGATTGAGTTGATTCCAGACTCGTCGATAGGAGTAAACCGTCTGTACTACGGCGCCTTTACCGGGTGGGTAAAATGGTCTCCGCCCGGCGAACCGGACGTCTTTTTCCCGCAAAGCGACGTCGACGAAGTCGTAAAGACCCTGAAACCGAAGGAAGACATGCCCGACGCGGAGGATGATTTCTCGGAGAAGTCGAAGGCGAATGCGCCCGAGAAGGCGGACCGTGCGCCGGAGAAGGCAGAAGACATTTCCGAGGCGAAGGCGAGTGACGCTCCAGAAACGAAAAAGGACGGGACACCCAGGAAAAGAGCCGGACGCGGCGAAGGACCTCTTCGGAAAGCTATCGACAAGGCCTTGGACGCACTAGGAGTCGAAGCCAAGAACGACGAAATCGCGATCTGGATATGCCAGAATATCCAGAAATACCAGGATGAGTTCTCGAAACGGACCGAGAAGAAGAATCCGCACCGGCTCGTTTTTGGCTGCAAGTGGGCGTCGTTTGGAAAGCGCGTCAAGGAAGCGCGCGACGAGCGACAGGGGAAGAAACGCTCGAAGAAGATCTCGAAGAAGACCTCTCCGGGGTCGAAATGAATCGAGATGGTCGAGACCAGGAGGGGAGCGGGTGGCAGGCCCAGGAAACCTTTTCTCCTGGTACCCCCGTGGTACCCCGCGACTTTTTCTGCTGTTCCCAGAAACGACGTAAGTGTTTGATTTTGTTGGTGGAGCCAGGGGGTCTCGAACCCCCGACCTCATGACTGCCAGGTGCCGGCAGTCATTTCCCCTCGACGTCCCCCGTTGCCCCCAACAGGCTGGCTCCGGTCATCACAGCTTCAGGAGTTCCTCAACGCGCTCGCGAGTCTCCGTGAGAACCTTCTCGACGTCGGGCAATTCGGGCACGAATGGCCCGAGCGAGCGCTCCCACGTCGCGCGCACCTCCTCTAGGAGCCCGGGCTCGAAGAGGTCAGCGATGGACGTAATCGTCACGTCCCGGTGCGCGCACTTGCGTGGCAATACCTCGGCGACGCGGGCCCAGTCCACAAGCCCGGCATCAAGCCGGACGAGGTGCCACAAGTCGTAGTAGTCGCGTCCCCGTGGACGCGCCCAGCCGCGCGCCGCCAGCTTTGCCTGCGTTTGCAGGGTCGAGCGCAGCTTCTCGGCGCAGATCTCCGCGAGGTCGTAGGTCCGGACGGACGCCTCGAACATCTCTTCGTAACCGTGCGCGATGGCCATCGCCGGCGCGGGAAGCAGAACAGGCTCGTCGTGCGTGATCTCGATCTTCACAGGAACCATGGGCTGGCGCTGCCAGGGGAACCGGACACGAACAACGAATGCCTCCTGGCCACCGGGATGCGGGTCGCGCTCCTCGTAGCGCTCGACGGTCATCGCGACGGGCGCGAGCGTGCGCGCGGCAGACTCGGCTGCGTCCACCGCGGCTCGGATAGCCTGCTCGAGCGCGGGCCCTTTCGGGCCGTCGATCGCGGAGAAGTCGAGATCCTCCGAGAACCGGTAGCTCTTGAAGTAAACCTTCTTGAGCGCCGTGCCGCCCTTGAAAACCAGGGTCTCGCGGAGTTGGGCATTGCTAGCGATGCCGAGCAGTACGTAGCTCTGGGCGTAGTCGCGCTCGATGACAAGTCGGCTGACACGCCCGTCCCTGGTCGCTTGCTGGATACGTCGTTGCAGTATCTTCATCTTGGCTTTCTCGATGGGGCCAGGTTCTCGATGAGACCCCAGTGCCTGTTCCGGTCACCGCGAGGAGGCCGCGTCGGATCGAGCGGGCGGACGCCCTGCATCGGAACCTCCCGCAGTGGCTTCACGATCTCCGGCGCTGCTCCGACGTGCTCGAGAGCGTACCCCATCCGCCGGGCGACCGCCGCCTTGCCATAGCGCTGCGCATGCGCCACGAGTCGCTTCGCGTCAAGCTGCTGCAGGTGTTCCTCGAGGATTCCGAGTCCCTCGGCGACGCCGCCGAAGAGGCGTGGGAGCGCGAAGCAGTCGAGCAGCGCTCGCTCGCGATCGAACACCCGCACCCGCGACTCGCCGAGCCAGATCTCCTCGTTGCCGAAGAAGTGGTCCGGTATCACGGTGACGATCTCGAACGTCTGACCCCCGGCCTCCCAGATCGAGGGGGCCGTCCGAACAGCGCCCCGCATGGCGGGTGTCACCACGCGCTTCGGCGTCGTGAGCGTGATGAGGCGAGGGATCTGCTCGGTCAGGCCGTGATGGTTCAGCGCGGCCCAGCCGCTGATGGCGGACGGCTGGACGAGCGCCATGCCCAGCGCAAACGGATGCGCCTCGGGAAAACCGGGCAGCCCGGTGGCGAGGGCGTAGGTCCCGTGCTTGAGGCGGCGGATGAAGCCCGCGCGTTGAAGCCGGTGGAGCAGGACGTTCAGGTACGAGTCCGCGACGCCCACCGAGCGGCCGGCCTCGCGCGCGTCCGCCACGGAAAACGTCGATCGCCCCTGCTCGGCCAGCGCCCGCAGGAGCGCGATCCCAAGGCCGCCGTACTGGCGGCCGGTCTTTACTTCCGTGCCCATCTGAAATAATATACATCTTTAATTAGCACAAAGCAAATAAACGAAGAAAATAATTATCGGGCACGGCCACGTCCTGCATCTCGGCAAGCTCGATCCGCTTCGATCTCGTTAGACCGCATGAATACCTGTAGTCGCTAGATTGACTCGACGCCGGCGGGTGGCCCGTAATCGTCAGACTATCGTCAGGTGATTCGCTGGATTCGTCAGATCGCTAGCAAACGATCCATCGAGTGTCGCGTAGAGCGGCGATTCCCGCGCCCAGGAGATCCACCTTGCCTACTGGCAGTACTTGAGCCCGGCATCAGGGCAGCTGAGACCGATCTTGCAGTCGTAATCTTCGTTGCACGCGTAGCTACATACGTTTTCCCGGCGTTCGGAGGGCGGAGGGCAGTAACCGCCCTGGCCCGACGGACTGCAGTCGGTGAATGCACCGCACACCGTGTCGACCTCGGTACTAATAATCGCCGCGCAAGATATCGAGGTGGGCGGCAGGCAATACGCGCTCTCGTTCCCGTCGATCGATGTGAGCGTGCTCGAGGTGGTGCTGTAGGGGCGAGCCAAGGAGAGCGTGTCCGCACATCCGGCCCCTGCATCCCAGAAACAGAACTGCTCGCCGTGGTCAACGCAGTAAGCACCAGACACGCATTCGCTATCGGCTTCACATACCTTGCAGGGGCCTACCGACCCTCTGTCGGTATCCGTACACGTCCCATCGGACAGCCGGCAAGCCTTGGCGCCGCACTCCGCCGCCTCGGTGTCCAGGGTGCACTCCACGCACATTCCCCTGGGTTCGTCGCAGACCGGGGTTTCCGAAAACCGCGTGCAGTCGCTGTCCTGAGTGCAACCGATGCAGGTGTTGTCGTCGTGGCAGCGCGCCGCGGAGATCTCCGTGCAGTGGCTGTTCTCCGTGCAGGTCACGCAGTTGTTGCTGTCGGTGTCGCAGTAGGGCGTGGCGTCGGTACAGGCGTCGTCCTCGGCCGCGGTACACTCGACACACTCGGCTTCCGGGAGCTTGCAGACGGGCAGGCCCGGGACGCTGTCGCAGTCGGGGCTGCTGCTCTGGCAGGATACGCACAGCCCCGTCAGGGTATTGCAGCGAGCCGCGTCGTAATCGGTGCAATGCGAGCTGTTCAGGCAGGCCGTGCAGGTGTTGTCCGTGGTGTCGCAGTGGGGGGTGGCGTCGCTGCAGGCGTCGTCGTCGGCAGCCGTACACTGAACGCACTCGTTTTCTGCGGTGGTGGCGCCTGCCTTGCAGACGGGAGTGGCGCCGGAGCAGCCCTCGTGCGTGCCGGTCAGACACGGTACGCAGGTGTTGCCGGTGGTATCGCAAACCGGGGTGGCTCCGTCGCACTGCCCGGCGCTCTGGATGCACTCGACGCACTCGTTGTTATCCGTGTTTCCGGCACTCTTGCAGACCGGCTCGTCCGTGTCGTCGGCGCAGCCCGTGCCGTCCACGATGCAGGGCACGCATACCCCGCGCCCGGTATCGCACGCCTGGTCGGGACAATCTCCGTGGCCCACGCACTCCACGCACGCGTCGAACGCCTCGCATCCGGCCTCGGCCGCCGCGTCTGCCGTGCTGTCGGGACCTCCGTCAAAAAACGGTTCTCCGGCGCTCCCATCCAGGCCGCCGTCGATGCCGATTTCACCGCCGGTGCCGCCGGAAGCCCCGCCGGTTCCGCCAGAAACCCCGCCGGTGCCGCCGCTGCCGTTTAGATCGCGAATAGCGGCGTCCACGTCATAGTACGGGCAGAGCGGACAGAAATCGGGGTCTGCTTCTATTTCGCAGGCCGTCGTAACAAGGGACGCGAGGGCAGCGACCGTGAAATTAATCCATCGTTTCATGGCTACTCTACCCCGGAGGTTTCCGTGTGATCACGAAAACAGATGGTCGAACACGTCCCGAACGCGCTGTCGTAATCCCCGTCGTCGTAGAGCGCTGTGATGTCCTCGCATTCGGCCTCGGCGAGAATGCAGTCGGCCATACAAGCTTCCAGGTCCGAAAAGCACTAGTCGCCCGCCGAATCGACGCCGATTGAAACGTCACACTCGCGGAGCCGGCTGTCCGCGTCAGTGCACCTGTCGCCGTCGCCGCAGCCGACGCTCGTCAAGGCGACCAGCAGCAACACCGCAAAGATCCGTAGAGCTTTCATTTTATGGTTCCCTATGAACGTTTCCCCTCTTATCGGCCATCGCCCCCGGAAGTTGCGTGCTCGATTACCACGAGCCCCGAAAAAGGTCAGGCAAAAAGGGTAACGGGTGTCAGCCGACCGAACTGTACGGAGACCTCATCTGAGCGCCGAAGGTGACGACCGGCCTGGAAATCGAGCGCCACGTTACCACTGTGGCACCCCGCAATTCTATCTGGCGCCTTGGTACCCCGCTGGTACCCCGCGACTTTTTCTGCTCTCCCCCGAAACGACGTAACTATTTGATATCTTTAGTGGAGCCAGCGGGGATCGAACCCGCGACCTCATGACTGCCAGTCATGCGCTCTCCCAGCTGAGCTATGGCCCCGGGATGGGTTCTTTCAATTATCAGGAGGACGCCTATACACGGAAATCGGTCCGGCTTCAAATGGACTTTCGCCTCGAATGGACGGGGCCTTCAGGCGTCTCGTTGAGGGACTAGAGGTGGGGGCGAAACTCTGGGGCCTCGATGCGGGCCTGGAGGAAGGACGTGGGGCCGGGGGGGCGAGACGGCTGTTGGCGCGGACAGAACCCGGGGCGGACAAGCGGACAAGCGGATAAAAGGTCGCGAAACGACGAAAATCTGGCGGGGGAGGGTGACGGCGGGCCGACGGTGCGCGGGGGACGGGTGGAAAGGCGGCGAAGCGACGGGGCGGGGGCGATGGGCCGATTTTTTGACTGATTTCGCTGGGTTGCGCAGTGTAGAGGCGATGGACCGGGTCCTCGGTGCGGAGAGTCAAAGTTCCGCGTCGCTGGCGAACGTGCTGGCGAAAGTGCTGCCGAACGCGCTGGCGGTCGTTTTAGAGCGTGCTCTGGCGCGCACTCAGGTTCGCACTCAGGTTCGCGCTCAGGTTCGCGCTCAGGTTCGCGCTCAGGTTCGCGCTCTGGCGCGCGCTCAGGTTCGCATTCATGTGCGCGCTCTGGTGCGCGCTTTGGTGCGCGTTCAGGCGCGCGCTCAGAAGACTACGGTTGGGATCTTGGGTCTGGCTCTGCTGGTGGCCCTGATCGCGGGCGGGTGCGTCCCGCGGACGAATGCGGAGCTGTTGCGCATCGATTCCCTACAGGTAGAGGCAGATGAAGGGGCGGAGAACGAAACGGAGGGTGATCCGGGCTCGGATTCGAACCTGGACCGGTGGTGGAGCCGAGTGAGCCAGAAGGGACGGGGAGACGAGGAGAACCGGGGACGCGTGCGGCTCGTTGTGCAAGGAGAGGGATTCCCGGCGGGACGCGACTGCGAGGTGCGGATGGAAGGACGGGTGCAGCGCGGCGCGGCCGGGGACGGGGAGGTGGCGCTGAAGCTGGAGGGAAGAGCGCTGTCGGATGATCGGGTGATGGCCCTGCTGGAGCGGCGGGAGGTGAAAGCGCTGTACGGGCAGGCAGCCGCGGCGAGCTTCGAGGGGGCGGTCCGGGTGGCGTTCGAGGGCGCGGACGCGACGACGCTGGTGACCGGGGCCCTGGAGGGAGTGCGGGTCGACCTTCCGGACCTTTCGGATTCGGTACGGGATAGAAAACTCAAAGAGCGGCGGTTACAGGCGCGACGGAGCAAGCGGTTTTTGCGCTTCGTCGGCCTAGGGATCGACGAGGGGCCGCAGTCGGGAGTCGAGGCGGAGCAAGCCGCGGCCGAGGGGGTGGCGATCGGCGCGGTGCGGCCCGGCAGCCCGGCCTGGGCCGCGGGGCTGCGCGGCGGGGATCGGATAGTGAGAAGCGGCGGGGTGCGGGTGCGCTCGCTCCGCGATCTGGCGCCCGAAAAGGGGGCGGAGACGGCGCTGTTGAGCGTGGTGCGCGGCGCTGGACAGCGGCTGCAGCCGCTCGAGGTGCGGGTTTCGATGCGCGGATTCGATGCCCCGCGCCTGGACGAGAAGAGTCTGCAGATAGCAGGGCTGCTCTTTTTGCTGATGCTGGTGGTCCTGTTTCTCTCTCCGCTGTCCGGGTTTACATGGCATATGCTGGCGGCCGGTTGGGGCGGCGGCGCGGTCGAGGCGAGGGAGGAGCGGCGTCAAGAGCGTCGCGGACTCTGGGCGGTCTGGACCTCGAGCGAGCACGGGGCGACTCGGCCCGGTACGGTGGTCCCCCGAGGTAAGCGGCCCCGAAGAAGGTCCTTAAGGAGCGGGCTTGCGCGATATATGCTCGCCCGGTTCGAAGGCGGGCTGCGCCAGCTGGTAGCGCCGCTGGCGGCCAGCGCGGCTCTGCTGGCCATGGTCTTTTACCGGCCGCTCTTCGGGGCCGATTTCGATCCGTTGCTGGTCTGCTTGGCGCTGGTCGGCTTCGGGGCCAGCGCCGCGCTGCTGGTCAACGGCGAAACGTCCCTCGGGAAACGGGCGCGGGTGGCGGCCGGCAATCTGCTCTCGATCGCGCTGGCTTGCGTCCCCGTGGCCTTCGCTTGCCTGCTGGGCGCGACCCGGTCGCTGGACACCATCGTGGCTCTGCAGGGCGGTGCGCCCTGGCAGTGGCTGGTGATGAAGAACCCGGCGCTGGCGCTCGCCTTTCCGGTCTTCCTGGTGGGCTGCGCGCGCTCCCGCGCCTCGGGTTTCCCCGGGACGGGATACGGGCGAGGGCTGGGAAGGGTATACGACGTGGGCGGCGGCGCGCTGATGTGCGGGGTGGGGGCGGCCGTGTTTCTGGGCGGCTGGCAGACCGTGGGCCTGCCGTATCTGCACGCCGCTGAGCTGGTCCTGGCCGGCCCGGCGCTCTTTTTGCTCAAGGCCTGGCTGCTGGCCTGGCTGGTGCAAACCGCGCACGAGCGGCGCATGGCCGAACGGCTGGGACCGGGGGCGGTGGCGATTTTGATCGTCGTATCGAGCCTGGTCGCCTGGGTCTGGATCGCTCTGCGAATCGGCGCGGTGGCCGAGACCGCGGTCGGTTATGCCGCCTTCGCTACCGCGCTGGCCGTGGCGGCGGCGGCGCTGGTGGTGCGGCGACGCGGCGGGGCACCGGCGCGGACCGGGCTGCTCGCCGCGGGGGCCGATCCGTTTCTATGAGGCGATTCCTCCGGCTGAATCGAAGCCGAATCGAAACGCTACTAAATTTGCTTGGTCAGGGCCGAGATGAAGCGCTGTAGATGATCCACGTGTTCTTTGCTGAGATTGGCGAAGCGCAGGCCGATCATCCAGGCCCCGGTGTCCGAGGGCGCGTTCCACATGACGTCGGCTTTGGTCTCGAAGGGCTCCTCGTCCGGATCCTCGATCCCGTCCTGGGTCAGGATCAGGGCCAGCTCGACCGAGCTGTTCTCCTTGATCTCCTTTTCGATGGAGATGGAGACCCCGCCCATCGAGATATCCCGAGTCTCGGCGGCGCAGGTGTCGCCGTCGAGCGCGACTTCAGCGGATACGGCCACGTTGTAGCGAAGATGCTTGCGACGGTTCTCCGGCATGGCTCCTCGAATGGCGTTTGGCTGGCGACGGGAATCGCTCGGGCAATCGCCGGGCCGGCGGGTCACGGCTTGCCGGATTTCCGTCTCTGTATAGATACTATCATGCGACGAAACGCGCCGTCCGTAAAGGCGTCCAGCAGCGCTTCCAACTCCGCGATCCGTACCTCGCGCTTCAGATCAGCGCCTCCCAGCAGCTCCCGTTCCAGCTGCAGCCGTCTGCGCTCGAAGTACAGTCCCACGACCGCGCCCGCGACCTCGCGGCGGGCCCGCACGGCCTCGCGTTGCTCGCGGGCGAGCGCGATCTCGTCGTGTTCGAAGACCAGGCGCCCGAGGTCAAAGGTGAGCGACCCTTCCAGCACCAGGTCGTCGTCCGTGGACAGGTCGTACCTGTCGGTCTCGAAGGTCTGCGTCTCGGACAGGTCACGGTTGAGCCCCCGCCGGACCGCCAGCCGGAGCGTGGGCGCCAGACCCGCCAGGCGCGCGCGCGAGGCCATTTCCGCTGCCTTTTGCGGATCGGCGGCCGCGACCCGCAGGGCGACCGCGACCAGTGTCGCCACCCGGGGCTCCCGGTCGTACGCGCGCAGCGCCCGGGCGATCTGCTGGCTGGTGGGGCGCGCTTGAGCGGTGCTCTTCTTCTCTGGCTCGTCCTGTTCTGGCCTCTCGGGCGGTTCGGAAGGCGTCTGCTCCGGCTCGCCGAGCGCCGGGCTAGCATTGGCCGCCAGGGACAAGATCAGGGCCGGCAGTACGGTTCTGCAGGATAGTGTTCTGGAACTCTTCATGGTTTCAGTCCTCTAAGGCCGCGCCCAGGGCGCGCGCCCGCTGGCGGTGCTCCCAGGCGCACAAGGCCCGAGACCTGCATCGACGGTTGGTGGAGTCGTCCTGGAGGGCGGGTGGCCGGTTGCGGGCGGCGGTCAGGTCGATCGCGCTGTTCTGCTTTTCCGGTGTCGCGTCCAGGCACCAGCCCAGCCGCGCGATCGCCCTGACCCGGAAATCCGGCGCTGTCTCTCCCTCTAACGCCTGGCTGGACCCGTCGCGGTGGATGGCTTGCAGGCCGAGCGTGAGCGCGGGCATCCAGCCCGTACCGGTACAGCCCGCCGGTATCAACAGCAGTAGCATCGGCGATATTATGAGGGGGAGTCGACCGGGCATTGGGGGCGTCCGACCTCCGGAGAGCTGCCGGGGGGAGGTGTCGTTACCGCCCAGATCATCGGCCGTTACGGCCGCCGGTTGCGTGGGTCTTGAAAGAAAACGCTCTTCCCCTCATGATTCTACACATCTGATCGGTGGGTTCGGCGGATTTTCCGAATAACCGCCCGGCTGCGCGGCCGCCTGGTCAACCTTATGTTCGCCGTTTTCCATCAACGCGAAAGGCCCCCCAATCGGCCTCCAACGCGATTGCTCGCGACTCCTAAACAGGCCGTGGCGCCGCGCGAAAGGCGCAGAAACTCGCGACTGGGGCGTCTCACGGCGAAGTTCTTGCGCGAGAGGCGCAGAAACTCGCGACTGGGGCGTCTCACGGCGGAGTTTTTGCGCGAAAGGCGCAGAAACTCGCGACTGGGGCGTCTCACGGCGAAGTTCTTGC
>CAYVFC010000013.1:0-88759 GCA_964450715.1 uncultured Sandaracinaceae bacterium | reverse complement strand
AGGCCTGCAGGACCTGCTATGCGCCGCCTGAAAAATGGCGAAACTCTAGCTTAGGGTCCGTGACAAAATGAACGATACGAGACCGGGCGCGTCGGCGGAGCGCAATCGCGAGCGCGCCCGGAGGAAAAACCGCAGAGATCTCTCCCTGCGGTCGAGAGCGCTATTTCGAGGATTTTTCCGAGGACGAAAGCCGCGAGTGCACCCGCCCACGCGGCCGCAACCGGATCGTTTATTTTGTGGTGCCTCCTTAGGTGACTCGTCCAGTACCGGTTCCTGCGTGTCATCCCCTGACCCCTTTGTTTCGAGGGCAGCTACGAGGCGTACGAGGCCGACCGCAAGAGACGGTCGGGCGAAGAGGCGGAACGGCCCCACCGCATCGAGTATCGGAAGCTCACCCGGTGATGAGCCACCGGGCCCGCTTCGTCGCTTCTCCGTCCCTTTCCGGAACGCGCTTCGTGCTACCTCAACCGCGCGTCGAGGACGCTTTTTTTACCCCGCCCCCGAGGATCTTCTCCAGGATGACCTTGGTGATCATGTAGGTAGGACGGATGCCTTCCTCACCCATGCTACCGGCGGCCAGGGTCTCGTCCAGATGTAAAGGGTTGTCCGACGCGTAATAGGCATAACGAAGCTTGACGTCCCGGGAGATATGACCCCGGATCATTGCCGCATTGATGGCGCGCTGATAGTGCCCGCCCTCCATCTCCAGTCCCACCGCACGCCAGCTGCTTTCTTGAAATTTTTGCAGGACATCTCGGTTTTGCAGAGACGTTCCCAGAACGGTCACGATGGGTCCGACGAACACCCGTGTTCCCTTGTCGAAATCCTTCTGGCTGAGGTCGTTGTCGACCAGGTAGTTATGCGGTGTGCCCTCGAGCACACGAGCCGTTGGCAGCATCAGATCCCCCTTCTTACCAGGGAGGATTCCGGCCTTTCCCAGCACCGATATGGATTGAACGTTCTCGATCCGGGTGGACGCTTCTTCCAGACTGGGATTGAGCAACTCGTCCATCGCCTCGAAGGCCTGGGTGCCGAAAGCATAGTCCATGACCAGAATTACCGGCTTCTCGGCGAGATGACGTATGTCGAATTCGAGATCGCGATGAAAGGAGAGGTTCTCGAGCTGGGAAGTGTCGATGATCTGGCAGTCGATGTGGGTGCCGGATGCATCCACTAGTTCGTACAAGCCGTTCTTTCTCGCGAATTGCAGGACCTTTTCCGCCTTTTCTCTCATCGTCGGAATCAGGTCGTAGATCGTCTTTCCGCCACCAGCCTTGGCCATTCGTCGCACAGCGGCATGCCCGTACAATAGATTGACGACGCTATGCATGTTGGCGCTGATGATGTGCAGGGGCTTCTTTCCCAGGCCGAGTGCGCATATTCTGTCTTTGACCGCTTGCGCCCATTGCCGGCTGTATCTGTGATGGCCGATCATGTCCCTGAAGGCGGGAGTGAAGTAAATGGAGAGCTCGTTGTCCGTGGAAGCGCGTTCCGCTTCCACGCGCTTGCCGAGCCTGTAGATGATATTGAATAGCCCGTCGTTACTTTTCTTCTTCGTTCGATTTTGCTCCAGAGAACTGTAGACCTTTTCTATCTCCAACGCGGTAGGAAATCCGTCTACGCTTGGGAGGTTCGATCTTCTCGAACGATGTGCTCTCGAGCTCTTCCTGAGCGGTCAATACGATTCGCGAACACTCTTCGATACCCCTGGGGAGCCTGTCCAGAACGTATTCCAGCCCGTTGATCTCGATACTTCGCGGGTCGTTGATGGTGCCGTAGATCTCCGGACTGATGCCGCGCAGCGCATCCTCCAGGGTCTGACCGGACTTCCCGGAGGGCTTGTAATAACCGCGTAGCGCAAGAGCGTCAGCGGTTATCTTGAACGTTCGAATCGCCAGCCGCCCCTTTTGCGATTTCGTCAGCTCCTGCATTACCGTCCCTCGTCCATTGAAATATGAAGCATTAACCCCACCCGCCGACAACCCCTCCGCCGTTTTGCACCCTGGCTGTAAGGACGCCGCGGGAGGTCTTGACCCGGAGGCTACTGTATACCCCGGCCCCTTATCCGCCGCCCGTCGTGCACCTGCTGGCCGTTGACCCGGATGGTCTCCTTGCCCAGGACGCGGAGCTGCGCTTCCACCACGGTGGCGTCATCGACTTTCCAGGTCAGTTTCATCGTTTTACCCCCTTGGGCGGCGGAGCGTTGGCGGCGATTGTACCTCGTATTGCCGCACCGGCCAACCGGGTGCGCGCCCCCTGGATTCGCGTTACCATTCATCGTGCCGGGGCGCGCCCGGCGAGCGATTGGCTGGCGTGTGCGCCGGCAGCTGGAAAGGACGGCGAACCCGGGTGGCCGGCACCGGCAGCAAAGCGGATGTTACCGAACGTATTCTGCAGCGCGCCCGCGCCCTGGGCGCCTGCGCGGCCGGGATCACCCGCGTTTCCCGGCTCGGGCAGGCGCCCGCTTACCGCGAGACCGGCCGCGCCGTCCGCTCGCACGGCGCACCTTCGCTGCTGGTCATCGCTCTGCCGCACCCGCCGGACCGGCCCGAGCTGGACTGGTGGGACCGGGGTCCCGGAGGCAGCCGGGGTAATCGCCTGCTGATGAAGATTTCGGCCGAGCTACAGGCGTGGTCGAGCCATCAGCTCGGCATGGCCGCGCGCGACGTGCCCTATTCGCTGGAGGCCGGGGGCGTCTTCCTCAAGGACGCGGCCGTGCTGGCCGGGCTGGGAAAAATGGGAAAGAACAACCTGCTGCTCACCCCGGAGCACGGACCGCGGGTGCGCCTGCGCGCGCTCTTCTTCGACGCGGATCTCGAGCCCTCGCCGGCCCTTGACTTCGATCCCTGCGGCGATTGTCCGGCGCCCTGTTGCCGGGCCTGTCCTCTACAGGCCTTTGGCCAGAGCGGAGAGGCACCCTACGCGCGGGCGGCCTGTGATCGGCAGATGGCGCGCGATCTTGCCGGAGCGGTTTGCGTCGACCGCTGGGAAGCGGACGGGCGCCCCGGCGCAGTGGTGAAGTACTGCCGCGCCTGCGAGCTCGGTTGCCCCTGGACAGCCGCGGGTCGGCAATAGGATATTCGTTTCATGGTGGAAGAGCACGGCGCCATGCCGCAAGAGTCACCCCGGCAGGATACCGGGTACAAGTGGCCGGACCGTTCGCCCGGCCGCCCTCCCTGGCCGCTCTGGGCGGCGCTTCTGCTGGCGCCCCCCCTGCTGCTCTGGACCCTGCCCCAGAGCCTGGTCGGCCTGGCCGCCTGCCTGCTGCGGTGGCTACAGGGGCACCGCCCGCACCTCTATTGCTTCGGCCCCTTCCCCTTCGTGGTCATCCGCGCCCGCGGGCCGCTGAGCAGCGGCATCTCGCTGGGGCTGTTCATCTTCAGCTCGACGCCAGCCATACTCAAGCACGAGTTCTGCCACCTGTTCACCGCCCTGTGGCTCTGCTGGCTCTACCTGCCGGCATACGGCATTGAATACGCGCTTTTCGGCCACGACCGCTCGCCCCACGAACGGCTCACCTGCTGGCTGGAGCGAACAATCGACTGGGGATACCGCTGTTGACGCGGGGCGCGTCATCCGCCGGCGGCAGGGGGCTCACTCCGTCCGGCTCGCCGCCACCAGCACCCGCCGCACCCGGTCGAGGTACTTGCGGTTCTTGGCGTCCTGGATCCAGACCCGGGCTGCCGCCCGGCCCATCTCTTTGATCAGCGCATCCCGGTTCGCCGCGATGCCGTCGTAGACCGCCCGCTGGCGCTGCTCCGTCTCCCGGATCCGCTCGCACAGCTCTACCCGGAAGCCGTTTTCTTCCAGCAGCCGACGGTGGTCGCGGATCATGGGGACGAACCCCCCTTCCCAGTTGGTCAACACCAGCCTTCCGCCCGGGCGCAGGATGCGCGCCATCTCGCGCACCGCCGCTTCCCGATCCAGCGCCAGAAAAAGCGCGTCGATGCAGACGATCGCGTCGCAGGAGGCGGCGGCAAGACCGGTGGCCGAGAAATCGCCCACCTGAAAACGCGCCCGGCCCTGAAGCCCAAAATCGGCCGCCCGCCCCCCGGCCTGTTGCACCGCCTGTTGAGAGAGATCGACGCCGACCAGCCGGGCGCCGATGCGCCGCGCGATCCAGAGCCCGGGGCCACCGCGCCCGCAGGCCAGATCGACCAGCAACCCGTCCGGTTCCAGCTGCAGCAAGCCCGCCATCCGCTCCAGGTCGGATAGAGAGATGAAGCTCATGGGATCGGCCTCGCGCGCGTAGTCGTCGCCGTAGGCCTCGGCAAAGATGCGCCGCAGGGTCGGGCTCTTGGGCGAGCCCTCGAACCAGTCGTCGAAAACGCTGCAGACCCGCCAGCGGCGGAAAAGCAGGAAAGTCCTCAGGGCGATGAACGCCCGCAGCAGGTATTTTCCGATCGGGTTCATCGCTACCCCGGTTGGACAAAATAGCCTAGAGCACCGAACGGGTTGAAACGAGGGTCTCCAGCCATGATACCCGCCCTTTCACCTGATAATGGTTTCTACAGTGTAGCCTTTGCTGGATGAATCGTTTCCCGTAGACCCTGAAAAGAACCGTTGAACCCGATTTCCGGTGAACCGGTCGCCAGTCACCATCGATCATATCCCGCGCGCGCGCCGTTTGAAAGCCGCCGACGGCGGCCGCTCATGCTCCATAACCACCGCCTATCTGGCGCGAATTGTCGCCTTTTTGTCGTCTTCTGGGCGTAAGTCCGCAGGTCCTTATCATCTCACAGCGGGTCAAGGAGGGCGTGCACGCAGCCGGAGGGCTTCCCTACGAGTTCAAGGAAAAACCTCGTGGGGGTGATGAAGGGCGGTGAGCCCGAAAACCCGGGCAGCGGGTAACACCTCTCGTGAAGCGGCCGGTCAGAAAAAAGCGGCACGACAGAAGACGACCCTGCTCCACCTACCGACCGTCCCGCATACGCGCTATCCTCGCGGTCAACCGCCCGGGTCGTTTGGACCGGTGTCGCGGCGGGGTCACGGGCGAGCCATCATGCCCGCGACAACCGACTCGCCTCCCGAATCTGATGAGACCGGTGACCCCGGAAGGGAACCGACCTTCTGACGGGTTGAACATGGTTTGAAGAGAAAAAGCCACTGGCTTTGAAGATGAATAGCGTCGTGCCCTCCCCATCCGAACGCCCCGACGATGGCATCTCCCGCGCGCTCGATTCCCTCGGAGGCGGAGAGCTGTTTCGCCACTATCTCGAGAAATATCGCTGGAAGTACGCCCGAGGGTTGGCGAGCCTGATCATTGTCGATGTCATCGATCTGGCCGGACCGCTTTTGGTCGCCAAGGCCATCGACACGGTGGCGGATTACGCCAGAGGCGCAGTACCAGAGGCCGAGGCGCTTCGAATGCTCGTGCTCTGCGGCGGGGCCTACCTGGCGATCCACGTCGTCATGGGAATCCTGCGGTACGTCTGGCGCATGGCATTCATCGGGACGTCGTTCCTCATCGATAGAGACCTCAAGACTACCTTCTTTTCCAAGCTCCTCAAGCTCTCCCCGCGGTTCTTCGGCCAAACCCCGACCGGCGACCTGATGAGCCGGGCCACCAACGACCATGATGCCGTGCGTATGGCTCTGGGGATCGGCACGCTGATTTCCCTGGACGCGCTGGTCTACCTGGCATCCGTGCCGGCTCTGATGCTCTACCTGAACTGGAAGCTCACACTCCTCGTCTTAATCCCGCTACCGCTCATTCCCATCATCGTGGTGCGCCTGGGAAAGGTGATCGAACGACGGATGGAGCGTGTCCAGTCCGGGTTTTCCCGGCTCTCCGCCGTGGTTCAGGAGGCCTTCTCCGGAATCCGGGTGGTCAAGGGGTACGTGCGCGAAGGGGCCGAGGAAGCGAAGTTCGAGGTCGCGAGCCGCGAGTACGTAGCCTCGAACCTCCGTTTGGCGCGTGCGCAGATGCTCATGGGGCCGGTAATGCAGTACTCGGTGAACATCGGGCTCGTGATCCTGGTCTTCGCCGGCGGCCAGCAGGTCCTGGCCGGGGCGTTGTCGGTCGGAACCTGGGTCGCATTTCAGCGCTACGTCTCGCGTCTCGCCTGGCCCATGGTGGCGACGGGGTGGAGTATCACCTTGAATCGCCGCGGCCGGGCCAGCGCCAAGCGCATCCTGGAGATCATCAACCGGAAGCCCGAACTGGTGGATGCCGACGATCCCGCGGCCGAGCCCCCCATCGTCCGCGGCGAGATCCTTCCCAAGTCCGGAGAGCTCCGTTTCGACGAGGAATCCTATCCGCCGCTGCAGGGTTCCATCGATATCCGGGACCTCTCGTTCTCCTTCGCCGGCGCTTCTCCCGCCATCGAGCACGTGAGCCTCACGCTAGCGCCCGGCGAGACGGTGGCGTTGGTCGGCAGGATCGGATCTGGCAAATCCACCCTGGTTCAGCTCCTCGCTCATCTCTATCCCGTCGACCGCGGCAAGCTCTTCCTGGATGAAAGGGACATCAACGACATTCCGCTCAAGCAGTTGAGGGATTCCATCGGGTTTGTCCCCCAGGAACCCTTCCTCTTTTCCGACACCATCGCCAGCAACGTCGGTATCGGCGTTCGCAAGGGCGGGCCGACCGCGGCGAACGACGTAGGACAGATCGCTCAGGCCCTCGAGGCCGCCGGTCTTTCCCAGGAAGTCTATGGTTTGCCCCGGGGCGCCGAATCGCTGCTGGGCGAACGGGGCATCAACCTGTCCGGCGGTCAGAAGCAGCGGCTCACCCTGGCCCGAGCGTTGGTGCGCGAGCCGCCCATCGTGATCTTCGACGACACCCTCTCGGCGGTGGACGCCAGGACCGAGGAAGTCATTTTGGAGCGGCTTCTTTCCTATGCGCAGCGCCGCACGGCGATCCTGATCTCGCACCGGCTCACCGCCGCGCAGCGAGCCGACCGGGTGTTGGTCCTGGACAAAGGACGCCTGGTCGAGCAAGGGACCCACACCGAGCTGGTGCGAAAAGGGGGGCTCTACGCCGAGCTCTACCGCAAGCAGCAACTCGAGGCGGCTCTGGAAGCCGAGGCAGAGGGTCGTAAGGAGGCCGAAGCATGAGCCGGCCGCCCAAGAACGCCGCAACCGAGACCGTTTTCGAGGAGGAAGCGCGCTTCTACGCCGAGGACCTGGTTCGTTTCGGCGCCGCCGACGCGGAGATGCTTCGGCGACTCCTGCGTTACCTGCGTCCCTATATCCTGCAGGTGATCGCCTCGGCAGGGCTCTTGGTTGTGTCTACCGGGTTCATGCTCACCATCCCCTGGGTCCTCAAGCGATTCGTCGATCAGGTGCTCATTCCTGGGGACCCGAGCGGCCTATGGCGCTTCGCGGGCATCGTGGCCGGCCTGGTTTCGGTCTACGCGCTCACCAGCGGTATCCAGGAGTACCTCTTTGCCTGGATCGGGCAACAGGTCATGTTCGACATCCGGCGCGACCTCTTCCGTCATGTCCAGCGCCTTCCCCTCTCGTACTATGACAGAAATCCGGTGGGCCGCCTGGTCACGCGCGTCACCAACGACATCGGATCGCTGAACGAGCTCTTCACCGGTGGTTTTATCCAGATCATCAACGACGCCTTTCTGATCTGCGGCATCCTCGGGGCCATGTTCCTGCTCGAGTGGCGTATGGCCGCCTGGGTTCTCGCGTTTTTCCTTCCGCTGGTCATCGCCATCGCCTGGATATCCAAGAGAATGCGGACCGTGCTGCGGGAGGCCAAGCGGCTGATCGCTCGGATCAACGCCTTTCTCAACGAAAACATCACGGGCATCCGCGTCATCCAGCTCTTCGCCGACGAGGCCGAGCGCGACCGGCAATTCCGGCGAGTCGTCGAAAACTACACGCGCACCCAGTACCGCCAGGTCTCCATTCAGAGCTCTTTCATGCCGCTTGCCACATCGTTCGCCGGCCTGGTGGGCGCCATGATCCTGTGGCGCGGCGGCGGCATGGCCATCGCCGGGCTCACAACGGCGGGCACGCTCGCGGCATTCCTCTACTACTCCCAGCAGCTTTACTTTCCCATCCGCACCT
This sequence comes from uncultured Sandaracinaceae bacterium, assembly GCA_964450715.1. Lineage (GTDB taxonomy): Bacteria > Myxococcota_A > Polyangia > Polyangiales > JAFGIB01 > CAYVFC01. Next base: position 80,734 of record CAYVFC010000013.1, on the reverse strand, counting down.
TCACGGACAAATATAACGTACTGCTGCTGGCCTTCGCCTCCGCCGAACGGATTTTCACCTTGATGGACGAACCGCCCGAAGAGGTTCCGGGGGCGGCCGGCGAGCCGGCAGAGAACCCGGGGAGAGCCGGACAGTCGTCGCGGTCGGGCGCGTCGGGCGGCAAGGGCGAAATCGCCTTCGACCGCGTCTCTTTTGGATACAACGATAAAATGCAGGCGTTGCAGGAGGTCTCCTTCCGCATCGCACCCGGCGAACGCGTCGCGGTGGTGGGCGCCACCGGCGCCGGCAAGACGACGCTCATCAATCTGCTGACGCGCTTTTACGACGTCCGGCAAGGAGACATCCGCCTGAACGGCGTATCGGTGCGCGAGCTCGCCAAGCGCGACATCCGCCGGCGGGTGGGCGTGGTTCCCCAGGACGTGTTTCTCTTCTCGGGAACCCTTCTCGATAACCTCTTCCTACCCGAAAACCTCTCCCTCGAGCGGCGCCGGGCTCGGGCGCGGGAGATCTTCCAGCAGCTGGGCGTGGCCGAGTTCGTCGAGCGACTTCCCCAGGGGCTCGACACGCCGATCGCCGAGCGGGGCGGTAATCTCTCGGCCGGGGAACGGCAGCTGATCGCGTTCGCCAGGCTTCTCTGCTACGATTCCGAGGTCGTGGTGCTCGACGAAGCCACTGCCAACATCGATTCCTCCACCGAGCGGCTGCTACAAAGAGCCACCGCGCACCTCACCCGGGGCCGCACCAGCGTCATCATCGCCCACCGCCTGTCCACGATTCTGGGAACCGACCGCATCCTGGTGCTGCATCGGGGACGACTGGTCGAAGCCGGCAGCCACCAGACGCTCCTGGATAAAGGAGGAATCTACGCCAAGCTGTACGAGCTGCAGTTTAAAGGGGCGAACGGCGCCGAGGAAAGGTGAGCGGAAAGAGTATCCGGGCCATTTCGAGGAGGAGCGGCTCCGGAGATGCCGCCGCCCTGCCTGAAAGACAACGGGAGTATTCGCCAAGTGGCTTCTACTCGATGGTGGGGCAGCCGTAGACCACCTTTACCGTTTCAGCGCCTTCGGTCTCGATCTTTTCGCAGGTCGTGCCCTGTCTCTCGATATTCCGGCTCCCGTTCAGGGTAACAGGGCACCTCGCCGTATGGCTACCCCGACGGACGATAGAGAACCGGTATCATATCCGCCAAGGTCTTTTCCTGTACGACCATCTCCCTGACCATCTGATCGAAGAGGTGGTCGCCATGTTATCGGGATACATCACCCATCGCCCGGACGCACGCTAGCTACCCGTATTCGCCCTGCCGGCTGTTCTGCAGGAAGGGCGTTAAGACCGCGGGAGAGAAGCGCGGAAGTCGCGTGGTGTGGTACACTTATGGACCGCGAATGAAAGGGAAGTGAGGTATCAGATGCTTCTTCGTGCTTTTGGAAGGTTTTCTATCCCCCTGGCCGTTTCTCTGGGTTTGCTCGCGTGTGGCGGCGAGGAGACGAACGGGGATGCAGGCGCCGGGGGCGCAGCGGGTAGTAACTTCGCTGGCTTCGGAGCAATGGGCGGAGTGGCCGGACCGAACGCACCGGTTGGCGGCGCCGGGGGCGTCGGCGCGACCAGTGGCGTGGGCGAAGCCGGTAGCACCAGCGGCGTCGGCGGCAGCGGTGGCCTGGGAGAGGCGGGCGATGCCGGTGGCTCGGCCGGTACAAGCGGCAGTAGTGGCGTGGGTAGCGGTAGTGGCACCGGCGGCAGCAGTGGTACGGGCGGCACGAGCGGTACCGGTGGCACAAGCGGCAGCGGCGGCACGGGTGGTACGAGCGGCAGCAGTGGTGCCGCCGGCTTTCCCCCGGTCGCCGATCTGGCGTCCGATGGCCCCTTCGCGACGACCAGCTCGATCGAGGGTCCGGACTGCTCGATTTACCGGCCCGAGAACCTCGGCGAGGGCGGCTTGAAGCATCCGGTCGTGATCTGGGCCAACGGCACCTCCGGTCCGACCCTGGTCTATTCGCCCGCCTTCATATACTGGGCATCGCACGGCTTCGTCGTCGCTGCGGCGAACCTCGTCAACGGCCAGGGCGACGGCGAGGAGATGATCGCTTGCCTCGAATACTTGTTGGACGAAGACCAGCGGGCCGGCAGCCCTTTCGAGGGCAAAATCGACCGCGACCACGTCGGCGCCTCGGGGCACTCGCAGGGCGGCGGCGGCTCGCTAATGGCGGGGCGCGATCCGCGCGTCACCACGACCGCGCCGGTGCAACCCTACATTGCGCAGGGCTTCGGCGGCTTCGACCGCGCTTGTATCGACCAGCAAAACGGGCCGATGCTGCTACTGTCCGGCGATGTTGACACCATCGCCGCCCCGTCCCTGCACCAGGCGCCGGTTTATCAGGAAACGAACGTCGAGGTACTGTGGGCGACGCTGCTCGGCCCGGGTGGCGATCATATCGGCATCGCGATCAACGGGCTCACCACCTATCGCAACGTGATGCTGGCCTGGTGGCGCTTACAGCTGATGGACGACCAGGATTTCCACGACATGTTCTTTAGCCCGAGCTGCGAGCTGTGCAGCGATCCGATGTGGACGGTGCAGCCTTCCGGAGGATTGTAGTCGACCAAGACTATTCTGTAACAGCTACCGGGTGTAACAGCCAGCCGTCTGGTCACGCGCTTCCAGCTCTTCTTTCCGGCCGGCTGGATGCTCTTCTCACGGTACCTTTCATGTTCGGTTGTGACACCGAGATCATCCCCGTCCTTTCATTGGCCATTTCGCTGCCCTTTTACTTCGTCGCGGACGCCTACTACGCCAGCGGAAAGGTGATCCGCTCACTGCTGTTGCAGGGCAACCATCTGATCACCCAGGTGAGAATCAACGCCGTGGCCTTTCATCCCGCGCCCGTGCCCAAGGGACCCGGAACCAAGGGAAGGCCCAAGAAGTACGGAAAGAAGGTCCAGCTTCGCTCCCTGCTGTTGGATACCGAACAGATAGCGCCGCCCTGGCCGTCTTGCCGAGCTCGGCCGACAGAAGCCTCAGGTCCGAGCTGTCCGGCAACGGCTGAAGCGCCTCGCTGACCCGCAGCGCCATCGCCCGTAGAATTGGCAAGACCTTCGCCAGCGCCTTGCCCCGCTGGCTCAAGCGCGGGTCCGGCTCTGCCGGAGTCTTCTCCGGCCGCGCTCTCTGGATCGCCGTGCGCGGCTCGCTCAGCAAGAAGCGGCGTACCTCGGGGTCAATATGAAGCATTGACCCCACCCGCCGACAACCCCTCCGCCGTCTTGCACCCCGGCTGTCGGGATCGCGATCGTCGCCTCGGCGAACCGCCGCGGCTCAGTCGTCCGCCTTGGCGGTGGCCACGTCGCCCGCGTCGAAAAGCGATCGGCTGACCGCCGCCAGCAGGTGGATCGGCACCTCGAAGGGCCGGTTGTCCTCCAGGGCCACTATCGCCAGGCCGGTGATGCAGAAGCCGTCCTCGGTGGGATGCCCGAGCAGCAGCGGCCGGAACCGCTCGCCTGCGGGGCCTTGCCAGGTCTCGGCGGGGATCGCGGTCCTGGTGATAGAGCTGGTCGCCGTCATTCCTTCTTCCAGGTCCAGCTCGGCGGACAGGCGCTCCGCCACCCGTAGGTCCAGATCGACGGGGCGCGCCCGGTGGCCCGCCTCGGCGCAGAGCGCCGGCCCCGACCGCTGCCGGGTGTAGAGGAAGCCTCCCGCGCTCGCGCTCTGTTTCAAGATGATATCCAGAGCTCGCCGCGCTCTCTCCCGCGGCCCCTGACAGGCGGTCAGGACCGTGGTGACCAGGCCGACCAGCTCCGATTCTTCCTTCGAGATCGCCCCCAGCTCGCCGAGCCCTTCTCCGATAAATCCGGGAAGGGTTCGGCGCGCCTCCTGCATCAGCTTCTCGTGCTTGGCGGTGAGCGCCGGGTTGTCGCCGGCGCGATATTGCTCGGCGCAGAGCCGGGCATGGGTCGAGAAGGCTTCGCGATCGTCGAGGAGCAGCGCCACCCGGGCCCGAGCTTCGTGGGCATTGCCCAGGTACAGTCCGGTCATGCCCGCCCTGCGGTAGGCGGCGATGGCGGTCTCGACGTCGGCGACCGCGCTCTCGCCCTCGCCCGCTGCGGCCTCGGCCAGGGCCAGGGAGATCCGGATCGCGTGACAGGCGCTGCCGAGCCGCTCGGCCTCGGCCTGCCGTAGGTAGTCACGACCGCACCGTACCGCCTCGTGGCAGCGTCCCAGCCCGAACAGCCCGGCTACCTTGGCAGCCGCCGCCCGCGCCCATGCCTGATGGGTTCCGGCCGCGGTGAGCTCAAGCGCACGTTCCGACTCGACGACCGCTCCTAGGAAGTCGCCGCGAATCCGGTTGTACTCGGCGACCGCCAGGTGAAGGAAGGGGCGAAAGCTCTCGGAGCGCTGCGTCTGTTTCTCGACCTCGGCGATGATCTGCTTGATCCGCAACAGATCATCTGCCGCAGCGTGAGCCAGCAGCTCGGTAAACACGTGTGCGCCCTCGAAGTACTGGATGGGCGTGTTCTGGATCTTCAACAGCTCGATGCGCTTTCTGTACTCCTCGGCCCCGGCCGCATCGCCCTGACGCAGGGCGTAGACCATGCGAACGCGCATGGCGTTGACCCTGAACCTGGGATCGACCTCGATCTTGTCGGCCCAGTCGAGCGCCGTGGCCACCCCCTGGCTGGCCTCGATGCCCGCGATGGCGTACATGACGGAGAGGCGCACGTAGGTGAAGACGGTGTCGTCCAGCCCGGCCCGGTCGGGCTGCTCGAGGCGTTCGACGATCTCCAGGTAGCCGTCCCGCGCCAGCTCCGAGCGCGCGGCCAGCATGTGGGCGGTGCTCTGCACGTTCTTCTCCACCACGCCCAGCGCGGGCGAGAGCGGCAGCAGGGGCTCGAGCGAGGGCGCCGAGGCGATCAGAGCGTGATCCCAGGTGGTACCCGCCTGCTTGATGATGAGGACCAGCGTCTGGGCCAGGGCGCGGATGGCGTCGCCCGGGGCCATCACCCGCTCGGACTCGGCACTTTGGTCGAACCGCTGCTGGGCCAGCTGCAGCGCCTGGCCCAGCCGCTCGGAGGGCTGCACCGAATCGCCCAGCTCGTGGTAAATGGCCAGGCCGCTCAGGTGGACGAACCGATCGGCGACCTCGAGCAGGCGCTCCCTGTCGGTCGTGTCCTCGGCCACGCTCAACTCGACCAGGGTTCTCAGCAGCTTGAAGCGATCCCTCTCCGGCTGCCCGGTGCGCCGGCAGAACTCCAGCAGCGACTCGTAGGTCTGCGTCCAGCCACCGGGCAGCGACTGAAGGTACTCGTACTGCGCCTCGCCGCTCTGTTGCATACGTTCGCGCGTCGCGTCGATCTCCTGCAGGAGCATCCCGAGCGCGCGCTCGGGCTCGCCGGCCTGCAGCAGATGGGTGGTAACGCGAAAATGCTGGCTTGGCTCCTGCTCGAACATCTCCGCCAGCCGAAGGTGAAGCGTCCGCCTGCGCTTCTCGTCCATGGCCTCGACCAGCGCCGCGACCCAGTCCGTCTGGCTGAAGGCGTAGGACTGGTTGTCGGTGGCGAGCACCCCGGCGGCCTGCAGCTCGTCCAGGCTGCGAACCAGCCGGGCCATGTTCCGTCCCTCGAGCAGAGACAGGCACTGGTCAAAGCCGTACCCGTGCCCGGGGCTCAACGCCATGGTCTCGGCCAGCGCGCGCGCCTCCGCTCCCAGCTGGTCGATCCGGGCCTTGAAAGCCTCGGCCAGGCTCTCGGGCAAGTCAGCCGCCTCCACCCGCTCCGGCAGGCTCCAGGCTCCGGCCCGGTAGCGGATAGCTCCGGAATCCACCAGGTAGCGCGCCAGTTGCATGACGCCGCGCGGGTTGCCGCCGGACAGGGCGTCGAGCCTGGCGGCGAGCGGCTTCAGGTGGTGTACCTCGCCGAAGATGGAGCCCAGCAGCGCCTCGATCTGGTGACCGGAGAGGTCGCGCAGATCGAGGGCGGACCCGGTCTTGGATAGCAGCTTCAATGCGCCAGGGGCGGTGGCCGACGCCTCGGTCTCGCAGGTGGCGATCACCAGCAGCTTGCTGCCGAAAACCTCGTGGGCCAGCAGTGCGAGAAAGGCGGCCGACGGCTCGTCGACGCGGTGCAGGTCGTCGACCGCCAGCAGCACGCATCGCTTCGAGCCGATGTCGAGCAGCCAGTCCGAGAGCGCTTCCTGCAGGCGCGGCCTGAGCTGCCCCGGATCGTCGAAGCGCTCCAGGACGATGGGGTGGTCACTCGCGGGCGGCGGCGGGCGGCTGGAGAACCCCATCCCCCATAGCTGCGCCCAGGCCGAGGGGGCGGGCTGCTCCGGCTCCGATCCCCCGGCCCTGTCGCGGCCCGGGTCATCCCCGCCAAGCGCCTCCAGCAGCTGGCCGGTCGGCGGTGGGAGAAGACCCTGGCGGGCATGGGCGACGAAGCGATCGACGAGCTCGGGCAGGAGGTGGCCCAGAACCGACAGATAGGGTCGCGCCGCCTCCAGCGCCACCTCGGGCAGGGCGTCCAGCAACTGACGGGCCATGGTCCGTACCGCTCCCCACTTGCCCTGGCTGGCATCCGACGCATCCGCCCGCAGCACCGTCGCCCCCGCCAGCTTGCCCTCCAGCACGCAGGCGTCCAGCAAGCGCGAGCGTCCCACGCCGGCCGCGCCCTGCACCATCAACGACCCGCCCCGGCCCTGCGTCGCGCCGACAATCTGCCAGCGCACGCGCAGCAACTGCTCCTCGCGCCCCACCAGGGTGGGGGTCGAGAGATAGGCACGCGCCACCAGCAGCCGCTCGTCCCCTTCCGGCTCCACCAGCGCGTCGATCCGCTCCATCACCTCGGCCGCGTTGGCGGGCCGGGCCAGCGGATCGAGGCTGATCAGCGCCAAGACCAGAGCGTCGAGCTCCTTCGGAATATCCTCTGCAAAACGGGAAGGCCGCGGCGGCCGGCTCCGCCAGACATCCCGCAGCTCGGCGAAAGTCCTGGCCGGGTAGGCGTGGCGGCCGGTCAGAGCGTAATAGGCGGTGGTGCCCAGCGAGTAGAGGTCGACCCGCGCGTCCAGGGCCTGCAGGTTGACCATCTCCGGCGCGGTGAAGGCCGGAGTACCGATCAGATGCTTGCAGGGGCCCATGGGCATCATGGCTCCGAAATCGATCAGCTTGGCCCGCCCGTCGCGAGTACAGCGGACGTTACGCGGCGTGAGATCGCGGTGAACCAGCCGTCGAGAATGCAGCAGCGAGAGCGACGAGCTGATGTCGCGCAGGTGGGCACAGACCCGCTGCCAGGGAAGCGGTGAAAGCTCGCGGAGATCGCCTCCGTCCAGCAGCTCCATGGTGTAGTAGGGACCGCTCTCGTCCAGACCGAAGTCGTAGACCTCTATCACCCGGGGATGCGCCAGCTGCGACAGGGTGTGGAACTCGTGCTCGAAGAGCTCGGCGATGGCGCCTCCCACCTCCGAATCCGCCACGAAGAGAAGCTGCTTGAGCGCCAGCTGCCGGCCCGTCGATGCGTCGACGACGTGGTAGACCACCGCATTGCCCCCGCGGCCGAGGGTCCCCTCGACGCGGTAGCGGCCCGCTATCTCCCCGGGCAAGCGCTCCGGATGTGGCGTGGGCTCTTTCTGCACAGTCGTGCGTCGCCGGAAATCATCGCGGCCAGATACCTTTCATTGTAAGCGGATCGCCCGGTAAAGGCCATGACGTTCCCTGCACCAAGCGAGCAACAGAGCACCGACCTGCACACCGAAGGCGTGCGGCGCTGGGCCGAAGACGAGCATGGCCTGCAGTTCTGGGATGGCGACGAGACGGGCCATTCCGTGCTCGGCCTGTATAACAACTGGACGGCCATAGGCCGTGGGTTTACCTCAATGTTGCAAACAAACGTCGGCATAAAACCGCTTGCGCTCGCCCGAGAGCACGCGATCTGCGCGCGTGCTCGGTTCTTCTGGACCTCACATAGGGTGGACTATGCTGCGGCCCAGAATAACCTCCGCGCGCGCGCATCTCACGCACTCTCGGGCGTTTCTGCTCGACGTTTTTTGCAACATTGAGGTTTAGTGGCGGACTAAAAGAAAAGCTCGATCTGTTCCGGCTGCCTATCGCCCGCCAGCGAGTCGATGCAGAGCCGGGAGAGATCCGGGGCCACCACGAAGAGGTACTCCTTGTTGCGCAGGTGGCTGACCTTGCCCACCTTGACCCCGCTCGGGTTGTAGATACCTATGCGGGCGCCCACGTAGCGGTCGTAGTCGACCTCCACCACCGCTACCTGGCCGCGCGAGGCCAGTAGCTCCACCATCTGCTCGCGCTGGATATACCCCTCGTTGTTGAAGGAGACGACCAGGAAGCGGGAGCGCACGCGCGAGAGCAGCTGCTCGAATGTCTCCAGGAAGGCCCGCTTGGAGTTGAAGGCGCTGCGCCGCTCGCGGCACTCCTCGCGCTTGCAGGCGATGCCGTAGACGGGGGGCTTGTCCCACAGCACCAGCGACTCCCAGATGTGGTAGTTGGAGAGGTACGAGTGCTGGTTGTAGGGGGGGTCCAGGTAAACGCAGTCCGCCTCGAAACCAGCGGCGGCCTGCAGCGCGTCCAGCTGGAAGGCCTCTGCCGGGCCGTGGCGGGCGCGCGGCAACAGCTCGGGCACCCTCAGGGCCAAATCGTTGTGCGCGCGCGGAGCCCAGCTCTTGAGATAGGCCATCTGTACCCCGGTGGTCGAATCCACCCGGTCGGCAGCTTCCATCAGGGAGGTCAGCACCACCGCCTTCAGCTCGGGTTCGAGGCCCTTGCGCTCGATCTCCTCGCGGATGGCGTCCACCCGCTCGCCGTTCTTGGGCTGGAAGAAGCGGGAGCGGACGCAGAAGGTCTCGGTGAAGTAGCCGGCCCTGCCGGGCAGCCGGTTCAGCTCGGCGATGAGCTTTGCAGCCGGCTTCTCCACCCGTTCCCGGTCGGCCCGCACGTAGCAGAGGGCGAGGGTGTGCGCGTAGGCGTTGTAGTCGCCGGCCATCACCCTGAATCCCGCTGCCTTGAGCGCGTGGCCCACGCGACAGGTCCCGGAGAAGGGGTCCAGAACGGAAGCGACCGCTTGCAGGCGGGTAACGATCTCGACGATCAGCGGGACCAGCTCCCGCTTGGATCCGATGTACTTGATCACGGTGAACGCGCCGCATGGTAGCAGAGCGGCGGCCCGGTTGACAGGTGGCGAGCGCCGGTGCAATGAGAACGCCGCCATCATGAGCGTCATCGTGCTGGAAAACGTCTGCCTGGGATTCGGCAAGCAGACCCTGTTCGACAACTTCAACCTGCGCGTGGCCGACGCGGAGCGCATCGGGCTAATCGGCCCCAACGGCTCGGGCAAGACCTCGCTGTTGCGGATCATCGCCGGCGAGCAGACCCCGGACTCGGGCAAGCTGGAGTCCAGGCGCGGGACGCGGGTGGGATACCTGCCGCAGGAGCTCGAGGGCGAGGTGGAGAAGACGGCGCGGGCTTTCGTCATCGACAGCGTGCAGGGCCGGACCGAGCTACAGGCCGAGCTCGAAGCGGCCGAGCGAGAAATGGAGATCCGGGTCGCGGCCGAGGAGAGGGGCGAGGCCGAGCCCGGTTCGGACACCATGGACCTGGCGGGTCGGCTGGCCGGGCTGCACGAGCGCCTGCAGCACTACGACGCCAACTACTCGGAGCACGAGGCGCTCTCCATCCTGGCCGGCCTCGGCTTCAAGCCCGCCGACCTCGATCGTCCCCTGCTGCAGCTCAGCGGCGGCTGGCGGATGCGGGCCATCCTGGCCTCGCTGCTGTTCCAGCAACCGGACCTGTTGCTGCTGGACGAGCCCACCAACCACCTGGACATGCCCACCGTCGCCTGGTTCGCCGACTTTCTGGCGCGCTACAAGCGGGCCTTCGTGCTCATCTGCCACGACCGAGAGTTCCTCAACGAGCAGATCTCCCGCGTCATCAGCATCGAGCAGGAAACGGTCCGGCAATTCGCCGGCAACTACGAGCAATACGTCAGGCAACGCGTCGAGGAGGAACAGGTTCTGGAGAACAAGGCCAAGAACCTGCAGCGGCAGCGCGAACAGACCCAGCGCTTCATCGCCCGCAACCGCGCGCGCAAGGATCGGGCCAAGCAGGTGCAGAGCCGGATCCGGGCGCTGGACAAGATGGAGAGCGTGGATATCTACCGTAAACGCCGGGTCATGCACTTCAGCTTCCCCCCCTGCGGCCGGGCCGGACAGGAGGTGGTAAAGCTGCGGGGGGTGGGCAAGAAGTACGGCGAGCACGTGGTGTTCGAAGGCCTGGACCTGCGGGTGCAGCGAGGGGAGCGCATCGGCATCATCGGCCCCAACGGTGCGGGCAAGACCACCCTGCTCAGGCTGATGGCGAGCGAGGTTGAGCCGGAGACCGGAGCCGTCGAGCTCGGATACAACGTGGAAGCCGGGTACTTCGCGCAGCACCACTCCGAAACCCTGAATCGGAACGCGACCGTCTACGAGGAGGTGGCCGCCCGCGGCCCGGACGCGGGCATCACCCGCATCCGCACCCTGCTGGGCTCTTTCCTCTTCAGCGGGGATGATGTCGACAAGAAGGTCGCGGTCCTCTCGGGCGGCGAGCGCTCGCGCGTGGCCCTGGCGCGGCTGCTCATCAACCCGGGCAACCTGCTGCTGATGGACGAGCCCACCAACCACCTGGACCTGGAATCGAGCGAGAGCCTGGCGGAGTCGCTCTGTACCTACGACGGTACGCTGATCTTCGTCAGCCACAACCGCAGCCTGGTCCGCCGGCTGGCCAGCCGTATCTGGCACGTGGAGAACGGCCAGGTGGAAACCTACCCGGGTACCCTGGACGAGTACCTGGACTCGTGCCGGAGACGGCTGGGCGCGCAGTCGGAACCGGCGGTCTCGGCGCCGTCGAAGCCGGCCGTACGCGCCCAGCCCGAACCGCCCCCCGCCCGCCCCGCCCAGAAGCCCAAGCCGGCCGCTGCCAAGCGGACGCGCGCCGAGGACCGGGAGCGCAAGCGCCTGGAAGCGCTGGTGCGCGAGGAGAGGAGCCGTCGTCTCTGCTCGATACGGGCCAAAGTGGACGAGCTGGAGGAGGAGATCACCCGCCTGGAGGAGCTACAGAAGGAGCGCAGCGCCCTTTTGGCCGATCCCGCGGTATACGCGGACAAGCAGCGCAGCACCGAGCTCATCCGTTCCTTCAACCAGGACAAGAAGAAGCTGGAGGAGCTCACCGAGCAGTGGGAGCGGGCGCAGGCCAAGCTCGAGGGCTAGCCCCCGTACGGTAAAACGTAGAAGTACATGAGCGCGTACATGGTCACGTTGCCCAGCAGTACCATCACGTGCCAGATCTCGTGGTAGCCGAAATCGGGCGGCCAGGGGTTGGGCTTGCCCGTATTGAAGATGAACGAGCCCACCGTGTAGAAGGTTCCGGAGCCGAGCAGTACCAGCAGGCCACCCAGCGAGAGCCTCTGGTAGATATAATAGCCGAACAGGACTCCGGGCCAGCCGATGACGAGGTAGCTGGCCAGGGAGAGATTGGGGGGTATGCGGACGAAATACGCCACCTTGAGCGCGGCGAAAATGACGGCCAGGGCCCAGACGAAGGCCAGCAGCCCCCATCCCAGCCATCCTCCCAGGACGATGACGCAGAGCGGCGTATAGGAGCCGGCGATCAGGAAATAGATGGTCGTGTGGTCGAGGATTCCCAGGGCACGCGAGTACCTGTCGCGGCCCAGGTTGGAGTGCAGCAGGTAGCTCGAGAACATGGAGAGAAAGAGCGTGGCTGCGTAAATGGTGAAGCAGACCACGTGAGCCCACTTCTGTTCGGCGGCCGCGGGCAGGACCAGCGCGGCCAGCCCGGGCACCGCGACCAAGGCGCCGGCCAGATGGGTGAGCGCGTTCAACTTCTCGTTCGAGTCGGGAGCCGAGATCATCGGGTCCATCTCGCTCTTCTTCATCGCCATGAGTTTCCGGTTCCTCTCGCTGCTGCCTAGAAACGACGTCGCTTCTCGCCGTTTTACCTCGTGCAGGGGTGCGGTTTCTGCCGGCCCTATGAAAGCCCCTTGCCCGTGGTGGTCGCCGAGAGCTTGCCGTGCTTGACCCCGCGGGTATTGATCAAGGTATCGGCGATCTTCTGTACGGACGAGGCGGTGCCCCTGACGGCGATCATCTCCAGGCAGTTGTCGTGATCGAGATGGATGTGGGTCGCCGCCAGCACCTCGTCGTGATGGTCGTGCTGGATACCGGTCAACCTTTCGCTGAGCTCGCGCCGGTGGTGGTCGTACACGAGGGTGATGGTTCCCACGATCTGCTGCCCCCCTTTCCACTCCTCGCTGACCAGCGCGTCACGCATCAGGTTGCGCAACGCCTCGGACCGGTTTTGCCAGCCCCGCCGCTTGGCCATGCGCAGAAAACGCGCCAGCAGTTCACTCTCGATCGATACGCTGAACCTGGTGAGCTTCGCCATGTTGCTCCTCCCTCGCCTCGCTCCGAGGGACGTTTACCAGCAACTCGGACGGATCTCTACGCTCACCTTCCTGTAAAAGCTCGAAATGTAGATGCGGCCGCCCCCCGGGCGCGACCGAGCCCACGCTGGCGATCCAGTTGCCGCGCTTGACCTCGTCGCCCGCTTTCACGGCGTTCTGGTGGTTGGAGCCGTATACCGTTACCCAGCCGTTGGGATGCAGCAGGATGATGGCGTTTCCGTAGCCCCGAAGCTCGTCCCCGGCGTAGACGACCAGGCCGTCGGCCGCGGCCCTGACCGGCGCACCCTGCTCGGCCTCGATATCGATGCCGCGATGGCCCACGGGGTGATATCCGCGCACCAGCTCCCCCCCGCGTACCGGCCACAGCAGGTTGCTGAAGACCCGACCCTCGATCTGCTCCAGGTCCAGACGCTCGGGCGCCCGCCGCATGAGCTTGCGAGCCGTTCCGGCACTACCGAGCTCCAGCCTGCCGACGCGGCCGGCCTCGCTGGCCGGCTCGGCCACCGCTCCGTCCCGCGCCTCAGCGCCCTTCGGCTCGACGGACCCCTCTTGCCTCCGGGACGCGACCGCCTCGGCAAGATCCGGTCGCCCGCCCATCTCGACTGCCAGGGAGTCCTGTAGCGGAGGGCTGAGCTCCATCAGCGGGCCATTGAGCTCGTCCGACTGGTTGCCCCGGAAAAGCCGGGCCGGATTCCGCAGCCGGCCGTTGTCGCGAAGCTCGAAGTGCAGGTGCGGGCCCCAGGCCAGGCCGGTCCGGCCGACCAGCGCGATACGCTCGCCGCGCTTCACCCGCCAGCCCGCCTGCACTGTATTGCGCAGATTATGCGCGTATAGCGTGACCCAGCCATTGGGATGGACGATCATGACCGCGTTTCCGTACCCGCGCAGGGTGTTGTCGCTATAGGCTACGATCCCGGCCGCCGCGGCGCGCACGACAGCGCCCTCGGGCCCACCGATGTCCACCCCGTTGTGGTGCAGGTCGGGTCGCGCCTTGCGGGTATATCCGAACCCCCTACCCCACTTGCCGTTGACCACGGGCCAGAGCAGCGTTCTCGGGTCGGCCTTGCCTGCCGCCTTTACCACCCGTTCGTCGGGCCGGTTGCGCAACAGGCTGATGGCCGCCTCGTGGGTTCCCAATCCCAGCTCGATCGCTCTCTTGAGCGAGGCGCCGCGAGGCCGCGGCACCCAGCGCGGTCCATTGGTAGATGCGTGCATTTTTCGCCGTTTTGCGGAGGAAAGCGCCGAGCGCGTTACCGGCTTGAACCTGCTCATGACCGCGCTCTGGGCCAACAATATCGGGCTGGATGCCGTGGAGCCGCCTTGCTGGGCGAATCCGCTGCCCGCCGCGCAGAACAGGGCTGAAAAGGCAAGTACGGAAATCGGTCCGGTGCTCCGTATCTTCATGTCGTTTTCTCTCCTACATTTCCAGACAGCATACTACGGTGTAGGAGGTCAACTTTTCGACATGGGGTTTTCTGGCCCGGCTGGCCGGCGGGAATATCTCGCGGTTCCGGCTTGTTCCCCCCGGAGGAAAGCGCTACCGATCCGTGCCCGGGTCGAGCCTATGAGCGGAGCGCAAACACCAGATTCCGGCAGTCGGACGGACGCGGCCAGCACGCCCGATACCGCGCCCGATACCGCGCCCGATACCGCGCCCGATACCGCGCCAAGCGCGGACGACGACGGATCCGCGCGCTCGCATCTCCGGTGGCGGATCTCCTTCCTGGTCGTCGCCACCGTGGGCATCTGCCTGAGCGCGGACCTGGTGCGGCTCCACGTCAAGGTGCACACGGACCCGGCCTACCATTCGTACTGCGCCATTAGTGAATGGGCGAACTGCGAGACGGTGGCCGCCAGCGACTACGCCGTGTTCCTCGGGCTGCCCGTGGCCATCTGGGGGTTGCTCGGTTACCTGGTGATGGGAGCGCTGGCCATTTGGGGGCTGTACAGACCCAAGAGCCCGGCCAGCTGGCCCTTCGGGATCCTCTTCTGGATGAGCCTGTTCTCGGCGGCCACGGGAACCTACCTGTTCTTCGTCTCCCACTTCATCATCGAGTCGGTCTGCGTGGTCTGCATCGGCACCTACCTGGTCAACCTCTCGTTGCTCGCCATCTCCCTGGTCGAAACCCGTCGGCTCGGATTTAACCCCTTCGGCGCCCTCAAGGCCGAAATGGGATCATTCCGGCAGCGCCGGTTACCGTCGACGCTGTTCGCAGCTGTCGGGGTGATCGCCGTGCTCGTCCTCTGGATGACGGTTCCGCCCTACTGGAAGCTCTCCGCCACCAAGGGCCCGGGTGGGCTTCCGGTGGGAGCCACGCGCGAAGGCCATCCCTGGATAGGCGCCAACAAGCCCACTCTGACCATCGAGGAGTTCAGCGACTACCAGTGCCCCTACTGCCAGAAGGGGCACGACAAGATGCGCAAGCTGGTGCAGAACCACCCGGACCGGGTGCGGCTGGTTCACCGGAACTACCCGCTGGACCAGGCCTGTAACGAGCAGATCAAGCGCCCCTTTCACCCCCTCGCCTGCCGCTACGCCGCCATGGCCGTGTGCGCGCAAAAGCTCGGGCGCTTCTGGGAGGCCAACGACCTCTTGTTCTCCAGGGGCCGCGAGCGGGATCCGGTCACGGTCGAGGAGCTGGCGCGGGCTTCCGGGATCGAGGCTGACCGCCTCGCCGAGTGCCTCGAAAGCGAGCAGACCCAGCGTAAGATCCAGCACGACCTGGAGGCCGGCCGCAAGCTCAAGTTCCGGGGAACGCCCACCTATGTCATCGGCGAACGCAGCTACCCCGGGGCGGTGCCGGCCGAGGTACTGAGCGAGGCGCTCGGCGAGTGAGCGTCAGTGGTGGTGCCCGCCGCCCAGCTTGAGCGCGAGCAACAAGCCGATCCCGGCCAGCAGCGCGAAGAAATGCAGGAAGCTCGGCCCCAGCTCCCGCTGCTTGTTCACCGCCGGCACCAGGTCCGAGGCGGCGATATAGATGAAGTTGCCCGCGGCAAAAGGCACCAGGAAGCTCACGTCGATGCGGAACGAGGCGATATAGGCCAGCAGCCCGCCCAAGGGAAAGGTCAGGGCCGACAGCAGGTTGTAGACCAGCGCCTTCTTTTTCGTCCATCCGCCGTGAACCAGCACGGCGAAATCCCCGAGCTCCTGCGGAACCTCGTGCGCCGCGGCCGCCAACCAGGCGGTCATCCCCAGCCGGATATCAATCATGAAGGCACCCGCTACCGCGATACCGCCGACGAAGTTGTGCAGGCCGTCCCCGAGCAGGATGAGGTATTGCTGCGGCTGGTGGCACTCCGAATATTCGCGGTGGCAGTGGTGCCAGTGCAGGAACTGCTCGACCGCGTAGAAGAGCGCGAACCCCACCAGCACCCAGACGAAGAGCGCCGCGCCGGCTCCCATCTCCTCGATCGACGCCGGGATCATGTGCAGAAAGGCCCCTCCGAGCAGCGAGCCGGCGGAAAAGGCCACCATGGGCGAGATGATCCGCTGCAGCGTACGCTCCCGGAGCAACAGGGCGGTGGCGCCGATCAGAGCGATGGCGCTCATCAACAGACCGCTCAGTATGATCCAGGCCAGAACGTGCATGACAACCGCGGGATTTTCCCCTTACTGTCGCTAAAAGTACAGAATATCCCGCGGTAGCGGTCGCTCTCTCGCACCGGCGGCGAATCGCCGGACCTGCCCCAACGCACCGTTGTGCCTTCAGCATGGTCGAACCGCAGAAATCCCCCTTGCCGATCCCCTTCCTGGCCCTGGCCGCCGCGGCGGCCTGCGGCGCGTTGGCCCTGTACCTGCGGGTGATCTCGGTCGACTGGTTCGTGGGAGACGACTTCGCCTTCCTGGCCCACGTGCAACGTCCGTGGAGCTGGCGCGAGGTCTTCCTCCCGCTGCAGCGCCGCTTCTGGTGGGCCTACCGGCCCATCGGCATGGATGCCTACTTCTACCTCTGCTTCAAGCTCTTCGGCTGGAACGCCGGAGGTTTTTTCGGCGTCACCCTGGCCGCGCACACCCTGACCGCGCTGGCGCTCTACCGGGTGGCGCGCCAGCTCGGCTTCGAGCTTCCCGCGGCGCTCTCGGCCGCGCTGCTGGCCGTCTCCCGCTTCCCGTCCATCACCAACGTCACCCTGGCTTGCACCTTTCACTATACGGCGGCCATCCTGCTGCACCTGCTGGCGCTTTCGCTCTTTCTGGACTTCGCGCGCACCCGACGGCTCGTTTTCCAGCTCGGAGCCTGCGGATGCTTCGCCGTCGGGCTGCTCTGTAACGAGCTGGTGATCAACCTACCCTTTCTGTTGCTGCTGGCCTCCCTCTTCGCCGGCGGTTTTGATCTGCGCACGACGGCCTTCGGGCGCGCGCTACGCGACAGCTGGCCTTACTTCGCGCTGGCCGCCCTTTTTCTGGTTTTTCGCTACCGGGTCATCGCCGAGATGGAGCGCCCCTATCTCTACATACTAGAGCTCGGCTGGCACGTCCCCATAAACGCCTTTGTCCATCTCTCGATGATGGCCGGCAGCCATATGTACCTGCTCGCGGCGCTGGCGGTAATGGTGCTGCTCGCGGCCGGGATCTGGCGCGCTCCCGCGGACCGGCGCGCACTCATTACACACCTCGTCAGGGTCTGGGCCCTGTGCCTTCCCTGGCTGCTGGCCATGCTCTTGCCCCTGAGCCTGATCCCCTTCCCCATGGATCGCTTCACCATGCCCTCGCAGATCCCGGCGGCGCTGCTCTTCTCGGCCGTGCTGGACGCCGCCTGGAAGGCGCGCGCGGGACGCGGAAGATCTTATGAGATCGCGCTACAGGTGGCGATCGGGGTGCTGCTGCTCGTCTCGCTTCCCTGGCAACAGGTACAGCTGCGCGCCGCCTTCTCCCGCGGGCCGTATATGCGCACGCTGCAACAGACCGTAGCGAGCGCCTATCCGAAGTTGGCAGACGGATCGACGCTGATGATACTGCACGGCGGCGAGGGCCGAGCCGATGCCCGGACGGCGGAGCAGTACCGCGGAGACAGCTTTGGCGGAGCCGCGATCTACTCCCGGTATCCCAATCAACGGATCCTCGTGCTGTTCGCGGACGCCACCCGGACCCCGGCCAACAGGCTCTTGTGCCGGAAGTGTGTTCACCTTAATCTGCTCCCCAACTACCTGGTGAAACCGGTCAGCAAGCGCGAGATCTCGCGAGAGATACTCGCGAGGCGATCACCCCGGGCCGCCGAGCGCGAGAAGCGACCCGGACGATGACGGAGAAAGCATGCGAAACCGAATGCAGAAGCTCATCTGTTTACTGCAGCCCATTTCAAAAATGCTCCCCTCGTCTTTCGGGCGGGGCGGCCCCATCTACGGCGTCGCGCCTCCTCGAAATAGCCCCGCTATTGCTGCGTCGGCGCTCCTTGCATCTGGGACCACCGCGCGCCGAAATACTCGGTCCGTATTTTTGAGATGTGCTCTGGCAGCGGCCTGCGCGGCAGCAGCCCCGGCCTGTGATTCCGGCGAGAAGCGAGCGGCCTCGCCCTCCGCTCCGGCGGCGCAGGGCGAGGCGCTGAAAAAGCAACCCGCGGTCGGGAAGGCGCCGGCCGAGAAGGCCGCGGTCGCCACCGACCAGAGCGGTGCCACCTCCGGCGACCTGCCCAGGGGCTTGCTGGTCGCCTACGCGCAGTTCGAGATCGGCCGTGACGGCAAGGCCACGGCCAAGCCGGGCCCGGCCCGACTGGAGATGCTGAGCCGGAAAGGGGGTCGCTGGAAGGTCGAGGTGATCGAGGACCCGGAAAGCAACGTGATGCACAAGGCCATGGTTTACAGCCCGAAGAGCGGAAAGCCGGGCATCCTCGCCTTCGCCGGCAGCGCCGCCACCGTCAAGCTCTGGCGACGCACGGCCCAGGGCTTCAGGAGCGAGACGCTGTGGAAGGAGGATTTCGGCGGCAAGTTCAGCCGCATGCGCGACGCCGAGGTGGCCGACGTCTACGGAGACGGTCTTCCGGCCGTGGTGGTGGGAACCCACGACCAGGGGCTGGTGGCGGTGGTCAGGCCGGACGGGAAAGGCGGGTACGGCGTGGTCAAGCTGGGCTCCAAGCCGGATACGTTCATCCACGAGATCGAGATCGGTGATCTGGACGGCGACAAGACGCTCGAGGTCTACGCCACACCCAGCGAGCCGAACCGCATGGACAAGGCCGAGCAGGAGGGCTCGGTTATCCGATATATCCCGAAAGAGAAGAAGGGGCCGGTGGTGGTCGCCGACCTGGGAAACCGCCACGCCAAGGAGATACTGGTCGGCGACCTGGATGGAGACGGCCGCGACGAGCTGTACGCCGCGGTCGAGGCCCTGACCAGCCGCAAGGGGGGGTCGGTACAGATCGTCGAACCGGTGGAGATCCGCCGCTACGACGCCGCCACCCCGCCCGACGCGGGCCAGGTGGTGGCCACGCTCGACGACCGCTTCTGTCGCTTTCTGACCGCGGGCGACGTGGACGGAGACGGCCGCCGGGAGATGGTCGCAGCCGCCTTTCGCAGCGGCGTCTGGCTGCTGCGTCCGCCCGTACCCGGCGGGAAGCAAGCCGGCGGGGCCGAGGGGAAATGGACGGTCACCAGCATCGACCGCAACTCCTCCGGCTTCGAGCACGCCGCGCTTTTGACCGACCTGGACGGCGACGGCCGCGACGAGCTGTACGTGGCCGCCGACGACCAGGGCGAGCTACACCGTTACGTCTGGAAAAAGGGAGCCTTCCAGCGCGAGACCCTATCGGGCCGGGCGGTTCCGGCCGCCATGATGACCTGGAACCTGATGCCCTTCAACGTCGCCGACCTTTGATTATTTTTTGAACAGCGACAGGAAGCGGTAGATGAGGCTCGGCGGTCGCATGTCCACCGCTCCCATCTTGGCCAGCTCGTCCTGCGCCATCCGCCGCTCCGCCATAACCACCGGGGCCATGCGGGCGCCGATGGACATGATCTTGGTATGCTCGCCGCCGTCCAGCCAGATACCGCCGCAGGAGGGGCAACGATCGATCTCGACCTGCTTGTCCTCGTAGGCGACATCCTGCAGGAGCATGGCCGCGTTGCACCGCGGGCAGGCGATATTTCCGGGTTTCACGTTCCCGCCCGTCTCGGGCCGGTCCCAGTAGGAGGGATCGGCCGTGGTGCCCAGCGCGGCGAACATCTCCCCCTGATCGAAGAAGGTGCCGCTGCACCGTTCGCAGACGTCGATGAAGGTGTTGAGCTGAACCACCTCCTTCATGTCGACCTTGCAGCGAGGGCAGACGGGTATCTTGTTCGTGCTGTGTGGCGAGTCTTTCATGAGATCTCCTGCCCGCATGGTCGAATTGTTTGCCGGCATCGTCAAGGCGGAGCCAATTCTGGGTAGAATCTGGGGCTGTGCTCGAGATCGGCCGCATCGTCCGCATCTACTTCATTTCCTCCTTCGGCGACCTGGACCAGGAGCGCGCCGCGCTGGAGCGATTCGTCTTCCCGCGCCTGAGAGAGCTTTGCCAACGGCACGGATTTCGCTTCCAGGCCGTCGACTTCCGGCGCGGGCTGACCGACGAGACCCGGTTCGATGATCGCGCCACGAAGCGACTGCTCGAGGGGCTCTGCCGGCAACCGGCCGGATTTCCGGCCGCCAGGTTCCTGGTCCTGCTCGGTGATCGTTACGGCCGACGCGGCCTTCCGGAAGAGATACCGTATTCGGAGTACGAACGGATCGAGGCCAGCAGTGGCAGCGAGGCCGTGCGCGAGATCCTGCGGGCAAGGTACCGGAGAGACGAGAACGCGGTCCCCCCCGTATACGTGCTGCAACCGCCGCTGGAGCCGGGAGAGGCACGACGCCTGCGGTCCTGCTTCATGCGGGCGCTAGGCGATATAGAACTCTCCCCGGCCGCACGCGCCGAGTACCACGCGTCGATTACGGAGCGAGAGCTGGTACGCGGTCCGCTTTCGAGCAGAGCCGCAGCGCGGAACACGGTGGCCTTCATTCGCGACATCGAGAACTTCGCTGAATGCGTGACCGCCCTCGAAGGCGGCAGCCCGGCAGCGAAGTACCTGGACCTCGACGAAAAGGGCCGTTTCGACGCCGTCGCCCATCAGGAGATCACGGCTCTGAAGGAAGCGGTCGCCGGTCAGGCGGGGTTCTGCCGCCGCTATATCGCCGCCTGGAGGGACTCGAGGGTAAGCGCCGACCACCTGGGAAGCCTGCCGGAGGGGCTCGACGAGTGCCTACGCTTGCCGGAGAGCGGGCGGGGAAAGCTCTGCCCGGATGTCTTCAGGGAGCTGTCGGCACGGATACTGGCCGACCTGGAGAGGCTCGGCGGCGATCTCGAGCTCGACACGGAGGTTTCCCTCCACCACGCGATCGGGGCGAGGCATGCCAGGCGCTTCGCCGCGCGGAAAACCCAGCTGGATACGATAATGAAATACGCGACCAGTCCCGGCTCTGCCGCGCTCTGGATTCGCGGCGGCAAGGGCAGCGGCAAGTCGGCGCTGCTCTCGCGAGCCGTGGAGCTGATTTGCCGCGACTTACCCCACGCTCAGGTCGTCGTACGCTTCCTGGGCAGCACGCCCGGCTCCTCGGGGATCGAGCGGCTGCTGCGAAGCCTCTGCCAGGAGATCTGCCGGCGCTACGGACAGAACGAGGACCGGGTCCCCCTCGTCCGCGACGAGCTCGTCCCCTTATTGCGTCGCCTGATGTCTCTGGCCAGCAAGCACACCCCGCTCTTTCTCGTCCTCGACGGCCTGGACGCGCTGCCCGAGCAGGACCGAGCGCAACACCCGGACTGGCTTCCGGACCGGTTGCCCGAGCACGTCCGTCTGCTCGTCTCCGAGGGCGTGCACGCCTCCTCGGTACGGACCTTCGCAGGAGGCGCGGAAACCGGTAATCGCAAACTGAACCTTTCCCCTTTCGACGCCGGCGAATGCCTGCAGCTGCTCACCGCCTGGCTGCTTCAGGAGGGCCGGCGGCTGACCTCCGAACAGTGGCCGGCAGTGCTGCAAGCGCTCGAGAAACGAGCCACGCCGGCGAACCTGCTGGTCGCCTTTGAGCAGGCACGGCACTGGCGCTCCTACGAGCTGCCGGACGAGTTGCGGATCGCTACCGGGACGACTATAGCGGCTGATGTGCTCGACGAGCTCGAGGTGGCGGTGGGTAAACCAAACGTGAAGAAGGAACGCCGCAGGTCACCGCGCATGGCGCTGGAAACCTGCGTCAACCTGGCGAGCGACTCCAACTTCTACACGGGATTCTCCGAGGATATTTCCGACGGAGGGGTATTCGTGGCCACCTATTGCCTGCAGCCCATCGGCACCTCGGTGGAGCTGACCTTCGGGCTGCCGGGCGGCCACAGCGTGAACGCAAAGGGCAGCGTGCGCTGGATACGCGATATCTTCGATCTCGATGACCAGAGCTGCCCCGGGATGGGGATCGGTTTCGAGGAGCTCTCGCCCGAGGACAAGGCGCTGATCGAGCAGTTCATGCGCAACCGCTCGCCCATCTTCTTCTCGGACGAGTAACCCCCCGCTATTTTTTTATCCGCCTTCGCCCTGCTCGATCTCCTGCGCTAGCTTGTCCAGCTCGCGCTGGTAGTTCTCCTCGTTGATAGAGACCTCGGCCTCTTGCTCGAAGTCCTCGGGTACCGGCACCTCCTCGGCTGCCGGCTCGGCCTCGGGACCCGGTGGCTCCTGCTCGGCCGCCAGCGATGCCTCGTCCTCGGCGATCCCTCCGCTGGTCTCCTCCGCGACGTCTTTCGAGCAGGCCGCGAGCCAGAGGGGCAGTGCCGCGCACAGCGCGATCGTCTTCCAGTTGAAGAAACCGCTCATGGCGTGCCTCCTTTCTCTTCCTCGCCCTCTGCTTTTGCCCCCTCGTCCGCGGCCTCGGGCCGTTGGGCCCCCTCCCCTTCCCGGACGCGGGCGGTCAGCTTCTCCATGTGTTTCTCGTGCCGCTGCTTCTCTTTCTCGATCAGCTCCGCAACCCGGGCCGCCGCCTTCTCGTCCTGCTTCATCTCGGCTATCGCCTTCACGCGCCCGAGGCGCGCCATGCGCCGCGCGTGCACCTTGAGCTCGCTGCGCATGGCCGCCGGCACCGAGAGCCTGCCGCCCAGCCTCGCCTTCAGCCGCTTCCACGCCCGCATTCGCGCCGCCCGGCGCGCTTCTGCCCGGGCCCTGCCGGCCTGTACACCGGGCCTGCCGCGCCGCGCTCCCGGCCGCTCGTCGCCATCGGCCGCAGCCGCGGCCTCGGCTCTCTGCGCCCGAGCCTTCCCCTTTTGCTCCCGCATCCGTTCTCGGGTCTCCGCCAGCTTCGCCTTGAGCTCGGCGCGGTCCGCTTTCATCTCCCGCGCGACTTCCTTCGCCTTGGAGCGCGTCTTCACCACCGCTTCGCGCACCTCTTTCCTGGCCTCGCGCACGGCGTCCTTGTTCTTTTCGACCTTGCCCGCACCCGGCTTCGCACCCGGACCGGGTTGCTGCGCCTTCGCCTCGCTACCGCCCCAGGCCAGAATCGCGACCATCAAGAGCGGAAGCGTTCTTCCGAGCCATCGCATCATCGAGACCTCCTTTCCGGTTCGGGTAGAATCTAACACGTCGGCGCAACAAAAGAACGCCCTATCGAACCGGCGGCCGACCGGCGGCCGGAAGAGACGCGGCGGCTAGGCCGATCGCGCGGAATCGCCTAATATATATGGCAGGATGGCGGCGACGTCGCTATCCGGAAGAAACGGCTCGTGGCCAAAAAGCTCGTCATCTGCGCCGACGGCACCTGGAACAACCCGGTCCAGCAGGACCGCGGCAAGTACCGCCCCAGCAACGTGGTCAAGATGGCCAGCGCGCTGGCACCGCGCGACGCCGAGGGCAACGACCAGATCGTCTACTACGAACCGGGCATCGGCACCGAGGGGACGGTCGATTCCTGGTTGAGCGGGTTCACGGGTATCGGTCTGTCGAGAACCATCAAGGCGGCCTACATGTTCCTGGTGAACAACTACGAGCCCGGCGACCTGGTCTACTGCTTCGGCTTCAGCCGCGGCGCTTTCATCATCAGGAGCCTCTGCGGGCTGGTCACCAAGGTCGGCTTGCTCAGGAAGCACTATGTGTTCCGCTGCGATGATGCGTATGGGCTCTACCGTAGGAAGGATCTGGAAACCGAGTCGGAGCAGATCGCCGAGTTCCGGCAGGGACGCGTTCACCCCGATCACACCGACGATCCGAGCAACTCGTCGGTCATCTACTTCATCGGAGTCTGGGACACGGTGGGCGCGCTGGGGATCCCGGTCACCGGTGCCCTCGATCAGCTCTCGCTGCGGACCTTCTCCTTTCACGACGTGACGCTCAGCCCTTATCTCCCCTATGCCTATCACGCGCTGGCCATCGACGAACAGCGCGAAGCATATACGCCCACCCTCTGGAAACGAGCTGCTACACAGTACAACCGGGATGTGCAGCAAGTATGGTTCGCCGGGGCCCACTCCAACGTGGGCGGCGGCTACGAGGATTTCGGGCTCTCCAACATCGCCTTTATCTGGATGAAGCAAAAGGCGCGCGACTGCGGCCTGATCTTCGACGAGCAGTTCGTGCACCGGCAGTACTTCGTCTCGCAGAACCATCTGGGAGAGCTGAGGGAATCGATCAGCGGCGTTTTCACCTACCTGCCCAAGATGTCCCGGGACATCGGCCGGGTCGGCGGGGACGGCACGCCGGTGAACACCGGCGAGCACGTCCATGAGAGCGCCCTGCTACGGCGCCGCGACCTGGGTGCGGCCTACGCCCCCCCCAACCTTCCCGACGATATCGAGAGCCGCGTACCCGTGGTCCCCTATACCCCGCCCTGATCCGGCAACTCCCGGACGGGGAGGTCACTCGCGCGCATGGAACGTAACGCCCCGGCGATCTCCGGCCGCCTGAGAGGCCCTTCGTAGAGCTTGAGCAGCTCGGAAAAGGCCCGGTCGTAACCGGCGCCCCGCTTGCCCGGCGCGACCTCTCCGTCTGCGGAGGAGCCATCCGCGACACCACCGCCGGACGCCGCCAGCCTCCGCCAGAGAAATCGTTCCAGGGCGCGGTAGCGCGCGGCGCGGCGCAGCGAAACCGCCAGCAGACCGACCGCCTCCTCGTCGTCCGGGTCGAGCCTTTCGGCTCGCCGGGCATAGGTCGCGGCCAGGCTGGGATGCTTCAATCCCTCCAGGGCGGCCGCGGCAGCCTCGCGCCAGGCCGCCGCCCGCTCTGCGGGCCCGAGCGAGCGGTCGCGAGCCCGCTTCTTGGCCTCGGCGATGCTCCGCTTCACCTCTTTCCATTGCGGCGTCCTGGAGACCGCGGGCCGGTAGAGCTTCAAGAGAATGAATGCGGCAAACAGCAAGCCGACCAGTACCAGCGCCAGACTCGTGGGTTCCGAGCTCATTTCACCTGACTCCGTCCATCTCCCGACAACCGGTTGCCCCGATATCGTCGCAGAATGTCGGGGCGGCTACAACCGGCCGCCCGGGTCTCGGGCGACGGAAACCATACCGCTACAACCGTACCTCGATGACGTGGGGCATCAGGGCCAGCGGCGCGCCGCCCCCGGCGCGGTAGAGCGCCACCAGCAATCCGAGCGCGCTCGACACCTCGCCGGAGAGCACCGGCGAGAGAGAAGCGGCCGCGGAGTCCGAACAGGGCGTCGAGCCCGCGACCGCGCCGAGCATCTGCTCGGCCAGGCAGCTCACCAGGTCCGGCTTGCGCTCCGGCACCAGCACCGCCGGGGTATCGTCGGACACCCCTGCCAGCGCGCGCGCGCGAGAGAGCGCGGCGGCCAGACCGCCCAGGTGGTCCACCAGCCCCTGCTCGAGCGCCCGTTCCCCGGAGTAGACGCGACCGCGACCGATGCGATCGACCTGCTGGACCGACAGCCCGCGCGCGTCGGATATCCGCTGTAGAAAGAGCCTGTAATAGGAGCGAATGCTCTCGGCCAGCAAGGCGCGCTCCCCGGGCGTGTAGGGGCGCCAGACGGTGTCCGCCCCTGCGTATCGTCCGCGCTTGAAGAACTCTACTTTGATACCGATATACTCGGCCAGCTTCGCCACGTCGATCTTGCCATAGAAGATGCCGATGGAACCGGTGAGCGTCGAGGGATCGGACCAGATCTCCCCGGCCGCCGAAGCCACGTAGTAGCCGCCGCTGGCCGCCACCGATCCCAGCGAGGCGACAACCGGCTTGCGCTCGCTCGCGGCGCGAACCGCCCGCCAGATCTGGTCGGAGGCCACCACCTCGCCGCCCGGCGAGTCCACCCGCAGCACGATGGCGGCGATCTTCGGATCGGCGGCCAGGGCGCGCAGGGTCCGGGAAATGGTGCGGCCACCGCTCATGTGGATGCCGAGCAGCGGGATGTCGACGTTGTCGCCATCGACGATGGAGCCATCGACGATCACCACCGCGATACGCGTACCGTTGCCCCAGCGCCGCGGAGCGCGCTTGCCGAGCTCGCTCTTCAGAGGATAGTCACCTATGGTCCGGCGCAGGTCCTCTTCCAGGTCCAGCTCGTCGGCAGTGCCGGCCACCAGCTCGGCGCTGAGCGCTCGCGGAGCCGAGCGGGGGCCCTCGTCCATGAGCTCGATCACGCGCTGGCGTTTGATACCGAGATCAGAGGCCAGATCACCGGTAAGCCGTTGGAATACGTCGGTCAACAGCTGCTCGTTCTGCTCGCGCGCGGCCTGGCTCAGCGCGTTCTGTTCTAGCTGCTCGGGCGCGCTCTTGTAGCGACCGATGCGCACGAAATCCGCACGCACGCCGATCTTGCGCAACGTGTCGCCCACCAGCACCACGTTGAGCGAGGTGCCCATCAACCGCAGGCTCCCCGCCGGATCGATGACGATCCGCTCGGCGCCCGCGCAGGCGTAGAACTCCGAGCCGCTGGCCGAATCGAGGTGGCAGAGCACGGGCTTGCCGGCGCTCTGCATGGCCGTTATCAGCCTACGCACCTCCTGCGCGTACGCCAGGGACATGGAGCCGGTTCGCGGGCGCAACACCACACCGGCCACGCGAGGATCTAAAACAGCGCGCTCCATGAGCAGGGTCAGCTCGGCCATGCCCGTGGCCGAGAGATCCGAGACCTCGACCTCCAGGGCGCAGCCCGGCTGCGGGATTCCGGGCCGCGACGCGCCCGTTACGCCGGCCATGGCGTACCAGCCTACCTGACCGTCGAAGTCGCGAGGCGCGAGCGCCCCGCCTGCCGCCGTGGCCTTGCCCCAGTGAACGCTCAATCCCCCCATCAGCCGCAGGACCGCGTCCCGCTCCGCCAGGTTCTCTACCTCCAGCGCGGCCGACGCGCTTCCCAGGTAGGGTACGGGTATCAACAGCGCTCCGCGGCCTCCGACCCGTTTCGCGTGGTCAGCGGCCACGGCCACTTCCAGACCGATATCTGCAGTTCCGAAGGGACGGAATATCGTGGACAAGAGCGCCGATGGCCCCAGCCGTAGCCCGCCGGTTCCCAGGCCGCTCCGCGAGGCCAACAGATCGCGCCCCACCAGGGAGAGGCCGAGCCAAGCCGAGGGGCGCCAGACGACCCCGAGATCGGCGGTGGCCAGTCCGTCGATGGCGGCATCGCTCGAGTACAGTGCACGGGCGGTCATTCCCAGGCCAAAGCTAGGTGACGGTGCGAAAGCGATGGCGAGCGCCCCCATACCCCGCCCCAGCCGTCCGGGACCCAACGCCAGGCTACCGGGCACGCCCGAGCGGACGCTCTGCAATGAAGCGCCCGCCGCCAGCCCCCAGAGCAGGGGGGTCGAGGCGAACACGGCGTCACCGGTTCCCAGCCAGCTTTCCCGCTCGTCGACCTGGGAGTGTAGATAGGCCAGGCTCCAGTAGGGTAACAGGCCTATGGACGCCGGATTGACGTCGATGAGCAACGCGTCGTCGCGGCCCACCAAGACATGGGGCGGAGTTACCACCGGGTCGGTCACCCGGTGGAGCTGTCCATGGACGGGTACGGTCCCGAGCAGCACCACGAGGCACGCGGCCGGAAGAGCCCGGAATTTCCGACTGACTGGGAACATATCTGACCACATACCACGGACACGGCCCGGGCACGGCCGCAAATCGCCGCTGCGAAGAGGAATCTGGCGGTCCGTGAACAGACAAGGTACGTTGGCAGAGGTGGCTCCGAAAACGAAATACCCCGCTGGCGCGGAACGGCGCGGACCTGCGGGATCGGTCGCGTACATCCGCGGGGCGACGACGGCCGCGGTCACGGCGGCGCTGTTGCTCTGCGCGCCCGCCGCCGCGGCGCAGCAGAAACGGCAGGAGGCGCCCCCGGAGGCCATCGAGCTGTATCGCTCGGGCCGCGAGCACTACGAGGCCGGCCGCTACCGCGAAGCCATCGTCGACCTGAAAGCCGCGCTGCGGCTGGATCCCGCCTCGCCCAATCTCATCTACAACGTGGCGCGGGTCAGCGAGCTGCTGGGAAACCTGGACGAGGCCATCGCCTACTACGACCGCTATCTCAAGCTGCTGCCGAAGTCGGAGAAAGAAGAACGCGAGCGGATCCGCGCGGCGCTGCGTCGACTGGAGGGCGCGCGCGAGGACGTGATCTTGCTGGCGGTCAAGGAGGAGCGGGGTCTAAAGGCGCCGGTCGCCCCGGTGCCGACCAAGCGGCGCGGCAAGGCCGACGCACTCTTCTGGATATCGGCCTCCACCGGGGTCGCCATCCTGACGACCGGAGCGGTCATGGGCGTGCTAGCGCTGGATCGGCAGGACCAGGCCAACGGATTCGTGCTCGGCCCGGACGGATCGCTCGACGACCGCGATCGACTGATCTCCGACGCCGAGACCTTCGCCATCGTCGCCGACGTAGCCCTAGCGGTGGGAGCCGGCGTGGTAGTCGGTTCGACGCTGCTATTCTTCATGCGCGAGACGGAGCTCGAACCCGAGGGGGAACCGAAGCTGGGCGTGACCTTCGGCAGTCGCGGCGCGGCCGTGCTGGTGAAGGGCGCTCTGTGACGCAAGAAGTCGATATGATGATCGGCGCCTCGGTGGCCGGTCGCTACCGGATTACCGAACGTATCGGGGGCGGCGCCATGGGCTCGGTGTACCGGGCGGAGCAGATCGGCCTGGGGCGTCCGGTCGCGCTCAAGGTCCTCAAGAAGGAGATCAACTGGACCGACGACACGGTGGCCCGTTTCCACCGGGAGGCTCGAGCGGTAAGCGCGCTGAACCACCCCAACACGGTCAAGGTATTCGACTTCGGCGCTACCCAGACGGGCGTGCTCTTCCTGGCAATGGAGATCCTGGAGGGCGAGCCTATCACCCGCAAGCTGCGGCGGGAGGGCTGTCTGGACATCCGGGAAGCGGTCTCGTACGTGCAGCAGATCCTGCGCTCCATCTCGGAGGCGCACGCCAAGGGCATCATCCACCGCGACCTGAAGCCGGACAACGTCTTTCTGGCCAAGGTCGAGGGGGAGAAAGCGCCCATCGTCAAGATACTCGATTTCGGCATTGCCAAGTCTATCGAGGGGGACAACAAGCTCGACCAGTTCGAGACCCAGGACGGCACTGTTTTCGGTACGCCCCGCTACATGTCACCCGAGCAGGCCCAGGGAAAGAAGCTCGACACGCGTAGCGACCTCTACGCGGTGGGGGTGCTCCTGTACGAGTTCATCTGCGGCCGACCGCCCTTCATGGACGAGGACGCCGTGGTGGTGATGGCCAAGCATATCCGGGAGAAACCCGTTCCCGTGCGAAGGGCGAGACCCGACCGGCCCATCCCCAGGCGTCTGGAAAAGGTGGTGGACCGGGCGATGCAGAAGAACCCCATCCTCCGCTTCCAAGACGCGGACGAGTTTGAGCGGGCCCTGGCCGCCTGCCTGCCCGAAGTCGAACGGCTCGGTCGCTTCGCCGGCAGTGGGGTAGTCCCCAGGGCCATCACTCGCTTGCTGCTGCTGCCGACCTGGGCCAAGGCCTCTATAGCGGGCGGCGCCGCGCTCGGGCTTCTGCTGACCGCGCTCGCCGTGTTCAGCTCCTCGGACGGAAAGCCGGAACGACCACCGGCGGAAACCGGATCCGAGCAGGTCGTCGAGGCGTCGCAGTCGCCGGGGCCGGCGGCCGACGAGTCTCCGATCGCCGCCCGCCAGGCGCAAGCGGATACGCCGCGCCACGGGGAGCAGAGCGGGGAGGCGGACGAGGTCGGAGAGCAGGCCGAGGCCGAGGAGACCCTCGTCTCTATCGAGACGAGGCCCGTAGGCGCGACCGTCTGGAGCGATGGAGAGTTGATCGGTGTAACCCCGCTACAGCTGGTCATCGGGCGCAATGCGCGCAAGACCATCCGTATCAGCAAGCGGGGCTACGAGGAGGTGGCAGCCGAGGTGTCCGCCTCCGATGGCGCGCGTCTGTTCGAGCTATCCGCCCTCCCCCGTGCCAAAGCTCGGCCACCTCGGAAGCGAGTCGTGCGAAAACAGACCGAGCGGCCGAAACCGATCACCCCGGCGCCGAAGCCCCCGCCCACCACCTCCGGCAGCTCCCCCTACGAGAAGTTCGAGTAGCCCCACTACCGGAAGATGGCCGGGACCTTCAGCTCCCCGGCTGCCGACTCGGGCTCGCCCTGCCGCGGCGCACGATCCGGCGTGGCGCGGGCGGCCTGCTGACGCGAGCTGTCGAGCGCCGCCTCTTTCTGTTCGAGCTCTAACAGGATCGAGCGCGACGCCGACGGCGTTATCGAGCGGGTCGCCGTGGACTGGCCCCGCGTGGCCCGGAGCGCGATGCGTTTCCCGGCCGTGGTCTCGAAGCTGCAGGGAGTGCTCGGGCAAACCCGGCCTCGGCCCCGTACGAACAGAACGGCGCCCGGCGGGCGACTGCTGACCTCTACCGATACCTTCCGCGCCTGCTCGCCGTTCGTCTCCCTTCGTCCCTGGCTGGCGAGCGCCATCTCCGCCTCGGGCTCGGGTCCGCGAGGCGCTTCGACGGCGCCTTCCGCCTTGGGTTCGCGTCGCCGGCCGCCGGACAGGGCCGGTGCGGGGATCTGCAATCGGTCCGGGACCGCCGAAGCAAGCTCACCGGTCGCGTCGACCGCGAACGGTCCGCTGCCCAGGTCGGGCCGCTGCTGCTCCTGCCCTGCCGGGCTGGCGGGCAATCCGGCGCGCGCGGCCAGCACCCCGGCGGCCGCCAACAGCGCGAGCAGACCCGCTACCGCCGACAGCCTGACGATGCGGCCGGACACGATGCCGACAAGCACCGCCCAACGCCCGCGCCGGTACACCCGCGTCCGTACCGTGTCATCGTCCGTCCTCGACCGCAAAGCCGGCTTGAGCAAGCCACCCGCCCTATTTGATACCGGCGCTTCAAGCGCGCCGGTACCGTAAGCCACCGGTTCGCCCGACGCCGTACCTACCGCTACCCCCGATCCCGACGAGCCCCCCGGTACCTCCGCGTTCTCCGCTGCTGCCTGCGGCGCGACCGGTTTTGCTTTTGTTACCGGCAGCGCCTTGTCGGCCTTCAGCTCCGGCACCGACTCGAGCGCTTCCGCCATCTCCGCCATGGAGGCGAAACGCCGATCGCGGTCCTTATCGAGCGCCCGGTAGACAACCGCGGCCAGCTCCTCGCTGATCCGCAGCTTTGGTTCGACCTCCTGCAGCTCGGGAAGCGGTTCTCCCCAGTGCCTGGACAGCACCTGCATGAAGTTATCACCGTCATAGGGAACCTTGCCCGTCAGCGCCTCGAAGAGAATGACACCGAGCGCATACATATCGACGCGGCTGTCCAGCTCCTTGCCCCTGGCGTGCTCGGGCGACATATACTGCGGGGTTCCGAAGATGATACCCGTGCGGGTGAGCTTGCGGCCGGCGCTGCCCAACGCCTCGATGTCGCTCATCTTGGCCACACCGAAGTCGACGATCTTGACGAAGTCCCGGCCCTGCTTCTCTATGACGAATATATTCTCTGGTTTGATATCCCGGTGAACGATGCCCTTTTCGTGGGCCGCGGCCAGCGCCCGGCAGCATTGCGCGGCCAGATCGGCCACGCGCGCCGGAGGCAGACAACCGTCCCTCGAGATCTTATCGCCCAAGTCTTCCCCGCGAAGCATCTCCATGGCGTAGTAGCTCGCGCCGGAAGGCGTTTCGCCGAAGTCGAAAACCTCGACGATATTGGGATGGCCTATCCGGGAAGCGCTGCGAGCCTCCCGGCGAAAACGCTCCACTGCGTTCTGCCGTTCCGATACGTCGGCGCGCAGCACCTTGAGCGCCACCCGCTTCTCGAAGACCAGGTGCTCCGCCTCGTAGACGATCCCCATCCCCCCCTCGCCGATACGCCGTAACACGAGATAGCGGCCGTCCAACTCACTCCCGATCAGCCGGTCCCCCGCCAGCTGCTCTCTCGCGGGGGTATCTTCTCTACCCGGAAGCGGCCCCTCCACCGTCGGTTCGGCCTTCTTCGCCCCCTCGGCCGCGTCTAGACGGGTGCCGTCCAGCGGGCAGTACAGCTCGCCTTGCTCGAACTCGTTGCGGCAACTCGGGCAGATTTTCATCGCGGTGAGCGCGCGAACAGACCGCGTGGAGGTAGAGAAACCGGGAGAAGGTACCATCCGTCCCCGGTCAGGGTCAATTCCCCACCCGGCCCCCTCGATTGCGCGGCCGAAATCGCACTGCTACTTTGTTCCCGTGCCCGGGCGGATCCACATACTCGAGGATGCGCTGGTCGATCAGATCGCGGCCGGAGAGGTCGTCGAGCGTCCGGCCAGCGTGGTGAAAGAGCTGGTGGAAAACGCCATAGACGCCGGTGCCTCGAACGTCACTATCGAGGTCGCCGAGGGCGGCGTATCCTTGATTCGCGTAGCAGACGACGGCTGCGGCATGACCGAAGAGGAAGCGCCGCTATCGCTGCAGCGCCATGCCACCAGCAAGCTCCGCGCGCTGCCGGAGCTCTGCTCCATCGGCACCCTGGGCTTTCGCGGCGAGGCGCTTCCCTCCATCGCCTCGGTGTCGCGTCTGACCCTGACCTCGCGCACCCGCGACCGGGTGGCCGGATCGCGCCTGGTGGTCGAGGGGGGCAAGCGCATCGAAAGCGGCGAGGTGGGTTGCGCTCCCGGGACCGTGGTGGAGGTGAGGGATCTGTTTTACAACGTGCCCGCGCGCCGCAAGTTCCTCAAGTCGCGCGGTACGGAAAGCTCGCACATCTCCACCGCCTGCCTGCGCACGGCGCTCGCCTTTCCCGGCTTGCGCCTGAAGCTGGTGCGGGACGGCAAGCGCGCGACGCAGTACCTGCCGGTCGAGGGCTTCGCCGAACGGGCGGCTGCCATCTTTGCCGAGGAAAAACTGGTACGCGTCGAGTCCGAGCGCGACGGCGTCCGCGTCAGCGCTGCGCTCGGGGCGCCCGAGCGGGCGCGCTCCAGCACCGCCCACCTGCACCTGTTCGTGAACAACCGGCCGGTGCGCGACCCCTCTCTGGCCCGCGCCGTGCTCTACGCCTATGGCAGCGTGCTGCCCCCGGGCCGCCATCCCCTCGGCGCCGTGCACCTGCAGCTCGATCCCTCCCGCGTGGACGTGAACGTGCATCCGCAGAAGCTGGAGATACGTATTGCAGATTCACACGGCGTGCTCGACGCGGTTACCCGGATGCTGGCGCGCGGGCTGGGCACCGCGGCCTGGAGCGGTCCCGCCTCGCGCGGCGCGGCTTACTGGGCCCAGCGGCTGGGCGGAAGCGGCAGCGGGACGGCGGGCGGCCGACCCGACCGACAGCAGGCGGGCGCCGCGCCGACCCCCGCCGTTCCGGCGGCCGGGGCCGCGCCCGCCGAAGACCCCTGGGGGCTCGCCGGCGAAGCGGCGGAAGGCGTTTCCGCTCCGGCCGTATACTCGCCGTATACCGAGACCGCGAAGGGCTCGCCTCCGGCCGCCGGTGAAGCGGCGACCGTGTCTCTGTTACCGGAGTCGGGATTCTTCGGCTCCCTGCGGGTGCTGGGTCAGGTGCGCAAGCTCTTCTTGATCTGCGAGGGAGACGACGCGCTGTACATCGTCGACCAGCACGCGGCGGACGAGCGGGTCAAGTACGACGCGCTGCGTCGCGGGTACGCGGAAAGGGCGGTAGGCGTCCAGCGACTTCTCTTTCCGGAACGGGTGGAGCTGTCGGCCGAGGAGATGGCCCTGGCGCAGGAGCATCTGGCCGAGCTCACGGCCGCGGCCCTGGACTGCGATCCGGTCGGCCCCACCACCATCGCCGTACGTTCGGTGCCCGCGCTGCTCGGCCGCGCTTCTCCGGAAAGGTTGCTGCGCGACCTGCTCACCGAGATCGGCCGCGGCGGAGAGCGCGCCTTTGCCGACAGCGTCGACCGCGCCCTGGCCACCATGGCCTGTCACGGCGCCATCCGCGCCGGAGATCCGCTCAGCCCGGAGCAAGCCCAGGCCTTGCTGCGCGCCCTGGATCGGGTCGCCGACTTCGCCGGTCACTGCCCGCACGGCCGGCCGGTCGTGCACCGCGTGCCTCTGGACGACCTGGAGCTGCGGGTCGGTCGCAAGAAGGTGTGCCACTGACGGGTGGTTACGGATCGAGATGCCGCAGCAGCGCTCAGCAGCGACGGAACAGGCAGCAGTTGGCGCGCCCATCCTGGTCCTGGTCGGCGCCACGGCCGTGGGCAAGACCGGGGTGGCGGTGGATCTCTGCCGCTGGCTGGGCGGCGAGATCGTGGGCGCGGACTCGGTCCAGGTCTACCGGGGGCTCGACATCGGCTCGGCCAAGCCGTCGGTCGAAAGCCTGAAGGGTGTCCGACACCACCTGATCGACGTGGCCGATCCGAACCAGGCCCTGGACGCCGCGGCCTATGCTCGTCTGGCCGATCGGGCCATCGCAGAGGTGGCGAGCCGGGGCGCGGTGCCGGTCGTGGTCGGCGGCACCGGGCTCTGGGTGCGAGCGCTGGTCCGCGGCCTGGTGGCGGTACCGCCGGTGGACGAGGGCGTGCGCGAGTCGCTGCTTCACCAGTTCGAGCGGCTGGGGGCGGCGGAGATGCATCGCCGGCTCGCGGCCGTCGACCCGACGGCGGCCGCCCGCATCCATCCCCACGACCGGGTCCGCGTGGTGCGCGCGCTGGAGGTGTACGAGCAGACCGGCACGCCCATGGGCGAGCTGCGACGGCGGCACGCGCTGGGCGCGTGCCGCTACCGGACGCTCTGTTTTGATATCGATATACCTCCCGCCCACCTCAGCCGCCGGCTCGCCGATCGCGCCCGGGCCATGATCGAGGCCGGCTGGGCCGAGGAGGTGCGCGGGCTGCTGGAGAGGTACGGGGCCGAGATCCGCCCGCTGCGCAGCGTCGGCTACCGACAGATGGTAGAGCACATTCTGACCGGTGTACCGCTGGAGGATACGGAAAATAAAATCGTGAAAGCGACCCGGCGGTATGCCAGAAGACAGCGCAACTGGTTCAAGAGCGATCCGGACGTCGACGCGCATCTCAGCCCGGCCGACCTGGCCGGCGACTCGGTGCGCAAGCGCATCGAGGCCCATCTCGATGGGGCCGCTGGCGCGGGCTGACCGGCCGAGCGCCGCGCGAGGCGGCTTTCCGGGGGCGGCTTACCCGGGGCGGCCGCCCTGCGGTACAATAGCGGGATGCCGAGCCGTGCGACGGTGGCCGGGGTTCTGCTGATCGCCTTCTTTCTGCAGGGACAGGCGCCGGCAGGTGCGCGCGATCCGGCCGCAAGAGCGGCGCCCGGACAGATGGTGAAGATCTCGGGAGGCGCGTTCTTGATGGGCTCGGACGACGGACCGATAGACGAAAAACCGCTTCACCCCGTCTCCGTGAAGACGTTCGAGATGGACCGAACCGAGGTCACGGTCGCTGCCTATCAGCGGTGCGTGGCGGCGGGTGCCTGTACGGAGGCGAAACCCGAGCTATCCCCGGAGGTGCTGGCCCACTGCAACGCCGGCCGTCCCGAGCGGCAGAACCATCCCATCAACTGCGTGACCTGGCAACAGGCGAGGGACTACTGCGCGTGGGCCGGCAAACGGCTGCCCAGCGAGGAGCAGTGGGAGTTCGCCGCGCGCAATCGCGGCGACGGCTCCCGATATCCGTGGGGAGACGCGCGGGCTACCTGCTCCTGGGCGGTGATGAGAAACGGCAAGACGCTGGGCTGCGAGCGTCCCGGAACCCACCAGGTGTGCAGCCGGCCCGCCGGCAAGAGCGCCGAGGGACTGTGCGACATGGCGGGCAACGTCTGGGAGTGGACCACCGCTCTCTACTGTCCCTACGACGACAAGAAGTGCCGGGCTACCGACCGCGTGGTCCGCGGCGGCAGTTGGAACAACGGCAGCTACAACCTGCGAGCGGCGAACCGCTGTCCGTGGCATCCGGGCAACCCCTACATCACCGTCGGGTTGCGCTGCGTCAGGTGAGCGGTCTGAGTCCTACGGGTCGGCGCAGCAACGGAAGCCGACGTTGCCCAGCACGGCATTGTCGGCCGCACGGGGTGCCAGCTCGATATCGCAGGCCAGGCCGTCCTCGGGGGAAAGATACGAACCGCCGTGCAGCTGATAGATGTCGCGCACGGGATCGGTATTGGTCTCTCCGGTCTTGCTCGAGGTCCACTCGGAAGCGTTGCCGCTGAGGTCGAATACCTCGTCGGCCGTCTTGCAGTCGGTCAGGCTTCCGGTGGGCAGCAGCACGTCGTCGTCACCGCCGCCCGCGACGCCGTCGTGGTCGTAGCCGTTGCAGTACTCGCCCACATAGGCGCCGTCGAGCTGCAGCTCGCCCGCCCCGCCCCCCGACTCGCCGGAGCAGATGGGACAGATGCCGCCCGGACCGCCGCGCACGTCGAAGATGGCCGCCGGATCGATGGACGCTTGACGGGACTGCAAGTTGATGATGCCGCCGCCCCCGCCGCCCGCGCAGTCGTCGCATACCCCGTCGTTCTGGGTGCCGGTGCACTCGCCCTCGTCGTCGCCCGCGTCATAGGGCGTGCAGCGGTCGCTGCCGTCGGCGCATACCAGGCCCAGATCGCCGCCCAGGTCCTGGCAGGTCTGCCCGGGAAAGGTGCAGTCGCCGTCGCCCGTGCAGGGCGTGCAGTTACAGGGGCTGCAGAGGTTGTAGGTATTGCCGCTGGCCGGTTCGACCAGCGCGGTACAGAGCTGACCGGTCTCGCAGATATCCTGGGTGCCGGGACTGGTACAGGGCAGGCACTTGGGCTGCGAGTCACCCCCGCGGCCGCCGTGGGCGCTGATGCGGGCGGTAGCGCCGATCTCGACCGTGTCGCCGACCAGCAGGATGGTTCCGCCCGCGCCCGCGCCCGCCGAGTCGTTGCCCAGCGAGCAGCCGCGGTTGCCGTCCGCGATCACCCGTCCGTCGATGAGCAGCACCCCGTTCTCGGCTCCGTTGGCGGCGAACAGCACTATGCGCCCGCCGCCGGCTCCGGCCCGCAGGCCGCTCTCGTAACCGTCGCGGCACCCCTTGTCGCCG
This sequence comes from uncultured Sandaracinaceae bacterium, assembly GCA_964450715.1. Taxonomy (GTDB): domain Bacteria; phylum Myxococcota_A; class Polyangia; order Polyangiales; family JAFGIB01; genus CAYVFC01. The sequence goes on along the minus strand of CAYVFC010000013.1, from coordinate 43,902 downwards.
CCGGCCGCACCGAGCTCGGATTGAAAGATGCTATGCCAGAACGCCCGCCCGGCCACGTCGGGCAGCGCATCTCCCTTGCCGGTATCGTAGGGGCTGGGGGTCGAACCGGGCGGAGGCGGGTCGGCCAGGGGCTGGCCGGTGTTGCCGCCGCCATAGCATTCAAAACCGGAACGATCCGGATCGTCGTTGTTCGCGTAGGTCGTGCAACTGCCGCCGTCCCGGTAACCGCAGGCCTCTTCCCACTCCTGGGGAAAGGTGCAGGTGACGTCGGCTCCATCGTTGTAACCGAGCACCGGGTCGTACAGAAAGCAGTCCTTGGTGCCCTTGCCGCCCCGGCCGAAGTGGCCGCCCCCGCCGCCCGAGTCGCGCACCGCGCAGCCGCCGCGGCCTCCAGCCAGGAGCTCGAAAACCGGACCCGCGCCGTTGTCGCAGTCTACCCCCTGATACCCCTTGCCCTTGGCGGTCACCCGCGAGGTCTGGTCCACCCGTATGGAGAAGGTATTGCCGGGGTCCCGACCGCTGGCGATGATCACCGCGTTGCCGGTGCCGTTTCTGTCGGAGCCGTTAAAAACGACGACCTCCAGCCTGCCCCGGTTGCGAATGTCCACGTAGTCAAAGGTGTGGGTACCACCGTAGATACAGGCGCGCCCGCCCGAGGTCACCGTCCCGCCCGGACAGCTGGTGTTGCCGGTATCGGTCCCGTCGATGATGAGAGGCTGCGCCTCGACGAAACGAGGTACCGCCAGCAGAGCGAGCGAGAGAATTGCGCGGATCAGTAGTCGCATGGCCGACTCCCGGGAAGCGAGGAATACCCCGGGAGGATAAACGATAGGGAACCGGTTGTCTGTCGAATGAGGGTCGCCGACCTCGATGCTCAAGGCATGGGCTCAAGCGCGATCTCACCACTCGTCAGCCCGGCCGCGGCGGCCGCCGTCACCAGCCCCATTCCCTGGCGCGCCTTGCCCCCGTACACCAACAGGCTGCCCGCCATGAACAGGTTGCGCGCGGGATCCCCCAGGGCGACGGGCTTGAGCCAGATCGGCGGCGACAGCTCCCGGATGAACCGGGCGGCGGAATCCGGAGGTCGGCCGATACGCGGCAACAGCGCTTTCGGGCGCAGCCGGTGCGGTACCCCCGCCAGATAGGCCTGCAACGCCTCATCGAAGTGGCCGAGCTCGCGAAGTGACTCGCCGCGAGAGAAGCCGACCGCGGCTATCATCCCCTCGGTTCCCGGCGAGCCGCGGCCGAGCAGCGCGAGCTGAACGGCGAGCTCACGCATGGCACGAGGATCGACGCTGCCCCCGTCCCGGCAGAGCCTTCCGCCGTCGAGCAACCAGTCACCCGGGCAGACCGGAACGTGCGCGGTCCGGGCCAGCGCCAGGTCCTCCAACTGGATGGGGCGCTCGGGGTTGGAGCGTAAAAACCGGCGGACCCTGCCCGCGCGACCTCCGGGGCCGCGAAGCGCGATCGGCTCGAGGCCGGGATGGCGCGCGTACATCTGCTCCCAGTACCAGCTGGAGCTGGCCAGGCCGTAGGGCAGGATCACCACGTCCGGACGCCGCTTCTCCGCCAGCTGCAGGTAGAGCAGGGGCGCCACCCAGTGGTCGGATGCCACCAGCAGGATGGCGTGGTCGGCAGCCGCCTGCAGGGCGCCTTCGCCCATCACCCGCGTGACCCGATCCAGGTGGCGGGTGCGCGTAGCCAAGGGGGGCGGGGCGAATAGAGCCGCTAGGGCTAGTATCGCTGCGAACACCAGAAACAGACCGCGCGAGCTCCTACGCGAGACCTCCAGCGCCAAGGCGCCGGACCCGGCCGCCGACAGCCAGACCGGAAGCGCCAGGTAGCCCAGATGGTCCGGCACGTCCGGCCGGAAGAAGCTATTGGCGGAGACCAGCCACACCATGATCAGATAGGCCCAGAGCGCGCAGCCGCGCCCGAGCCCCCGGCCGCGGCCCAGCAGCAGGTGACCCGCGATGCCGATCAGTGTCAGCGGCAGCATCGCGCGCTCCGCGGACCACCGGAGCCAGAGCCCGGCGTGAACAAGCCAGGACGCGGCCTGGTGGGTGCGCCCCCGAAAGTCGGCTCCGCTAAAATAATGAAATACGGACGTGTTATCCGTGGGACTACCCCATACAAAGACGCCCTGCCGCTGGGCTGCCCAGAAGACGTAGAGATAGAGCGACAAACCGGCCGCCCAGCCGGCGCCGAGCAGCAGCAACCCGCGCGCGGGAAGCTCGCGCCGGAACAGCGCGGCGAGCAGGCGAGGAGCCACGGCCGCCGCGGCCGCCAGCGCGCAGTAAGGATTAGCCGAGGCCGCCAGCCCCAGGGCCACCCCGACGGCGATGAAGCCCCGCGGAGTCGCCTCGCATCCGTCCAGCAGGGCGGCCAGCCGGGCCAGGGCCCAGAGCGCGAAGAAGTTGGCCAGGGCGTAGACCTCGATACGGGTGGCCGGCTCCCACAGCGCGGCCTGCAATCCGCAGAGCGCAACCATCAGGTAAAGCGCACGGCTCCCCGTCCCTCCCTCGGTGCCGGCGCCGCGCCCGCCCAGGCTCTCGCCAATGCTGATGGCCGGCAGCGCGGCCAGCGCACCCGGTACGGCGGATAGTAGATTCAACCCTATCAGCGGAGGAACGCCCGGCAGTTGGGCGAGGAGCCAGCCCAGCAAGGTATGCAGAGGTTGCCCCGGAGGGTGACCCAGACCGAGCTGAACCGCGGCCAGCGCCAGCTCCGGGCTATCGAAGAACGACATGTCACGCGACATGGTCAACAGATAGACGGCGAGCAGCGCCGCGGTGAGCGTCCAGGCAAATGCCGGGTTGCGAAGCGGCAGCCAGAGAGCGCTCGCCTTGGCCCGGCCCTTCATGACGATCGCGACTCGTTCAAGGGAAACATGACGCTGAGCGCGCCGCCCGAAAGCGCGATCACCAGCTGGCAGGCGAGGAAGCAGAGCGACCCGGCCATGGCGTCGGCCTCGGCCACCCCGACGGTCCGAAAGAGGAAGACGAAGGCGGCTTCCCGGGCGCCCAGGCCGGCCACGGTAAGGGGAAAATATACGGCGGCCGCGGCCAAGGGAATGATGACGAAGGAGTCGCTCGCCTCGATCGTGCTATCGATCGAGGAGACGAGCAGGTGACCGGCGGCTGCAAGGAGCAACCAGATGAAGACCGAGACGACCAGCACGTAGAGAAAGGGCAGCGCCGAGCGCAGCTCGGGCAAGGAGCGGGCGAGCTCGGCCAGCCGGCCGGGCAGGAAGCGGGCCGAGGCCCGGCCCAGCGCCAGCGCCAGCACCGTGCTCGCCGAGGCCAGAAGGCCCAGAGGTCCCCATATCGCCACCCCTCCCACGCCCGGCAACGGGTAGAGGATGAAGGCCGTGGTGGCGACCGCCAGCAGACCGGCCAGCCCGGCCGCCCGGTCCACCAGCACCACGGCCAGCGAGGAAGTAGTGGCGCCGTCGTCAAAAGCGTCCCGGGCGGCAACCCCGCGCACCACGTCACCCCCCACCCCCCCGGGCAAGACGGTGTTATAGAAAACGCCCACCAGCTGCAACCGGACCAACCGCGAAACGGAGGGGATCCGGGAAGCGCCATAGGCCCGGAAGATGAACCTCCAGCGCACCCCGCCCAGAAAAGTGGTACCGTACATGAACGCGAGCGCCGCGACTGCCTGGACGATGGATATCCGCTTGAAAGCGACGACCATCTTGCCGACATCGACGATGCTAAAGAGATACGCGAACAACCCCGCGGCTACCGCCAGGCGGAGCAGAAGCCAGAGCATCCGCCGTCCAGCCTTGCGCCGGCCCTCCGCGGCCCGCTCCGGCCTCTGGTCGTCGGCTCCGGGGGTTTGCGATCCGGAAACCGCGTCGCTCGTTTCGGTCATCGGCGATCTCATCGGTTATCTCTCGACGATAAACCGACGTCGTCACCGATACGCATGAAGCGCCGCCCGGTGTCCACGTGCAATACGCTGTTGTCCTGGATATTGGTGCGCTCTCCGATGCGGATGCTGTTCAGATCGGCGCGGATGACCGTCCCGAACCAGACCGAGCTATCCGCCCCGATCTCCACCTCCCCGATGATGTTCGCGTCGTGAGCGACAAACACGCTCGGATGGAGCCGGGGAAAAGCCTTCAGGTACGCTAAAATCGCCATGACCTCGCTCTCTTCTATCCCGCTCGCCTCGAATCCTACCTTCGGCTATAGTGCGAAGCCAACCCGGTGAAAAGCTCTGCCCGGCGTATCGTTGGGGGCGTGCGCGAACCGAGGGAGGTGATCATGCAGGGCCGCGGCGCGTGTGGACCGAGGAGGTATCCACCACTTCTGGCCGCCCTGGTCGCGTGCATCGCGGCCTGTTCGGTCGAGCGAGAAGCGATCGCTCCGTTTCAACCGGGAGCCGGTCCGGGCCCCTTCATCAGCGGCCAAGACGGAGGCGCCGTTGGCGGGGGCGGGGATGCGGCTGCGGCGGACGGCAGCGACGCGCCGGCGGACAGCGGCGCCTGCATCGCCAATCCCGATCCGGCCGGTGACGCTGTCTGCCCCTGGATCTGCCCGGAGAGCTGCGACGCGGTCGACAACGACTGCGACGGCCAGACCGACGAAGAAGAGGCGAGCCGGGATTGCGCGCTCGCCCATGCGGCAGCGGAGTGCCTGCAGGGCCAGTGCGTCGTCGCCTCCTGCGACGACTGGTACGACGACTGCGACGACGATGCGAGCAACGGCTGCGAAACCTGGCTGGAAACGCTGGACGACTGCGGCGCCTGCGGCGCGACCTGCACCTCTGAATGCGGCGATCCGGTCTGCCTGCAGGGCGTCTGCACGCTGGCCTATTGCGAACCGGGCTTCAGCGACTGCGACTGCGACCCGGCCAACGGCTGCGAGACCTCCCTGAACACACTGAGCGACTGCGGCGCCTGCGGTAGGCGGTGCGGCTACGCCGACGCCCGGGCGAGCTGCGACAGCGGCAGCTGCGTGTTCGTCGCCTGCCATCCGGGCTTCGGCGACTGCGACGTCGATCTGTCCAACGGCTGCGAGACCGCGCTGGATACCGTGGACGATTGCGGGGCCTGCGATGCGACCTGCCAGCTCGCCCACGGGTCGGTCTCCTGCGCGACCGGCAGCTGCGCGCTCGAAAGCTGCGACCGGGGGTATGATGACTGCGATGGCGACGAGAGCAACGGCTGCGAGAGCGCCCTGAACACTGCCAGCGACTGCGGCGCCTGTGACGCGACCTGCGACCTGCTCAACGCCGATGAATCCTGCGCCACCGGCGCCTGCACCCTAGTCGACTGCGAGGCCGGCTGGGAGGATTGCGATACCGACCAGGCCACCGGATGCGAAACCGCGATCGATACCCTGCTCAACTGCGGCGCCTGTAGCGAGACCTGCGACCTGCTCAACGCCGACCAGTCCTGCGCCAGCGGCAGCTGTACCCTGGTCGACTGCGACGGCGGATGGGGAGACTGCGACAGCGACCAGTCCAGCGGATGCGAAACCCCGCTCGATACCCTGGTCAACTGCGGCGCCTGTAGCGAGACCTGCGACCTGCTCAACGCGGACGAATCCTGCGCCACCGGCGCCTGCCTGATCGTAGACTGCGACATCGGCTACGGGGATTGCAACGATACGGCGAGCGACGGTTGCGAGACCTTGCTGATGGACGTGGACGACGGGCTGGCCGGTCACTGGAGCCTGGACGAGGGCTCGGGGCTGGTCGCCTACGATACCAGCGGGCTCGGGAACGACGGAGCGCTGGTCAACATGACCGGCGACGAGTGGACGCAGGGAGCGATGGACGGAGCGCTCCGGCTCGACGGGCTTCTCGAACACGTGCAGGTGGGCGACGTCGGCTCCGGCATCCGTACCTTCAGCTTCTGGGTGAACAGCAGCTACGGCGGAGCGGCGAGCAGCGGCCAGAGCGGGTGGCAGGACCCGAGCGCCTTTGACGGGGCCGGCCAGTGGACCGGCGCGGGCAACGTCTACGCGAGCGACAACAGCCGCGCCTCCATGTCCGGAACCCCCAAGAGCCACTGGTGGTCCGGCTTCGGCCTGCAGGTGCCGCAAGGCAGCAGCGTCTACGGCATCGAGGTACGGATAGAGAAGAGCGCCAGCGCCTCCGGCAGCTCGCTCGCCGTGGAGCTATCCTGGGACGGAGGCACTTCCTTCACCAGCACCGGAAGCTCGGTCTCCTTCAGCAACAGCAGCGACAACACGGTAACCCTGGGCGGAACCACGGAGACCTGGGGACGCGCCTGGAGCGCCGAGGAGATCAACCAGGGGCTGGCGGTGCGGCTGACCGGGAGCGTGCCCGGCGATTCCGACTCCGAATTCGTCTACGTCGATCACATCCAGGTCAACGTCCAGTACGGCACGGACAGCGGCGCGGTCAGCCCGGGCGGCTTCGACGACGACAGCTGGACCGACCCTGGCAATGCCGGGACCAGCGACGACGCCTACGCCTCCATGTCCGGCCGTCCCAAGAGCCTGGACTGGTCCGGCTTTGCTCTCGGCATTCCTTCGGGAGCGACCATCCACGGAATCGAGGTCGGGCTGGAGAAGCGGGCCAGCAACACCTCCAGCAACAGCTCGCTCGGCGTGGAGCTATCCTGGGACGGGGGTACGACCTATACGACCACCGGCAATTCGGTCTCCTTCAGCAACGGAAGCGACGACGTCGCCATCTTCGGCGGCCCGGCCGACGGCTGGGGCCGAAACTGGAGCAGCGCCGAGCTCGACGACGCCAGCTTCCGGGTACGGCTGCGGGGCAGCGTCCCTGCAGACTCGGTCGCCAACAGCCTCTACCTGGACCAAATACGGGTCACGGTCAGCTACACCTACAGCGCGAGCACCGGGCTCAACGGAGCCAGCGGGCACGGCCCTACCGACGAATGGTTCAACCCGGACAACGCCTATACCAGCGACAACCAGTACGCCTCCATGACGGGCAGCAACCTCTACCAGGACTGGTCGGGGTTCGGCCTGGACGTTCCCTCGGGCGCCACGGTAGACGGGCTGGAGGTCAGGGTGGAGCGCAGCACCGACGACCCGGACAACAGCAGCACCATCGGCGTGGAGCTCTCCTGGAACGCCGGGAGCTCGGTTACCGCCACCGGCTACTCGGTCTCCTTCACCAGCGGCAGCGACATCAACTCCAGCTTCGGCGGCGCGAGCAATACCTGGGGACGCACCTGGACGGATACCGAGGTCAATAACGCCAACTTCCGGGTACGGGTCAGGGGCAACTCCAGCATCGGCGGCTCGACTATACTGGTGGACCAGGTCCGCGCCGGCGCCAGTTACACCCATACCACCGACACCGGCCCCCACGGCCCCACCGATTACGAGAGGGTCGGCTGGGTCGATGCGGCCGACGCCTATTCGAGCGACGACAATCGTGCTTCCATGTCCGGTACTCCCAGCAGCCAGGCCTGGTCCGGCTTCGATCTGCAGCTTCCGGGCAACGCCCTTTACGACGGCATCGAGGTCACGCTGGAGAAGAGCGCCAGCTACCTCCTCTCCGGCAGCACGCTGGGCGTGGAGCTCTCCTGGGACGGGGGCAACACCTACACCCACACCGGCAACACCGTCTCCTTCCAGAACGCCAGCGACAACACCGTCACTTTCGGGGGCCGGACCGATACCTGGGGCAGAAGCTGGTCCTACGACGACTTCGGCTCCGAAAGCTTCCGGGTCAGGCTCCGTGGCAGCGTGCCGGGCGATTCGAGCTCGCGGTATATATACATCGATCAGATACAGGTCCGGGTCTACTACACCACCGGCCTGCTCGGCTCGGGGCTCAAGAGCCCGACCGCCACCGGCAGCCCCAACCATCAGTGGACCCAACCGGAGCGGGCGTTTTCCAGCGATGACGGCTACGCCACTATCTCCGGCGACAACCTGAGCCAGGACTACGCCGGCTTCGACCTCGGCGTACCCGACGGCGTCACCGTGCAAGGAGTCGAGGTCCGGGTCGAGGCGACCTACAGCGGCTTCATCTTTCCCGCCACCCTGGAGGCCGAGCTCTCCTGGAACGGAGGCGGCTCCTACACCGCGACCGGGTACTCCGTCTCCATCCCCAACAACGCCAATGCCGTCTTCGTCCTCGGCGGCCGTAGCGACACATGGGGCCGCTCCTGGTCGGCCTCTGATTTCAGCGACGGCGATTTCCGGGTACGCCTGACCGCCTCCCTCGGCGCGCTCGGCGACGCCGTATCCATCGACCACGTCCAGGCCGGGGTCTTCTACCCCGACGAGGGCGAACAGAAGATAATCGGTATAAACGGTTCCTCGGCCATCGAGGTCGTCGATGGCGAGGTGACCCCGGTCGCCTTCCCGGGAACCACCACCGTCTACCTGGACGGCAGCCCGGGCACCACCCTGACCACGGGCTGGCACCACCTGGCCGTCACCGACACCACCGGCCTGAACGTCTCGAACCTGCAGCTGGGCCGCACCGCCACCGGTTACTTCGGCGGCCTGCTCGACGAGGTCCGCCTCTACGACCGCGCGCTCACCCCGGACGAGGTCGCCTACCTGAGCGGGGACGACTCCTGCCCCTGACCCCCTTCCCCCCTTGACCTGCTCCGTCCCTCCGGTAAGCTAGTTACCTATTCGGTAATATACTGACCAGGTAACAAATGCCCTTTTTCGACCGCGAGCGGGAGCTGTCGGCGCTGACCGCATTGTATAGGAAGCCCGGCGCACAGATGGTCGTTCTGTACGGTCGTCGTCGTATCGGAAAGACCACCTTGGTCGACCACTGGCTGCGAAAACGGATCAAGACCAGTTCCGTGTACTGGGTGGCGCACCGGAGCTCGTCGAGCATCCTGCTCACGAAGTTCTCGAGGGCGCTGCAGACCGCGCTCGATGATGTGACCGGACAGATGCGCTTCGAGGACTGGGAAGCCGCCGTCGGGCAGATGTTCTCGGCGGCGAAACGGCGCAGGCTCGTCGTGGTCATCGACGAGTTCCCCTATCTCATGGAGGCCGTTCCCGACTTCGCAAGCATCTTGCAGGCGGCCTGGGACAGGGAAGCGAAGAAAGGCAAGCTATTCTTGCTGCTCAGCGGTTCGCATTATCACATGATGCAGGAGCAGTTTCTATCCGGGAAAGGACCGCTATACGGACGCAGCACGGCCGATCTCCTGCTCGAGGAGATCAAGCCCGGTCAGATCGAGGCGTTCTTGCCCCGCTACAGCCCGCGTCAGCTCGTCGAGACCTATAGCGTCATCGGTGGCGTTCCGAAGTACCTGGAGCTGTGGGATGACCGCAAGCCGGTCTTCTGGAACCTGGAACAGGTCGTCCTCTCCCCCGCGTCGATTTTCCGCCAAGAGGCGGTCTTCCTCATCCAGGACGAGATCCCCGAGCCGCGCACCTACCTGGCGGTACTGGAAGCCATCGGGCTCGGCGCCAGAACCCCCCTACAGATCGGAAAACGCGCCGGACTCGGGCCGTCTCATGTCGGCAAGTACCTGTATTCCCTGCAGCAGCTCGGATTAGTCAGGCGCATCGTCTCCCTAGACGTGCCGGACGCCCGGAACACGCGTATCAGCCGCTACGAGATCAAGGACCCCTACTTGCGGTTCTACTACGGTTTCCTCTATCCCAACTGGTCGCTCATCGAGCAGGGGCGAACGGCGAGGATGATGGCAATCGTCGAGGAGCAATTCGATGCGTTCGTCGCCAGGACCGGATACGAGGAGCTGGCGCGGCGTTCACTCATCGAGCTCGGCGACGGCGGCGACCTGCCGTTCGTTCCGGATTCGGTTGGCAGGATCTGGAACCGGAAGGTCGAGATCGACGTCGCCGCTATCAACCAGCGACTGAAAAGCGTGATCCTGGGAGAATGCAGGTGGACCTCGACCCGGATGGGCGAAAAGGACCTGGAAAGCCTGATCGACCGCGCCCGCTCCCTGGATAAGATCGAGGACTACAAGACCGCGTACGCGTTGTTCTCGCGTTCGGGCTTCAGCAAATCCCTGCAGAAGAGGGCGAGGCGCGAGAACGTCATCCTGTTCGAGGGCCCCGACCTCGCCAGGCTCGCGTAAGCGTCCGTGACAAAATAACTCATCCATCTTTCGGGCGGGACGGCCCCGTCTGCTGCGTTGCTCCTCCTCGAAATATCCCCAATATTCCTCGTCGTCGCGCCTTGCATCCGGGGCCGTCGCGCTCCGAAACCTGATCGAGTTATTTTGTCACGGACGCTAAAGCTGACGGTCCGGATCACCTCCATTTCGGATTCGTACAGTCGGACGAAAGGCAACCCGCGGGACACCGCGGTTCCGGCGATCGACGGACGAATTCCCGGTTCTCATCTCCGCTTCCGCGGGATTTAGTGGGTGAGGAGGAGAAGCATATGAATGCAACTACCGGAACCCTACATCCCCGCCGTTCTTTTTGGGTCGATACCGGCCGTTTATGCACGGCCGCGGTAACGCTGCTTTCGCTCCTAGGCCTCGGCGGCTGCTGGGTGAACATCGATGACCCCTCCGAGGCGCTGGAAGGATTGAACGCGAGCGGAGGGGTCGGCGGAACCGACCTGGCGTCGCCTCCCGGGCTGGAGTCGATCGAGATGGGCGTGGCGGGCGCCGGAGGTGCGCTCGCGGGAGCAGCCGGAACCCCTCCTCTGCCGCAGTACGCGCCGGGCCAGTGGGTCGAGACGGAAGACCTGGTCGTGGACCTGGACCCGCTCGCCTGCACGGCGCCCGACCGCGCCGAGTACAAGGCGCGTCACGGCATCGTGGTCGAAGACGACGCGGACGGAGGCGTTGCTGCGGACGAAAGCGATGGCGGGGTGGAGCCGTACGGGAGCCAGGACCTCGACGCCGGGGTCGCCGGGGACGACCCGGTCGACTCCGGAGTCGAGGTCGATTCCGGTGATCCGCTCGACTCGTTCAGCCTGGACAGCGAGGGTATGGAGCACACGGTGCTGTTCGTCTTCGACAAGTCGGGGAGCATGGCTTTCCCCTGGGACGGCCAGAGAAACAAGTGGAAGGTGGCCGCCGATACGATGATCGAGGCGGTTACACCCTATCAGAGCTACCTGTCGGTGGGAGCGATCTTCTTTCCGACGGATCGGGGGTGCGAGGTGGCCAGCCTGCAGAGCGGCGCGCAGATCGACTTCCTGCCCGGGGGGGACTACCTGGCCGCCTGGGAAGCCTCCCTGCAGCGCTACGGTCCGGACGGCTCGACGCCCATGAGCGTCGCCTTCATTCGCGCGGACCAGGCCATCGCGCGCGCCTGCGCGCAGGGGGTGCTGGAACGTCCTTTCAAGGTAGTCGTGCTCACCGACGGCGAGCCCAACTGCGACGGCGATATGCGGCTGCTGACCGAGTACCCCGCCAAGTGGGCCCGGCACGGTATCAAGACTTACGTAGTAGGGCTGCCGGGCTCCGATGTGGCGAGCGGGCTGCTGCAGTCCATCGCAGCGGCCGGGCAGACCGACACGTTCCTCGCCGAGCGAGGCGAGAGCGACGACGCCTACTTCGCCCCGGATGCGCCCGAGCAGTTCGGGGAGTACATGCAGATCGTCCTGGAGTGATCGCCGTCGTTTCGGTCACCGACGACTCCCCCTGAACCAGTGAGCGCGCGCTTCAGCCGGTCCCGCAAGGTCGAGCGGGCTAGCCCCAGCGAGCGGGCAGCGGCCGACTGGTTGCCATCGTGCTCCTCTAGCGCTCGCTCGATCGTCTCCAGGCTGATGGCTGCTGCATCGCGGCCGCCGGTCATGCGGCCGAGCGCTCGCTCGATATCCGCCACCTCCAGGCAGTCGGAAGAGGTCGCGGCACAGGCCGCGGACAGGACGTTGCACAGCTCGCGCGCGTTGCCCGGCCAGGCGTAGGCGTTCAGGCGTTCGAGCGCGGCCGCGGAGAGCTGGCGCAGCCCGACCTCGGGTGCGATCTGCGCCACAAAATGAATGGCCAGCGCTCGGATATCCTCGGGGCGCGAGCGAAGGGGCGGCACCTCGATCAGCAGGCGGGCGATACGGAAGAAGAGGTCGTGCCGGAACTTCTTCTCGGCCACCAGCGCGCGCAGGTCGCGATGGGTCGCGCATACCAACCGGACATCAACCGCGATCTCGGACTCGCCTCCCACGCGACGGATCTCCTGCGACTCAATGGCGCGCAGCAGTCGGACCTGCATGTCGAGCGGCAGCTCCCCTATCTCGTCGAGAAAGAGCGTACCGCCGTCGGCCTGCTCGAAGACCCCCCGGTGGATGGCCACCGCACCGGTGAAGGCACCCCGCTCGTGTCCGAACAGCTCGGATTCGATCAGGTCGCGGGGCAGCCCTCCGGCGTTGAGCGCCACGAAACGCTTCCGCTTGCGCGGCCCGGCTTCGTGCAGCGAGCGCGCGATGCGCTCCTTTCCGGTCCCGCTCTCGCCGTGGACCAGCACCGGCCAGGAGAGCGAGGCCATGCGCTCGAGGTCGGCGACGATGCCGACCATGGCCAGAGACTCGGCGACTATGACACCGGCGGCCTCCCCTGCCGGTTCGGCGGCGCGCTCGACGACTCGGAGGTCGGTGCGACCGACGCGTATCTGGCTGCCCCCGCCCAGCTGGGCCGAGAGAATCCGGACACCGTTGACGTGCGTGCCGTTGAGGCTTCCCAGGTCGCGCACCAGCAGCCCGGTTTCGCCCGGCTCCAGCCGGCAGTGCCTGGAGCTGGCCGCCCGGTCCGCCAGCACGATGTCGTTGTCCTCGTCCGAGCCTACCAGCAGCGGGCGGTCGTCGATCCGGTAGTAGCGGGCGCTGCTGCCGTAGCCGACCAGCACTCCGAGGCCCGCGGATGTACGGACCCCCGTTCGGGCAAACCGGTCGGCCGGGGCCTCGCCACGGGCGCCCTGCCCCGCGCGCGCGTCGAGCACGCGGGTGAGCGACCAGTCGCGTCCCAAGGGCAGCGGCGAGTCCGGGGGTAGATGTCGGGCAGCGGCGCGGCGGTGGGGCCTGCGGGCCAGGTCATACGCCACGACCGTTCCCCGGCGGGAAACCACCAGCCACTGGTGCTCCGCCACCTCGGGGTCGTGCACCACGATGTCGCAGTGTTGACCGCTGCCGACGGCCAGAGGCCGCGCGTCCATGGCGTACTCACCGAGCACTCGACCGCGATAAAAGAGTCTGAGCTTGTCCATCGATATCTCCGCCCCCCTTATCGGCCGGTAGGCGCTCCGAGTTGCGTACGCATTTGCCTTCCACTCGATGATCCGGGGGGCGAGTCCTGAAACTCATCGTTCTACACATCTTCGCGGGCACCGGGTGAAATGCGGTCCTACCCCGATGACCGCGTGCAAGCAGGAACTTGCCGGTCGAATCGATGCAGGAGCCGAGCGGGGAGAACCCGGAAAGAGGCTCGCGTCCCGGCTTTCGAACCGAACTCGAAACCGTTACCCGGGCGAAACTACGGTGGGAGCGCCGGAGCTCCAGGTATCGAAGAAATCGGCCATCTGTTCCAGCGCCTCGCCGATAGGATTGACCACCGCCTCTTCCGGCACCGGCTCGAAAGGCGCTCGGACGGGATGCTTCCAGCGGTACACGTCTTCGCTTTCCGTCAGCAAACCGTGGGTGGCCCGGTTGAACTGGAACAGCACGCGGGTTACCCGCTCGTTTCCGGTCCTCACGTTGCCGTAGACCGGCGCCTGCGCGACGCGCATGTCCGTGAACCCGGGCGCCGCGGTACTGTTGGAGGCGAACACCGCGTTCAGAGCTCGCCCGAGGGATTCGGTCCCGATGTTGTTCGAGACCTCGTCGTTGCGCGCCATGGCTATCAGGATGCTCACCGGTCGCAGCCGCACGACCGGAGCGAACGCCATGGGGTCGGCGCGGTCCATCAGCGTCTGCCATACCGCCAGCTCGGGCCGGTAGATGGGGGGGTAGGTCTCGTAATCCACCTCGGCCGGGTTTATCCCGAACCGGTCCAGGAGCCCGTCGAAGAGCGGTTTCAGGGCCGGGCTCTCGACCAGCTCCTCGGTCAGGTGTCCGCTGCAGAGGGCGAGGTACAGGGCGCTGACCTCGGGTTGCACCAGGGAGAGCAGCGCACCGATTTGACCGCCCAGATCGAGGCCGACGAACCCGATCCGCGAGGTATCGAAACGCACCTCCGCGAGCTCGCCGTCCAGCTCGCCCAGCGCGCTCCAGTCACCTTCTCGCAGCAGCCGCAATCCGCCGAGCAGATCGACGACCGCCTGCCGAGTAGCATCCCGCCAATAAAGAGGATGCAGGAAGTCCGCCACCTCGTCCCCGTTGAAGTCCAGCGCCTCCACGCCCGAAGCCTCTACGCCCGCATACAGGTCGATAATCGCCGCGCCCCGCAGGTCCCCGAATCCATCCGGTTGCCGCGCAAGGGTGAAGCGGCTCCAGTTATCGCTCTCCCCGGAGCTCACCCGCAGCCCGTGAAACGGTGCGTCGATGGCAAATACCGCGTAACCGCGGCTGCCGAGCTCGTTGGCCACGACCAGGGCATCGCTCCGTTCCCCTCCCAGCCCGTGCTGGAACAACACCACCGGCAGACCCTCGTCACCTGCCTCGGGCAACCTCCGCGGCAACCAGAGCGAGAACGGCACCGCACCGACCCGCTTGACCTGAAGCGCTCCGGACTCGTTTCGCTCGATCGGACCGTGAGCGTTGGCGGTTCGCGACAGCAGATAGGGGGAGCGAAAGCTGCCCTGCACCATCCAACCGATATGGTCGTGAGGAGCGCCACCGGCCGCGTCGAGCCCCACCGCACCGGCCGCAGCAGAGCCGAGGACCTGGTCCAGGGCCTCGCCGGTCAGGAGCGTGGAGACAGCGTTTTCGGATACCTCTGCCTCCTCTATTAATAGCCGCATGTCCTCCAAGTCGCTGCCGAAGCTCTGGACCGTGAAAACGGCCATGGCGACGACCTGCTCGCGATCGATCCCCTGACCGCTCAGACCGGACAGAACCGGCGCGTACTGGTTGTAGGCGACCGCGCTCAGCGTTCGGTCGGGCACGTTCTCGGCGTCGCGTATCTCGGCGAACGCCTCGGACGGTCGGACCGGATTTCCCTCCGGATCTTCGACTCCTCCGGTCACCACGGCGGCGTACTTGTGTCCCGCCTTCAGAGGGTGGCCGCGAGCGGGACGCAGTGCGAGCTGCGAGGCGGGCTCGTACCACTGAACCGTGACCGGGACTCTTTCGAAAGTCTCGGGGGAGCCGGTCTCGAAATCCATCAGGAAGACGTTGTCATCGTCGATCGATTCCGGATCGATGGCTCCGTCGAAATAGAAGAAGACGGGAGAAACCGCGGAAAAACCGTCCAGTTCGCCCAGCGATTCCCGTAACGAGCGCAGAAAGGTGTTGTTGACCTCACCGGGCAGGTGACCGACGCTTATCCGCCCCTCGCCGTCCAGGTACAGATCGTCCGGCCAGGGGATCGAGCCGAACGACATCCTCTCCACGGCCAGCTCGAAGCGGGCGCGCACGCCTTGTTCGTCGGCGGGCTCCGGCCCGGGGCCGCTCTTGACCACGGAAACGTCCACGGAGCAGCCAGACCCCAGTGACAAACCCGCCAGCATCAGGAGCCGGACTGCCCGGCGCGAGGCGCAATACAACCCAGGAAACACCGGTAAGCCAACCTCCGGTAAAGTTAAGCCTTCGAAAAACCCAAAGAAAACGCGTCGAGATCATGCCACCTCCGCCCATCGATCGCAATCGCGCCCGCGGTCCGCCCCAACCGGATCCGATGACATCCGTTGAAGTTCCCGCCGCGCGACCAACGTCGGAATTCGCGAATTGAGACTAGTGCGGGAAAACCGGGAGTAAAAATGAAGAGTCTAACGAATTCAAAGGCTTACAGTGGAAGCGCAAATCAAACCCTTTTGATTTCAACGGGTTGTGTGAATCCGGCAGCCACTCGAGCTACTACATTGCCCTACATTTGTTGACCTCAGGTACTTGACTCCCCGAAACGCTGCGAGAAACTAGATGTATAGGTTGACGCTCACTGGTATACGCGCTCTGGACTTGAGTTTGCTTAGGAGACATTTTACCGGAGCTGTTGACGGAACGGATAGCGCACCGACTCCATAACAGGCGAACCCCGACACGGCTGGATAAGCGGTTTGCCCCTTCCGTCGCCTGAGACCGGGCGAAGCGAATGATTCGCCGTTCGGTTCTCTCGACGAGGACGACAGAGAAAGAGCTTACAGCCGGGAAGTTGCTCTACCTGTACCTTACCGAGCGAGGACGATTGGAAAGCGGTTCGGAGGTCCCATGAACAGGATGACTTGGCAGGAAATATGCGAAAACGAGGGTCTCGGCGGCAGGTGGGTCGCAATTGACGACTGCCGATTCGACGAAACCACCGGTCAGGCCATGGAAGGCTCGGTAGTCGATGCCGACGAGGATCTGGCCGAGCTTTGCGCCCGCATCCGCGAATCGAAATGGAAGAACTGCTCCATCGTTTTCGCCTCCCTGAACGCCCCTACCTGTACCCCCGAGGTTCGCAAGCTCGCCAACTGAGTCGCGATCGCCACACTACTTCGCCGGTGTTTGTCCACGTCCCGAAGGCCGGCCAAGGGTTGTTTCCGCGGTTTTCATCCCCATGCATTGGGGCCGGCCTTGCGCCCGCCCGACCGACCCAAACCTTATGTAGCTGAGTACAATCCTCACCGGCCCGGCTGGGCGCCGAGCTATTTCGGGCGCCTTGGCCGCCGCGCTGCCCAAGGCCTGAACTATTACGATCGGACGGACGGGCTGCTGCTTCGATGCGGCCGCCGTCGCGTGGGCCGCGGCCGCTGCCAGACGAGCGCTGCCCGCAGCGCGCACCGAGGCAGCTTCGGCAGCGGAGAGCTGGCGTGGAGGAAGGCCGACGGCCAAGAACGCGTCCCTGAGGCGGAACCGGGGTAGCAGCACGCGTATCTGCAGGTCGAGCCCGTCGAGCAGGCGGGCGCCGACCAGCTCCTGGAAGCAGCAGCCGTTGTGAAGGACATCGTGCTCCTGCAGACCATGGTGCTGGCACTGGGTCAGCAAGTAGCGGAGCAACCATTGCAGATGCGCGCGGCTTTGGACGGAGCGGACCCGTGCCGGCTCGAGCGATGCGCTGGCTATCGGTCTCACGAGGAATCGCGTTGGAAGCCGATTGTGGCACGCGGGACGCTCCCGCCGGCCGGCCCCGGACTGCCCGCACCCGGCCAGCGTCGCGCTGCTATCCGGTAAATACGGCCTGCAAATCAGATCCGCATTTCACCCGGTACCCTCGAAGATGTGTAGAATGGTGAGGGCAAGCGACCCGGTCGTATCTAGCCGCCGCCGGTGCCGCGCAGTCTGGCGGCGATCTCCTTGCCGATCTGGCGAGCGCGCTCGACCTGGTCGGGCCGGAGGGTCACCGCGCCCACGGCCGGGTGGCCTCCCCCGCCGTACTCGGAACAGATACTGGCGATATCGTGGTTACGAGGCGTGGCGGCCCAGGGATTCGATCCCACCGAGACCTTGGCGCGGGTAGCACTGGCCAGCACGGCCACGCAGTACTTCGCGTCCGGGTAGATCCAGTATGGAATGAACTTGTTGTAGCGGTCGCGCCCCGAATCGGCCAGGTCGAAATGAACGACCCCGGAGCGGAACTCCGCCTTCTCGCGGATGATCTGACAGGTCTTCTGGTGTGCATTGAACAGCGGCCGGAAGAGCTTTTGGATCCGCTTTTCCCCGGCCAGCTCCTCGAGGGACGTCCCCTCGGCCAGCCGCCGGATACGCTTGGCCAGGAACCGGTCGTTGCCGTGCGCCTCGACCACGGTCATGAGCTGGAGCGCCGGCTGCTCGAGCGCCACGGCGGTAGCGGCGTCTGCAAAGCGGGCGCTGTCGATGATGTCGGCCCAGTGCACGACCTCTTGCAGGTCGTCGAGACGGATGCCGAATCGACCCCCCGCGATCTCCTCGATCAGCCTGCAGCACGATCCTTTCGTCGGGTCGAAGAACTTGCGGCCGCTGGTGTCCTGGCGGAAATGGCTCATCTCCTCCTCGCCCATGATGCCGCTGACGTGGTGGTCGAAGTACCAGGTCAGCCGGGGCGAGGTCGTGTAGCGGAAATCGACGACCGCGTTGATCTCCCCGTTCAGCGCCTTTTCGGGCACATAGGAGCCCCCCGACTGGTGATCCAGCCCGCGGTAGAAGAAATCGAGGGGTTCGTTCTCGTGCTCGCGCAGGAATCTGGTCAGCAACGCGGCCGAGCACATGCCGTCAAAACAGTGGCCGTGAAACGCTATGACGACCTGCTTGCTCATTGCCGGGCGTGACTGCCTTCGCCGCTCCGCTCGCCCTTCTTCACAGGATATCGTCGAGCTCTTCTTCCTCGGCGTCCGAGTCGTAGTCCGATTCATCGTCCTCGAGATCGTCGTAGCTCTCGTCTCCGGACGAGTCGCTGTCCGAGGAAAGCTCGGGCTGACTGCGCTTGGACTTCCAGGCGTTCCAGGGACCGCCTCCGGTCTCGTCATCGCCGTGGCCCCACTCGCCCTTGAGGACGTGATCGTCGTTCGCCGCGTCGATCATGTACTGGAAGTATCCCCTGCCCTTCGTCACCGTGGGCTTGTTGGAAACCAGCTTGCGGGTCTCGACCCACTCGAAGTGCAGGACGTTGCCCTCGGCGGTTCCGTTGATCTTGCCCGCACGCTCATCCTTGGTGTACTCGCCGACCACCTGCTCGCCGGTCTGGACCAGGTGCATCTCGCCGTACTGGGGGGAATGGTATACGCCGGTGAAGGTTCCGCCCTCGGGCATGGGCCCCTGCTTCACCGAGGCGGTGCTGCCCCCGCAGGCGAGCGCGGTCACCAATAGTATGGTCGTGGCTGCGGTTCTCAATGTGCTGATCATGGCCTTCTCCCCTTTCGTTCTGCGCGTACGATAGACGAGACGCGCTGGCGACGCAACGCATGGCGACGGGGCGAGGCCGAGCGAAGCGGCGCGGGAATCACCGACCGACCGGCGGTGATTCCCGCGCGGGCAAGCGGCGGGGCGACCGCCGGACCTCGCAGTCGGCGGTGCTCGACGGCCGAGGCGATCCGCCGACCGGCCCAGGCGCCTCGCTGCCCGACACTCGCGCCGCCCGCGGAAAGGCGACCCGCTCGCCGCGAGCGCCGACTCCTCCGGTCCGTTCGCTGCTAGGCGGCCCGACGGCTCGCCTTCCGGCCGTTCCCGCCCTTTCCGGGACCACCGGTCCGCTCCCGGTCAGTCGCCCTCCGGACAACCCGGATGCCCGAGCAGGCCCCGGGAAGGCGGGTACCGCCTCGGTCGAAAATTGTGGCGTCTGCCCTCTCCGAATGTGTTACAACGGCTTATTAACCGGTCCGCGCCGGCAGTGTACCGAGACACCGACGGGCTTGCCGAGGGTCTGGGCGTCTGGTACCAAAACGACGGTCACGCACGGCTTTCGATCGCGCAGAACCGCCCGGAGGAGTTGATGAGCGAGCCGCAAATGGTGATGTACGAGGAGGAGTTCCACCAAATCCAGACCATTGTCGATCAGCTGGTCAGGGCCTCGAATGCGAGAGTCGTCTTCATCATCGACAAGAACGGCCAGCTCATCGCAAACGCCGGCGACACGGAACAGATGGACACCACCTCCCTGGCGTCGCTCACGGCCGGAAACATCGCCGCCACGGGGGGGATGGCCAAGCTGCTGCGCGAGAACGAGTTCGCCACCCAGTTCCATGAAGGCGAGAACCAGAACATTCACATCCAGTTGGTCGACAATCGAGTCATCCTGGTCGTCATCTTCGACAATCGCACCAGCCTCGGGCTGGTGAGGCTTCGCGTGAAAAAGGCGTGCGAGCATCTTCACGCCATCTTCGAGCAGCTCATGAACAAGGCCTTGGAGCCGGGACGCGAGAGCCCGTTCGGCGAGATCACCGACGACGACATCGACAATCTCTTCAAAGACTAGGAAGACAAGGCCGGGATGTCTTTCATCAACTACCTGTCCAGGGAGATCAATTGCAAGATCGTCTACTACGGTCCTGGTCTCTGCGGTAAGACCGCGAACCTGCAGTACATCTACGGCAAGACCAATCCGGAAGCACGCGGCAAGATGATCTCCCTGGCGACCGAGACCGAGCGCACGCTCTTTTTCGATTTCCTGCCGCTGGCGCTGGGGGAAATCCGCGGCTTCAAGACCCGCTTTCACCTCTACACGGTCCCGGGCCAGGTCTTTTACGACGCGAGCCGTAAGCTGATCCTCAAGGGCGTCGACGGCGTGGTCTTCGTGGCCGACTCGCAGATCGCGCGGCTGGAGGCCAACCAGGAATCGCTGGACAACCTGCGCGAAAACCTGGTCGAGCAGGGATACAACCTGGATACCATCCCCTACGTGGTCCAGTACAACAAGCGCGACATGCCCGCCATCGCGCCGACCGAGGAGCTGCGCCGGCTGCTCAACCCCAACGGGGTGCCGGACTTCGACGCGGTGGCCATTCACGGCACCGGGGTATTCGATACGCTCAAGGCGGTGGCCAAGCTGGTGCTGACCGAGCTCAAGCGCGGGAAGTAATCGACGCGCCAACCCTATACGATGCGAACCGCGGCCGCCCGCTTCTGCTGCCTGTCGCTGTCGCTGCTGGTCGCGACCGGCGCGCGGGCGGAGGACGACGAGGCGCGGCCGGCCATCAGGGGGATAACGGTCGGCCCCATCGAGTCGTCGCTGCAGCCCGGCCGCGGATACGGCACCGCTTACACCGCCGAGCTGCTCGACGAGCTGGTACGCATGGGAGTCAACTGGGTCTCCATCACACCGTTCGGGCGTCTGTGGAGCATCGAGCACACCGAGATCCTCATGGATTTCGAGGCGCCCTACCAGGAGAACCGCCGCGCGGTAAAGCGATTCATCGAGCAGGCCAAGGCGCGGGGGCTAGGGGTGCTGCTGGTCCCTCACCTCTGGGTAGAGACCGGGGGATGGCGCGGCGAGATCGATCCCGGCTCGCCCGAGGGATGGAAAGCCTACCGGGAGTCGTACCGCTCATTCGTGATGAAATGGGCGGCGGACGCCGGTGCCTGGGGAGCGGACGGCTTCTCCATCGGCGTGGAGTGCAAATCCTGGTCGGGGCGCTTCGGAGGCTGGTGGGAAGCATTCATCGCGGACATCCGCCGCGTGTTCCCCGGCGTTCTCACCTACTCGGCAAACTGGGACGAGGTCGAGTCCGTGCTGTTCTGGGACCGGCTCGACCTGGTCGGCATCAACGCCTTCTATCCGCTGGCGCAAAACAATGATGCTACTTATAGCCAATATTTGCAGGGTGCTAACCGGCAAATCGATAATTTACGTGAGCTTTCCCGGGCACTCGACATGCCGATCCTCTTCGTGGAAGTGGGGTATACGACCCGTTCGAACGCGGCGGTCGAGCCCTGGCTCTGGCCGGACGACATGCAGAGCCCGGCGGTTGACGAATGGGAGCAAGCGCGAGCGCTGTCGGCGATACTGGAGGCGGCGCTACCCAACCGGTGGCTGGCCGGTTTCTTCGTCTGGCGCTACTACGCCAATATAGACGACGTCTCTCAGGAGGCCATCTGGGGCTTCTCCCCGCACGGCAAGCTGGCGGAGCCGCTGTTGCGCGAGATATTCGCCGTACAGTGGGGAGCCGACCCGGAGCCGCTTCCCTGGGAAATCCCGCGCTTCTATCCCGGGGCGTCGGGCTGGTAGCCGCCGCCGTCCCCACCGGGGAACATCGACGGCCCGACAATCGACAGAGGGGACCGGGCGGAGAGGCGCCTTTTTCCGGAGGATCCGCTCGGATCGGGTCGAGCGGTTCGGCGCGGATTGGCGGCGAAAAAAATCTAGCTGCTTTTTTGCGGGTCCCATCCGATGTCGTTTAGAAGATAAGCATGGACCCAGTCAGGCCGCCTCCCCGGGATAACGTCGTCCGACCGTCGCTTTCCTTCTTTCGCAAGAATGACCGGAGCGAAGCGCGCGACTCCGTCAAACCGCTTCTGGTCCTGGAGGAGGTCTACAAGTACTTCCGACGGGATATCCCCACGCTGCGCAACGTCAACCTGCGTATCATGCGCGGCGAGTTCGTATTCGTGACCGGTCCCAGCGGAGCCGGCAAGAGCACGCTTCTGCAGCTCATCTACCGCAAGCACACGGTGGACAGCGGGCGCATACTTTTTTCCGGGCGCGACATCTCGCGTTTGACCGAGAAATCCATCCCCTTTCTGCGGCGAAACCTGGGCATCGTTTTTCAGGACTTCAAGGTCGTCGCCCACTGGACCGCTTACGAGAACGTATCGGTGGCATTGGAGATCCTTTCGCTGCCGCCCCGCATCATCCGCTCGCGGGTGGGCGAGGCGCTGGAACGGGTGGGGTTGGCCGGCCGGGGCAACGAGCGCACCGGGTCGCTTTCCGGCGGAGAGCAGCAGCGAGTGGCCATCGCGCGAGCCATCGTCACCGAACCGGCGCTTCTGCTGGCGGACGAGCCCACCGGCAACCTGGATCCGCAGCTGGCCATCGACATCCTCACCCTGTTCGAGGAGATCCACAAAGCCGGCACCACGGTCGTCTTCGCCACCCACGATCACTCGCTGCTGCAGGCGGCTCCGCATCGTCTGGTGATGATAGACGACGGGCGCGCCATCGAGGCCAGCCTGGGGCTGCGCGCCTGGGCGGCGCGCACACAGAGCAGCATGACCGCCTAGCGGAGAGTAATATGAACCTGCTAACCGCGTTATCCAGAGCCAAGCGAGCCTGCCGCGACGACATGCACCTGCACGCGGTCGCGGTGGCCAGTCTGGTGGTGGCCTTCGTCTGCCTGGGCTCGGTTCAGCTGGTCGTCAACAACCTGGCCCGGATAGCCGAACGGTGGGGCGAGAGCCGACACCTGACCGTTTATCTGAAGGACGGCAGCGAGCGGTCCGCGATCGAGCAGCTGACCCTGGTGCTGGAGAGCCTGCCCGAGGTCGAGTCCATCGAGCACGTCAGCGCCGAGGATGCTCGCCAGCAGTTCATTGAACAGGTAAACATGGCCGCCGAAGGCTCCTCGCTTCCGACCGAGTTCTTCCCCGCCTCCCTCGAGATCGATCTGCGGCAGGGCGTGGCCGAGAAACGGCTGGCGGACATCGCGGATCGGGTCGGCTTGCTCGCCCCGGTAGAGGAAGTGGAGACCTACCGTTCCTGGTTTGCGGATCTGGGACAGGTGCTGAAAGGCGCCGAGCTGGCGGCCTGGGGTCTGGCCCTCATGGTCGGGATATGTGTAATAGCCGTCATCGGCAATAGTATTCGGCTGGCCGTCGCCAACCGCCGCGAGGAGATCGAGGTGCTGAAGCTGTGCGGAGCGACCGACGGCTTCGTGCGCGCGCCGTTCGTGGTCGAGGGAACGGTGCAGGGATTGGTGTCGGCGCTGGCGGCCATGCTGATCCTGCTGGTGCTCTACGCGTCCCTGATCGGACAGGTGCGGCCGACCTTCACCGTGCTGACCGGCGTCGCCCCCGGCTTCATCGACCCGCTGCTGGTGCTGGGCATCATCGCGGGCGGAGGCGCCATCGGCGCCCTGGGCAGCGCCCTGTCCTTGCGCCGGTATCTGGTCATATGACGGGACGAGCACCAGCCGGGAAACTGATACTGGTCGCCGCCGTGATGCTCGGGGCGCTGCTCCCGCCGGCGCGGGCGCAGTACTCGGATCCCGGTCGTCTCTCCGGATGGAGCGATGGCGCGGTCGGCGGCGACCAGGACGCGCAGATCACGGCGTTGAGGGACGAGATCGAGGCCAAGTCGGCGCGCAGGGACGAGCTGGTCCGGGAGCGCTCGGGGCTCACGGCCGGGCTGGGCACGGCGGACGAGAACCTGCGCCGTCACACCCGTGCGCTCTACCGCGTGACTCGCGCCGGACGGGTGCCGTTCGGCGGCGGCTACCGGGCCATCATCAAGCACGTCGCTCGGGTAAAGAGGCTCAAGCGCATGGTCGTCGCGAGCATGGCCAGGGCCCAGGAGATGAAGACCAGGGACGACGCGTTGGGCGAGGAGATGTCGCGGCTGACGGCTTCGATCGAAAGTTCGAACGCGCGGCTCGACGAGCTGCGGGCGCGAGCCGGTTCGCGGCGTCCGAGCGGCACAATCGCCTACTCGTTTTACGACACCTCGTCGGGCCGCGACGACGGTTTCCGGGAGCCGGACGACCGCCCCTTCTACGGCATACGCGTGCTCGGCGAGGATCCGGGGCCGAGCTTCGCCGAGGAGAAGGGCAGGCTGGCCATTCCGCTGAGCGGCGAGTTCGTGCTCCGCGACGCCCGGCGAGAGCAGAGCGGCGGGCCGGGTCTCGAGTTTTTGGCGCCGGCCGGGACGCCGGTGCGCGCCGCGGCCGCCGGACGCGTCGGCTACTTCGACCGGCAGGGCAGCTACGGAAGGCTGGTCATCCTGGACCACGGAGACGGCTACTACACCCTGTACGGAGGGCTGGGAGCGGTCGAGGTCCGCGTGGGCGACGACCTGTCGCGCAACGCGCGCATCGGAGCCATCGGCGGCGACCGGCTTCCCACCGCGCTGTTCTTCGAGGTGCGCAGCGGCACCCGCGCGCTTCCGCCCCGCAAGTGGCTGGGGCTGTAACCGCCGGTTCAGAAAAGGTCCATCCCCGCCTCGATCTCCTCCCGTCGAGGCTCGGCCTCGAGCTGCTGCAGAATTCCCTCGGTGGTGAGTTCGACGGTGGACATCTCGATCAGGGTCACCTCCGGGTCCGCGTCAAGCAGGATGCACTTGGGATCCCCGGATTCGTTCGACCAGGCCTGCCACTCGGGTAGATCCCCCGATGTACCGCTACCCGGGTTTCCTGTCCGTAAAAACTGCGCGGCATAGGACATCACCGCCGAGGTCAGAGCCTCTCTGCCCGGTCGGTTCTGCTCGGAGAACATCAAGGGGCCGAGCAGCCCGGTCTCGATGTTAAAAAAGAAATCGATTTCGATCCCGTGATACGCCCCCAGAAGCGTTCCGTAGGGCCCGGCCACCGAGCTGGAGCCGTCCTCGCGCACCGATCCCCAGAGGAACTGGTAGACGTAGACGTCCGACTGGTGGGCGCTCATCTTTCTGGCGGGATCATCGGCGCCGCGCACCTTCCACAGGTCGCTGGAGTAGCCCGCTATCAGGTTATACAGCTCGACCTCCTCCTGGCTGGCGGTGCCGCCGATGATGCCGTCCATGTAGCGGGGGGCCATAAAGAGCTTGGACTCGTCCTTGTTGGTGCCCATGATGATCGGCACCTGGTTGGGGTAATCGCCCGTATCGAGCCTCTCGAATCCCTCCTCCGGCAACACCGTTCCATCGACGAACTTGTTGGGGAAGCTGATCATGCCTCCGGCGCCGCCCTCGTAGCCCGCCATGATCTCGAATGCCGTCTTGGAACGTAGATAGGTCTCGATCTCTTCGGTGGACATATTCTCGCGATGCGTGGCGGCCGCCTGGGCGTCGGCCGCCGTGCCGTCGATGACCAGCAGCTTCTCTAAAAGCTCGTCCACGTGCTGCTCGCCCTCGGCCGGCGTCGCCGTACTGGTGCCGCCGCTCTCGGCAATGGCCCGGTGGAAAATGCCGCTGGCCAGCGACGAGATCATCAAGGTGAAGACGTTGGAGCCGCCCGCCGACTCCCCGGTGATCATGACGTTTTCCGGGTCGCCGCCAAAGGCCGCGATGTTCTCCTGTACCCATTCAAGCGCCCGGATGATATCCAGCGTGCCGAAGTTGCCGGAGTCGTCGAGCGCGTCCTCGCCCGCACGCAACGCGGGATGGCTCAGCCAGCCAAAGGGGCCGAGCCGGTAGTGGATGGTCACCACCACCACGTTCGACGCTCGGGCCAGGTTGGCCCCGCTGAACTCGGCGAGCACCGGCAGCTGGATGCTGTTTCCGCCCCCGTGGATCCAGAAATAGACGGGAAGATCGCTCTGGTCCGAGCGGGGACGCCAGATGTTGAGATAGAGGCAATCCTCGGTCCCCTCCAGCTTGACGTCGCTCATGGTCATTCCGTAGCCGTGATACTGAGTACAAAACTGCGTGAACTCGGTCGCCTGGCGCACGCCCTCCCACGCCTCGGGCGGCTGCGGGGCCTTCCAGCGCAGCTCGCCCACCGGCGGCCTGGCAAAGGGAATGGAACGCCAGCAGAGGGTATCGGCCTCGTCCTGAAGCCCCTCGACCGTTCCCTGGGCGGTCTCGACCGTTACCGTGCCCGACCAGACGGGCGACGGCTGCTCTGCGTCGACCGCTCCTCCGTCCGCCGCGGCGCCATTGCCGGCACCGCCGCCGTTCGCGGTCGCCGCACCGTCGTCGTCGTCATCGCCGCAACCGACTAGTGTCGCGGCGCCGAGCGCCGCCAGGACCAGCGCGAGAGTCGAGGCCCGGCTTGAATATCGAGACAGACGATGGAGCGTTTTCATGGTACCGATCACCTCCCGGTTAGAAGCGTGCCCATCTTCGGACGATTCTCTGCCGGCTGCAAGGCGGTATCGTAAAGGCTACTGACGAGCCAGACGCACTTGTAGCCATCCTCAACTGAGAGGTAAAGATGAACGACAAGGCCATTCAGGACATCTACCCGGAACCGGTTGCGCACTGCTACGGTTGCGGGCGGCTGAACGCGCACGGCTTGCAGATCAAATCCTACTGGGATGCCGAGCAGCAGATCTGCAGGTGCCGCGTGCAGCCCCGCCCCGAGCATCTCTCCATGCCGGGCTTCGTCTACGGCGGTCTGCTCGCCTCGCTCATCGATTGCCACTCGATGGCGACCGCGGCGGCGGCGAGCATGAGCGCGGGCGAAGTCGCGGAGAATAGCGAGAGCGAATCGCCGTTGCGCTTCGTGACCCGTTCGCTGCAGGTGGACTATCTGAAACCCACGCCCATGGACGAGCCGCTCGAGCTGGTCGGCCGGGTGGAGGAGACGAGCGAGCGCAAGGCCATCGTGCGCGTCGAGCTGTTCGCGGCCGGCACCCTGCGGGTTACCGGCCGGGTGGTAGCGGCCAAGATCCCGGCCGACATGCTGCTAGACCGGTCGTAACCCGCGAAGGTTGGCGCGATTGGTGGATACGTTCGTTTCGGTAAGCGTAGATACCATCTTCGGACGTGGCGGGGGGCCGATGGGCATCGGCGTCTCGATGGGGTATAATTGATTGTTTAGGGACGTAGGGACGCGATGCGAGCGGTTTCGAGCACATCCTATAAAAGCCAGGCGGTCTTGGCCGCGGTCTGGGTGGTCATCGCGTTGGTAGCGGCGGCCTGCGAGGGAGGCGGGGCCGGAGGCCCGGGAGTTGAGCCCCCCTGGTCGGGCGACGACATCAACGCTTCCACGAGCGGGACCGGCGGGACCGCGGGCGCGGGACAGGGAGCCGCGGGTGTGTCCGGCGCTTCGGGCGGGGCCGGCAGCGGTCCGACCCCGACCGCGGGAGGCCCCGCCTCGGAGGACGGCGCCGGCGGCTCGACTCCGGTGGTCGCGGGTGAAGGAGGCGGCGTCGACCTGGGCGGAATCGGCGGCTCCGGCGCTACCGGTACCAGCGGAACGGACGGCAGCGGCGATGCCGGCGCGCCATCGGAGCCCGAATACACGGCCGGGTGCAGGGCGCCCGAGCAGTCGGGATGCGAACAGTGCTGCGAGGCGACGACCGGAGCGGGCGGCGAGCCCTCGTGCCTGAAGAGGTCGGCCTCCAGCGGCAGCGACTGGTACAACTCGGTCGAATCGCTGGACGGGCCTTGCCCCGGGGATTGTGCCATCTGCGCCTCCTGCTCCCTGCGCGACGAGGAACAGCTCGCGAGCATGGAAGCGCGCCCGGATTGCGACTGTAACTCCATCGTTATCGGGATCGACCCCTGCTTCTCCCCGATGGGTTGTGAATGTTACTGCCAGAGCTACGCGGCGCTAGCCGAAGCCTGCCCGCACCTGGTGCAGTAGAAGCCATCGCAGTCGCTACAGGACATTCACACAGGAGTAGGTGAGCATCCACTGGCGCAGGACCGGCGAGCCGTCCTGCCCGGGACCGGCGAACAGCTCGATCTGCACCGCCATATAGGGGAGGTAGTTGCTCCCCGGGCTCAAGGCCTCGGCCATGTCGACGGATTGCCCCGGGTAGGTGCAGAGGCCGGCGAGGCAGCTCGCGTCGGCCGGGCACTGTTCGTCCGACTCGCAGGCGCTGGAGGTAAGCAGCTGGCAGCGGCCGTCCGCGGCACAGTAGCCACCACCGGCGCAATCTTCCGCCGTCTCGCAGGCATTGCTCGACGTCACCTCGGCCAGCAGCTCGGGCGCGCAGCCCTGTTCCAGAGAGCTCATGGTGCAGCCGGAGAAAAGCAGCGAGGCTCCCTCTGGGATATGGGCCTCAAACCGTAGGTCTCTCCAGTCGGGCTTCTGGTTGCCGGTGCACTCGTTGAAGGTGATGAACTGAATGTAGCTGCCGGCCTCGGCCAGCACCGGCTCGGGATCCTGGCACTCGGGCGGAAGCTCGGTCATGCCGGCGCAGAGCTCGCAGGGGCCGCAGGGCTTGAAATAGGGATCGCCCAGCGGAGTGCAGGAGTGGCAGCGTTCGGGATTGAAGAGCGAGTCGCTGTCGCAGGAGGGATCGCCGTTCTCGTCCTCGGAGCCGATCCAGACGTAGTTGCCGGTACCGGCGGGAAGCTCGCAACAGCCGAAAAAGTCGCAGCCCGGCGGGGTCAGCGGAGCGCAGAAATCCTCGCAGGCCTGCGACTGCGCGACGCCCAGCTCGTTGCAGGTGAGCCCGGTTCCCACGATATTGACGTCGGGATCGAACTCGCAGCCGGTTTCCGGCTCCTCGGGGTCGCAGCGGTGATCCCAGCGGCAGTCGTCGTTGCCGCTGCCGGTGTCCTGGTCGAAGTAGCAGTCGTGCAGGCAGGGCGCGGCATTGCCTCCCGGGATCTCCCCGGCAAAGGTCTCCTCCGCGTTCTGGCAAGGCCCCAGACACTCGGGATCATCCATGTCGGTGAGCCCGTCGCCGTCGTTGTCCTGGCAGTCGCCGCAGGCATAGAGCTTGTCCTGGCACTGTTCGATGGCGCACTGCTCGGGCTCCGCGGCGTCCGGCTCTGCTGCGTCCGGATCGGGATCGGCCCCGCCGTCGTCCGCAACGCCGGCATCCGGATCCGGATCCACCCCGCCGTCATCCAGCCCGCCATCGTCCAGACCGGCGTCTTGCTCGCCGGGGAGCGGATCGTCGAAGCAGCCGCTGCCCTCGGACTGCGGGTCGTAGTTATTTATCAGCTCTATGCCCCCGCCGAAGGCCC
This sequence comes from uncultured Sandaracinaceae bacterium, assembly GCA_964450715.1. Classification (GTDB taxonomy): domain Bacteria; phylum Myxococcota_A; class Polyangia; order Polyangiales; family JAFGIB01; genus CAYVFC01. The sequence goes on along the minus strand of CAYVFC010000013.1, from coordinate 14,726 downwards.
ACTTCAGGCAGCTCGAGTTGTCGATGGTCAGCCCGCCCTCAACCGGGTCGAGGGGATCGACCACCTGGTAGCAGTTGATGGCGCAAGCGTTGCACGGGGAGTGGCAATCCGGATCGACCAGCGCAGACACCTTGTGCGCCGGTCCGGCCAGGAAGGTGAAGACCGACTCGCAGGCGCTCCAGACGCCGTCGCGGCACTGGCGGGTTCCCTCGTGGCAGGTGGTCTGTCCGGCCTGGTCCAGGCCGGGCTCGAGCTCGCAGGACACGGCCGGCTGCCCGCTCCGGCACGGGCACCCCTCGGCCGGACGGCTGCAACCGCGCGCCGGGAGCGGCTCGCTCCCGCTGCCGGCCGCGCCGCCGACCAGGTCGACGTCGAGCCTCGGCGCTTGCGGTGCTCGCTCCACGCAACCGAGCAACGCGAAAGCTCCCAGAAGAGAAAGCGCTCCGATCCACGCTTTCCTCTCACGGAATTTGCACACCGTATACACCTTGCTCATTCCGTTCACGCTGAAACTCCAGATTCTCCCCTTGCCCGAAAACGCCGTCCTCCAAAGGTCCACACCCCCCAGTACTGCACGGCCCGTGCCATCCCTCCCCTTGTCCGCGAGTGACCGCTCGAAAAGACGCGGCGATGTCCGGTTATCCGGATCGGGTCGGACGCGCGCTCTCATAGAACCGGTGGCCGCCGCGTCTTTTCGAGCGGTCACCTCAGCGCGCTATACCCTATGCTCGCTGTTACAAACGGTCGTACGCGGGGTCACCGGAACCGCGCGTCAGAGTCGTTTCGCAAACAAGTGCCCAGTGAAGCCTCGCAAGGGCTCGCGCGCGCGCTTCCGGTGACCCGGAGGGGGCACGAGGGGGGGGGGGGTTAACGCAGCCCCTGCCGCTTCAACAGCGACAGCAGATGCCCCCGATCGATGCCCGCCACCCGCGAAGCCTCCGATACGTTGTTCCCCCCGCAACGGGCTATCAGCCGAATCAGATAATCCCTCTCGAAAACCTCCAGCACCTCTGCCTTCTCGATCTTGTACGGGCGGAGCTCGCGCTCGGAATCCCGCGAGATAAGCGCGGGAAGGTTGATGGACGAGGTGCCGTCCAGGGTGAATCCGCCCGTGGCCAGCGCGCTCTCCACGATATTGCGAAGCTCGCGCGCGTTGCCCCGAAATCGATGCGCGCGCAGCGATTGCAGGGCTTTATCGTCAAAGGGCATCTGTTCCTGGCCGGTGAGCTCGCGCGCGAAGTGCCTGACCAGGGGCTCGATGTCCTCGGGCCGCTCGCGGAGCGGGGGGACGGCGATACGCGCGCCGGCCAGCCGGTAGTAGAGGTCGGCGCGAAAGCTCCCGGTGTTGACCTCGGCGCGCAGGTCGCGGTTGGTGGCCGACACGGCTCGGACGTCGACCTTTATTTCGCGGTCCCCACCCACGCGCCGGAACCGGTGGCGCTCCAGCACTCCCAGCAATGCGGGTTGCACCTCGGCCGGCAGCTCGCCTACCTCGTCTAGAAAGACGGTACCCCCGTCCGCCCGCTCGAAAGCGCCGACATGGCGCCTGTCCGCACTGGTAAAGGCCCCCCGCTCGTGACCGAACAGCTCGGAAGCGACCAGGTTCATAGGCACCGAACCGCAGTCGACCACCACGAAGGGCTTCTCGCGCCGGGGTCCGAGCGCGTGAATCGCGTGCGCGATCAACTCCTTTCCCGAGCCGGTCTCTCCCCGGATGAGCAAGCTCACGTTGGACGAGGCCAGCTTGGGTAGCACCGCCGCTATGTCCTGCATGCTCTTGCTCTGGAAGACCATGCCGGGGATGGAGGCGGGCTCGTTGACCGTGACCCGTTCCGCATCCTCCCCGCGCTGCAGCGTCAACCGCGTATTGCCCAGGCGGATCACCGTACCGGGCTCGACCACCGCATGAACCAGCCGCGTGCCGCTCTCCAGGAAGGTGCCGTTCAAGCTGCCCAGATCGCGAACCTCGACCCCCCGCCCCTTCACGCTGAGCTCGAGGTGGTAGCGGCTCACGTGCCGGTCGGCCAGCACCAGCTCGTTGTCGGATGAGCTTCCCACCGAGGTGGTAACGCCTTCCTCCAGCCAGTGGGTCATCTGCGTTCCCTGCTCACCCGTGGCCGTGACGAGTATGCGCTTGACCTCTCGTACCGCGGGCACGAGGTAGTTCTGCGTCGACCGGGGGAAGCTCACCTCTTAAGAATAGCGACGGTGTAGACTCGAGTCCACAGACAGAAGTCCACACTTGAGGAGTCGAATCCTCGCTTTTCTATCCCTCTTTTCGAGCAGACGAACGAATCGCACGCCCCTCTCCTCCGGTATATGTACAACGGTTGCGCAGTTATTTCACGCCGTGCGCTGAGCGTGAGCTCCGTCTGGATCCGCCGGATGGGGCTCTTCTGGTAGCATCTGCGGATGACCCCTATTATGCGATCTTCGCCCGTCCCCGTCCCAAGCGGGTGCTGCCGCTGGAGATCGCGGGGGCAAAGCCCCGCTGGCGGGAGCGATGCTCGAGGATGAATCGCCCGTGACGGCCGGTCTCCTGCAGCGCGCGCTCCTCGGCGAGAGCGGCAGGTACCGGCTGGCTGCCTCGCTCGCCCTGATACTTCTGGCCGCGATCCCCTACCTGGAAACCGGATCCCACGGCTTCATCAACTTCGACGATCAATCGGGAATCGTCGAGCTCGAGCTGATAAGGGAGCTGAGCCTGCAGAGCTTGCCGGATTTCTTTCGGCCGGAGCGTCGGCCGGGGCTGCAGGAGTATATGCCCCTCAAGTTCCTCTCCTACGCTGTGGACTACGCGCTGTTCGGCCTATCCGCCCCGGGTTTCCGCCTGCAGCAGATGCTCTGGTACCTGGCATCCGTATTGCTCTTCTGGTTCTGGCTGCGACGCCTGCTGGCATCGCTGGCCGAAGAGAATCGCCTGGGCCTGCCGCAGCCCTGGGCCGCTCCGGTCGCCCTGGCGGCGGCGCTGTTCTTCGCCCTGCATCCGGCGCACGTGGAGTCGGTGACCTGGTTGTCCGGTCGAAAAGATGTGCTTTCGGGCGCGTTGATGCTCGGTTCGATGTTGGCGGCCCTGAAATGGCCCGGTTTCCGGGCGGGCGTCCGCGGGGCGCAGCACGGCTACCTGGCCTGCGCGCTGCTCTGCGCGACGCTGGCGCTGCTCGCCAAGCCCGTCTCGGTGATGCTTCCGCTTCTCTTCCTCCTACAGGACCTGGTGCGACATCGCCGCGAACGATGGCTGCAAGCGCTGCAGCAACGCGCGGCGCTCTACCTGTCCTCGGCCGTTCTGGTCGCGATGCTGGTCTACCTCTACGTATCGGTGACGCTGAGCCTGGACCAGGGGATACGGCCGGACTCCCAGTGGCGGGTCTTCGACGGGCCGGGCTGGCTGCGCTGGGGACAGCAGATCGCGGCGTTTCTCTGGATCGGCGCCGCGCCCGGTACGCTGACCCCCCTGTATCCCGGCGGGCTGATGCAAGCCAGCCTGCTCTCGCTCGAGGCGGCGGGCGGGCTGCTCTTGCTCGTCCTGGTCCTGTTCTTCTCCGTTTGGTCTCTCTGGCGCGGGCACCCGCTTGCGCTCGGCGCCGGTCTCTTCCTGCTACCGCTGGCGCCGGTGCTCCTGTTTCCGGTCAACGGGCAATACTTCGCCGGTCGCTATCTTTTTCACGCGGTGGGCGGCATCGCCTTTGCCGTAGCCTGGGTACTGGCCGCGATCGCCCGGAAGTTCGCCCGACTGAGAGCTGTGGTGCTGGCCCTCGGCTCCCTCTGGCTGCTGTCGCTGGGCGCCAACACCTACCTGTACAACAAGTTTTGGTCCGATGGGCTAACCCTGTGGAGCAGCGTGGCAGCGGTCTATCCCGATTTCGCCGAGGCACATCTACTCGCCGCCAGGTCGGCCTTCCGGCAGGGAAAGCAGCCAGAGGCGCGACGCTGGCTTGAACGTTGTATCTCTATCGATCCGACCCACGCCACCTGCGCCGCCGTTCTGGCCGAGCAGATCGTCTTCGAGAACCCGCAGGCGGCCGAAGCGCTTCTGCGCAGCGTATTGCCGTACGACCGGGTCGGTCACGCCCACGCCGCCCTCGCCAAGCTCTATGGCGCCTCGGGCCGCGCTCGGGAGGGGGCCGATCTTTACCAACGTTTTCTGGGCGCGCGACCGGTCGGAGCCGAGCAGATGAGCCTGCTCGCGCTGCTCCGGAGCCGCGCGGGAGAGCCGGACAAGGCCCTGATCGCCGCGCGGCACGCGGTCAGGGCCGCGGCGGTCAACCTGCCGGGCGAGCCTCCGCCGGTCGACACCCTGCTCGAGGTCGCCAGAGCGAACGGGGATAGCCGCCTGAGGGACCGGGTGCTGCGAGCGGCCCGAGAGTGCAAACGATCGGACTGCTTTCGCCGTTCGCTCGGGTGGTAGTCGCCTCTCTACGTTCCCGTCCGTCCTTGGGATAGGGGTTCAAAGGCCTGCACCGGCGTTCGCTCGATCCTCTCGGAAGGCATCCACTTATCGATGGTACTCAGCAGTTCCTCGACCTGCACGGGCTTGGAGATGTAGTCGTTCATGCCTGCCTGCAGGCATCTCTCTCGATCGCCGTTCATGGCGTGCGCGGTCATCGCGATGATCGGAACGCAATGGTCGAGCACGTCCGCACTCGGATCCCGGACCACGCGCGTGGCCGCCAACCCGTCCATGTCCGGCATCTCCACGTCCATCAGCACCAGGGCGTAACGCCTCGAACGCATGGCGCTGACCGCCTCCCTGCCGCTGGCCGCCCCCTCCACGGTATACCCGAAGCTCTGCAGGAGCATGAGGGACACCTTGCGGTTGTTCTCGTTATCCTCGACGAAGAGGATACGCGCCTCGTCCTCGCCGCGATCGGGCTCCGCTCGCGGCCGCGCACTCTGCCCGCCGCCATCGCCCGACCCGTGTCGGCACGAAACCTCTCGCTCCGAGGCTCGACACTCCAGGTCGACCGTGAACCAGAAGAGGGAGCCCTTTCCGGGCTGGCTCTCGACCCCTATCTGGCCGCCCATGCCCTCGACCAGCTTGCGGGAGATGGCCAGCCCCAGCCCGGTGCCGGCGATTTCGCGGTTTCGCGAAACATCGGCCCGGTTGTACCGCTCGAAGATTCCGTCCAGTTTCTCTCGGGCGATCCCCGCGCCGGTATCGATGACAGTGAAGCGCAGCACCGCCCGCTGCCCGGAACACCGGTCCACGCCCACCCGGATGGCCACGCTCCCGGAGGGGGTGAACTTGATGGCGTTATCCGCGAGATTGTGCAGCACCTGACGCAAGCGGCCCGGATCGCCCCGTACCATCGGAGGCACGGCCGGATCGAGCGAGCAGAAAAAGTCGAGCCCCTTACATCTGGCCTCGATGGCCATCACGTCGAATATCCCCTTCAGGGTGGCCAGCAGATCGAAATCGACGGAATCGATATTCAGCTTGCCGGCTTCTATGGCAGACAGATCGAGCACGTCGTTTACCAGACCGAGTAAGGAGTCCGCGCTGTCCTTGATCATCTCGGTGTACTTCTTCTGCGCCTCGCTCAGCGCGGTGCCTTGTAGCACTGATACCATGTTCATGATGCGGTTTACCGGGTTGCGGACCTCGTGGCTCATGCTGGCCAGAAACTCGCTCTTGGCCGCGCTGGCCCTCTCCGCCGCCGCCGTCAGCCGGTTGGCATGCTCGATGCTGCGCCTGAGCTCCTGGTTCACCACCTCGGCCTGCTCCTTGGCCCGCCAGAGCTCTGCTTCTGTCCGCTTGCGCAGCGTGATGTCGGTGCAGACGTGGGTCACCGCCGTCACCTTTCCCCCGCGCAGGATCGGCCCCACCCGGCTGGCGTACCAGACCCGAGAGCCGTGCGGCCCGTCCGCGATGGTCTCGTAGCTGGTCGCCTCTCCGGTCTGGAACACGTGCTCGACCGCGCCTCTGCAGACCGCTCGGTGCTCGGGGGAGATGTAGTCGTAGAAGCTGGTGCCGATCACCGCGCCGATGGTGAACCCGGGTACCGTGCGATTTATATATTTTATCCTGTGCTCGCTATCGATGGTGAAGATGATATCCGGCGCGCTCTCCAGTATGGTGCGCCATACCTGCTCCTTCTCCTGAAGCGCTTCCCTTTCGTGCCGGAGGCCGCACACCAGCGACTCCAGCTCGCCGATGCCCTGCTCGAGCCCGGCCCGATCGAGGGAAACCACCGCCTCCTTCCCGCTCTGATCGGCCATTCGCCCCTCCGCTTCCCGGTCCCCTGCAGCGGAAAACCAGGTTTTTGGGATACGAGAAATGCACGCCGACGTCAACCCGTGGCTGCGCCGGTATGAGTGTCGACCGTCTCGCTGGCACCTCTTTTAACATCACCGTAGGCCGCTGGCGTATTGTTACACTTTAGCCGGAATACCTCGCCCGCATACGAGCAAGAAGCGGACACGACTGGACCGGCGAGCAGTGCCCGACGCGCCGCTCCCCGGCGGTTTACCGGTGCCCGACGCGCCGGGCTTTTCAATCGATTATCGCCGGCGAGGGATCGCTATGCGGAAGCGCCGGCCGTCAGATCCAGCGCCGCGTCGAGCCCGGCGAACATGGCGTCGATCTCCTCGCGGGTCACGTTCAGGGCGGGCATGAAACGCAATAGGTCCTGGCGCGGCGCGTTGAGGATGAGTCCCCGCTCGAAACAGAAATCCCGGATGAATTCCGCGTTGGCCAGAGGCAGCCGAAGCGCCGCCAGCAGCCCCTTGCCCCGGGCCTCCGGGCAGCGATGACGAGAGGCCAGACGCTCGAGCCCCGCTGTCAGGTAGTTTCCCTTGTCTGCCACCTGCTGCGAAGGGGAGGTTGGGCGGGAACATCTCGTCCCAGCCCGGCTTGCCGCTGGCGGCCATGGAGGCCAGCGTGCGACCGTGAAAGGCGTTTTGCGCGGTGATGATCTCGAAGGCCCCTTGCCGGTGGACCCGGCCCCATTTGCGGGCGAGCTTGATGGCTCCCTCGTTGGCCTCGGTGCCGCTGTTGCAGAAGAAGACGCGGCCGAGCCCGCTCTCTCCGGCGAGCAGCTCGGCCAGCACAAGCTGCGGCCGGTTATGCAGGGCCGGGCTGGCGCTGAGCAGCCGGGCCGACTGCTCGGCGAGCGCTTCGCGGATCAGCGGGGGCGCGTGGCCCAGGCAGTTGACCGCCCAGCCCTGGACAAAGTCGAGATAGCGCTTGCCGCCCTCGTCCCATATCCACGACCCCTGGCCCCGACTCATGACCGCCTCGGGACGAGCGGTTACCGGCATCAACGGTTCGAATGGATTCGGTTCTTGCATGGCTGTCTGCTCCTTGCCGCCGAGACCGGGACAGCCATTTCCATAACGAAAACAGCCGCCCGGTGGAGGCGGCTGCTCTGGGTTGATTCCCGTCTACGCTGTTCAGACGCGTGCGCAGCCACCTCGCCGGCTAGCGGCGGCGGCTCGGCGCGCGATGATGGCGTAGCTCGTTCCCGTCATGATGAGTTGAAGATACCAGCCAAACCCGGTAGGTCAAGGAAAGAACAGATGGACCCGAAACAACGCAAGGAACAAAACCGGCGCGTCCGCGAGAAGCTGGCCGCGATCGGCCGCAACCGAAGCTGGATGAACGCGGTTCTGCTGATGAGCCTGCCCATCGGCTATTTGCTGGGGACGCTGCTGGCGCGCATGGGCGAACGCTCCCTGCTCTGGCTGGTCGTGCCCTTCGCGATATGGGGGGCGGTCACGGTCGGTTTCATGGTGCGGGTGGCCGGCACGCGCTGCCCCTTTTGCGGCAAGCGCTTCTTCGGAGGAAGGCCTCTGCCCAACCTCTGGGCCAAGAGGTGCTGCAACTGCAACGTGCCTTTGTAAGTAGACGTCACTTCGACCGAAGGGAGAAATCTCGGCTCAAAGATCTCTCACTTCGTTCGAGATGACAGAAGATCGCTTATTGGGTACAAGCGTCTCGGGTGGGGCTCGAAACCCCGATTTTCACCGCGCGTTGACGCCCGGAACCCCGGCCGGTTAACCTGTCGGACGGATTTCCGGCGTACGCGCCATACGAGGGTCGCTGATCGGAATCGGGCCGGCGCCGGAATACGCCGAGAAAACGAAGATGAGCCAGGCTCTGAATCCCCACGACCGGACTCCGGAACGGTTCGCGCTCGCCATCGATCTGGGAAGCGGCGGGCCGCGGGCGGCGGTGGTCTCGGAAACCGGCCGGGTGGTGGCGCGCGCGGCCGGGGAGGTGCAGACCCTCTTCTCGCCCGGCGGGGGCGCCGAGCAGGATGCCGGGCAATGGTGGGAGGGGTCGCTCGAAGCGGCCCGGCGCGCCATCGCCGACTCGGGGGTTGCTCCCGACGCCATCGCGGTGGTGGGCTGCGACTCGCAGTACTCGCTGATCGTGCCGGTGGACCGGGAGCTCAGGCCGCTGATGAACGCGGTGCACTGGATGGATACGCGCGGAGGCAAGTACAACCGGGAGCTGATGGCCGGTTTCCCGAGCTTTCAGGGATACGGCGTGTACAAGCTCTCCAGGTGGCTGCGCCTCTGCGGGGTGGCGCCCACCCGCTCGGGCGTGGACTCGCTCGGGCATATCCTCTTCATCAAGAACGAGCTGCCGGAGATTTACCGCGAGACGCACTGCTTCCTCGAGCCCATGGACTATTTGACCTCGCGCCTGATCGGCCGTCCGGTCGCCACCCAGCACACCGCCCTGCTGACCATGGCGGTGGACAACCGCAGCTGGGGCGAGCAGCGCTACTGCGACGAGCTGCTGCGGCTGGGGAGGCTCGAGGCGGGCAAGCTGCCCCCGCTCATCGCCGGCGACGCCATCGCGGGCGGCCTCTCGGGCGAAGCGGCGGCCGCACTGGGCCTTGCGCCGGGGACCCCGGTGGCAGCCGGCATCAACGATACCGAGGCGGCGGCGGTGGGAAGCGGCGCGGTGGAGGATTTCGAGGCGGCCATCACCCTGGGCACCTCCATGGCGCTCACCTGCCACGTCCCCTTCAAAAAGCTCGACATCCTGCACATGATGATGAGCACCCCGAGCGCCATCCGCTCGCGCTACCTGTTCGCGGCCGAGCAGGGAACCGGTGGCAAGTGCCTGGAGTTCCTGGTCAAGCAGATCCTCTTCCCGGAACGGAGCGCCGAGGCGAGCGAGCCGCCCTTTGATCGAGCCGACCGCCTGGCCGCCGCGGTGGCGCCGGGAAGCGACCGGGTGCTGTTTCTACCGTGGCTCACCGGTAGCATCGCCCCGGAGGAGGATTCTCGACTGCGAGCCGGCCTGCTCAACCTCGGTCCGGACTCGACCCGCGGCCACCTGGTGCGCGCGGCCATGGAGGGCGTCGCCTACAACAACCGCTGGACGCTGGGCCCGGCCGAGCGGTTCCTGGGGCGGCCATTCCGGCGGCTGCGCTTCTGCGGCGGCGGAGCGCGCTCCGACCTCTGGGCCCAGATACACGCCGACGTGCTGGCACTACCCATCCACCGCCTGAGCCAGCCCGCGGACGCCCCGCTGCGCGGCACGGCTCTGTTGGCCCTGCACCGGCTGGGCGGGATCCCGCTCGAGCAGATGGCGGCCCGGATCGAGATCGACCGGGTATTCGAGCCCGATCCGGCGAATCGACCGATCTATGGGGAGATGTACCGGCGCTTCCAGCAGGCCCGCCGGGGCAACCGGCCCCTGTTCGCCGCGCTGAACGGCTGAGAGTCGGTTCCGACCGAGCGCCGAGGCTTTACCGAGCACGACAACCTGACGGATAGAAAGGGCAAAACGGACATGGCAGACGAGCAGCAGGGCGGCGGCGATCCGCCTCATCCCGATCCGGGCAGCTTCCCCACCCACCCGCGATTGCCCGCGCAGGGGCGACCGGCCGGCGAGCTGCTGGCCGAGCTGGAGAGCATCGCCCGCCAGGAGGACGCGCGCTGGCGGACCGGCAAGATCTCGGGCACCTACTACCACGGGGGAGACGAGCACAGGACCTTTTTGAACCGGGTATTCTCCCTCTTCTCCCATGTGAACGTGCTGCAGTCCGACCTCTGTCCCAGCATGGCCCGCTTCGAGAGCGAGATCGTCTCCATGACCGCGCAGCTGCTGGGCGCCGAGGCGGCCGCCGCCGGAGAGCCGGCCCACCGGGTAGTGGGCAGCGTCACCTCGGGCGGCAGCGAGAGCATCATGCTGGCGATGAAGGTCTACCGCGACCGGGGCCGGCAGGAGAAGAAGATCGCGGATCCCGAAATCGTCATCCCCGCCACCGCCCACCCCGCGTTCCTCAAGGCCGGCCAGTACTACGGCATCCGCATGGTCCGGGTGCCGGTGGGGCCGCCCGACTTCCGGGTGGAACCGGCCGCGGTGCAGTCCGCCCTCGGCCCGCGCACGGTGGCCATCGCGGGCAGCGCCGGCAACTACCCCTACGGGCTGGTCGATCCTTTGCAGGATCTATCCGATATCGCATTGAAACACGACCTCGGCCTGCACGTGGACGGCTGCCTGGGCGGCTTCATCCTCCCCTGGATCGAGCGGCTCGGCCACCCGGTGCCGACCTTCGATTTCCGGCTGCCCGGGGTGACCTCCATCTCGGCCGACACCCACAAGTACGGCTTCGGGCTCAAGGGCTCCTCGGTGCTGCTGTTCCGCAACCGCGAGCTGCGCCGCTATCAGTTCTTTCAGGTCCCCGACTGGTCCGGCGGCCTGTACGCCTCGCCCACCTCGGCCGGAAGCCGCTCCGGAGGGTTGACCGCCTCCACCTGGGCCTCCCTGGTCCGCCTGGGAGAGGCCGGCTATCTCGAGGCCGCGCGCGCCATCATGCGGGTGGCGGCCGAGATCCGGGAGGCGGTGCAGAGCATCGAGGAGCTCATCCTGATCGGCGAGCCCACCTTCCTGGTCAGCTTTCGCTCCGAGGCGGTGGACGTCTTGCACGTCAACGACTTCATGCGCGGTCAGGGCTGGCGCTTCAACTGCCTGCAGCTTCCACCCGCGCTTCACTTCTGCGTCACCATGCCCCAGACCCTGGTCCCCGGCCTGGGCCAATCCTTTGCCGCGGACCTGCGCCAGGCCGTGCACTACGCCAAGTCCAGGGCCGGCACCCCGGCCCAGAGCAGCGCGCTGTACGGCCTGGCCGGCTCGGTCGAGGGCAACCGGGCGGCCTCCGAGCTCATGCTCAGCTACCTCGAAGCACTCTACGATTCCTGACCCGGGTGCGAATGTCAGGCGTATCAGCGGCAAGAGCAGGGGTCCTTCTTCGCGCTGTCCGCGCGGCGCTGCTGCTCGCCTGCGTCTGCCGAGCCGCCTCCGCGTTCGCACAGGAGGCGCCCCCAACGCGGCTCGACCTGCAGTGGCAGGCGGCCGAAGGGTGTCCCGATCAGCAGAGCGCGACAGCGAGCATCGAAGCGCTGCTGGGCGAGCAGCCGGCCGGCGAGCAACCCGGGACAACGGTGCGCGTGCAGATCGACCGACTGCCCTCCGGGCAGTGGGAGGCCCGCATCACCACGCCGGACCGGGAGATCATCGGCGAGCGGGTTCTACAGGCGACCAGCTGCGAGCTTCTGGCGGGGGCCGCGGCGCTGATCGTGGCCATCGCGCTCGATCCGGTCGCCACGGCCGAACGGATGGCCGAACGCGAGCGAGAGCCGCCAGCGCCGCCGGCCAAGCCCCTCCCCGATCCGGCTCCGGCACCGCCCCCCCGGACGCCAACGGCTCGGGCGCCGGCCGCGGCTATTGCTGAGGCCACGGATGATACCACCCGCCTGGCGGGCGGGTTGCGGGTGTCCGGCGACCTGGGCTCTTTACCAGGACCCTCCCTGGGCATCGGCCTCGCGCTCGACCTGCTCCACGAGCGCCTGCTGCTGCAGGCCGAGGCCACGGCCTGGCTACCCAGGGTCGCGCTGCGCGGGCCGGTGGAGGGCTCCGGCGGAGAGATCGGCCTGTACAGCGGCGCGCTGCGCGGCTGTCTCGACCTGGTGCAGACCCCTGGCCGGGGCTTCTGCCTCGCGCCCTGTCTGGCGGCGGAAGCCGGGCTGTCGACCGGTATCGGATTCAACCTGACCCACCCGGAACGCTCGCACAGCCCCTGGGTCGCGGGCCTGGCCGGCCTGGCCGTACGGCAACGCGCGTCGGGCCTTTTCTTGTGGGCCCTGCTCGAGGCAGGGCTGGCCATACGGCGTCCCATATACGCCATCGACGGGTTCGAGCGGCCGGTTTTCCAGGCCTCGCCCGTTTTGGGCCGCGTCTCGCTCGGGGTGGCCTGGACGATTTTTTGAACGGGAACGGCCGCCCCAGACCATTAACAGGGGTGGAAGCCGGAAGTATCGATATCGGCCGCGCCAAAGCCAGAAGCGCGGCGATATGGTATGAAATACCCAGGGTGAGGCCCCAGGAGACTTTCGAGGCTGTCTATACGCGCCACGCCGCCTTTGTCTGGAGGGTACTGCGAGGCATGGGGGTAGCAGACTCGGCGGTCGAGGATGCCGTACAGGACGTCTTTATGGTCGTGCTGCGGCGACTTCCAGAATTCGACGGCCGGCACTCGGTCAAGAGCTGGCTGTACCAGATCGCCTTCCGGGTGGCCTGCGACTACCGCCGCAAGTCAAGGCGCGCGCTCATGGGCCAGCCGCTGGACGACCAGCTCAGGGACAGCACGCCAGGCCCCTCGGAGTCGACCGAACGGTTGCGCGCGCTGCGCCTGGTCGAACAGCTGCTGGACGGGATGGACGACGACAAGCGCGCGATGCTGGTGCTGGCCGACATAGAGCAGATGACCGCGCCCGAGATCGCGGAGCTGACCGGAACCAAGCTCAACACCGTCTATACGAGGCTTCGCCGGGCCCGCCGGCAATTCAACCAGGCGCTGGCCGAGCGAAACAGGAGCGAGTCATGACCGAGCTATCTCCCGAGGCCAGGAAGCTGCTGGAGGCGGCGCGCGAGGCGTTCTCGCCGGACGAGGAGCGGGTCACCGCGGTGCGGGCGGCCATTGCCGCGCGCGCTTCCACTCCACCCCCGCCGCCGGGCCAGCCCTGGACGGCGGGCGAGGGCGCCGTGCTCAAGGGCGCCGGCTGGGGCTTGCCGCATCTGGTCGGCATGGGGCTGCTGGTAGCCGCCGGAGCGGGCGCGGCGCTGGTGGGGTATGGCGCCATCACGCCCGAGCCGGCAGCGCCCCCCCCGCCGGCGGTACAGCCCGCCGGTGCGGCGGTTCCGGCGGCAAGCCTTGATCCCGGGCCCGAGGCGGCTTTGCCGGCAGAGGCGACGCCGGTAGCGGAACCGCCCTCCCCTGCAGCCGCGGCCGAGCCCCGGCCCTCGCGCGTGCCCCGCGACAGGTCGGCGCGGGCGAAAACCGGGGCGGAGAGAGAAACCGGGGCGAAACAAGGGCCTGCTTCGCCGGCGCCCGACCAGGGCGAGCAGGCGGACGCTCCCTTGCCCGAGGATTCGCTGCTGGCGGAGATGGCCCTGTTGCGCGCGGCGCGCGGCGCGCTCAAGCGAGGCAACGCTGCTGCTTCGCTTTCCTGGCTGGACCGGCACGAACGCTCCTACCCGCGCGGAAAGCTCCGGCCGGAACGGCTGGTAACGCGGGTGCTGGCGCTCTGCGAGCTGGGGCGCGTCGCCGCGGCGCGCGCGGCCGCGGCCGAGCTGCGACGGGTAGCGCCCCGATCGAACTACCCGCGACAGATCAGCGCCTCCTGCGCGGGAGAGCCCGGGTCAAATACGGTTCGATGAGAATGGCGACCCTTTCAACGAAGTATACCGGTAGACCGGGGATTGCCTTCCTGGCCACTACCTGTCTGCTGGCCGCGCTCGCCTTGGCTAGCGGCTGTTCCGCCCAGCAACGGGCATCGCTGGGAAACAACGACCCGGTTCAGGCGGGCTCCGGAGCCGAAGGGTCGGCGACCGATCCGACACCCGAGGCAGATTCCGGCCCGGCCTGTCCCAGCGCAAACCTGACCCGTGCCTGCCAGTGCCCCACTCAGAGCGGAAACCTGCCCGGCCGGCAGACCTGCTACGGGGCCGGGATCTGGGGCCCGTGCGAATGCTCCGGGGCTTCGTCCACGATCATCGGTTCCGGCGGCGAGACCGGCGACCCCTCGGCAAACCGGGGAACCGCGCTGTTCGAGTGGGAGCGGACCAGGCCCGAAGGCGGCGACTGCACGGCGGGCGTCTACCGGGGTGATTTCACCTGCGAGATAGATACCAGCGGTGGGCTGTTTCCCCCGGGCGTGGTCACCGGACCGATCGAGTTCACGCTGGAGGAGTCGGCGAACGGCGAGTTCCTCGTGCTCAGCGAGGGGACGCTGGTGGGGCTGACCACCTTCGGTCTCAATTTCTCCTGCAACCTCGAAGGCACCCTCGACTGCTCGACCAACCTCTTCCACGCCGAAGCGGTGGACGGCGTCTACGGCGTACCGCCCTTCGGGGGAACCTTCGGCGGGACACTCGACGCACAGCTCAACCGGGTAACGCAAACCCTGAACGGAGAATGGGCGCTGGCCGAGCACGGCGCCTATGCCTCCATACCCTGCATCGGTCCCTGGAGCGCCGTGCTGCAGCCGTAACCGCTCACCGCCCCCCCGTTCACACCTCGAGAAAACGCGAGTATACTTAAAACAGAAAGCAAAAGAGGAACCACATGCCGAGAACGCCTTGTTTGTACGGTCTATTCGCCATCCTCCTGCTCTGCGCCGCCTGCGGCGGCTCGGACAACCGCCCCACGGGCGCGGCCGGCGGCGGCGGCAGCGCGGGCAGCAGCTCGAGCGCGGGCAGCGGC
>CAYVFC010000012.1:0-92580 GCA_964450715.1 uncultured Sandaracinaceae bacterium | reverse complement strand
GGTTGGCTTAGAAGCAGCCATCCTTTAAAGAAAGCGTAATAGCTCACTGGTCAAGCGAGTCTGCGCCGAAAATGTAACGGGGCTCAAGCCTAGTACCGAAGCTTCGGGTTCTTCACTCTGTGAAGAGCGGTAGCGGAGTATTCTCACGTAGATACACGGCGTACCGTAAGGAGCGCTACCGGACGTGAGAAGAGCTTATGCAGGCATGAGTAGCGATAAACAGGATGAGAAATCCTGTCGCCGTAAGCCCAAGGTTTCCTGGGGAAGGATAATCCTCCCATGGGTTAGTCGGTCCCTAAGCCGAGGCCGAAAGGCGTAGGTGATGGAAAGCAGGTTAATATTCCTGCACCGTCGAGGAAAGCGTTGAAACAAGCAGGGACGGAGAAGGGTATGCTGAGCTGCCTGTTGGAGTGCAGTTCAAGCCCGTAGGCGGATTCCGTAGGACCCCTCTGGGGACAAACGCGGAATCGTTAACGTCGAGAGGTGATGAGGTGAGGCTTCGGCCTCGGAACTCAGTGATCCCATGCTTCCAAGAAAAGCTGCGTGTTGAGCTTCTTCGGCGACCGTACCCTAAACCGACTCAGGTGGGCGGGGTGAGAATCCCAAGGCGCGTGAGAGAACACTGGCTAAGGAACTCGGCAAATTGACACCGTAACTTCGGGAGAAGGTGTGCCCTCCGGGGTGAAGGGCTTCGCGCCCCGAGCTCCAGGGGGTTGCAGAGAAATGGGGGTAGCGACTGTTTACTAAAAACACAGGACTCTGCGAACTCGTAAGAGGAAGTATAGGGTCTGACGCCTGCCCGGTGCCGGAAGGTTAAGGGGAGATGTTAGCTTTCGGGCGAAGCATCGAACCGAAGCCCCGGTAAACGGCGGCCGTAACTATAACGGTCCTAAGGTAGCGAAATTCCTTGTCGGGTAAGTTCCGACCTGCACGAATGGCGTAACGACTTCCCCACTGTCTCGGCCAGTGACTCAGCGAAATTGTATTGGGGGTGAAGATACCCTCTACCCGCGGCAAGACGGAAAGACCCCGTGAACCTTAACTGCAACTTGGCATTGAAGCTCGGGGCAGTTTGCGTAGGATAGGTGGGAGACGTTGATGCCGGGATTCCGGTCTCGGCGGAGTCATCCTTGAAATACCACCCTGATTGTTTTGAGCTTCTAACCCAGGTCCGTAATCCGGATCGGGGACATTGCCTGGTGGGCAGTTTGACTGGGGCGGTCGCCTCCAAAAAGGTAACGGAGGCGCGCGAAGGTTCCCTCAGGCTGAATGGAAACCAGCCGTAGAGTGTAAAGGCATAAGGGAGCTTGACTGTGAGACCGACAGGTCGAGCAGGTGGGAAACCAGGTCTTAGTGATCCGGTGGCACTGTATGGAAGGGCCATCGCTCAACGGACAAAAGGTACTCCGGGGATAACAGGCTTATCGCGCCTGAGAGTTCATATCGGCGGCGCGGTTTGGCACCTCGATGTCGGCTCATCGCATCCTGGGGCTGGAGCAGGTCCCAAGGGTTTGGCTGTTCGCCAATTAAAGCGGTACGCGAGCTGGGTTTAGAACGTCGTGAGACAGTTCGGTCCCTATCTGCCGTGGGCGCAGGATACTTGAGAGGAGCTGTTCATAGTACGAGAGGACCTGAACGGACGCACCTCTAGTGTTCCGGTTGTCACGCCAGTGGCATAGCCGGGTAGCCATGTGCGGAACGGATAACCGCTGAAAGCATCTAAGCGGGAAGCCGGCCTCAAGATCAGGTATCCCGAGGCGCAAGCCTCCTAAAGGCCCCTTGTAGACGACAAGGTGATAGGCTGGGTGTGGAAGCGCGGCAACGCGTTGAGCTAACCAGTACTAATCGGCCGTGAGGCTTTTTCTCCAGAGCGCGTTCGATGGTTTGAGGCCAGGGTTCGGAGCAAGAACCTCGTACCGTCGAGTTTCGTCGGCGAGAAAAGACTCCAAAAGTTTTTCGGTGGCGATGTCGGAGGGGTCATACCCGATCCCATCTCGAACTCGGAAGTCAAGCCCTCTGGAGCCGATGGTACTGCGTGGGCGACCGCGTGGGAGAGTAGGAAGCTGCCGGAATTAATTCATAACCCCGTCTCGTCGCGAGACGGGGTTTTTTATCGATGTGACAGTGCCTGAAAAGACTAACCATATCATTCGCGCTGACAGAAGCGTCAGGGTCATCGGTGGCTCGATCGTCGCCGCCGTCGTGATCGCGATCGTTTCAGCCGCGGCGGTGTGGGGGGTACGCGGGATCGTTCGCGGCCAGATCGTGCAGATCCTGCGTTCTCGACTGAGGGTGGAGGCGGAAATCGACAACGTCTCGATCGGTATCTCCACCGTTACCGTGACCGGGTTGCGCACCCGTTCGCACGAGGGACAACCGTTGAGCTTCAGCTTATCCCGGGTCGTGGTCGAGCTGCGACCGACGGCGTTGCTGTCCGGTGGTTCCGGGCTGGTGAAGGCTATTACGGCGGACGGGCTCGACGGCCACCTGTTCTTAGATGACGCTCTCGCCGTCGCGTCCTCCGGCCGGTCGTCCGGGTCCAGCCGGGCGCAGGGGAGCGCCGGTGGCTTGGAAAGAATCGTTGTCCGCGCCGGTCACCTGTTGGTTTCCGATGCGACCGGTCCCTTGCTCGAGTTGCGCGGGGACGTCGAGCTAGACAGCGAGGTGGGGGGTAGCGTGGCGCTGCAGCGGGTGGTGGTTGGTTCCGAGCCCGGCGGCAGGGCGGCGATCGATGAGGTCGGTGCGGTTATTGCGGTTAGGGATAGTAAATATAAAATAGATAAAGTATATATCGGAAAGCTGCAGGTGGAGCTGGCGCAGCCGGTTGTTTCGCCTGGCGCCGGCATCGCACCGGGCGTAGAGGAGGGCGTCGGGGCTGAAGGTGCGTCGGGCCAGGGGGGCGGCTCTCCGCCGTTTTCCGCTAGGCACGCGGGGGAGGAAGAACGGGGTGGGGTTGCAGGGACAACGGCCGGCACCGTTTATCGGAGAATACTGGCGATGGTGTCGTTACTACGCCGGGCGAAGTGGAAAGGTATCGAGTCGGCGCCGGCCGGAGGAACGACGCGAGGCGGTTTCCCCATCCTGTCCCTGCTCGGAGAGCATCTGGTTCTGGTGGTCGAGGAAGCCACGGTATCCGAGCGTTCCGGCCAAGAGCGCTATCCGTTGATGGACAAGCTGCAGGGCAGGATGACCGGCGAGGGCGGGGGGGAGTTTCACTTGCGCGGAAAGGGCCGCGCGCGGCAGGGCGGGAAGCTCGGCTGGGATTTCCGCCTGTGGCCGGAGCAGCTGCGCGCCGAGGGCAGCGTCGAGGCGCTATCACTACCGCTGGCGCTAGTCGTGCCCTTCTTGCCGGAGATTCCCTGGTACAGGCCGGAACAGGCGCGGGTGAACGCGGAGCTGGTGCTGGGGGCGGAGAGCGTGAACAGCCTGGCGGTACGGGGAATGGTCGAGCTGAGCGACGTGGCGATCTCGTCGGCGCGCGTCGCGCCGCAGCCGATCCGCGATATCCGCTTCTCGGTCAACGGCCAGGGGCATTGGCTCCCCAGAAAGCGGCGCTTGGCGGTAGAGGAAGCGACGTTCTCCATGGGTAAGGCCCGAGCATCGCTCGAGGGTGCGGTCGAATTGACGCCTGGCCACTACCTGTTCGACGTCGATCTGACGCTGCCGCCCACGCCGTGTAGCGAGGCGGTGGCCTCCATTCCGGAGGATCTGCTGGACGAACTGCGTCGGTTCGAGTGGACGGGATCTCTGGGTGGCAACTTGCGGCTCAAGGTGGACTCTCGCGACCTGAAGGGAAGCGAGCTCAACATCGAGGTGGCCGACGGGTGCGAGTTCAAGCGGGTGCCGGCGCAGGCGGATCTGCGGCGTTTCCGCATGCCCTTCATGCACTACGTGTTGGAGCCGAGCGGAGAGGTCCTGGAGATGGAAATGGGGCCGGGTACCGCGTCCTGGACCCACCTGGAAGAGGTAAGTCCCTTCCTGGTGTACGCCGTGCTGGGCCACGAGGACGCCGCGTTTTTCAAACACCGCGGCTTCTCTCCCGCTCACGTGCGCAGAGCCCTGATCCGGAACCTCGAGGAGAGGAGATACGTGGTGGGGGCCAGTACCATCACCATGCAGCTGGTCAAGAACCTCTTCCTGCGAAGGGAGAAGACGCTGGCTCGCAAGGTCCAGGAGGTGCTGCTGACCTGGTGGGTGGAACGGGTGATGGAGAAGCGCGACATCCTGGAGCTATATCTGAACGTGATCGAGTACGGCCCGCGTGTCTACGGGATCCGACAAGCGGCGCGGCACTATTTCAACAGGTTACCCTCGGAGCTGTCGCCGGCGGAATCGGTCTATCTCTCCATGATCCTTCCCAATCCTAAGCGTTACCACGTCCATTTCGAGAACGGTTCGGTCCCGGCGTCGTGGGCGGAGCGGATGCGGCGGATGATGCTCCGGATGCAGGAGAAGGGCTGGTACACCCCGGAGGCGGTCGCCTACGGGCTCGGCGAGATCGAGCGATTCCGCTTTATCAGGCAGGGGGAGATCCCTCAGCGCAGGGAGATACCCGGGGGGACCCGCAAGTTGCCCTTCATGAAGGACTACTCGGATGATTGGGACTGGGAAGGGGGCACCGTTTTTGAGGACCAGGACGCGAACGGCGGCGAAGGGGAGGCCGGACCCGGAGATGCGGCCCTGGAGCTCTACGAAGATACGGCGCCGTGGACTGAGGGTCAGGCTGTTCCAGAACGGTACGGACCCGCAACGCGGGAAGATCCCACGGGTCGCTGACGCGAAGGGATAACTACTTGACGCGAAAAGATAGGCGCCTGACCCAAAGCCAGTCTGTCGACGACCGCGGGCGGATGATAGCCGGAAAGGCTCGAATTCCCGGTCTGTCGGAGAGGCATCGGCGGCGCATCGATATAACCGTCTAATTGCACCGGCGTAGACCGTTATTACCAATTGGAGGCGGTTCGCCCTGCCAGCTGGCGTCCCGGAGAGAAGTGAACCGCGCGAAAACGACGGTCGAAACGCGAGCAGGATCAAACCGACATGTGTTCATTTTGGGGACACTATGCTACCGGTGGAAATGGGCGGAGGCAGCCGGAACGTATGCGTTTTTTTCGCGAACCTCGTACCGGAAATGCCGGCGGACGGAAACGACTACAAGATGCGATCGGATTACGAAGGCAACAAGGAATCGATGGCCCGAGAACAGGCTCGCAACAGTTCGGTAGATGATCACGCGTTGCTGCGGCGTGCGGCGGATGGTGACGAACACGCTCTCAGGCAGCTTTTCCGCAACTACGCGGCTCGCATTTACCGGCACGTAGCGCGCATTTTGGGCCCGGACGATTCGGATATCGAAGACGTGGTTCAACAGGTATTCATCGCTGCTTTGGAAGGGGCCGACGGGTTCGATGGCCGTTCGGCCATCTCGACCTGGCTCTATGGGATCGCGACTCGCAGGGCCCTAGACGCCTCTCGCGCCCGCTGGCGGCGTAGACGCTGGACCAAGCTTGCGCAGTTCGTGACTTTCAAGACCAGCGAGAGTGAACCGGAGCGCGCGCTGGCGGCGCGTACGGAAGCCGAGACGCTCCTGGCCAAGCTTACACCGGAGCAACGTACCGTATTCTTGCTTCACGAGGTCGAGGGCTACACCTTCGCGGAGATATCGAATTCGACAGGGATCGGGATTTCCACACTACACGGGCGCCTGAAGGCGGCACGAGCCAAGCTGGACAAGCTGGTTCAAGGAGGGGTACGTGAAAGGCCATAGTGACAGGATCGCCGAAGCGTTGAGGCAGGAGCAGGCCCCGCTCGACGACGTGACCAGAGCGCGCATCGAGCGCCGGCTGGTCGAGGCCTGGGAGGTCAGGCGCGCTTCGCGCAGGAGATCGACCGAGGAGAGAGCGCCGGCCGCGCCGGTACCCAGGATGTGGGCAGCCTCGATGGCGGCTTTCGTTTTCGTGGCATTGCTGGTCGTGCTTTTCGAGGTGGTGAGCGATCGGCGCGTCTCGGCACCCGATTCGGTGCAGATGGCGCATTTCGAGCTGCGGATAAGTGACGCAGCGGTGCAGACCGGTGTGGTGGGCGCGGGGCAAACCCTGGAAACCGGGAAATTCGGCAGTATCGACGTGACCGCGAGCGGAAGTCGCGTGCTCATCTATCCCGACAGCCGTGTGCACTTCGAACGTATATCGAGCGACGATGTGCGCCTTACCCTGATCGTGGGAAAGGTGGAGGTGACCTTTAATCCCATCCGGCCCGGCGAACAGAGCATCGCCGTGGACACCCGGGTCGCCAGCGTGCGGGCGGTAGGAACCCGGTTCAGCGTGGAGGTCGATCGTCGGGGCGATACATCGATAGACGTTACCGAGGGAGTGGTGAGCGTGACCTCCAGCGGTAGCCGCGAGGCACGGACCTTGGCGGCCGGGGAGCGGGTGCGCATCGGGAGCGACGGACGCGAGAAGAGCGCGCCGGCTCTGGTGGTCCGGGCGGATCCGACGGCGATGATAGTCGACGAGCCGCTGCTGGCATCAGCGATCGACGGGCAACCGCCGAGCGCGGACCTTCTGGCGCCGCAATCGGTCGCCTTGGTGCAGCCGAACGCCTCGACGCAACCGGATATCGAGCCCGGGTCGGGCTCCGCGCCGATCCGGCCGGCCCGGAGGCAAGCCACGCGCGTAGGGCGTGCGGCCGGTGAGCCGGAGCGGCGATCCACTCCCGTACCGTCCAGCGAAGCGAGAGCGAGCGCCGACGCGGTCTCGGCCGAGCAGCAGGGCGCGTCGGAGCCCGCGGCCACGGTAGACGGGGAAATCGATCCGCTGCAGGCCGCGCGGTTGATGATCCAGATGGGGCAGTACACGGCCGCGCGCGATCAACTCAGGCGGATCGCGACCGGCACGGCGGACAGCGGTGTCCGGGCCACGGCCTACACCCTGATAGCCGAGTCCTACCTGGCTCAGGGGTACTTCCCGCGGGCGGCCGATTTTTATAACGAAGCGGCGCGCGTGGCCCCGGATGAGCCGGTTTCCCGCAACGCCGTCTTCTCCCTGGCGCGCTTGCTCGAGAACCACATCAAGGACAACCAGGCCGCGGTTTCGGCCTACCGCAGATACCTCAGGGAGAGCCCCGGCGGCGAATACCGGCTGCAGGCG
Organism: uncultured Sandaracinaceae bacterium; assembly: GCA_964450715.1. Taxonomy (GTDB): domain Bacteria; phylum Myxococcota_A; class Polyangia; order Polyangiales; family JAFGIB01; genus CAYVFC01. The sequence goes on along the minus strand of CAYVFC010000012.1, from coordinate 85,432 downwards.
CTGGAAGCGCTCTGCCGGCTGGGCGATACCGCTTCGTGCGTCGAGATCGCGCGCTGAGCGCGTTGAAGCCGAGCGAGAACGGCAGCCATCGTGGCCGGGCCTTCGCCCGGCCCGCCGGTGACCCACGCGGGTAGGGCGTGATATGTAGAGGTATGGATCGCGGCCTCAAGAGAACGCCGCCCGGGAGGCGAGAAGGGCGGTTAATTGTCCTGGAGGGTATCGATGGCGCGGGCACGACTACCCAGTGCCTCCGCCTGGCCGAAACCCTGAGAGAAACGGGCCTGCGGATTCACGTGACCGGGGAACCGAGCAAAGGGCCGGTCGGTATGCTGCTGCGTCAGGTGCTCTCCGGCCGGCTGGTCGTGCCCGATCCGAAAGCGCCCCGGCCTCCGGCTTGGAGCACCATGGCCCTGTTGTTCGCCGCTGACCGTCTCGATCACCTGCAAGCCGAGGTGTTACCGCAGCTGTCCGCCGGCGTCACCGTGGTCTGCGACCGCTACTACCACTCCACGCTCGCCTACCAGTCGTGTACCGGTAACGCTTCGCCCGAAACGCTGAGCTGGATAATCGAGACAAACCGGTTCGCCCGGCGGCCTGATCTAACGCTCGTGCTCGACGTCTCGGCCGACACGGCGGCCGAGCGCCGGCGGCTCAGGGAGGCCAGCGAGATCTACGAGAGCTACCCGCTGCAGCGAAAGCTGAGTGCCTTCTACCGCGATATCGAAAAGCACTTCGTCGGAGAGCGCATCGCGCACGTGCAAGCGGCGCGGTCGTTCGACGAGGTGGCCGAGGACATTGCCGCGGCGGCGCGGGCCGTCCTCGCCTCGGACGGCCTCCTATAAGGGGCCGGTAGAGGGCGCTGCCCCCGCTTTTTTCGAATTCTAGTAGGGCCGCGGTACGATGAAGGAAGCGATCCGGTGTCCTCGGATGGGGGTCGCCCTACCCGATTTTCGGCAGGAATGGAGAGACCATGCTCCGAGTCCTAGCATCCTGTTGCTCGCTCTTGTTTGCCGGTTGCGGCGGCGGCGCAGCCGGCGCCCCGCCCTCGATCTCGGGGGAGCCGAGCGCGGTCGAGCCCATTCAGGCGCCGGCCGCGAGCGAGCCGGCCCCGACGAACCCGGAGCCGCCGGCCCGGCAGGCCGAGGAACCGGAGCAGGCCGACGTCGATGCCGGGCCGACGGTCGAGGAGGGCAAGGGCGCGAACGAGGGCGAAGCTGAGATCGTGCGGGCGGGGACGGTGCCTCGGGAGGCCATGGTCGCCATGCTGGATCGCGGGATCGCTCGCTTCTTGCAGCAGGTGGATACCAGACCGCTGACGGTGCAGGGCCGCTTCGCGGGCTGGAGGTTGCTTGAGTTCTTCCCCGGCGACGAGCGCTTCGCCGGCTGTGGGGTCGGCAAGGGCGACACCATATTGCGCGTGAACGGCCGCTCGATCGAGAGACCGGAGAGCTTCAAGAGCGTCTGGGATAGCCTCTACACCGCGCGGGAGTTGAGGGTTCTGCTGCTGCGCACGGGCCGGGTTTACGAGGTCCGGTACGAGATAGCGCAGGGGTCCGCGCCGAGCGGCGCCCCGGGCAGACAGCAAGGGGACGTTGTTGAGTAATTAAGTTATTCGGCCGACGTTCGGGGCGGAGGTAGCGACTCGACCGCTGTTCAACAGCCGTCGATGGCGAATAACTTAATTACTCAACAACGTCCCCTAATCCTAAGCTGCTTTGCATCGAGGAAGACGAAGAAAATGTAGTGGCATCAACTCCAGAGGGGGACGCAAGTGCCCGAAATTAAAAGGATTCCAATTTCGAAGTGTCAAAGTCCGGACAGCCGTCGATGGCGAAGACAGCAAGGGGACGTTGTTGAGACAGCAAGGGGACGTTGGACAGCAAGGGGACGTTGTTGAGTAATTAAGTTATTCGGCCGACGTTCGGGGCGGAGGTAGCGACTCGACCGCTGTTCAACAGCCGTCGATGGCGAATAATTTAATTACTCAACAACGTCCCCTAATCCAGCCGTCGATGGCGAATAACTTAATTACTCAACAACGTCCCCTAACCCAACAACGTCCCCTAACCCAAGGACGCGTACCCCTACCTCGCCGTCCACATCCACCAGCTCGCCGGTGGCGATAGTCCGCCCCGCGGCTCGCACCGAGACGCTCTCACCCAGAGGTCGGCCCGTGAGCAGAACCTCCCCCTTTGCTAGCCCGGCCAGCCGCTCGAGCGGTAGCTTGAAGCGCGCCAGCTCGACGGCCACCTCGATAGGCGCGTCTCCCGCCAACTTCATCACCTCGTCCGCGTTCACCTCTATGCGTGTCTTTCCTTCTGTCACCGGTTGCTCCTGGCTCGAGTCCATCGATTCGATCCGCAGCGCTCGTTCCTGCACCGTGCAGGACCAACGGGTCCTGCGGCCGCCTTCGATGTAGACCTGCACCTCGCCGGACCAGGCGCCATCCTCGCGCACCAGGCTGCAGCGGTCCAGCAGCAATACGTCCGAGCGTCGTAGGGATTCGACCTCGGCTATAGTCATGTCGGCGCTACCGGCCACGGCGACCAGCTCCAGCTCGACTCCGAGCAGCGCGGCTGAGAGCACCACGCGCTTCGGCGCGTCGACCGCGGCGGCGGTCCGCTCGTCCATCCAGAGTCGAGCCGTGCCTCTATGGGGGCCGATACGTACCTGAATCGGCCATATCCCGAAGGGCCCGGGACCTAGTAGCGCCAGCAGCGCGTCCGCCCGCGTGACCACTTCCCTCAGGCGCCAGTGCTCCGTCGAGACGTGCAGCAGCCGGGCTACGATATAGGCCAGTACGCCCCGCGATAGCTCGTCCGGAGCGAAGAGCCCCCGCGCGAAGGCCTGCTCGCCGTCGCCACCCAGCGCTCGGTCGACGGCGGCCGCGGCCATCTGAGGAGCGACGTCCAGCGCCAGCCTGCAGCAGCTGTCGCCGCCGTCTTCCAGAACGGCCGCTACCACGGGATCGCACAGCAGCTCTTTCGCCTCCAGCGCCGGGCAGACGCGCCAAGGGAGAGGTTCGGCCGCGACGGTCGTAACCATCAACCGTTGTGCCTCGCCGCGCGCCCGGTTCACCTGCAGGCGGTGGAGCCGGTGCGCGCACCGGCTCAGCAGAGCCGCGTCACGCCGGCTGATCCGGGGCAGCCGGCCGAAGGGAAAAGGCCCGAACATGGGGCGGTAGCTTGTCACAAAACCACGAATATCGGCATCCGCCGCGATCTTTTTACGACCATTGAATAACATTACGGAATTGTTGTAATATTTTTTTTCGACTCCAGACGGCCGGCAGGGCCTGTGTACAGGTCGTACCCGACCGCAACAGAACACGGAGATGCCGAGATGGCTAAAAGGTCCGAAAGGCCCCCCAGGCCCGACAAAGAAGCCGTAAAGGATCTCGCCACAGCTCTGAAAGCAGCTCGGGATACGCCCGACGAAGCCGACAACTGGGAACGCGCCGAGGAGCTGGCCGAAAAGATCCAGCGGCCGGATGACGTGGACAAGGCCTACCGGGCGGTGCTGGCCGGAGGTATATCGCCAGAGCTGGCCTCGGAGGTGGGCCGGCGCGCGGTGCGTTTCCACGAGACCTGGTTCGGCGACGACAGCGCCGATCTGCCCGGGATGCTCAAACGGGTGCTGGAGCTGGACACGGAAGCGAGCTGGGCTTTTCAGCGCCTGACCGTGGCGTTGACCTCGGCGGAGAAGTGGGACGAGCTACTCGGCTTCTATGACGAGGTGATCGCAAGCGCTCCCGACGACGCGCGGCGCAAGGAGCTGCTGGACGAGGCCGCTCAGGTGGCGAAGGACTTCGCGGCGCAGCCCGAACGCGCCATCGGCTATTTGACGCAACTATACTCGCTGGATTCCTCCAACACCGCCCTGGCTTCCTCGCTGGAGAGGCTGTTGGAACGGCAGCAACGCTGGGACGCGCTGGTCGATTTCTGGCGCGGGCGCATCGATCGCGTTCCGCCCGAGCAAGCCGGCGAAGCGCGGATGCGCATGGCCGAGAGCCTGTTCGAGAAGCTGGGGGATGCGCCCGCGGCCATGGCGGAGATACGCGTCGTCCTGGAACGGGAGGCCAAGCACGCCAAGGCCTACCGTCTGCTAGAGAAGATCCTGGCGGCGAACGGGGCCGACGCCGGGGCCAGGCGGGAGGCGCTGGGCCTGCTCAAGCAGCGTTTCGAGAAGGAGAAGAAAGCCAAAGAGGTGATCCGCGTGCTGGAGTCGAGCCTGGACTACGCGCGCGACGACGAGCGCAAGGCCGCGCTCGGCGAGCTGGTCGAGCGGCATACGACCGCCAAGAACCACGAGCGGGCTTTCGAGCACCAGGCCGAGCTGATGGTCCTGGAGCCCACCGGGGAGGTGCAGGAGCTGCTCGGCCTGCTAGCCGAAAAGACCCGGCAGTTCGTCGGTTACGCGGACGCGCTGGTCCGCGCGGCAGATGCCTGCGCAGATGCCGAACGCGCCAACCGGCTAGTTTGGGACGCCGCCGTTGCCCGCGAGCAACAGGCCGGGGACGCGCGGGGAGCGGTCGAGCTGTACCAGCGGGTATTGCGGGCCGAGCTACAGCCCGGGCTCACCGTGCAGTCCGCGCGCGCCCTGAACGGGCTGCTGGGCAAGACCGACAGGCTCTCCGAGCAACTGGAGGCCCTGGAGGCGCTGGCCTTGCTGGAGCCGGAGGCCACCGATAGGCGGGAGGTGCTCGGACAGCTGGCGCGTCTCGCGGACCGAATGGACAATCCCGAGCGCGCGGTGGAGGCGTGGAAAAAGCGCCTGTCCATGGATGGTGCGGACCTGGAGGCGCTCGACGCGCTGGCCGAGGCGCACGAGAAGTCCGGGCAGTGGCTGCCCCTGATAGAGGTTCTCCGCCAGCGCGCGCTCGGCCCGGTCCCCGCGGCACGTCGGCGGCGCGATCTGGTGCGCATCGCTTCGGTCTTCTCGGACCAGCTCGAGGATCTGGAGCCCGCCATCGACGTCTGGCGTGAGGTGCAGCAGAGCTTCGGCGAGGACGCCGAGAGCATCGCGGCGTTGACCGATCTGCTGGCCCGTACCGAGCGCTGGCCCGAGCTGGGCGAGCTGCTGGAGGGGGCGGCGGGTCGCGAGACCGCGCGCTTCGCCGAGCTGCAGGTGCGGCTGGGAGACGCCTACCGCCAGCGGTTGGATAGACCCGAGCAGGCGGCCGAGTGCTACCGGCGCACGCTGCAGGCCGATCCGCGGCACGAGCAGGCGCGCGAGGGGCTGGGCGCGTTGCTTCAGGACGACCGCACGCGGGCGGCGGCGACCGCCGCGCTGTATGAGGCCTACCGGCGGACGGACGAGTGGGCCAACGTCCTGAAGCTTATGGAATACAGGATACAAACGGCGGAGAGCCCCGCGGATCAGGCTGCCATCCTGGTCCAGGCGGCGGCGCTGTACGAGCAGCGCGGAGAAGACGCCGCACAGGCCCTGGCCTGCTTGAAACGCGCCTTCGCGCTGGTTCCCGACGACCGGAGCGCGGAGAAGGAGATCCGGCGGCTGGCCGAGACGCTCGACGACTGGCAATCGGTGGTAAAAGCCTACCGCGATACCATCGCCGCCCTGACTCCGGGCAGTGCCCGCGCGGCCGAGCTCTGTTTCCAGGAAGGCGTGGTGCTGGAGAACCAGCTGTCGGACACCCAGGGCGCGCTCGATGCCTACTCCCGCGCGGCAGCCATCGCGCCCGATCGCGTCGAGATCGCGGAGCCGGCCGTGCGTATCGCCGCCTCCTCTGGTCAGTGGGAACGGGCGGCCGGGTTCCTGGTGGTCTGCATGCGAGGTTGCGGGCGGCTCGTGCCCTCGTTGCTGGAGACCGTCGAGCAGATCGCGGCCGCCTCGGAATGGGACTCGCTGGCGCGCGCCATGAACGCGGAGCTGGGAGCCGAGGCCATCCAGCCACCGGAGCTGGGGCGGGAGCTCTGGCGGCGGCTCGGCACCTGGCACGTGGAGCGGCGGAACGATGCGGATGCGGCCGAGGCGGCGCTGTTGCGCGCGGTGGCCGCCCAGGGCGGGCACGCGCCCACCCTGCGCATGCTGGCCGATCTGCAGCGGCGCAGCCCCTCCCGGGCGCTGGTCGACAGCCTGCTCGCCCTGGCCGAGCTGGAAGCGCGTAACCTGGATACGCTCTGCGAAGCGGCCGATGTCGCCCGGCAGGCCGCCGGCGACGTCGAGCTGGAGACCTCCATCCTGCAGCGGCTTTATGAGGCGGCGGTCGCTCTGTTGAAGCAGGGAGCCGAGGCGGTCGGCGAGCAGAGCGCGCATTCCTGCGCCCGCCGCGCGGTGGAACGGCTGGTGGAGATCCACACCGGGGCCTCGGCCCATGGCCGGGCTCTGGATCTGCTGGCGGACGCCTCGCGGCTTGCCCTGGCGGCCGAGGTCACGCAGGGGCTGCGGCACCAGGCGGCCGAGCTGGCCGTGCTGCTCGGGGATACCGGGCGGGCCGGAGAGCTGTACCGGGAGGTGGTCGAGCGCGACCCGGAGGACCGCCGCGCCGTCCAGCAGCTTGCGCTGCTCTACGAGAAACAGGAGCGGCTGGCCGAGCTGCTGGCCATGAAGCAACACGAGCTCTCCCTGGACGTGGGCGACGCGCGCAAGCTGGAGCTGAGGCTGGAGGCGGCCGGTATCTTTTCCCGCCTGGAGGAGCGCATCGGCTCGCTGAGCTGTCTGCTGGCCAACCTCCGGCAGCAACCCGGGCATCAGCCCTCGATCGAAGCGGTTTCGAGCTTCCTGCTGAGTAAGAGCCGGCAGGTGGAGCTGGCGAATATCCTCGCGGAGCAGGCCGAGGCCATGGAGAACGCCGGGGAGACGGCGCGTGCGGCCGAGCTCTGGTGGCGGGTGGCGCGCCTCTACGAACGCGAGATCTGCGATCCGGACAAGGCGGTAGATAGCTACTGCAGACACTACCGCGTTATCCCCGGTCCGGACGCGCCGGCGGCTCTGGCGCGCCTGTACAGCGAGCGCGAGAGCTTCTCGCAGGCGGCGGAGTGGCTGGAGCGACGGCTGGCGGCGGTAGACGAGCAGGACCGCACCGCCACCGCCGTTGAGCTGGCCGAGACCTATCTCAAGGCGAACAAGCCCGACAGCGCGCGCGAGAGCCTGGAGCGGGTGCTGGGCGACAATCCCAGCGAGGTAAGGCTCCGCGATTTGCTGGCCGGCATCTACCGCGAGCAGAAGCTGTGGGAGAAGCTGGCCGCGCTACAGGCCGGCAGCGCCGAGCAAGCGACCGAGGCGGACAGGCAGCTCGAGTACATCCGGGAAGCGGCGGACGTCTACTGCTGCCGGCTGAACGAGCCCGAGCGGGCGGTTCCCGTCCTGCAGCGCGCGTACGAGCTGGCGCCCAAGGACATCGCCTTGGCGACGCTTCTGGCCGACAGCTTGCGCGTCAGCGGGCGGCTGGAGGAAGCGGGCGAGCTGCTGCAGGGCCTGATCAAGGGGTTCGGACGCAAGCGCTCGCGCGAACGGGGCGAGCTGCACTTCCGGCTGGCCCGCGTGCGCAGGGATGAGGGCGATGTGAAAGGCGCGTTCGAGCAGCTGGATACTGCCGTCAAGATGGATCACCAGCACGTCGGCGCGCTCGGCATGCAGGGCGAGCTGGCTCGCGAACAGGGCGAGCTGGAGCGGGCCGAGCGCTCCTACCGGGCGCTGCTGCTGCTCTTCCGGCAGAAGCCGCCGGCCGAGGGCGACGCGGTGGGGCCGAGCGAGGCTTTCTACGAGCTATCCCGGGTGGCGCGCGAGCGGGGCAACGACGACCAGGCCGAGGAGCTGTTGGAGTCGGCCTTCGAGGCCGCCCTGGGCGACGAGGCCGAGGCGCGACGCTACCAGCAGCTGCTGCGCGAGCGCGACGAGAACGAGCTGATGCTGCGCCTGCTGGACGCGCGGCTGGAGGAGGCGGCGGAGCCGGCGCAGAAAGCGGCGCTGCTGGGGGCCCGGGCGGATGCATTGGAGGGCACGCCGGGTTGCGAGGCCGAGGCGCTCGACGCGCGCATCCGGGCGCTGGAGCTGGCGCCGGAGTCGGAGAACCTGCATCGCGGTGCGCTGGCGTCGTCTCAGGCCAGGGGTGAGCTGCAGCGTTACGTGGATTGCCTACAGTCCCTGGCCGAGAACGAGGGGCGCAAGACGGGCAAGAAAGCCCGGGCGCTGGCCGCCAGGCTCACCCTGCGGCTAGGCGAGGTGGTGGAGAAGGAGCTGGGCGATCTGGAACAGGCGGCCGAGATTTACGGACAGGTGGAGAGCTCGGGCGAGCTGGTGGAGCAGGCCTGGCTGTTGCTGGCCCGGATCGCCGGGCAACGGGGCGACCGGCAGGAGCAGCGCCGGGTGCTTTCCGCGCTGGCCGAGCTGCCGCCCGAGCGCGTGGTGCCCGAGGCGCGCGACCAAGCGCTGTTCACGCTCGCCGAGATCGATCTGGCGGATGACGCTACCTTGGACCAGGGCATCGAATGGCTGTCGCGCGCCATGAAGAGCGAACCCGATCTGGCGCGCACCAAGGGAGTGCTGGTGCAGGCGGTGGAGCGTACGCCCGCTCACGCGCCGCTTCTAGCCCTGTACCAGAAGGTGGCCCGGCAGTCGGGCGACAAGCCGATGTTGCTAGACTACCTGGCGCGCCGGTCGCGGCTCGGGGACACGACCATCGAGGAGATGCGAGAGGGCGCGCAGGTGGCATTCGATCTGGGGCAGCCGGAGCAGGCCGAGCCCCTGCTCGATCGCGCGCTCGAGATCGGACGGGAGACCGAGGGCGGTCTGGCGGCGCACGGCTGGCTCTTCGAGGCGCTCAGCGAGTGCCGCGAGAGGGCGGGCGACGTCGAGGGCGCGATGGCCGTGTTGCAGCAGGCCGCCGAGTCGACCCCTGAGGAGCAGGCTGTCGCCTTCACCCGCCGGCAGGCCCGGCTGGCCGCCGGTCCGGGCGGGGACCCGGAGATGGCAGCCGCGGCCTACGCCAGGCTGCTGGCCCGCGATCCGAGCGATCGCAACTGCTGGGAGCCGTTGCTCGCCATCTACCGCGATCTAGGCGATCGCGAGCGATTCGAGCAGTTGGTGGTCGATACCCTGGAGGTGTTGCTGGAAGCCGAGCAGCGGAGCGAGCTGCGCATGCAGCACGCGGCCTTTCTGATCGAGGTTGTCCGGGCCGAGCGGGACGCCGTGGAGGTCCTGCAGGCGCTGCTGGCCGACGATCCCGACCATCTGGAGGGTGGGCGGGTACTGATCGGCATCTACGAGCGTCAGGGCATGGACGAGGAGTTAGCGGACCTGCTCTTCCGCCAATTCGACCGCGCGCGCGACCAGCGGGATGCCGAGGCGGTCGTCGAGCTCGGCCTGCGCATCGGGGGGCTGCTGGAGGGCAACCGTCCCCAGGATGCGGTCGATACCTACCGTTCCGCTCTGGAGTTCGCTCCCGAAAGTCGACTGCTGCTGCAGGCGTTGATGCGAGCGCTGGGCGACGAGGCAGATACCAGGGACCGCGGCGAAGTCCAGCAGCGTATCCTGGCCACCGAGACCGGTCCCACGGTAGAGCCCATGGCGCTCGAGCTGTTCGAGCTCTGGCGATCGATCGAGGACGACGAGATGGCCCAGCAGACGCTGGAGCTCGGTTACCGGCTCTATCCGGAGGGCCAGCAGCTGCGCTACCGGCTGGAGGGCTGGTATGCCGAGCGCGAGCAGTGGCCGCTGTTCGCCGAGTTCATGGTCGCCGAGGCTTCTCGTGCGGAATCGGTGACCGAGGCGGTGGCCCGTTTCAAGAACGCGGCCAGCATCTACCGCGAGCAGCTGGGCGATACCATGCGCTCGGCCGAGGCGCTGCGCATGGCGCTGGAGCTGGTGCCGGACGACCTCACCTTGCTCGGTGAGCTGGCCCGCAACCTGGCCGCTGCGGGCGAGCACCGGCAGGCCATCGATGACGTTTCCTCGCTGCTCGAGCGAAACCCGCAGCCGGACCGCACCCGGATCGATCTGTTGAGGGTACGCGCCGATCTCTACCTGACGGTGCAGGAGCCGGCTTCGGCCGTGGGCGATCTGGAGGAGGCCTACGACATCGCCGGCGACGAGGTGTCCGGCAAGCTGGTCGACGCGTTGTTCGCCGCGCGCGAGCGGGGAGCGGCCGAATCGGACGCCGGGGCGGAACGGGCGGCGAGCTTCCGGCTGGTCGAGCTACTGATCGAGTCCGGCGACCGGGCGGGCGCGCGCGACGTGCTGGCCGGCTGGATCGAGCGCAACCAGACCGACGCGGAAGCGCTGGGCCGGTTGCGCGACATGGATATCGAGGACGAGCGCTGGCCGGACGTGGCCCAGACCTGCGAGTTACTGATCGAGGTGGCCGAGGGCGATGATCTGGCTCAGGCCGCGCGGATGCTGGCCCGGGCTTGCGAAAAGGCCGGGCAACCGGAAGCGGCGCGAGCGGGGCTGGAGAAGGTCGCGCGGGCGTTGCCGGACGACCAGGGAGTGCGCGACGCCCTGCGCCATATATACGAGCAGACCGGCGCTAACCGCGAGCTGGCGGCCATCCTGCAGAAGGATGCGAACGCGACCGAGGACGAGGCGCGGCAGCTGGAGCTGCTGCGCCGTGCAGCCGAGCTGTTGCTGGAGGCCGGCGATGCGGAGGCCGCGCTGGCCCCGCTCGGGCAGGCGCAAGCGCTTCCCTCGGCGGACGCCTCGGTCACGGCGGTGTTGGTCGACGCCTACATCAAGCTGGAGCGGCTGGACGAGGCTTCGAACATCCTGGACAAGGCGATCGAGGGGTTCAAGCGCAAGCGCTCGCCCGAGTTGGCCATGCTGCAACACCGTATGGCGCGGCTGGCGGCGGTGACCGGCGGGCCGCGGATGCAGCTCGATTGGCTCAGTCAGGCCATGGAGACCGACCGCAAGAGCGGCGAGATCGCCTCGGAGCTGGTGGAGATCGCCATGCAGCTGGGCGAGTACGACCCGGCCATGAAGGCGCTGCGCATCATCACCATGATGGAGGACCCGCACCCCATGACCCGCGCGGTGGCCTTCCTCAGGCAGGCGCAGATCGCCCACCTGACCAACGACACCCGTCGCGCCCAGCACTGGGCCCGTAAAGCCAAGCAGCTGGATCCGGATCTGGCCGAAGCCGATACGTTCCTGAAGGAGATCGGCGCCTCCTAGTCATAAGACAAGCGAACGCATCTACTGCGAGCGCCCACAGCACGCCATTTCGGGCCGTACTCGCTCCTCGCTCCTCGACGTACGGGTCAGTACGCCTGCGTCGCTCCTCGCTCCGTGCGGCCCGAACTGACGCACTGTGAGCGCTCTCGCTACGACGCGTTCGCTTGTTTTAGGCCTAGCGCGGACCGGTCCTTCCGACCCGTCCTGTCATTCCGAGCGCAGCGAGGAATTTCGCAATTGGAGGTTGAGGGAGACCTCTCCCTGCGGTCGAGGTGACAACAGTGCGGCAAAGCCCCACCGTTGTCATTCCGAGCGCAGCGAGGAATCTCCCGCCGGGGGCGCGTCCGGGCTCATACCAGGTGGGACGCCCCGATGTCGAGGAACTCCCGGCGCAGGTCCACCGAGGAGCGGACGCCCAGGTTTTCGTAGTGTTGTTCCATCCAGCCCTTCATCACCTCGCGGCCCTGGTCGTGCAGATGACGCAGGAAGCTCCAGTCAGTGTTGAACTTGCTGGTTACGGACAGATCCTCCATCACCTCGTCGGCGCGGACCGAGTGGACCAGTACGTACTTCAGCTTCTCCCTGTACTCGTCCCTCAGCATGTCCTGGTCGAAGAGCTTGTGGACGAAGGCGACGGCGCGCAGCTCCTTGAGCAGCGAGCTGTTGAAGCTGATTTCGTTGAGCCGGTTGAGGATGTCCGCGGCGGTGGTGGGCACCTCGTCCCGGTCCAGGGGATTGATGTGCACGATGATTACGTCGCGGCTCTCGGCGTGGTAGAAGAGCGGAAAGAGGGCGGGATTGCCCACGTAACCGCCGTCCCAGAAGTACTCGTCGCCGATTTGCACCGCTTGAAACAGAAATGGTAAACAAGCCGAGGCCATCACCACGTCCAGGTCGACCTGCGGGGTGGTGAAAACCCGTACCTTGCCGTCGTACACGTTGGTGGCGCTGATGAATAACTTGAGCCGGTCGCAGGTGCGAACAGCGTCGAAATCGATGGTGCGCGCCAGCGATTCGCGCAGGGGATTGATGTTGAAGGGGTTGAACTGGTAGGGCGACAGAAACCGGATGATGGTGTCGAACCAGTGGTAGGACCAGGACAGGTCCATGTTCCAGGCGCCCATCATCCTGGCCCAGGGGTTCATCTGTACGGGCGCGAAGAGCCGGCCGACGCTGCTGATGTCGCTCCACAGCTCCCGTAGCTTTTCCCGCGCGCGTTCGCGTCCGCCCTCGGTTATACCGTCGGCCAGCGCCACAGCGTTCAGCGCTCCGGCGCTGCTGGCGGTGATCGCTTCGATCTCGATCCGGCCATCCTCCAGCAGGTAGTCGAGCACGCCCCAGGCGAAGGCTCCGTGCGCCCCGCCGCCCTGCAGGGCGAGATTGACGGTTTTCTTGTGGGTATTCGTTCCGGTCATGCGACGAAGGGGAGGATCGCGTCTGGTTTCTGCGGTACTATAGATCTAACCCCTTCACGATTGCCATAACGTTTCGCGCAGACCGCGGCGCCGGTACCGGAACCACTGGCGGTCGCCGCGGTGGGCTCGGCCAAATGTCCGGAGCTGTTGCGTTTTTTTTTTTTTCAATAAGACTGCACGACTTGTAATGAGTAGAAAGCTTTCGAATCCCGGCCGAAGCGAGCGCGGTAGCGGTGCCTGAAGACGCCAAGTCCCCGGGTAAGAAGGCGAGCGGCCAGCGGCTCGAACAGGCCGATCTCCGGCTTCAGCTGGAAATCTTGAAAGAAGAGCAAGAAGAGCTGCAGGCGGCCAACGAGCTGCTGGAGGAGCAGAACTGGGTGCTCAGCAATTTGGCGGTGGCCTTCCATCGCCTCTACTCTTCCACCGAGTACGTACAGGTCGTCAGCATCGTCAAGGAGATCCTCGTCAACCTGATCGGCGCCGGCGAGTTTTCCATCTACGTGGTGGACGCGAGGAAGAAGAAGCCCGTTCTCATCACGCGCGAGGGCAAAGACCAGGCGACCGGAGAGGGGCGGGAGCGCATCATCGCAGAGACTATGGTCTCGGGTGAGCTCTATATCGCCGACGAGAGGACGCTGGCGGAAGAGAAGAAGCCCGTGGCCTGCATTCCGCTCAAGCTCAGGGGCGAGGCCGTGGGAACCATCGTCATTGACGGCCTTTTGGCGCAGAAGAAGAGCTTTCAGAAACAGGATCGCGAGATCTTCGAGATGCTGGGCAACCACGCCTCTATGGCCCTGTACTTCCGCAAGCTGAGCTGGATCTTCGGCAAGGAGGCCAAGCTCAAGCTCCGCGAGGCCGTGGAGGATCTGACGCCTCCCACCGCGGCTTCCATGCGCAGCATTGTCAGCACACTGGTCGAGAACAGGACCAGCAAGCGACCGCCAAAGTAGGGGAGGGTCTTGCCCCCTCCCTTCCCGGGGCGCCCGTCTTGACCCCGATAGCACGGGCGTGCACCATGCCGTTCCGGCTGGTGTCTTGGCGCCTCGATGCAACCACGGGAGCGGTTTTATGAAAGCTATCCGATACGAGTCCCTGTTTTGGGTATGGCTGGCCGGCGCCCTCGCGCTGCTGGCGGGTTCGATGTTCGCGGCCTGCGGCGAGGAGGAGGTCGATTCGGATGCTGGGGATCCTGCTTCGGGGGCGCCGGACAGCGGAACGGGGGGAATGCCGGAAGACGGGGGCGGCGAAGCCGACGCCGCGGCGAACACGGAGACCGCGACCGTCACCGTCCGCTGGTGGGGACAGGCCTGCTTTACTGTGACCAGCGAGGAAGAGGGCGGCGCGACCGTTCTGACCGATCCCTTTTCCGAGTCGCCCGGTTTCAACTACGCCTTTCCGGATCTCGAACCCGACGTCTGCCTGGTGAGCCACGACCACGGCGACCACAACGCCGTGGACCGGGTTGCCGGCGCCCCGGCGGTGTTCCGGGGAGCGGGCGAGCACCAGGCGGCGGACTTGACCTTTATCGGCGTGGCCACCTTTCACGATGAACAGGAGGGCGCCGCTCGCGGCGACAACCTGGTCTTCGTCTGGGAGATGGCCGGGATGCGTTTCTGCCACCTGGGCGACCTGGGGCACGTGCTCACCGAGGACCAGGTACAGGCCATCGGGGAGGTGGACGTGTTGATGGCACCGGTGGGAGGGATCTTCACCATCGATGCGGCAAAGGCCGTGCAGGTCGGCCAGCAGCTGCACGCCCGTATCTTCATCCCCATGCACTACCGGACCGATGCCATCGCCATACCGCTGGCTTCGGTGGACGACTTCTTGCAGAGCGTACCCGCCGAATGGACGATCGAGCAGCCCGGCGAGAGCTCGGTCGCGCTGGGCGCGGCCGAGCTGCCGGCCGACGGCACCCGGGTCGTCGTTCTCGGCTACGAGTAACCGACGCGGCGGCCCGTCGTATAGTTCAGTACCTCTTGGGGGGCTCCATGTCCGAGGTCTGGCTGATGCGCTTGTAGTAGTACCTCGGATTAAAGTTGTGCTTCACGCTGATGGCGCCCTCGGGGCAGGCGGTTCCGCAGTCGAAACAGGCGATGCAGAGCGCCACCCCGGGCTTGATGGAGTCCAGATAGGGCACTCCCGAGTCTTTGACCTTGGCCCGGCCCTCCATGAAGTCCTTTTTTTGCAGGGTATCCGTCCTCAAACAGCCACCCGGGCAGATCTGGATACAGATGCCGCACTGCTTGCACTTGTCGGGGTCGAAATGAAGCTCGGCGGACCGCATGTCGCGCGGGTCGTCGTAAGTGGGTATGGTGAGCTTGTCCTTGAGGGTGAAGTCGTCCATTCCTATTCACCTTGCCTTTCGATCCGCGGTGCGTCCTTCATGCCGCCCTCGAACCAGGTGACCAGCTGCACCTCCCTGGGCACCACTCCGTCGGCTTTTGGTTTCTGCCAGCCCACGGCCAGGCAGTCCTCGAGGCGGTAGGGGGACTTGATTCCGAACAGCTTCCGCCACTTGGGTAGGTACATCAGCACCTTGATCAATCCGATCCAACAGGAGCCGGCGCCCAGGCTGTGCGCCGCCAGCACCATGTTCTGCCCGCAGATGCCGATGTCGGTCGGGGGGGAGGAGACTCCGCGGGTATCCTCTACTAAAAGGATCAGGGTGGGCGCTCCATGGAAGACCGGCGCCTTGCCCTTGGCGATCTGGGACATCAGGCCCATGGGCACCGGGTGCAGCTCGTTGGGCCTCATGCGGATGACGAACTTGGAGCCGGGAAGCTGTATCGCCCGCCGCAGTGGGCCGACGGCAGTGTAGTCGATGGAGAGCATCAAGAGCTTGATGATCCTCCTGGCGTCCCGCTCCATCTCCTCCAGGATCTCGGGGCTCTTGACCACGATGAACTTCCAGGGCTGAGAGTTGCCGGCAGAGGGGGCGAACCTCCCCGCCTCCAGTATTCGCCGTATCATCCCGTCGGGCAGCGGCTCCTTCTTGAACTGGCGGATGCTGCGCCGCTGCATGATCACCTTTTCCACCGCGTTGAAGGGCATCCCCTCCTGGTAGACGCCCAGCGGCGAAAGCTCCTCGGTTTGCTTTTGCGTGCTCGTCATGTCGGTTCCTCTTTCTTTTGCATCCTCCGTTCTTTCACATACGAATCCGTATGTCTAGCGCTCGATGGCGGCGATTTCGTAACTCACTGATATCATGTAATAAAAATGCCGTCCTGCGGGGACGATCGAACCGAGGGGGTGGAGAGTTCGCTGGCAACGTGGTATTTCTGCTATCGGTTCTCGCGACGTGGAGTCGGATTTTCCAAACCGTCTCGACCGCCGCAAAGGCGGCCGAGACGGTTTGGAAAATCCGACTCCGGAAAGGAGAGAGGGAGATGGCGGCCAAGGTGGCGGTTGTGCTTTCGGGGTGCGGATTCATGGACGGGGCCGAGGTGCACGAGTCGGTGCTGACCCTTTATTTCCTCGAGCGCGCCGGCGCGGAGATCAAGTGCTACGCGCCGGACACGAACCAGATGCACGTGATCAATCACCTGACGGGCGAGCCCACGGGCGAGACGCGAAACGTATTGGTGGAGTCGGCTCGCATCGCGCGGGGAAAGATAGAAGATATAAAGAAGGCCCGCATGGCCGATCTGGACGCTTTGGTCATTCCTGGCGGCTTTGGCGCGGCCAAGAATCTCTCCGAGTTCGCCACCAAGGGTCCGGCTGGCGAGATAAACGCGGATCTCGTCCGCCTGGTGAGCGAGGCCGTGGAGCAGAACAAGCCCATCGTCGCCATCTGCATCGCCCCGGCCGTGTTGGCCGCGGCGCTCGGGCGTTCCGGCAAGTCGGCCACCGTGACCATCGGCAACGACCCGGGCACGGCAGACGCCATCCGCAGCACCGGCAGCACCCACGCCGACTGCCCGGTAGAGCAGGCCGTGGTCGACGAGAAGAACAAGATCATCTCCACCCCCGCCTACATGCTCGGCCCCGGCCCCAAGGCCGTGGGTGCCGGCATCGAACAGGCCATCAGCAAGCTAATGGGCTGGTTGTAGGGGCTTACCCCGCACCCCCTATCCTTCGCAAAGCCTCTCGCAGGTTTCCCAGGGCTCCTCGGCACGGCTTTCGCTCCGGGCGGGGTCGCCGGGACGGAGCTGCATCAGGCCCAGGGTGTTGTGGTAGTAGCCGCCGGGCTCGATGTCGGGCTGGGTGGCGCAGACCAGCGAGGTCTGCGCGCCGCGCTCGCTGCTGATCATGGGGCCGAGGCCCACGCCCCGCGAGGCGTTCCGGTTCTCGTTTCCCAGCGCGGTGGAGACGAACCCTATTCTCCTTTTCTATTCCGCATACGCCGCGGTGGCGAGCGTCGGAGCCACGTGCTATGCGGTCGTCGTAGCACGACTCGGAGAGCCCGTATGCCGCACAAGTTCGACGTCGATACCGCGCTGGCCCCGCTCGCCGGGAACCGTTTCCAGGGATCGCTCAGCCGCGACTGGTGGATAGTCAAGGGGCCCAACGGCGGGTACCTGGCGGGTATCATGCTGCGCTCCATGCTGCTGTCGCTCGACCATGGCGCCCGCCAGGAACGGGCGCCGCGTTCACTGGCGTTGCACTACCTGAGAGCGCCGACGGAAGGGAATATGGAGGTGCAGACCTCGGTGGAACGCTCGGGCCGAACGCTGACCACGCTCAGCGCCCGCATGATCCAGGGGGGCAAGGTCACCACCCTGGCCGTCGGCACTTTCGGCAAGGCCACTGTCGACTACGAGTTCCAAGATACCGAGCCGCCCGCGGTGGGGCCTCCCGACGCCCATGCCCTGGGGGAGAGCAACGGCGCGATTCCCATGACCGAGCGCGTGGAGATGCGTCCGGCTATCGGCGGCATTCCCTGGCAGGGAGGGGATCGGGCGCTCACGGGGGGGTGGATACGGTTGAAGGCAGAGCGCGAGCCCGACGCGCTGATGCTGGCCACGCTGGCCGATGCCTGGTTTCCCCCCATCTTCACCCGGGAGACCGGCGGCGCTTTCGCGGGGGCGGTGCCCACCATCGATCTCACCGTGCATTTCCGGGCGGCCTTTCCGCTTCCGGCGTCCGGTCCTGGTGACTGGTACTTGGGCCGCTTCGAGTCCACCACAGCCCGGCAGGGATATATAGAGGAAAGCGGGGAGCTCTGGAGCCAAAACGGCGTGCTGCTGCTGCAGTGCCGGCAGCTGGCGCTGCTGTTCTGAACGTGTCATTTCGACCGACGGGAGAAATCTCTGGTTACGAGATCTCTCGCTGCGCTCGAGATGACAATAGGATTGCGCTCGAGATGACAGAGGAAGGCGCTAGATCTTCCGCTCCGGGATGACCTTGCGGTAGACCTCCAGCGGGTCCTTGACCGCGCCGTCCACGGTCAGTAGGTCGTCCCGTACCGAGATGCCGAAGAGCTTCTCGTTTTCCTGCAGGTGCGGGAGGATGAGCTCCCAGTCGGCCTCGGAGAGCGGGACGTTCTTGCCGCCGTTGAGCTGCTCGTCGAGCAGCCTGCGGTGCGGGTCGCGGATGTAAATGGCCCCGCCCGAGGCCAGCGAGAAGAGGTTGGCGCCGGGATAGGGCGTGTCGAGCTCGGTAACGTGGCCCTGATTGTCGAATGCCAGGCCGTTGAGCACGCAGAATCCTCCGCCGTTGAGCGGATCGCCGGCCATGAAGGATTCGGCCAAAAAGTCGAGCGCGGTGCCGTTGATCACCACCCGGGGTCTTCCCACCGCGTTGATGAGCGGGCGGCCGGCCGCGTTGCCCAGCACGTAGACGTGGCCGCCCTTGGCGCCGTAGAGAAAGGCCTGCCCGGCGTCGCCGTGAATGACCAGCTTGCCCTGCTTCATGATCTGCCCCAGCTGGTCCTGGGCGTTGTCGTGCACGTGAAGCTCCAGCCCGTCGATGCCCGAGGCCAGGTAATCGCCCGAGCTTCCGAACACGTCGATGCGCACGCGCTTCGACTTGGGGCCCAGGCCGCAGCCGATGAAGCGCTGGCCGCGCATGCCGAACACGACGAAGTGCTTCCACCCCTGCTCGTAGGCCCGGACCAGCAGGCGGGCGCTGCACCCCTCGCCCTCCATCTCGAACTCGGTCGAGTCGATGACCAGCGTCGACTCTTCCTTGCCGGGAGCGCGTAGCGCCGCTCTGGACTGCCAGTCGATCCGACGCGCGTGGCTCAAGCCGTTGCTGGCAATGGAGGGAACCGATCGTAGAATGGTATCGATCGTTTCGCGGGCGAGCTGGACCAACACGCTCCGCTTCATGGAGCCGCAGTCGTAGCGCCGGTTGTTGATGAGGGATAGCAAATATAGGGCGCTCTCGAATCCCTTCTTGTCCCTGCGAGCCAGCTCCTCGATGTTCTGCAGAAGCCACTGGACATTATCGAAGTCCCAAGCGGCGATCTGCTGCTGCACCTTGCCAAAGACGCGCAGGCAGGCGCCGGGCGTCTTGAGCGCGGCGATGCTTTTACCGAGCGCCGCTCCCTTTGGGGGCTCGGTGGGCCCGGGGGTGTCTGTCAGGCGCCACTGCCCGCCGCCGATCTCGATGGGCACGCCGAACTTGTCCGTGCAGGCGAGCTCGGTCGCCCCGTTGCCCTTCTCTACCACGAAGGAGAAGGCTCCGCCGTCGGTGTAGCTTCCGCCGCGCGCGTTCCAGTAGCGGTCCGCCACCGGCCGAAAGCGGCCGTCCTCGCGCGAGAGGTAGCAGAGGGTGGCGTCGATGGCCTGCTTTTCCGAGCCCACCAGCCCGATGGAGACGTCGCCGCGCTGAAGCGCGAAGACCTGCGGGCGGAGCATGGCCGTGTCGGTGATGCCCAGCAGCCGATACTTCTGCTCGTCCGGATTGCTGCGGGCGATGATGAAGAACCAGGGGCCGTCCGGCGAGCCGTGCATGTGCACCGCCTGGATGGCCCGGTAGATGGCCTTCTTCTCCTCGGGCAGCCGCACGAAGTCGACCTCGGTGGTGGGGGCGATGGCCTCGATCACGTATTCGACCGGGTACCCGTAGACCCGCCGCAACAGGTCGAAGATCAGCACCGAGACCTCGGTGTCGGTCAAAAATTGCGGCACCACGTTCTGCTGCCGCAGGTACTCGGTGATGCTGAAGTAGTTAGCGAAGTCGCCGTTGTGCACCAGCGCCTCGTTCAGGCCGATGAAGGGGTGCGCTCCGGCCGGGTGCCAGACGCGCCCCTTGGTGGGGTAGCGCTGGTGGGCGATCCAGACGTTCGCCTGCAGGTCCTCCAGCCCGTAGTACTTCACCACGTTCTCCGCGTAGCCCACGATCTTGAAGATCATGAGATCGCGGGCGTGCGACATCACGAATCCCTTCTTGTCGCCCAGCGCCGCGTAGCAGCTCTGGTTGAGCCGGAAGCTGTTCTGGTAGATGTACTCGTCCTCCACCGCGCGCGCCGGCGCGTCGTCCAGAGCGTGTTGTTCCCGGAAGGCGGCCAGGCCCGCGTCGCTGGCCCTGACGAAGTAGCGCACCACGTCCGGGGGACAAACCTCCAGACCGAGATCCCGGTAATCGGCCCGCGTCTTGACCTTCTCCTTGTGGTCGACGCGCAAGTACGGAGTGACGAACTTCTCCTCGATCTCGCGCTCGGCTTCCGGGTCCAGCAGCGCCACCTGCAGCAGGTAGTCGTTGCGCAGCGTGTCGGCGTCCACCCCCAGCTGCTCGGGCAACAGCCCGCTGGCGGCGATGCCGCCTCCCTTGCCGTTGCCGCGGTTGTGCATCTGGATGGAGGCCTCGAAGATGCTGCGGCCGGGCACGGGCACGCTACAGGCAAAGCCCACCACCCCGCAGCCGCCCTCCTCGACCGGATCTCCGGGCTGCCGGGGAAGTCCGGCTACCAGGCGCCTTTTCGCTTCGATCAGCTTTTCGGTGAAATCGTGCATCGGCTCTATCCGTTAGCTTCGCGTTCTTCGTAGTCGAGGTGGGCCAGCAGATCGGAGCGGCCCACCAGCTCCCGGACGCTTTTCATTCCCAGCCGCCAGAGGATGTCCTGCAGCTGGATGGCCCAGGAATGGAATAGATTGATCATCCTTTGCCCGGCCCAGCGGGTGGTGAAGGTGAGCGAGAGCTCGGGATCGGTGGTGGCGATGCCCTTGGGGCAGCCGCGGCCGCTCTCGCAGACCCCGCAGCGGATGCACTCCAGGGCCACCACGTCGGCGGTGCCGGTCACCACCCCGTCCGCGCCCAGGGCGATGATCTTGGCCACGTCCCAGGCGGTGCGCACGCCGCCCGAGGCGATGAGGGTAATGCGGTCCCGCGCGCCCTCCTCCTGCAGGAAGCGGTGCACCTTGGGAATGGCGTACTCGGTGGGCATGGCGATGTTCTTCTTGGCGATGTCCGGGGCGGCTCCGGTTCCCCCGTAGCTGCCGTCGATGTGTACGATGTGGGCGTCCGCGTAGAAGCTGCCCACCGCCACCATGTCCACGTCGCTGGCGCCGGAGACCTTGACCGCGCAGAGGATCTCGGGGTTGACCGCCTTCATCCAATCGACGTGTTTCTTGTGGTCCTCCACCGAGTATACGGAGTGGAAGGGGAAGGGGGAAAAGAGCGGATAGCCCTGCACCGTTTCCCGCATCCTCGATACCGCCGGGGTGTTCTTCTCGCCCAGCAGGTGGCCGCCCAAGCCCGGCTTGGCGCCCTGGGCGTACTTGAATTCCATGATGCGGACCCGCTTGATGGTCTCCTCCCGCACGCCGAAAAGCCCGGTGGCCACCTGGGTGATGACGTTGTCGTCATAGGGCTTGAGCTCATCGGGGTATCCGCCCTCGCCGGTGCAGGTGAAGGAGTCGATCGCCTTGTAGGCAATGGCCCGGCCCACCATGGTGGAGAGGCTGATGGAACCGAAGCTCATGCCCCCGCCGTAGACCGGCATGCCGATGGTGATCTTGTGCGCGCCGTCGTCTCGGCGGTTGAGCGGGATGCTCAGGTCGACGTCGTCGGGCGAGAAGCTCCGGTCCGGGGGCTCGGCGGGAAAGAGGAGTTCGATGCGGTCGAATCCCCCGCCCGAATTGCCGGTCCGGTAGTTGAAGCCGTTGTCCGGCGGCCGGCCGATCTCTGACTGCATCCAGGTGGCGGCCAGCAGCTCCCCGGGCCAGCGCGGGTCCCCGAACGACTCCCAGGCCGGGTTAGGGCCGACCAGGACCGCGTTCTGCGGGCAGCGGTCCACGCAGCAGTCGCCCTCGGCCCGGCAAGCGTCGATGCCGATGCATTGGTGAGCCCTCAGCCCCAGCTTGCGCCGGCCGGTCCTGGGGTGCACGCCGTGGCGGCAGGTCTTTTCGCACTTGCCGCAGTCGATGCAGTCCGAGGTGCGCACCACCTGGTACTTGCCCAGCGCATTGCGGTAGCGGGTGGGGCACTTCTTGAGCTTGCCTTTCAGCAAGCGAAAAGAGGCGTCTGGCCGCGGATGGGGGATGCCCGCGTTGAGCCGCCCGGTAGCCGGATCGTCCAGCGCCTGTTGCAGGGTGAGCACCCGCTTGCCGAATACGGGGGAGAAGTTGGTCTGCTCCAGCTCGTCGAAGGACATGGTGCGCCCGAGCTCGCCGCGCAGGCGCCGCACCTCGCGCAGCCCCATGGCTCCCATCACCTCTATGAGCTGCGAGTGCCAGGAGCCCACCAGGTTGGCCACCCGCTGGGCGCCCCACCCGACCGGCACCTGGTCAAGCTTGACCGGGCACTGTTGTCTCTGGTCGCAGTCCGGGCAGAGCCGGCACTCCATGGCCACCATCAGCGCCCGGCGGATGCCGACCCCGTCCGTGCCGCAGGCGATGGACTTGGGCACGTGCTCTGCGGTCACGATGCCGCCCGAGTACAGGACGGTCAGCTGGTCGCGAAGGATCTCCTCGAGCAACGCGAAGTGCACATCCTTGATCAGGGTAGTGGCGTGGTCTTCCCCGCGGCTGCCCAGCCCCCGCGCCTGGTCGCTGGCCCGGAAGTGGAGCACCTCGGCGCCGTTCTTCGCCAAGTCTACACCCCGTTCGATGGCGCGCTCGTCCATCGGTATGCCGACGGAGACGACCAGCCGCGGGAAGCGTTTCTTCAATTTATCCGCCTCAGCGAGCACCGAGTCCGCGTAGAGCAGCTCGGCCATGGGGATCCCCTGCAGCTGTGCGGGATCGTCGCTGGTCGGATCGAACCGGACGATCAGGTGGTCGCGCTGGTCGGCCAGCAGCCCGCAGGCGTCCTCCAGGCTGCAGATGGCCAGGGTGTGCGCCATGCCGGCGCCCTTGGCCATGGCTTGCCGGGTCGGCTCGGCGACGAAGCGGTGAACCGGGATATCCAGCACCAGGGGCACCGGGATCTCCAGGAAGTGCGGCATCTGGCTCAGCATCTTGCCGGCCGCATCGAAGCGCAGGCGGTCGGGCCGGCGGCCCAACTCGATGACTGTGCTGATGTACTCGCGGCCGTGAATCCCGTCGCGGGTGGGACGGACGATCTCGGACATGTCCGTCCACATCTCGTTGTAGCCCGGGCCGGCAAAGGGGCCCCGATAGCCCGCCCCGGATACCGGGATTTTTCCCCACTCGCACTGCTTCCAGAGCGAGGCGATCATCTCCGGTCGAAAGTGCTGGTCGCCCATGCGGGTGAAGCGCGGGTTGACCGCTCGGGAGAGGATGCCCTTCTTGCACTCCTGCACGCACCGCATGCAGGCCACGCAGACGGTGTCGCCGGTGTCGACGAATTCGTAGGGGCTGTACTCGGTATCCCGGTATACGCCGTAGACGCACGACTCGCGCTTGACGCATTTCCGGCAGCCCAGGCACCCCTCGATCTCCATGGCGTTCAGCCGCGCGATGGGCGTGAACCTGGGCGGTATGTGTTTGACTTCTACGTGGTACTTGGTCGACATACCTTCTGTATGCCCTGAGGATTGGGGATCCTCGGCGGTTTCGGATGCCTTGGCCGCCGACTTGTCTGATTGAACACTGGTAAGCATACGCACTCTCCCCAACCGTTCCGGCTCAGGGCCTGGGCAACAATCCCGCCTTCTTTATAATATCCGGCAACAAGGCCTCGGCCTCGATGGCTTGGATGTGTACGCCCTTGATGCCCGGGATTTCCTTCATCGCCTGCACGAGCTCCACGGCGATGGCGATCCCCTCCTCCTTGGGATCGGAGGCCGATTTCATCCTGGCGATGAGCGCGTCGGGCACCTCGACTCCGGGGACGTTCTTGTGCATGTAGCTGAGCATCCCGGCGCTGCGCGGTACGATCACTCCGCCCAGGATGGCGGTCTTCTCGGTCAGTCCCTGGTCTTCCGCGCGCTCAACCGCCTCGGCGAAGCGGGCGGTATCGTACACGGCCTGGGTCTGGATGAAGTCCGCGCCGGCCTGAACCTTCTTGGCCAGGCGGACCGTGCGAAACTTTTCCGGGGGGCCGAGCGGGGTCCAGGCCGCACCGATGAAGAAGGGAGCGGCCGGGTCGATGCTGTCGCCACCCTCCTGCACGGCCTCGTCCCGCAACCCCTTGACCACCGAGAGCAGCTGGATGGAGTCGATGTCGTAGACGTTCTTGGCGCCGGGATGGCCCTTGAGCTTACCGCCCGCTCCCGCGGACTGGTGGTCGCCGGAGAGGCAGAGGCAGTTGCGCAGCCCCAGCGCGCTGGCGCCCAGCAGATCCGACTGCATGGCGATGCGGTTGCGGTCGCGACAGACCATCTGCATGACCGGTTCCAGCCCCTCGTCCAGCAGGATCTTGCTGGCAGCGATGCTCGACATGCGCACCACCGCGGTCTGGTTGTCGGTCACGTTATAGGCGTCGGCCACGCCCTTGAGCAGCGCCGCCTTCTTCTTGATCGCCTCTGGATCGGGCCCGCGCGGCGGACCGACCTCGGCGGTCAGCGCGAACTTTCCCTCGGCCAGCACCCGTTCCAGATTGCTACCCGACTTCGTCTTCATGGCTTCAGCTCCTCGCGAACGACTCTCTTGGGTCCCCCGTGGCGGGAATTCGCCCAGCTGCGGGCCTTGCGCACCCGGCCGAGCTCGGCGAGCTTTCCGCGTGCCTCGGCGCGCTCCACGATCAGGTGCCATATGCAGTCGATATCCTCGCTGATCTCGCACTTGCCGTTGGCCCGCGTTCCCCCGCAGGGGCCGTTCAGCAGGCTCTTGGAGCAGCGGGCGACCGGGCAGAGCCCGAAGGTCTCGCCCAGCACGCAGTCGCCGCAGGCCGCGCAGCGGGAAGCCCAGAGCCCGGGTTCCTCACGTACGGTCAACGCCGAGGTGTTCACGGCCGGATAGACCGGCTTGTCCGGAAAGCGCTCGGACACCGCCTGCACGCCGATGCCGCAGGCCATGCTCATGACCGCGTCGACCCTCTTCACCTGCTCGGCGATCTCGTCCACGAACTCGTACTCGCACTGCTTCTCCAGGGTGCCGGTAGTGATCTGGACGCGCTGGTCCTTCTGTTTCATGGCCAGGCTCAAGAGCGGCGCCAGGGTCTCGACCTCTTTCTCGCCCCCGGCGGAGCACTCCGCCACGCAGGTGGCGCAGCCGAGCAGCAGTACCTTGCGGTGGCCCTCGAGTTCTTCGATCAACTCTTCGACTGGTTTTCGTTCTCCGAATATCACTGGCTCTCTCCGTTGTTGCCGATCTTCTCGACCGCGGCGGCGCGCGCCACCGCTAGCTCCATCAATTGTTCTGCCGACGCGCCCGCTTCTCTGCTGATGCCCACCCGCTCCGCTCCGACCCCGACCTCGTCTAGCAGCCGGCGGGTGTAGGCGACCCGCTTGGCGGCCCGCCTGCTGCCGTTCAGGAAGCGGCAGGCCTGGTCCGCGCAGGCCACGACCTCGACTCCGTCTGCCTCCTGGTCGAGAATCTTGAGCAGGTGTGAGGCCTGTACCTTGCTGCTGCAGGGCATCATCGCCGCGCGGACGGTTATTCCCTTCACCTTTTCCGCCGCCGGGGCGACGCTGGCTTTTCTGCAGACCGTGTGCTGGCAGTACAGTACGGCGATCCGGATCTGTTCTTCGCTGTTGTCGGCGATACGCTTCATGGTTGGCTTCCGTTTATAGCTGTCCTCGGTTCAGTGAAAGCTTCCGGCCGTTTCCGCTTTCAGGATCTCGATGAATCCCTCCATGCTCGCGTCCAGCTCCTTCTTCCTACGGTGGATGAGGCTGAGGGGACGGACGAAGCCGCTCTTGTTGAAGGGCACGGCGGCCAGCGCTCCGGCCCCGAGCTCCTGGTCCAGCGCGGGCCGGGGAAGGATCGATATTCCGGAGCCGTTCTCGACCGCGCGTTTGATGGACTCGATGTTGTCGAACTCGAGAACCGGCTTGATTTGTACACCGTTGCGGCGGAGGTAGCGGTCCACCTCGGCCCGGATGGGAAGATCCGCGTCAAAGGCGACAAAGCTCTCCCCGGAGATCCTGCCGACTCCGATGCGCTTGCGCACGGCGAGCGGGTGCTCCGGGTGACAGGCCAGGACCATCTGCTCTTCCCGCCAGGGGATGATAGAGAGCTCCCGGTTGGGCTGGGGGAAAGAGACGATTCCCAGGTCGGCCTCTTCCTCCAGAACGGTCTCGTACACGCGATAGGGATGCAGGTACTCGATCTTGATGCCCGCGGAGGGGAAGAGCCGGGAGAATTTTTCGCTGCAGATGCTCATGTACTTCAGTCCCACGGAGAAGATGCAGGCGACCTTTAGCACGGGCTTGACCGACGGTCCCACCGTTTTCAGCTCCACCATCAGGTCGGTATAGCGGTTGACGATCTCCCGGCATCCTTCCAGGAAAATCCCACCCTCCCGGGTCAGCTGAAAGGGGCGCCTGGAACGGTCGATAAGAGTGACGCCGAGGTCCTTCTCGAAGCTCCTCAGAAGCTGGCTGATAGAGGACTGGCTGACCCGGTTGATCTCCGCTCCTTTCGAGATGCTGCGGTACTTGGCGACGTCGCAGAAGATCTTCAGCGCTCGTATTCGCATGGAGCTTTCCGGGAAAACGCCCGGAAAACTACGTGAAGAAATATTAATGTCAACAGAAAATAGTATAAGAATATCTAAACATACATAAATGTAGCTTTCTCTTCGCCAACCGGATCCGGTCGCCTGACCGCCCCTGGTGGGGCGCTAGATCGGCGCGGATGGGCGGCAGAGGCATATCGGTCGACGCCCGGATCCGGTCGCCTGACCGCCCCTGGTGGGACGCTAGATCGGCGCGGATGGGCGGCAGAGGCATATCGGTCGACGCCTTTCCCGCGCAGCGGCCACACACTTCAGGACGGGCTCCGGTCGGGCAGTTTTTGTCACAGAATTGTGACACCGTCCGGAATCGATTACCATGAGGCTCGTTCCCAAGGTAAGGACTGAGACGGGCTCCGGGCCGTTTGGGGCCGGAGACCAGGCGGGAGGCAGATCATGGCCAGATTCATCGCGTTTCTAGGGGTATTCTCGCTGTTCTTCTGGGCGTGCGGCGGCGACGACGACGACGGAGCGGCCGGCGCGGACGGCGGCGTGCTGCTCGACGGTTCGGGCCTCGGGGGCGCAGGCGGCACCACGGGAGGCGCGGGCACGGCCGGAGGTGCGGGCACCGCCGGTACCGCGGGTACGGGCGGCACGGCTGGCGAGGCCGGAGCCGCCGGGACGGCGGGCACGGGTGGAGAGTCGGGGGCCGGAAGCGGTGGCTCGGGCGGCGAGGTCATGGACGGCGGCGCGGGCAGCGGCGGCGATGCACCGGACGCCGGGACAGGTACGGGCGGAAGCGGAAGCACCATCCCCAGCGACGGGAGCTGGCTATCGATATGTTACGACGAGAGCGAGTGTCTGGGCGACGATCTGGTCTGTTCCGGCGCTTTCGGCGGCGCCCCGGGCTTCTGCACGGAGGACTGCCTGGAGGACAGCGACTGCCAGGACATCGACGGATTCGAGGCGGTCTGTTCGACATTCAGCAACACCTGCCGGGTCGAATGCGTAGACGAGAACGACACCAACTGCCCCACCAACATGGTGTGCCGCAGTACGGGAGGGGGCGGGACCTTTCGCTGCCTGTATCCCGAGGACGCCGGGGTCGAGGGCACCGCGGGCCAGTGGGAGAGTTGCAATACCTCTCGAGGCGATGCCGACTGCGAGGGCGATCTGGTTTGCTACCGGCCCGGAGGGGGTATGCAGGGCACCGGTTACTGCACCGTCGTCTGCACGCAGGCCGACGAGTGCGACCTGCCGGCGGATACCACCGCCGTGCTCGTCTGCGGGCCGGCCGGATTGCCGGGAGACCACTACTGCATGCTCGACTGCTCGGCGCAGGACGCCTCCTGTCCGACCGACATGGAGTGCGAGGACACCATGCCCGGTCCCGGCGAGTCGCTCTTCTGTCGCATCCCGATGTAGTAACGGTCGCCTCGGCGTATAGATTATGTAAGACGTAGGGGAGGGGGTGCCCCCTCCCTTTTACGGGCGGGCGCAAGGCCCGCCCCTGCGGGGTGACCGAAGCGAATCGCCCTGCGGGCGAGCGCGTGTAGGGGAGGGGCTTGCCCCCTCCCGCCGCCCGCCCCTACTCGTCTTTATCGAACAGGCTATTGCGCTCGACGGCGTCCAGCGCGTCGTTGCCCGGATAGACCGAGCGGCGCGGGGTCGTATCACTGTTCGAGCAAACCCCCAACATCTCGGTGACGTCGCTCACGTCCACGCCGAGCGCTTCCAACTTCCTGGTCAGAAGGATGACGGCGTCCCGCAGACTGCGCCTGCCCGGTTGCAGCTCGCGAACGTCGCTGCCCGGCGTCGGGATGGACTCCCGCGGCGTCGGGTGGGAGTCCCGCGGCGTCGGGAAGGATTCCCGCGCCGTCAAGCTCGCTCTCGCTTGCCGGTACCTCTGGGTGATTGACCTGTCGTCTTTCTCAGCGGGCATCACGAGACTTTCTTCACGCTACCGCCACCACACCCGTGAAAGGCCCGTGCTCAATTGCCTCTGCGCCTCTTGACGAGCCCCGGGTGATTACAGCCCTGCTAGATCCGTTGTCGTCGAATTTTCGCCGATAATTGCAGCAATTGCCGTGCCATCGCCTTACGTCTGTACAGAATCTGTCGAAAGCGAAGCGGATCCGATTCAAGGCGAGCGGATAGACAATGGAAATTCTATGAAAGGTAATGACGACCTGAACGTCCGGAATACGACGGTCGTGCTAACCGGCACTTCCACGGGTGGAATTGCGGGAAAGACGGGGCTTATCTCCACCGGGGAACGGCTCTCGAGACCGCGGCTCGTTCCGAGTTACGCGATCGTCATCCTTTTTACATGTCGTGTCCCGTGTTGAATTATCGTACCCCGACCCGATCGACTCACGCGTACCATCGGTAGTCCTTAACCGTTTGTCGTTTCGTATCTGAAGTGATCCTTTCAAAAACGAAATGCGCATTGACCGTTTTCACCGGGCGCGACCGTCCGCCGGGCGCGGGAGCCGTCCCGCGGGTCCGGCTCTGGTAGACTGAGAGAGTGACCCGTTCGAGATGCGCCGCGTTCGTCCCTCGGTTCTCGCCGCCGCAGGGCCTTCTATTCTGGCTGGCGTACACCGCGGCGGCCGGCTGCGGCGATCAGCAGGCGCCGTTCGCCACCCCCGGCTCGGAGGATGCGGGCGTCGAGAGCGACGGGGGGTCGCCGGGCGCGGGTGAGGAGCCAACCGATGGCGGCGGCGCCGGATCGGTCGAGGAAGAGCTGTTCGACGTCACCGAGCCGGCGGTAACCCTTCCGCCGCTGGAGGTTTCGCAGCGGGTCTGTTTCGACCAGAGGCAGGAGGCGACCGCTCCCAGTCTATTCATTCATGAGGGATCGAACAGGCTATTAGTCTTCTATAACGCGGTCTCGACCGGGTCGCCGGACGAGCGCTTTCTCTACCTGCAGACCGCACGGTTGGACGGCGGCGCGTTCGAATTCGACGATCCGGTGCAGGTGATGCACGACAGCTACTTCACCGACATGATCGAGGGCGATGACGCGCTGTGGGCGTTGACGGCCGGGGGATTCTTCGCCTCCTTTCTGCTCCGCTCGCCGGACCAAGGGGGGAGCTGGTCCCTGGAAGAGGTCTTTTTGGCCGGCAACCGGTCGGGCTCCTGCCAGTACAAGGTGCCGCTCTACTTCTTCCGTCCGCTAGCTCCGGATATGAAGTTCGCCCTGGGCCACGACCACGACACGCACATTTTCGGCTGCAGCCACCGTGTCTTCCTGGGACGGCTGCAGGACGGTGAGTGGATCGAGCCCTACCTGGTGACCCGGGGAACGCCGACCGGGGCGTTCGAAATCGAGGGACGGCTGGTGATGGGTAGCAGCTCGGGCGTGGTCTACTCGGACGACGACGGCGAGAGCTTCGTCGAGGTGGCGAGCGGCGACACCACGGCCAGCCGGGTGGCCGGCGGCCGGCTGGTGATGGACGACGCGCAGGCGCTCTACCTGGTGCAGTCGTACGCCTACGGGAACGAG
Organism: uncultured Sandaracinaceae bacterium; assembly: GCA_964450715.1. GTDB lineage: Bacteria > Myxococcota_A > Polyangia > Polyangiales > JAFGIB01 > CAYVFC01. The sequence continues at coordinate 55,471 of CAYVFC010000012.1, read as the reverse complement.
CAGGTGCTGGCCATACTGGTGAGCCGGGACCGGGCGAGCAGCTGGAGGGAGAAATGGATCCTGCTGCGCGGGGACAACCGGGAGATCGATATCTGGTATCCGGTCATACATGTGACCGGCGATCTGATCTCGGTAGCCTGGAAAGAAGGGGACCGGAACGATATTCTGGGGAGCTACTACAAGTACACGGCCATGGTCTCGCACAGCCGAGACCGGGGGCAGAGCTGGTCCGAGCCGGTGGCCTTCGACGAGGCCGGGGAGCAGGAGAACATCTCAACCCTGGCCCTGACCTCGGACGGCGAGCGGGTGTTTGCCGCCTATGCGGTGACGGGCGAGGGGATCTCGTACGACTTTCGCCGGGTCTGCCTGGTCGCGCTCGTTCCTTGAGCAATTCGGACGCCAGTTGCCGTACGAATGAGATATGCTCTGGACGCAGGCCTTGAGGGAGGCGAATCGTGAGGCATCTGGTTACCGGCGGCTCGGGGTTTCTGGGCAATCTCATCGCACGGCGCCTGCTCTCCCGCGGCGAGAGCGTGGCCATTCTCGACCTCTGGGAGGATCCGAGCCGCCCCCGGGAGATCACTTACATCGATTGCGACATCCGCGACCGCGACGGGGTGTTGCGCGCGATGAAGGGGGTGGACGTCGTTCATCACAACGTGGCACTGGTTCCTCTGACCAAATCCGGACCGGAGTTCTGGCAGGTGAACGTGGTGGGAAGCCGCATCGCGGCCGAGGCCGCGGTCGAGGCGGGTGTGCAGGCCTTTGTGCACATGAGCTCGAGCGCGCTGTTCGGGGCGCCGGACCGCTTGCCCATCACGGAGCGGACGCCCGTGCGTCCGGTGGAGATCTACGGCCGCGCCAAGGCGGCCGGGGAAGAGCAGGTGCGCCGTATCCTCGGCGAGAGCTCCATGCCGCTGGTGGTGATCCGGCCGCGCACCATCCTGGGAGAGGGCAGGCTGGGGATCTTTCAAATCTTCTTCGAATGGATAAAGGAGGGCGTGAACGTTTACACCATCGGCCGGGGAGAGGGAGGCTTTCAGTTCGTCCACGCGCACGATCTGATGGATCTGTATCTGCTGGCGCTCGATGCCGGCCGGCCCGGCGTCTACAACGTGGGCACCGATCGCTTCGGTACGCTGCGCGAGGCCTACCGGAACCTGATCGCGCATGCGGGCACCGGCTCGCGCGTGGTCGCGCTTCCGGTCGCCCCCTCCATCGCTGCGCTGCGCCTGCTGGACTGGATGCGCCTGAGCCCCTTGGCCCCCTGGCACTACCTGACCTATCACAAGCCCTTTTTCTTCGATGTCGCGCCCCTGCTGCGGTTGGGCTGGAAGCCGAGGTACTCGAACGACGAGATGTTCGCGGAGAGCTACGATGACTTCCTGGCCAGCTACGACCGCCGCCGGGCCGAGAGGGCGGGCTCGGCACACCGCCGGCCCGTCAAGGAGCTTATGTTGCGCGCGGTCAAGTTCTTCTCCTGAGCGCTTCGCGTCACCTTATGGTTCACGCACCGTGAGATGAAAGATCGCCGCCTGCAAACCGCTTCCCTGCTGGGCGCCCTGGCCAGCATAGCCTTCGTCTGGCTGGGGCTCGAGCAGATCGATCTGAAGGGAATCGGTAAGGCGATGGAAGGGGCCAGGATCTGGCCCTGGATACCGCTGGCGGCGCTGCTCTACCTCGGGGGGCACGTGGTGCGGGGGCTTCGCTGCCGCAGGCTGGTGCGGCAGGAGGCCAACCTGTCGCTGGCCACCGCCACCAACATCGTGGTGCTGGGGTACGCGGTGAACAACCTGCTGCCCGCGCGGCTGGGCGAGATCGCCCGGGCCGGGCTGCTGAGCGAGCGCACCGGCATCCCCTTCGCGCAGGGGCTAACGGTCACCCTGCTGGAGCGTATCCTGGACGGCATGACCATCCTGCTCTTGTTCCTGGTCACCTGGGGGATCAGCGGGCAGGGGGGGGAGTGGATCACCGGGACCGCGCTGGTGGCCGCGCTGATCATCGGTCCGGTCGCGCTCGTTATCGCCTTGATGGTGCGCTTCCCCTACAGCCTGGCCGGGCTGGGCTCGCGGCTGGCCGCCGCCGTACGGCCGGCCTGGCAGGGGCCGGTGTGGCGCTTCTTCGTCTACGTATCCAACGGCTTGGCTTATCTCAGGCGGCCGGCCGACGCGCTGACGCTGGCGTTGCTGAGCGTCGTCGTCTGGACGGTGGACGCTTCCACGTATCTGGCCGTGCTGGCCGCCCTCGGGATGCCGCCGTCTCCCGAGTGGGCGGTGTTCGTGATGGCGGTGACCAATCTAGGCGTGTTGCTGCCCTCCCGTCCCGGACACGTGGGTACCTTCCACATCTTCTGTCTGCGCACACTCATGCTGCTGGGAGCGGACGGAGCGGCCGCAACTAGCTACGCGCTGGTGGCGCACGCCATCATCTTCGTTCCCATCACCTTTTGGGGCGCGGCCATCGTCGTCCGCTACGGTGTGGAGCTGGCTACGGTGCTGAGCGCGGCTCGCTCGGCCAGAAAGGGCCCGGTCACCGCCGAGGTCGACGGGGTGCAGATGTTCGTGCTGGGGCGAAGCAAGCCGGCGGGCGAGGAGCGCGCCCCCGGCCAGCTCGTCCGCGCCATTACCGAGGCGCTGATCCCGTACGAGGCGGGCGAAGGAGCGGACGCGCGCGAGCGAGGATCGGTCGAGGAGGCGGAGAGGCTGCAGTCGGTCGCGCGTTTCGTGCAGGGCCAAGTCGATGCGCTTCCGGCAGCGCTACGGCTTCTGCTGGCGACCGGGCTTTTCGGGTTCCGCGTGCTGGTCAGGCTCCGCTACCTGCGCAGCTTCTGCTCGCTGCCGCTGCAGAGGCGCCGGCGCATCGTCGAGGCCTGGGCCTATGGCCGCTGGGCGGTAACGAGAAAACTGTTTCGGGTGTTACGCAGCACCGCCTTGCTGGGATACTACGAGTATACGGGATCGGCCGATGACGCCGCTCCCACCGGCTCTTGGGAGGCGGCGGCCGGCCCGCGAGCCGGTCGCGAGGGGGTGCGAAGGTGAGCCGGCAGTGGCAGAACGAGATCCTGGTAATCGGGTCGGGAGCGGGAGGCGCGACCACCGCCCTGGAGCTGGCGGCCCGTGGCCGCCAGGTGTTGATGGTCGAGGAGGGTCAGCAGCGCTATGCCGGGCAGTACGGTCAATCGCCGCCAGAGGCCATGCGCCTGTTCTATCGCAGGCGTGGCATGGTGCCGGTGCTGGGAACGGTGCCCATGGGATATGTCGAGGGCTGCTGCCTGGGCGGCAGCACCGAGATCAACAGCGGTTTCTGGCACCGGACCCCGCCCGAGATCCTTTTGCGCTGGAAAGCGCAGTTCGATCTGGCCGAGGCCAGCCCGGAGCAGCTCGCCCCGCACTTCGAGTGGGCGGAAGAAGCGTTAGGCGTGACGCTGCGCGGCGCGTCCTATCCACCCAGCACCGTGCTGTTCGAGCGCGGCATCGGGGCCATGGGCTGGTCGGCGCAGGAGGTGCCGCGCGCGGCTACCGGATGCGAGGACATCAATACCTGCCCGCAGGGCTGCCCGAGCGGCGCCAAGAAGGGCATGAGCCGGTCGCTCATCCCGCGGGCGCGAGAGTTGGGCGTCCGGGTGCTGACCGGCTGTCGGGTCGAGCGCCTGCTGCTCCGCGGACGCCGGGTACAGGGTATCGTGGCCTGGCTCGAGCAGGAGGACGGCTCCGAACGGCAGGTCCGTATCGACGCGGACCACGTCTTCGTCTGCTGTGGCCCCACCGAGACGCCCGCGCTTCTCAGGCGTAGCGGCATCAAGCTCCACGTGGGCAACTCGTTGCGGGTCCACCCTATGCTCAAGGTGGCGGCGCTCTTCGACCAGCAGGTGGAGGCGGATCAGAGCGTTCTACCCTTGCTGCAGGTCAAGGAGTTCTGGCCCGACATCGCGCTGGGCGGCTCCTATTTCACCAGGGGATACCTGGCCATGCAGCTCAGCGACAACTGGCCCCTGCTGGCGCCCCTGATGAAGGAGTCGTCACGGATGGCCCTCTTCTACGTGGCGGCGCGAGGCGTGGGGCGCGGGTCGGTGCGCCCCTCGCTGCTCGACGAGCGGGCCAGCGTCATCCGTTACGACGTCACCCGCGACGACATCCGCAACCTGAGCACGGGGCTAGGCAGGCTCTGTTCGCTGCTGCTGGCGGCCGGTGCGCGAGCCGTCTATCCGGGTGTACACGGGATCGCGCCCATCGGTTCGCGGGTGGAGGCGGTGCGTTGGCTGGACGAGCTGTTGCCCCGCTCGGCGCTCAACCTGACCACGGTCCACGGTTTCTCCAGCTGTCCCATGGGCGAGCGGGTCGACCGTTGCGCCGCCGATTCCTACGGCAGGGTATACAACATGGAAAACCTCTACATCAACGACGCCAGCCTTCTGCCCGACTCGCCCGGGGTCAACCCCCAGGGGAGCGTGATGGTATTCGCCCGGCGCAACGCGCAGCACTTCGCCGAGGAGGGGCCGCGGTGAAGCCGATGGCGTTGGTTGCCGGTGGCGCGGGCTGGTTGGGGCGCCGGTTGCTCGCCGCGTTGGTGCAGGGGCTGCCCGATCTGCCCGAGCTGGCCCTCCCCTTCCCCGGAACGGTGCGCTGCCTGGTGCGGAACGACGAGGAGCGGGAACTGGTTCGACAGGTTACCGGGGAGGCGGAGTGCGTGCGGGGCGATCTGCGGCAGGCCGATTCACTGACGGATTTCACCCGGGGCGCGGGAGGCGCTACCCTCTTCAACTGTGCCGGATTGATCCATCCCCGGCGGGTGCGCGAGCTATACGAGGTAAACGTAGCGGGTACCCGCAACCTGCTGCAGCAGGCCGCGCGCGCCGGCGTGCGGCGCTTGGTACACGTATCTTCCAACTCCCCCTTTGGCTACCACGCCGATCCGGACCACCGCTTCGACGAGAGCTCGCCTTACCATCCTTACATGAGCTACGGCCGGAGCAAGCAGCAGGCCGAGTTGCTGGTGGCCGGGGCGGCCGAGCGGGGGGAGATCGAGACCGCCATCGTGCGTCCACCCTGGTTCTACGGCCCGGGACAGCCCGCCCGACAGACGACCTTTTTCTTCCTGATCAGCCGGGGCAGGGCGCCGCTGGTGGGCGGCGGCGGCAACTTCCGCTCCATGGCCTACCTGGACAATATCTGTCAGGGTCTACTGCTCTGCGCCCTGCGCGAGCAGGCCAGCGGCGGCGTTTACTGGATAGCCGACCGGCGTCCCTATACCATGCGCGAGATCGTGGACACGGTGGCAGAGGTGATGGCCGAGGACTTCGGCCTGCGGGTTGCGCGCCAGCAGCTGGTACTGCCCGACTTGGTGAGCGAGGCGGCCCGCTGGATGGACGGGGCGTTGCAGGGGCTGGGGCTGTACAGCCAGAAGATCCACGTGCTCTCCGAGATGAACCGCAATATCGCCTGCAGCATCGAGAAGGCCCGGCAGCAGCTGGGCTACGAGCCGACCGTGGAGCTCCGGGAGGGCATGCGGCGCAGCCTGGAGGATCTGCATAGGCAGGGGAAATCGGATCTGTTTGCGCGAGCGGCGAGTGGTGGGCGTGCCGGATAGACGCATAGCCCCGCCCGGCGCGCTGGAGCTCTTGCTGTTGGCCGTCTTCTTCTCCCTGGTCGCCTTTCACGCGGCGCACCCGTTCTTCGCGGTCGACCTGTTCTGGCACTTGCAGACCGGGCGGGTGATCGCCGAGCAGGGTCGGATTCCCAACCAGGACCTCTTCTCCGCCGTTCATCCCGAGAGCGCCTGGGTCTCGTTCTACTGGCTGTGGGAGTTTCTGGCCTACGGCGTTGTCGAGCGCTTCGGCCTGCGGGGCCTGCGCGTCGCGCAGTCGCTTCTGATGGTCCTATCCTTCGCCATCCTCTACCTGTCGGCTCGCAGGATCATCCGGGTACCCGGCTACGCGGCGGCACTCTGTTGCCTGGTGCTGGTCCTCTTCGCCGATCGCTTCCGGGCTCGACCCGACTCCACCAGCCTGCTGTTCGTAGCGGCCATGCTTCCCGCGTTGACCGGGGGATTCCGCCGCACCCGGGGACGGGAGCTGTTCTGGAGCTTTCTGGTAGCGCTTCTCTGGTCGAACGTGCACGGCGGGACCTGCTCGCTGCTGCTGGCCTCGGCCGGGGCGCTGACCGCGGGCGCCACGCTGAATCGCCTGCTGCGCCTGGGGCCTGCGGCCGGCGGAGAAAGCGAGCCGCTGGCGCGCGTATGGCTCTGGGGAGGCGTGGTCGTGCTGGGGCTCGGACTGTCGCCCACCACCATCACGGGCTGGATCCACTTCTCCCGCGTGCTTGGGCCGATGGTGCAGAGCGGTCACGCTGGCGACTGGGAGGCGGCCTACACCATGCTCGGCCAGGGGCTACACCCCAGCTTCATCATCGTGGGGCTGGGGCCGAGCGCGGTCGGCCTGATCTACCTGGTCGAGCGGTTGCGAGCGGTCCGGTTCGAGGGCCGGCAGGCCGTCGATCTGGCCGAGCTCTTTGTCTGCGGCGGCTACCTGCTTCTCTCCCATCTCAGCATCCGCAACGCTTTTCTCTGCTTCGTGCCCCTGGTCTTCGTGCTGAAGCGGTTCTCGCTCAGCGAGGCCGCGCGCCGGAGCCCTTCGCGGTTGGTCGGCCACGCTGCCGCGCTGGTGCTGCTGGCCGTCAACTTCCATTACCTGGTGATCGAGGCCTATACCGGCGCCCACCGCTTCCTGCCAGTCTTTGCCCGCGATCTCGCGCCGGGCGCCTTTCCCGAGCACGCCGCCCGCTTCCTGCGCGAGGCGGGTATAGAGGGCAAGCTCATCAGCGAGATCGGCTGGGGTGGATACCTCGAATGGCATCTGTGGCCGCGCTGCCATCTGTTCGCGGATACGCGACAGAACCTGACGCCCGAGATGCGGGAGCTGGTCGAGCAGACCTTCAACCCGTTATCCAGGCCGCGGGCCATGCAGGCGGCAGCGGATCGCTGGGGAATCGAGCTCGCTCTGTTCAACGGGCCCACCTTTCCCCTGCACCTGCCGGGGCCGGGCTGGGAGCTTCTTTATAAGGCCGGACCCGAGGAGGTGTACCAGCGAAGCGGGGGCGAGCACGCGGAGGAAAACCGGCGCCTCGCAGCGCGCTACCTGCGCGACCGGGGGATCTCCTTACCCGAACGGCCGGGGCCGGCCCGGCTCCGACGAGCGGCGATAGAGGTGGGGGCGCGCGACTGGTTGCTCGACACGCAGCGCGTCTGGCGACAGCGCAGGGCCTGGCAGGACCTGCGGAGCCCGGACGAGCGGAAACGGCTGCGCGCTCGAAAGACGCGCGGTTACTCGATGTATCTAACGGGGAATTACCGGGCGGCGATATCGGATCTGGAAGCCGTCGCGCGGGTCGATCCGCGCGACGCGACCGTTCGCTACCGCCTGGCCGTCTGCTATTTTCTAACCGGACGGTTCGGCGAGGCCGAAAGCTCGATGAAGCAGCTGCAGGCCCTGGGCGCGGCCGGCCTTCGCTTCAAGGAGCGCGCCGCTGCCGCGGCGCTGGCCCGGCATCTGTCCCGCACCGCTCGCTGAGCCCGTCTGGAGAGAGACCACCATGCCTTTTGCCGAGCGCGAATCCGATCGACTCCAGAAGCTCGGACGGCACCGGAGGGCGCTGGTCCGCTGCCGCGCCTGCCCCGATGTAGTACCGCCGGTGGTCTCGGGGCCGGCGCTGTTGAGCCCCGTGTATCTAATCGGGCAGGCGCCCGGGCCTCACGAGGGGCGTCTGGGCAGGCCCTTTGCCTATACGGCGGGCAAGAACCTCTTCCGTTGGTTCTCCACCCTGGGCGTGGACGAGGAGAGGTTTCGTGAGAGGGTCTACATGGCCGCGGTGCTGCGCTGCTTTCCCGGCAAGGCCAGGGGCGGTGGCGATCGGGTTCCCGGTCGGGAGGAGATCAAGAGCTGCTCCCGCTGGATGGCGGCAGAGCAGCGTATCCTGCAACCCGAGCTGGTGATCGCCGTGGGAAAGCTGGCTATCGAACGGGTGACCGGGGGCCGGGTAGCAGGGCTCGACGGCGTGGTTGGCGGCGTCCGCGAGGGCGCGCTGTTCGGGCGGCGCATCGACTGGGTGGCGCTGCCCCATCCCAGCGGGCTAAACACCTGGTACAAGGTGGAGCCGGGGAAAAGCCTCCTGCAAAGAGCGCTTCGGGCGCTGGGGCGCCATTCATCCTGGAAAGAGGCGTTCCGGCGGTAGTCGAGACGGCGGCAGGTCCCGGAAAAGTACTCTGGGAAGGGGAGGAAGGGGAGGCGGGGAGGCCGGGGGCTAGGTCTTGGACGAGGAGACGCGGGGGGGAATTACTGCTAGAATGGAAAAATCGCTCGCGGTGAGCGAGCTCGAGACGAGAGGATGGAACGTTCGCCTCATTTGTATTCCATAATGGTCTATGGGGCGGCGTCTAGGTTTTCCGGTCCTGGTGAAGAACAGTGTCAGAGGTGTAATCGGTTTCTCTCGGTTCCGCGTCGATCGGTCTACAGCCGGACTCCGGCCGAATACGTTCCCATTTTTGGCCAGCCGGGTCAGGCGATTATCGCGGTCCGTTCGTATTAATTAAGCAGCATTAACTACTAATTACCGGAACAACGAGAAGCGATTAAGACAGCTCACGGGAGACGCATTTCATGAAGGATTTGTCAGGGGTCTTGGCGGTTGTTCTACTTGGGTTCGGTTTTTCGCTTTTGGCTCTGGGTTGCGAGGCCGAAAACGGCACGTCCAGCGGGCCTCCGCCCGGTGGAGGCAGCGGAGGCAACGTTACGGCGGGTAACGGAGGCGGCACTACCGATTATGGCGGCAATTCCCAGGGCTCGCTCTGCCCCCTCGCCAACGCCACCCAGATCTGCACTTGCATCGTGGCGGGCGAGCAGGCCGTGGGACGGCAGACCTGTAACACGGTCTTGGGCTGGAGCCAGTGCGAATGCGCGGCCGATCCCGGCACCATTATCCCCGGCAGCAGTGGGGGCGGGACAGGAGACTCGATTCTGAACAAGGGAGACGCGCGCTTCGAGTGGGAGCGGGTGGTACCGACCGGGGGCTCCTGTGAGGCCGGCGACTACGCCGGGGTGTTCGCGGGCCTGTACGCCTCGCAGGCCTTGATCCAGGCAACCATGGGGTTTTACACCACCATCCCGGTGGCAGGCGACGTGAGCTTCAACATCGACGAGAAGCCGGGCTCCAGCGGCGAGTGGTTCGAGATATCGGACGGGCACTTCCGGGGAAGCGCCCTGGCCATGTTTCCTTTTGACGGGGACTTCTACGGCTCGCTGGAGTGCTCGACGCGGACCTTCATCGGTTCGCTGGAGAACTGTTACTACATGGTGGGGGCGGACAAGTACGCGTTCCAGGGCACTGCGGTATCGAACTACGATCCGATCAACCACACCTTCGTGGGCGGCATGTGGTCGGTGACCGAGCCGGAGGGCAATGCGATCTTCGACTCGCCTAGCAATCCGGACGCCGGGTATCCGGCGGACGATCTGTTTCCGGTACCATTGCCGATCCAGGCGGGCACGCCGTTCCAGGGTGTATTCCCACCTCTGTTCGCGGGCGGCGCGGGCGACTGGAACGCCGCCTACGTGGGTCCGTAGGTAGGGGAGGGGCTTGCCCTCTCCCGTTCGGGCTTGCCCCCTCCCAAACCGGGCGGGCGTAAGGCCCGCCTCCTACCCTATGCCGCTCTACAGAACGCCCTCAAGAAACGAACAGCTTGTCGGTGGCAAAGGCCGGGTCGCAGGTCAGGTTGACCCCCAGCCGCTGCAGACCCTTCTCGTCGCCCGGGGTGGGCAGGTGGGTCATGTGCACCTCGCAGCCCCTGAGCTCGGTCAAGTGCTCCATGGCCTCCTGGGCGATGGGGTTGGTGGTAGCGCTGATGCTGAGCGCGATCAGGGTATTCTCTAGGTTGAGGCTGATGGTCTCGCGTCCCAGGATCTCGGTACGCAGGTGGCCGATGGACTCGATGATGTTGCGCCCCAGTAGATCGAGGTGATCCGGGATGCCGGCCAGCTTCTTGAGCGCGTTGAGCACCAGTGCCGAGGCGGCGTGAAAGAGCGGGGAGTTGTGCCCGGTCACCACCCGGCCATCCGGTAGTCGTAGCGCCGCTCCGCTGAAGACCCCCTTGTTGCCCTTGTCGCACCTGGACTCGGCCGTGCTAGCCGCCTCGTGCGCCGGGGAGACCACCGTGCGGCTTTCGGGCTTGACGTGGAACTCCTCCATCAGCGCCTCCACTCGGCGCACCGATTCGGGATCCTCCACTCCCATGGCCACCTCGCAGGCATAGCGATAGTAGCGCCGGACGATCTCCTGCTTGCCGGCCTCGGCCGCCGCCGCGTCGTCGACGATGGCGAAGCCGGCGCGGTTAACCCCCATGTCGGTTGGGGAGGCGTACATGGGCTCGCCGATGATTTTCTCCAAGATGCGGCGCAGCAGGGGAAAGGCCTCCACGTCGCGATTGTAGTTGATGGCCCGCTCGTTGTAGGTTTCCAGATGAAAGGGATCGATCATATTAACGTCGCGCAGATCCGCGGTAGCGGCTTCGTAGGCGGCGTTGACCGGATGTCGCAACGGCAGGTTCCAGATGGGGAAGGTCTCGAACTTGGCGTAGCCGGCTCGCAACCCGCGGCGGTTCTCGTGGTAGACCTGCGAGAGGCAGGTGCCCATCTTACCGCTGTTGGGTCCGGGAGCGTTGACCACCACCAGCGGCTTGCTGGTCTCGATAAAAGGGTTGGCCCCGTAACCCTTGTCGCTGACCACCCGGTCGATCTCGTTGGGATATCCCTCGATGGGACGGTGCACGTACACGTCCACGCCCCGGCGCTCCAGCTTCTTGTGAAAGAGCTTGGCCGAGGGTTGATCCTGGTAGCGGGTGATCACCACCGCGCGCACCTGAAGGCCCCACTCCCGCAGATCGTCGATCAGCTTGAAGGTGTCCGAGTCATAGGTGATGCCGAAGTCGGCCCGCACCTTGCGCCGCTCGATATCGCCGGCGTAGATGCAGAGGATGATCTCGGTCTGCTCCTTCAGGGTCTGCAGCAGGCGCATTTTCACGTTGGGATCGAAGCCCGGCAGCACGCGCGAGGCATGGTAGTCGAAGAGCAGCTTGCCGCCGAACTCCAGGTAGAGCTTGTTGTCGAAGCGCGCGATGCGCTTGACGATGGCCTCGCTCTGCTCGGCCAGGTACTTCTCGTTATCGAAGGCGATTGCCTTTCCATTTGCACTGGTTTTCGTATCCATCCCGGTTCTCTCCACCTGAACCACCTGCGCCTCGCCGCCGCCCCCCCCCGAGCTCGGAGCCGCTCTCAATGACTTCGCTTGCCTCGTTCGCACGGTTTTGCTTTTCCCGATGCCCGGTCCGGTATTGAGAGCGGCTCCAGCGTTATTGTCGTCTCGTACTTCCTAGAGCAGCGAACGGGTTGAAAACTCTTTGAGTTCGTGTGTTTAGAGGGTGTCAGATTCGGTGCTTGGCCCGACGAAGCAGTGGTAGAGCCACTTCGAGGAGGGACAACGCCGAATATGGCCCCTATAAGCCGCGAAACCATGAGCTTTTCAACCCGATCGGTGCTCTAGGCGTCCCCGAGAATCTCTCCGGCGGCTATTCTGTCGAGCGCTTCCGACCGCGGCATTCGGGCGCCATTGTCGATGCTTCTGATGAAAATGAAAGAGAAAAGGATTACCACCGAATATAATTCGGTTGCTTACCCACGTGGCGAAGGAAGTTAAGACAACACGCCCGTTGGGCCGGCCTTCCGGATGGTCGTCGCGGATCGCGACATGGCGGTCGGTCGCAGAAAGAACAGGGCGTCGCGCTTCTCGTTTTCGCCCGTTACCGTTCGCCAGTCCTTTTGGCGGCCGAACCGTGTCCGCCGGGGAAAAACGGGCGAAAACGAGAAGCGCGACGCCTACACGAGCGAGGAGCGAATCGCCCGCTTGTCGATCTTACCCACGCTGGTCTTGGGGATGGCGTCGGTGACGTCGATACGCTCCGGGATGGCCCACTTGGACAGCGTCCCGTCGGCCACTCGCTGCTGCAGGAATTCGCGCAGATCCTCGGCACGAAAGGCGGCGGCGCTCTCCGGCTTGAGCACGACCAGCGCCCACGGGCGCTCGCCCCATTTCTCGTCCGGGACGCCTACCACGGCCACCTCGGCCACGGCCGGGTGCTGGCTCAGCAGGCTCTCCAGCTCCAGCGAGGAGATCCACTCGCCCCCGCTCTTGATCACGTCCTTGAGCCGGTCCCGGATCTGGATGTAGCCCTCTTCGTCCATGGTGGCTACGTCGCCGGTGTGCAGCCAGCCGTCCCGCCAGAGCTGCTCGGAGGCTTCCGGGTTCCGGTAGTAGCCCTGGGTCAACCACGGCGTACGGACGGTGATCTCTCCCTGCGACTGGCCGTCGGCGGGTACCTTCTCGCCCTGGCTGTCGACGAGCCTTAGGTTCACCAGCGGCACCGGTGTACCCGTCTTTCGCGCCACCTCCAGTCTGCGCCCGAGCGGCCAGTCGAGCATGTGGGGCTTGAGGTTGGCCACGGTGAGGATGGGGCAGGTCTCGGACATGCCGTAGCCGGCGAAGATGCGGATGCCGAGCTCGGACGCCTCCTCGGCCAGTCCGCGGGAGAGCGCCGAGCCCCCGATATTGACCGTCCAGCGGCTCAGGTCGATCTGCCGGGCCAGCGGGTGGTCCAGGATCATGCGCAGGATGGTCGGCACGCAGTGGGAGAAGGTCACCCGCTCCTTCTCGACCAGCCGCAGCAGCCGCTCGGGCTCGTAGCGGCCCGGGTAGACCTGCTTGACGCCGAGCAGGGAGGCCACGTAGGGGATGCCCCAGGCGTGCACGTGGAACATGGGGGTGAGCGGCATGTACACGTCGCCCGACCGGAGCGGCGACTGGCGATAGCAGCTCAGGGCCATGGCGTGGGCCAGGGTGTGGATGACCAGCTGGCGATGGCTGAAGTAGACCCCCTTGGGGTCGCCGGTGGTGCCGGTGGTGTAGAAGATGGTGGCCTGCGAGTCCTCGTCGAACTCGGGGAAGTCGAAATGATCGTCGGCCTCGGACAGCATCTGCTCGTACTCGGCCGTGATGGGCAGCGAGCCCGTATCCTGTTGCGGCCCGTCCTGCAGCAGGACGTACCCCTTCACGGCGGTTAGGCGGTCGGTCTTGCCGTCGAGCAGCGAGGCGAAGTCCTGGTTGATGAGCACCAGGTCGTCGCCGGCGTGGTTCATGGTCTGCACGATCTGCTCGGGCGACAGCCGCACGTTCACCGTGTGCAGGATGGCGCCCAGCATGGGTACGGCATAGAAGCACTCGAGGTAACGGTGCGAGTCCCAGTCCAGCACCGCTACCGTGTCGCCGGGGCCGATGCCCCACCGGCTCAGGGCCGAGGCCAGGCGGTTGATACGGGCATAGAGGTCGCGGTAGCGGAGGCGCTCTAGATCGCGGTGTACGATCTCCTGGTCCGGCGCGTAGAGGATGGGGGTGTGCAGCAGCTGCTTGATCAGCAGCGGGTAAGGGTAGGCCGACGGGGTTCGGGGAATGATGCGGGTTGTCTTCAAGCGCGGCTCCTTCTGGTCATGCCGTCTCGGCGCGAGCGGCGGACAGGTGGCGGATCCAGTACAGGGCGGCCGCCCACGAACCGGTCATGGCGGTCGCGATCAGCAACAGGTCGCTGTACCGGTATCTCAATAGCACGGATACGATGGTGATGAACTGCAGGGTGGTGGCGAGCTTGCCGGGCAGGTTGGGGCGGGGCCGGGCGGCGCGCCGGCGGCGCTGGGAGCGGCTCACCGTCCACCAGCCGAGCAGCGGCAGCTCGCCGATCTCGCGCGTGGTGAGCAGCAGCAGCTGTAGAAGATCGAAACGCCCGGTCAGCAGGAAGGTCACCGCCACCGTTCCCACGAAGAGCTTGTCGGTGAGCGGATCGACCACCGCGCCGGTGGGCGTGGCCCGGCCGAAGCGGCGCGCGTACCAGCCGTCCGCCACGTCGGTCAGCCCGGTGACCGCCAGCACGGAGATGGCCGCCAGCGGGTGGTCCACCACCGCCGGAAACAGGGCGGCCAGCGGCAGCCGCGACAGGCTCAGCAGCCCCGGTACCGACAGCAGATCGCGCGCCCGGTAGCGCCCCATCAGGCGCTCATACTAGCAAAGTGGGGCGCTTTTCAACCCTCCGTCTCCTCGCTCATCCAGCGATACTGGCGCGGATCGATGCCCAGCTTCTTGATGCGGTAGTTGATGATTCGCTCCGTGGTCCTGAGCAGCCGGGAAGCGGCAGCGGCATTGCCCCGGTTCTTCTTCAGGGCGTCGATGATCACCTCTCGCTCGTAGGACTCGATCAGGTCATTGAGGCTGGCGCCCTCGGCCGGCAGCAGCGCCGTATTGGTATGCTCGCTGCTCTGCAGCGACGGCGGCAGGTTGTAGCCGTGGATGACGTCGTCGGTGCTCATCAGCACCGAGCGCTCGATGCAGTTCTCCAGCTCCCGTACGTTTCCCGGCCAGTGGTAGGACATCATCATGTTGATGGCCGCGGTGGAGATGCGCCGTACGTTCTTGCCGTAGTCCTGGTTGTAGCGCTGGATGAAGTGGTCCGAAAGCAGCATGATGTCGGGCCGGCGCTCGCGCAACGGCGGCAGGTGGATGGGAAAGACGTTGAGCCGGTAGTAGAGATCCTCACGAAAACGCCCGCTCTTGACCGCCTCCTCCAGGTTGGTGCCGGTGGCGGCGATGATGCGGACGTCGACCTTGACGGTTTTCTCCCCCCCTACCCGTTCGAAGGTCCGCTCCTGCAGCACGCGCAGCAGCCGTACCTGCACCGCGGGCGAGACGTCGCCGATCTCGTCCAGGAACAGGGTGCCGGTGTCGGCCTGCTCGAAGCGCCCCTTGCGCTGCTGCGAGGCGCCGGTGAAAGCCCCCTTCTCGTGGCCGAACAGCTCGCTCTCGATCAGCGTCTCGGGCAGCGCCGCGCAGTTGACGCTGATGAAGGGCCGCGGCTTGCGCGGGCTGCGGTGATGGATGGCGTTGGCTACCAGCTCCTTGCCGGTGCCCGATTCGCCGCGGATGAGCACGTTGGCGTTGCTGCCGGCCACCTGCGCCATCTGCTCGTAGACCAGCCGCATGCTCGAGCAGTTGCCCACGATGTTGTCGGGATGGAACTGGATGTCCAGCCGGCGCCTGAGCCGCCGGTTCTCCGCCATCAGGCTCTCGCGCTCCTCGATCTGCGCCTGCTTGGCGGCCACCCCCTCGGCCAGCACGTCGCCGAGCAGCTGCAGGAACATGAGATCGCGTTCGAGCTCGGCCTGGTCCGCCGCCGGCCGGTCGATGCTGATGGTGCCGATCACTCGCCGGTTGTGGATGATGGGCGCGCAGAGAAAGGCCACCGAGGATTTACGGCGGGTCTTGGTGCGGTTGAGGAAGCGCGGGTCGCGGTACAGGTCGGTGACCATGGCCGGTTTTCCGCTCTTGGCCACCGCTCCCGTCACCCCCTCGCCCAGAGCGTACTGCCCGCGCCGCCGCTCCTCGCCGCTCAGCCCGCGCGAGGCCTCGATGACGAAGATGTCGCTGTCCGGGCGGCGCAGGGTGAGCGTGCCCCGCAGCAGCCCCATCTCCCTTTCCATGATGGCCAGAACGTCTCCCAACAGCCCGGTCACGTCCTGCTGCTGCACCATAGCGCGGGATATCTTGTGCAGAACCTCCAGCTCCAAACGGGCGCGGTGCTCGGGACCGGTCTGCTTGCTCATCACGACTCCTCGGACGACGGTCAGGAGATGTCGGAATGATAGCTCTGTAGCGATCGCACCTCGACCTGCCGCTTACGACGAGCCGCGATGCCGCGGGCCGCAGCGCGGGCGGCGGCCAGGGTGGTGATGTAGGGGACCTTGTACTTCACCGCCGTCTTGCGGATGTAGGAGTCGTCGTGCTGGCTCAACTTGCCCACCGGGGTGTTGATCACCAGCTGGATCTCCTTGTTGGTGATGCCGTCGGCGATGTTGGGGCGCCCCTCGTGCATCTTGAGTATATGCTCGGAGGCGATGCCGTTGCTTTGCAGGAACTCGTGGGTGCCCCGGGTGGCGAGAATACGGAAACCGAGGTCGGCGAACTGCTTGGCCAGCTCCGCCAGACCCTCTCTCTCGGTCTTGACGATGCTCATCAGGACGGTGCCCTCGGAGGGTAACCGCTGCTTGGCGGCTTCCTCGGCCTTGTAAAAGGCCAGACCAAAGGTTTCGGCGAGCCCCAGTACCTCGCCGGTGGAGCGCATCTCGGGTCCCAGCACCGGATCGACCTCGGGCAGCATGTCAAAGGGGAATACCGCTTCCTTTACGCCGTAGAAGGGTACCTTCTTTGGTTTGATACCCACGTCTCGGAGCTTCTTGCCCAGCATGAGCTGGGTGGCGATCCGGGCCATGGGGATGTTGCAGACCTTGGAGACCAGGGGCACGGTCCTCGAGGCTCTGGGATTGGCCTCCAGCACGTAGACCACGTCGTCCGCGATGGCGTACTGCATATTCATCAGACCCACGACCTTCAGCTCCCGGGCGATGCGCCGCGTGTAGTCGCGGATGGTCTGCAGGTGTTTCTCCGGAATGTTCACCGGCGGGATGACGCAGGCCGAGTCCCCGGAGTGGATACCGGCCAGCTCGATGTGCTCCATCACCGCCGGTACGAAGGCGTCTTCGCCGTCGGCGATGGCGTCGGCCTCGGCCTCGATGGCGTTCTGCAGGAAGCGATCGATGAGGATGGGGCGGTCCGGGGTCACGTCGACCGCTGCAGCCACGTACTGCCGGAGCATCTGCTCGTCGTAGACCACCTCCATGCCGCGGCCGCCCAGAACGTAGGAGGGGCGTACCATCAGCGGGTAACCGATGCGCTCGGCGATCTCGAGCGCCTCCTCGACGCGGGTCGCCATTCCCGACTCGGCCATGGGGATCTTCATCTCCTGCATCATCTTGCGGAAGCGATCGCGGTCCTCGGCCAGGTCGATGACGTCGGGGCTGGTGCCGAGTATCTTTACCCCGGCCTGTTCCAGCTCGCGAGCGAGGTTGAGCGGGGTCTGGCCGCCGAACTGCACGATGACCCCTTCAGGCTTCTCCTTGTGGTAGATGCTCAGCACGTCTTCGACGGTGAGCGGCTCGAAGTAGAGCTTGTCCGAGGTGTCGTAGTCCGTGGACACGGTCTCCGGATTGCAGTTGACCATGATGGACCCGTACTTCTCGTCTCGCAGGGCAAAGGCCGCGTGCACGCAGCAGTAGTCGAACTCGATGCCCTGGCCGATACGGTTGGGACCGCCGCCCAGAACCATCATCTTGCGCCCCTCGGTAGCCGTGGTCTGGTCGGGTGCGTTGTAGGTCGAGTAGTAATAAGCGGCGTTCTCGGCGCCGCTCACGGGGACCGGGTGCCAACCCTCTACCATGTTCAGCGCGGTACGTTTCTCCCGGATATCCTTCTCCGTGGTATCGAGCAGCTGAGCCAGGTAGCGGTCGGCAAAACCGTCGCGCTTGGCCTGTTTGAGCAGGTCGTCCGGTAGCGCCTTGCCCCGGTAGGCGATGACCTTTTCTTCCAGCTCGACCAGCTCCTTCATCTGCTGGATGAACCAGCGCTTGATGTGGGTCTTGCGGTGAAGCTCGTCCACCTCGGCGCCCTTGCGCAACGCCTCGTACATGATGAACTGGCGCTCGCTGGTGGGGTAGACCAGCAGGGCCATCAGCTCCTCGAGCGATTTCTGGTGGAAATCCTTGGCAAATCCCAGGCCGTAGCGCCCCTTCTCCAGCGAACGAATGGCCTTTTGAAAAGCCTCCTTGTAGTTCTTGCCGATGCTCATCACCTCCCCGACGGCTCGCATCTGGGTTCCCAGCTTGTCCTCGGCGTCGCGGAACTTTTCGAAGCCCCAGCGGGAAAACTTGACCACCACGTATTCGCCCGAGGGCGTGTACTTCTCCAGGGTACCGTCCCGCCAGTAGGGGATCTGGTCCAGGGTCAATCCGCCGGCCAGCTTGGCCGAGACCAGGGCGATGGGGAAACCGGTGGCCTTGGAGGCCAGCGCCGAGGAGCGCGAGGTGCGCGGGTTGATCTCGATTACCACCACCCGGCCGGTCTTGGGATCATGGGCGAACTGGATGTTGGTGCCGCCTATGACGCGGATGGCTTCGACGATCTTGTACGAGTACTCCTGCAACTTCTGTTGCAGTTTCGGATCGATGGTGAGCATGGGCGCGGTGCAATAAGAGTCGCCGGTGTGCACGCCCATGGCGTCCACGTTTTCGATGAAGCAGACGGTGATCATCTGGTTTTTGGCGTCGCGGACCACCTCCAGCTCCAGCTCCTCCCAGCCCAGCACCGATTCTTCGATCAGGATCTGGCCGATCAGGCTGGCGGCGATGCCGCGGCTGGCTACTACCTTTAACTCTTCCACGTTGTAGACCAGGCCGCCGCCGGTGCCGCCCATGGTGTAGGCGGGCCGCACTACTATCGGGTATCCGAGATCAGCCGCGATTTTTTCCGCGTCTTCAACCGTGTATACCGCGGTGCTCTTGGGCATCTCGATGCCCAGCCGATCCATGGCTTCCTTGAAGGCGATGCGATCCTCGCCGCGCTCGATGGCGTCGATCTCCACGCCGATGATCTTGACCCCGTACTTTTCGAGCACGCCCGCCTTGGCCAGCTCCGAGCTCAGGTTCAGGCCCGATTGTCCGCCCAGGTTGGGCAACAGGGCGTCCGGGCGCTCCTTCTCCACGATCTTGGCCACCGATTCCAGATTCAGCGGCTCGATATAAGTGGCGTCCGCGATCCCCGGGTCGGTCATGATGGTGGCCGGGTTGCTGTTGACCAGCACGATCTTGTAGCCCAGGGCCCTCAGCGCCTTGCAGGCCTGCGTGCCGGAGTAGTCGAACTCGCAGGCCTGCCCGATGACGATGGGGCCGGAGCCGATGATCATTACCTTGTCGATTCCCTCGATCTTACCCATATCTTCCCCTGGTTTTCTGTCGCGCGGGCTCGGAAGCCGTCGCGATCCGTTCGTTACGCTTTCCGCGCGTGGTACTCCTGAAGCGAGCGAACCTCCAGCCCGCGGCCTGAGAGCTTCATCCCGTCCACTGTCGCCCGCGCGGCGGCCACGGTGGTGACATAGGGAATGCGGTACTCTACCGCTGTTCGGCGGATGGACTTCTCATCGTAGTGCGAGGCGCGGCCCGAGGGTGTGTTGATGACCAGCGAGATCTTGTTCTCGGCCATCAGATCGACCACGTTGGGAACGCCCTCCTTGACCTTGAAGACGCGGTGGCATTCGACGCCGTTCTTTTCCAGGAACTCGGCCGTGCCCTGGGTACCCACTAGCTGAAAACCGATCTCCCGCAGGCTCCTGGCCGTTCGAGTGATGCGGGGCTTGTCCTGGTCGGTCACGCTGATGAATACGTACGACTTGCCTTCGGAGCCCTCGCGGGGCGGCTGGGGCAGGTTCTGGCCCGCGGCTAGCTGTGCTTTCAGGTAGGCGGTCTCGTAGTCGCCGTCGATCCCCATTACCTCGCCGGTGGAGCGCATCTCGGGCCCCAGCACCGGGTCCACCGAGGGGAAGCGGGAGAAGGGGAGCACTACCTCTTTGACCGAGTAGTGGGCGGGCCGCGACTCGGGCGGTAGGTTCAGATCGGCCAGCTTGCGGCCCACCATCACCTTGGCCGCGATCTTGGCCAGCGGCACCCCGGTGGCCTTGCTGACGAAGGGCACGGTGCGGGAGGCGCGCGGGTTGACCTCCAGCACGTAGACGATCTCCTCGCGCCCCTTGAGCTCGATGGCGTACTGCACGTTCATCAACCCCCGGATACCCAGGCGAAGCGCCATGCGGCGGGTGTGGTTCTCGATGGTCTCCACCGTTTCGGGACGCAGGGTGCGGGGCGGCAGCACGCAGGCCGAGTCCCCGGAGTGGATGCCCGCGTACTCTATGTGCTCCATCACCCCGCCGATGTAGACCTGCTCGGTGTCGCAGACGCAGTCCACGTCCACCTCGATGGCGCCGTCCAGGAACTTGTCCACCAGCACCGGGTGGTCGGGAGTCACCCGCACCGCTACCTCCATGTAGTGGCGGAGCTTTTCCTCGTTGAAGACGATTTCCATGGCCCGCCCGGCCAGCACGTAGGAGGGGCGCACCAGTACCGGGTAGCCGAGCGAATCGGCGATGCCCAGCGCCTCTTCCACCGAGCGGGCGCAGCCGTTGGGCGGCTGCGGGATGCCGAGCTCTCTCAGCAGCGCGGCGAAGCGTTCGCGGTCTTCGCTGATGTCGATGCTGTCCGGTCCCGTGCCCATGATCTTCACCCCGGCCCGCTCCAGGGGCACCGCCAGGTTCAGCGGCGTCTGCCCGCCGAACTGCACGATGGCGCCCAGCGGCTGCTCGGCCTGGTAGACGTGCAGCACGTCCTCCAGGGTCAGCGGCTCGAAGTAGAGCCGGTCGGCCGTGTCGTAGTCGGTGGAGACCGTCTCCGGGTTGCTGTTGACCATGATGGTCTCGAAGCCCTCCTCCCGCAGCGCCTGCACGCAGTGCACGCAGCAGTAGTCGAACTCGATACCCTGGCCGATGCGGTTGGGACCGCCGCCCAGGATGATGATCTTCTGCTTGTCGCAGGGGCGGATCTCGCTCTCCCCTTCATAGGTGGAATAGTGATAGGGCGTGTAAGCCTCGAACTCGGCGCCGCAGGTGTCCACCGTCTTGTAGACCGGGGTGATCCCCAGTCGTTGCCGGTTCTCGCGAATCTCGTCCTCGCCTAGGCCCAGTAGATAGCCGAGCTGCCGGTCGCTGAAGCCCATGGCCTTGGCCTCGCGCAGCAGCTCGGGCTGGCGCAGCAGGGCGCGACCCTGCTCGCGCACCCGTTCTTCCATCCCGAGGATCTCCCGCAGGTTGTGCAAGAACCAGGGATCGACGCCGACGGACCAGCGGAAGAGGGTTTCCGGGTCGATGCCCATCTGCAGCCCGTATCTCAAGTAGAAAACTCTCTGGCTGCTAGGGGCGGCCAGGTGTCGCTCGATGGCCTCCCGCAGCTGCTGCTGTTGCGGCGAGCCGCTGCCCCCGCTCAGCGCTTCTCGTACCAGGGGCGGGTCCGCTCCGTCGGCGCCGAATCCGAAGTGGCCGATCTCCAGCGAGCGCAGCGCCTTCTGCAGCGACTCCTTGAAGGTGCGGCCGATGGCCATGGCCTCGCCCACCGATTTCATCTGCGTACCCAGCTTGTCCTCGGCGCCCGGGAACTTCTCGAAGGTCCAGCGCGGGATCTTGGTCACGCAGTAGTCGATGGTGGGCTCGAAGCTGGCCGGGGTCTGGCGGGTGATGTCGTTGGGGATCTCGTCCAGGGTGTAGCCCACCGCCAGCTTGGCCGCGATCTTGGCGATGGGGAAGCCGGTGGCCTTGGAGGCCAGGGCGCTGCTGCGCGACACGCGGGGGTTCATCTCGATCACCACCTGCTCGCCGGTCTCGGGATGGACGGCGAACTGGATGTTGCTGCCCCCGCACTGCACTCCGATCTCGCGGATGACCGCCAGCGCGGAGTCGCGCATGGTCTGGTACTCCTTATCGGTGAGCGTCTGGGCGGGAGCCACGGTGATGGAGTCGCCGGTGTGCACTCCCATGGCGTCGAAGTTCTCGATGGAGCAGATGATGACCACGTTGTCGCCGAGGTCGCGCATCACCTCCAGCTCGAACTCCTTCCAGCCCAGCACCGACTGCTCGATCAGGATCTGGCTGCGCGGGCTACGGTCCAGCCCCCACTGCAGCGCCTGTTCCATGTCCTGAGGTCCCCGGGCCACGCCCGCGCCCTCTCCACCCAGGGTGAAGGAGGGGCGGATGATGGCCGGAAAGCCGATGCGCGCGATCACCTCGCGGGCCTCGGCCATGTTGGTGGCGATGCCGCTGTCCGGGATACGCAGCCCGATGTTGGCCATGGCCTGGCGAAACAGGTCGCGATCCTCGGCCTTCTTGATGCTGTAGAGATCCGCCCCGATCAGCTCCACGCCGTGGCGCTCGAGCACGCCGCCTTCGGCCAGCTCTACGGTCACGTTGAGCGCGGTCTGCCCGCCCAGGGTGGGCAGCAGGCAGTCGGGCTTCTCGCGGGCGATGATCTTCTCCACCACCTCGGCGGTGATGGGCTCCACGTAGGTGCGGTCTCCCAGCTCGGGATCGGTCATGATGGTGGCCGGGTTGCTGTTGACCAGCACCACCTGGTAGCCCTCCTGCTTGAGCGCCTTGCAGCCCTGGGTTCCGGAGTAGTCGAACTCGCAGGCCTGCCCGATGACGATGGGGCCGGAGCCGATGATGAGGATCTTCTCGATGTCGGTCCTTTTGGGCATGGCTCAGCCGCGACCTCCGGCCCCGAGTCGGTCGAGGAAACGCGTGAACAGGTAGGCCGCGTCGTGCGGGCCGGGCGAGGCCTCGGGATGGTACTGGACGGAGAAGAAATCGAGCTGCTGGGACCACATCCCCTCTACGGTCTGGTCGTTGAGGTTGACGTGCGAGACGGTGACCGGCTTGCCCGACAGCGACTCCATGTTCACGGCGTAGCCGTGGTTCTGCGAGGTGATCTCGACCTTGCCCGTAGCCCGGTCCATCACCGGCTGATTGCCGCCCCGGTGCCCGAACTTGAGCTTGAAGGTCTGCCCGCCCAGGGCCAGCGCCAGGATCTGGTGGCCCAGGCAGATGCCCATGACCGGTACCTTTCCCAGCAGCTCGCGCGCGATCTCGGCCGCATAGGGAACCGCCGCCGGGTCGCCCGGGCCGTTGGAGAGCAGCACGCCATCTGGCTTTCGGCCCAGCACCTCTGCCGCCGGCGTGCGGGCCGGTACCACCTGCACCCGGCAGCCACGGCTTACCAACATGCGCAGGATGTTGTGCTTGACCCCGAAGTCGTAGACCACCACCGAGCGCTCGGGCGGTATCGGTGCGGTGCCCTCGGGGGGCGGGACGTGCAGCTCGCCCTGCTCCCAGAGATAGGGCTCTTTGGCCGTCACCTCTCCGACCAGGTCGCGCGACTCGAAGCCCGGGACCTCCCGCGCCCGCTGCACCAGCTCTTGCTCGCTCTCTGCGCCCGAGGAGATGACCCCGCGCAGCACTCCGCCGCTGCGCAGCTTGCGCACCAGCGCCCGGGTGTCGATGCCGTACAGCCCCGGCACGCCCTGCGCGGCGAGGTAGCTCTCCAGATCCCCGCTGTTGCGCCAGTTGCTAGGGATGCCCGAGAGCTCCTTGACGATAAATCCAGCCACCTGTACCCGCGAGGACTCCACGTCCTGGGGGTTGATCCCGGTGTTTCCGATCAGCGGGTAGGTCATGGTGATGATCTGCCCGCGGTAGGAGGGATCGGTGAGGATCTCCTGGTAACCGGTCATGCTGGTGTTGAAGACCACCTCGCCGCCGGCCAGGCCTTCCGCCGAGAAAGAATACCCCCTGTAAATTGATCCGTCTTCCAGCGCCAGTACGGACTTCTTGCGATGATGCATTCCGGCTCGTGCTCCGGCGCCGCGCGACCCGCGCGCCGTCCTTATCCGCCGGTCCGTTCCCGCGGCGCGGCTTCCCGGCGGCATGGTCGCGGCGCCCTGCTTCAACCGGGCCTACTTGCTACACCTTTCCCGCCGCGCGGGCAACCAGTACTTGACCCGTATCCTCCGATCGCGCGACGCCCGGATCCCGATAGAGGCTATGGCAGGGACACGGTAAGCGTGCACGGGCACCGGAAAAGGCCGCCAGCGAGCTTGATTTTTTGCCGGCCAGACGCCATGTATGCCAGCGTGTGTCGAACGGCGGCGGTTGAGGTCGAGCAGCCGCTGTCGTATTCATACGGACGGAATCGGAGATCGCCCGGAGGTCTCCCCGGCGGCCCGACGACCCGGCCGGCTCGGAAAGCGAGAGCAAGGTGGACGAGGAACGTAGAAAGCTGCTCAGGTTGCTGGCCATCACCCCGGTTCTGTCCGGGCCCATGGTCTCGTTGCTGGCTTCTTGCGGGGGAGAAAAGGCCAACAGCGGAACCCCGAGCGCCGAGGCGGACAAGCCGATCCTCAAGGTGCTGCTGGGCGAGGAGAAAGAGCAGAAGAAGAAGGCTCCGGCGGAGGTCATCCCCTGGGAGGGAAAGTTCCTTTCTTACGACTTGCTGGAGAATCTGAGCTTCGCCCATCTATGGGGCACGGGCCTGCGGATCGATTTCGGCACCAGCGACTACTACAAGTATACTCTGGGTGGATGGCGCACGGGCTGGGGGCGAAACCGGCAGCGGGACGGGGTGCTGTACACCCACGCGGTCGGCGACAGCGCCCGGGTCTACTTCCCCTGGGAGAGAAGCGAAGACCTGCTGATCCGTTTCCGGGCGAGGCGCTTCGGCGCTCGCTTCTTCTCGCTCTACGTCAACGACAAGCCCGTGCAGAAGGTGAACCTGAACCGCGCCGACTGGGAAGTTTACACGGCGGAGGTGCCCGCGGAGCGGATCCGGGCGGGCGAGAACTACATGCTTTTGCGCTGGGACCGCACCAGCCGCGAGGGCGACGAGAGGGTAGCGGCCGGGGTAGATAGCATCGAGATCCTGCCCGGGGCGGCGGCCGAGGCGGATGCGGGAGCGGTGGCGGCCGGCAGCGGTACGACGGCGGGACAGGCAGCCATCACCGCGGAGATCGGATCGGGCGAGCAAAAGGTATCCGCTCTGGTGCTGCCCGGGGGCGCCCGGCTGAGCTACCTGCTGCAGGTACCGGAGCCCGGACCGTTACTCGGTTTCCGGATCGGAATCGTGCCGGACAAGAGCGAAAAGAGCGTCCCCGACCTGACCCTGCAGGTCGAAGGCGTGGCGGACGGACGGGAGCCGGCGAAACTGCTGTCCCGCACGGTGGCGGGCGCGCAGGCCGGCACCTTCTCGCCGGTCGGCGTCGATATGAAAGCGCTGGCGGGCGAGGTGGTCCGGCTCGATCTGCGGGTGTCATCTTCCACCGATAGCCGAGCGCGGCTGGCACTGCTCTCGCCCGCGCTGTACGTCGAGCCCTCGCCCGCGCCGGTGGTGGAGCCGGCCGCCAGGGCCAAGAACACGATCGTGATCATGATCGACACCCTGCGCGCGGACCACTGCGCGCCCTTCAATGGCAAGACCCGGGTGCTCAGCCCGGCCTTCAACCAGCTGGCCGAGAGGGGGGCGCTATTCGAGCGCTTTAGCGCGGTGGAAGACTGGACCAAGCCCTCCTGCGCCACCATGCTGACCGGCCTCTATCCGGACACGCACAAGATCCAGACCGAGGGCGCCAAGCTGCCCGCCAAGGTCAAGATGATTTCCGAGGAGATGGCAGAGCGCTCGGTGAGCACCGGCGCCTTCATCGCCAACGGCTACGTCTCCGGCAAGTTCGGCTTCGAGCGGGGCTGGGACCGCTACACGAACTACATCCGCGAGGGCAAGAAGACCGACGCCGAGTATGTGTTCAAAGACGCGATCGAGTGGATAGAAAAGGTGAAAGACAAGCGGTTTTACGCCTACATCCACACCATCGATCCGCACGTGCCTTACGCCCCGCCCGATGCCTTCCTGGAACTGTACGACAAGGAGCCCTACCACGGGCCGGTGCAGCCGCGGAAGACGGCTTACCACCTGGAGGACATCAAGAAGGGCAAGTTCAACCCCACCGGGCGCGACAAGGAGCGCATCCTCGCCCTGTACGATGGGGAGATCAGCTACCACGACAAGTATTTGGGCAAGTTCCTGGAACGGCTGAACGCCCTGGGGCTGATGGAGGATACGCTGATCATGGCGGTATCCGACCACGGCGAGGAGTTCTGGGACCACGGCAGCGTCGGCCACGGCCACCAGATCCACCAGGAGCTCATCCACGTACCCTTCCTGCTCATCTGGAAGGGGACCATTTCCGGGAAGGTGCGCATCGCCGAAAACCACGACCACAGCTGCATGGTGCCCACCACCTTCGACGCTATGGGGCTCGAGCCGCCCGACTACCTGGAGGGCAAGTCGGTGCTGTCCGCGGCCCTGGGACGACAGCAGCCCGCGCTGCAAGCCGGCTTCTCTTCACACCAGGGGGATCGGCAGGCGGTGTGGAGCGGGAAGTGGAAGCTTCTCATGCGCGGACCGATCAATACCTATCTCTACGATACGGACGACGATCCGGGTTGCCAGAGCAACCTGAAGAAGAAGAGACCCATCACCCTGGCCTACCTGCGGGCGCTGCTCGGCCAGTTTCAGGGCTGCGCGGACAAGGCGCGCTGGAGCTCGCGGGGGAGCGCGGGCAAGCAGAAGCGCAAAGTGGAGCAGGAGAAGGTGGAAATGGATGACGAGCTGCGAAAGCAGCTCAAGAACCTGGGGTATTTCCACTAACCCCCCCCTGTTACAATCGGAACGATGGACGGGACCGGAGCGGTGAAGCGCGGGTCGGCCGCGGGCGTCCTCTGGCGGCGGGTTTCGGTCTGGCTCCCCCGGGCGCTGCTGGTCGCGTCGCTCGCCTGGTTTGCCTGGGATATGCGGACGGTGCCGCCGCAGGCCGACGACGCCTTCATCAGCTATCGCTACGCCCGCAACCTGGTGCAGGGCCAGGGCCTGGTCTACAACCCGGGCGAGCGGGTGGAGGGGTACACCAATCTGCTGTGGACGCTGCTGATCTCCGCGGGGCTGGCCCTGGGGCTGAAAGCGGAGGACGCTTCCCACCTGCTCTCGCTGGCCAGCGGTCTGGGCGCGCTCTTTTTCGCCTTCGCTTACGCCCGCGCGGTTCTTCCGCAGGTCCGGGTCTGGCTGGCCGGCTTCGCCCCTTTGCTTTTATACCTCTCGCCCTCGTTCGCGATCTGGTCCTCCTCCGGTCTGGAGACTCCGCTGTTCACGGCCGCGCTGGCCGCGGCGCTGGCGGCCGAGGCGCGCCGCCGGGCCGGCTGGATGACAGTGGCTGTAGCGGTGGCCGCCCTGACCCGGCCCGAGGGAGCGTTGGCCGCCGCATTGCTCTACGCTTTTCATCTGCACCGCGATCGCGAGAGCTTGCGGGCGGCGCTCCGCCCGGTGCTGCTCTTCGCGGGCCTGATGGCCGCGCTCACGCTTTTCCGCCTGCTTTACTACGGCGCCTGGCTCCCCAACACCTTCTACGCCAAGGCCGGGGGGCTGCCGCTGCTGTCCGGCGCCGTCTACTTGCTAGGATGGCTGCTGAGCGGGCCGGCCATCCTGGCGGTGACCGCAGCACCGGCCGTGTGCCGCTACCGGCTCGCCCGCCCTGGGGTGGCGCTGGTGCTGAGCTTTTGTCTCTATGTCGTCTGTATCGGCGGGGACGCGTTCAATCAGTGGCGTTTCTTGCTGCCGGTTCTACCCGCGCTCATCGCCCTCGGGCTGCTGGGTTGCGCCGCCGCCTTCGAAATGCATCTCGCGCTCGGCGTTATCTCGGCCGCTTGCCTCGCGGCAACGGCGCTGTTCTTTCTGCTCGGAACCGGTGCGAGCATCGCCATGGCCGCCCTCGCCATCCCCGCCGCGCTGTTCGCGGCCATCCGGGGGCGGGCGGTGCGGCCGGCCGGGATCGCGCTGGCGGTGCTGCTGCTCGGCGCTGTCACGCTGCAGCCCATGGTCGACCGCTGGCTCGACCGGCAGATCGAGTCGCGCGGCGCCTCGGCCTATACCATCGGGATCTCCCGCGCGCGGGCGCTGCTGGAGAGCCGCAACATCTACCGGCTCATGCAGTGGTCCGCCAGCCATTACACCCGGAGCATCGCCCGCCGCTGCCCGGACCGGTGCCTGGTGGCCAGCGTATCGATCGGCATGTTTGGGTACTACTCGCGGTTTCCCATCGTGGACGCGGTCGGGATCGTGGATCCGGTGATCTCCCGCAGCCGGGTCAGGCTCAAGAGGGAGGGACTGCTCCTGTTGCCGGGCCACCAGAAAACGGACGCTGACCATGTGCTCTCCCGCAGGCCGGATTTCATTCTGGTCGGGACCAGGAGCGAGCACATGCTGCCCGCCTCGCAGCAGCTGCTCGATCACCCGCGCTTTCAGCGGGACTACGTCTTCGACGAAAAGCTGGCCGGCTACGTGCGGCGCGAACGCCGGCCTGGGCGGTAAAAAAAACCGGTCGCTACCTCGCCAGCCGCTCCAGCGTGTACCCGTGCTTGGCGAAGTAGCTGACCAGGGTTCGCTCTTTCTCGTTTTCCCGCGGCAATACCAGCGATTCTTCGGAAAGCTCCTCGCGCAGTTCCGGCATCTCCCATAGGGCGCGGAACTCGGCCGGGTTTCTCACCCGCGTTTCCAGCCGGCAGAGCGTCGCTCGGCACTCCACCGAGACCAGCAACTTCTTCTGCCCCGCCTCTTGGAAGACGTCGCTCACGCGCTTCTCCTTGCCACGGGCCCAGGACGGGTCGCGCTCTTCACCGTCGAAGCGCTCCTGCAGCCTGGCAAAACGCTTCTTCATCGCCTCCACGTTTTCCGCGAAGGCCTTCAGCTGTTCCACCTGCTCCTCGGCGCTCGGCTGCGCGGCCTCGGCCGGCTCGCTCTCAGACGGCCGAGCCATCTCCCGTACCTCGGTCGCGGTCGGTCGCTTTGCCGGAGGCGGCTCGGGCGGGGCCAGCGACCCGAGGCCGGGCTGCGCAATCGGCTCGGACGGTACCTCGGGCTCGGACGGCACCTCTGGCTCGGACGGCACCTCCGGCTCCGGCTCGTTCTCGTCCTGCACCTGGTCGGCCCAACCCTCGGCGTCCGCGAGCTCCGGGGAGGCCGCCTCCTGGTCCTGGGCCATCATCGATTCCAGCGCGAAGTAGGCGCTCCAGACGGCGACGGCCGCCAGGGCCAGCAGCACGAAGATCTTGTTTGAGGTTAGCTTCATCCTCGGTCGTTCGCGGTCCCTCGCCGGTTGCGGCGCGCGAGAGCCGTCTCATCCGTCGATACGCGTATCCGCTCCGGGCATGACACCAGATGGGGTACGCTCGGGTCTTCGGCTTGACCCTACATATACTCCATCCCGGAACTCCCTTCGAGGTTTTTCGAGTTGCCCGCATCCCGGTCCGTGGCGACTTCTCGGAGCCTGTCATTTCGAGGAACCGAAGGCGACGAGAAACCTCCGTCGATAGGAGCAAAAGGTCGTCGAGGAGATTTCTCGCTTTGCTCGAAATGACACCAGCGAGGCTATGACCCGCCGGTGTCACCTCGGCGTAACCGTTCAGGGGCGGTAGTCGGTATCTGAAACCACGGCGGCCAATGCATCCCGAAAAACCGGCTTTCGTCCTCGGGCCGGTGTACTCGGGGCCTGCGGCCCCTGTGTATTGCCGCTGGATTCGTAGGGATAGATTACGGCGCGGCGGGCTTCGGGGCAGTCGCGGCCGGCTGTCCGGTGGTTACCGGGACCGTGCGGGTAGCGGTCCCGGTAGCGGCTGCGGCCGGTCCGGCGTCCACCCCCGCATCCGGGCTGACCGGCACGGGTACAAACTGCAACTGACCTTCCCGCACCACCACCGCACCGCCGTCCGGCATGAGATAGGCCCCGACCTCCTCGTTGAACTTGGGAACGAAGATCTCCAGCGGCTTCTTCAGCTTGCCCTTGATGTTGCCCTCCAGCACGTTGATCTCCAGCGGGCGCTCGAGCTCGAAGATGTATCCGCCCCGGAGCAGATCCAGGTTGTAGGTTACCTCTTCGTAGACGATCTCTTTCTTGAAGGAGAGCGGTTGGTGGCCCAGACGCCGGTGGGGCCGGTGGGCCAGCACGAAGCACATCAGGCGCACGGCGATGTGGTTGTGCAGCCGATGGCAGCCGTGGGAGTGGCGGCGCATGATGCTCATGTAGTCGACCGAGCCGTGGGTGCGGATGCCCTCGTCGCCGCCCACCCGGATCTCGCCCTCGGCGTTGCGGAAGTACTTCTCGTGGTAGGCGGCCACCAGGCCGTAGGCCGATGCGTAGCTGGGGCCCATCTCGTGGTAGTTGATCTCGTAGGGAGGCTCGCCCGGCTTGCGCTTGCGCTTGCGCTTGAGGACGTCGCGCGGCGGGGTGGTGTCCGGGGGCAGCCAGACCGGCGCCGAGATGATGCGCCGCCACGCGCGCCAGCCGGGCGGAGACCCTTTGTACTTCCAGACCACGTTCTGCTCGTCGATCTGCTCGCTGCGCCAGCCGCCGATGGTGGTGCCCAGCCGCGCCAGGGGGATTTTCTGATCGTTGTACTTGACGGAAACGGTGATGCGCGGCCGCCGCCTCACCGGCTGGGCCAGCTGCTTGCCCTGCTCGTCGTAGGGGAAGTCGTACCAGACGTCGCCGCGGTCGTACTCGAGCAGCAGGTCCATCTCGCCGTCGTAGTAGTCGGGCATCGGCGGCGCCTTGATGGCCACCCGGTAGTGGCCCTCGGGATCCAGGGTGCCCAGCGACTCCAGCCAGGCGAAGGTCGATTCGGGCGTGCGCAGGCCAAAGGCATCGACCACGGCCTGGCGCAGCTGCTGCTCCAGGTTGGGGATGGGATGCGCCTTGCCGTCGGCTCCCTGGTAGGTGCGCGGCTCACCATTGGCGCGTTGGCTGGTGCTGCCGTCCTCGATCACCGCCGCCGCCAGCATGGCCCGCTCGGTCAGTACCCGCAGAATCCCCTCGCGCTCGGCCTCCAGCGGTGACATGCGCAGCATCCTCAGGGTACCGCTGCCCAGGTAGCCCCAGCCGTAGACCCGGTGGCGCCGCTCGAACTCGGCCAGCGCCTCGTGGGTGGCCCAGTCGAGCGCGCCGGTGGTGAAGCGCCTCTTGCCCCGGTAGTAGCCCTCGCACTTCAGCCGCTTCTGGGCGGCCGCCACCGCCTGGTAGGACCCGACGCCCTTCCAGTACCGCTTGAGTCGATCCTTTTCACGCCAGTCGAGCTTCTCCTTGTCGATCTCCTCCGGGGCGGTCACGCGCTGCTTCTTCATCATGCGCTTGACCATGGTGCGCAGGTAGACGAAGTCCTTGGCCTGTTTCGTGGCCTCGTCGTTGGAGCGGTAGGCCAGAAAGCCCTCGAAATCGACGAGCGGCTGCAGATCCAGCTTCTTGATGCAGTCGAGATCTCGGGTGCGCGCGAAGCGCTCTCGCAGCAGGGCCAGGGTGGGCAGGATTCCGTAGAGCTCCAGGTACTTGTCGTCCTTCGCTCGCTCGCCGTGGTAGCTGTCCGGGTACTCGCCGCGCGCTAGCGCCAGGTAGACGGAGCGGTAGTCGTGGGTTTCCAGCTCGCCCTCGGGGTTGAAGCCGTCGGTGAAGATGTAGGGTACCCAGGCCTCGCCCAGGTCCAGTACCAGGTATCCGTGCAGGTCCGCGCTGTCCGCCTCCACCTTTTCGCTGGTCTGCCCGTTTTTCCAGAGCGGCACCATCTCGAGCTGTCGGGGCGTTCCGGCGTCCGCGTCGGGCCGGGTGCCGGCGTCCGCGGCCCCGGTCGGGGTCGGCTCGGCAGGCGGGGGCGCGGTAGGCTCATCCGGAGCGGGCTTGTCCGTGAGCCAGGGCAGCTGTGGGAAATCCTCGCAGCCGCCGGCCAGGGCCAGAAGCAGGGCACAGAACAAGCGGCTGCAGGGGCGGGTGTGATCCGATCCTCTCATCACCAATGAAGATTGGTCAGATCGGGCCAGGGCGCAAGTTTCGGGACTATTTCCCGACAAGAGGGTCGATACCGAAAACCGGAACAGCCACCGTGTAGAGGACGACGATCACCAGCACCACGCCCATCAGGTTCAGAGCGATGCCCGTCCTGGCCATGGTCGGCAGGCGCACGCAGCCCGAGCAGAAGATCACGGCGTTGGGAGGGGTGGCCACCGGCAACATGAAGGCCAGCGACGAGGAGATAGCGCCCACCATCATGAGCGCCAGGGGATCGACCCCCATGCCCACGGCCGTGGCCGCCAGGATGGGCATGAAGATGGTCGCCACCGCGGTGTTGGAGATGACCTCGGTCAGGAAGTTCATCATCAGCGCCACCGCTGTGAGCATCAGCAGCACGGGGACCTGTTGCAGCGCCTCGAGCTGCGAGGCGACCCAGAGCGCCAGGCCGGTGCGCGTGAAGCCGTCGGCGAGCGCCAGCCCGCCGCCGAAAAGGATGAGGATGCCCCAGGGGATCTGCACCGCGCTTTCCCAGTCCAGCAGGAAGCGCCCCTTGTGCGCCTCTACGGGCGTCAGGAACAGAGCGGCGGCCACCATCATGGCCACCGCCGCGTCGTTCACCTGACGTTCGACGCCCAGCAGGCTGGACCAGCCCGGGAGGGTGACCGGTCCGATAACCAGGTCCTGGCGGAAGATCCAGCCCAACGCCAGCAGGGTGAAGTAGAGCAGGGTCAACGCCTCGGGCCGGCTCACGCGGCCCAGCTTGGCGATCTCGGCCCGGATGGTCACACCGGCCTCGGGCAGCGGCGCACCGCCCAGGCGAAAGGCTACCCGGGTCAGGTAGAGCCAGCAGAGCGGCAGGTAGACCAGCACCAGCGGCAGCCCCACCAGCAGCCAGCGGGCAAAGGAGATCTCGGGCGCCTCCGGGAATAGCTTCTTGAAAGTGGCGGCAAAGACCAGGTTGGGCGGCGTTCCGATCAGGGTCCCCAGCCCGCCGATACTGGCCGCGTAGGCGATGGCCAGCATCAGGCACTGGTCGAAGTCGCTCCCGGCCTGGTCCGAGTCGCCGCCGGCCTCGCTCAGCAGGGCGCGGTGCTGGGCCGAGATGGCCAGGGCGATGGGCAGCATCATCATGGCGGTGGCCGTGTTCGAGATCCACATGGAGAGCAGCGCGGTGGCCGCCATGAAGCCCAGCACGATGCGCCGCGGGCCGGTGCCCAGCAGCCCGATCACATATAGCGCCACCCGGCGGTGCAGCCCCCAGCGCTGCATGGTCACGGCCATGAAGAAGCCGCCCATGAAGAGGAAGATGGTCGAGTCCCCGTAATTGGCGGCCACCTCGCGCATGGGGGCGACCCGTAGCAGCGGAAAGAGCGCCAGCGGCAACAGAGCCGTGGCCGCCAGAGGGACGGCCTCGGTTACCCAGAGCACTACCATCAGCGCACAGACGGCCGCCGCCCGCTGCGCCTCGGCCGGCAGACCAGCGGGTGCGGGCAGCAGCAGCGCCAGCGCGAAGAGCGGAAGCGCTGCCAGCAGGCCGGTCCGCTGCCATCGCGAGTAACCGGGCCCGCCCGAATCCGTGGACGCTGTCTCCTGCGAGCGCATCAACTCGGGAGTAACACATTACTGGCCTTCTCGTCGGGTAATGTGACAACTCCCCTACCCGGACGCGGCTACCATCGTGTTGTCATTTCGAAGCGAAGCGAGAAATCTCCCGGAAATCGAGATCTCTCGCTTCGCTCGAGATGACATTAACAAAGGCGAACGTCTTCGAGAAACGAACGGTCGCGTTCCATTATCCGTAGAGAAGTTCATTAAAGCAACGCGCCGCCACCCGGTGCGGGAGGCGGCGCGTTGTGATTGTACTTTCTATCCGTTGTCGTCTGAGACTACTGACCCAGGGCGGCCAGCAGCGAGACGCTCCCGCTCACGCTGGCTTCCAGGTTGGCGCTGGCGCTGGTGATGACGCCGGGCACCGCGGCCAGCTCGGGTCCCAGGCAGGTGCCGACCTTGAAGGCCGCGGCCGGATCGCCCTCCAGGTCGATATCGGCCGCCGCGTTTGCCACCGCGCTACCCGCGGCCGTCGCTATATCCGCGCCGGCTTCCAGGACGATGTCGGCTTGCGCCTGCGCGGCCACGATAGCACCCAGGTGGGCCTTGAACTGGGTGAGCCAGGCCTCGAACTCGGCCCTGGCCTGGGCGTCGGCCTCCAGGTCGCCGCTGGCGGTCAGGCTGTAGTCGACCGCGACGGAGGGCGGGTGGCACTCGGCGTTGACCTCGGCCTCGGCCTTGGCGCTGGCCTCGCACTCCGCCGACGCGCTGGGCGGGGTGACCTCGCCCGAGCACTCGGCGTCGCACTGGACCTGGGGCGGCGTGGCAGAGCCCTCGACCTTGCACTCGACCTCCATCTTGGCGCCGCCCTCGCACTCCGCGCTGGGCGGGGTGTACTCGCAGGAGCCCGTGCACTTGCCGCTGCAGGAGCCGCCGGCCTCTAGCTCGCAGGAGCCGCTGCACTCGCCCTCGCACTTGCCCTCGACCTCGACTTCGCACTTGCCGGTGCACTCGGCGTCGCAGGAGCCGGAGCACTCGCCGTCGCAGCTGCCGCCGGAGGCCTCGAACTCGCAGGAGCCCTCGCAGGAGCCGGAGCATTCGCCCTCGCACTCGCCGTCGCAGCTGGCGCCATCGCTGGTGCTGCCGTCGCAGGTTCCAGTGCACCCGCCGCTGCAGGAACCGGTGCAGGTACCCGAGCACTGTCCACTGAACTCGGGAGCCGTGCAGGAGCCGGTGCAGCCGCCGCTGCACTCACCCACGCACTTGGCCTCGCACACGCCCGACGCGTCGACCTGGCATCCGCCCGAGCACTTGCCGTCGCAGGTCGCGGCGACCTCGAGCTGGCACTCGCCGGTGCAGGTGCCCTCACAGGCCAGGTTGGGGGCGGTGCCGGTGCAGGTCACCTCGGCCGTGGCCTCGCCCTCGCAGGAAGCTTCCAGGTCCACGCTGCCCGGGTCCACCTCGCACTTGCCCTCGCAGGAGGCCTTGACCGAGCCGGGATCCACCTGCGCGTCGCACTTGGCCGTGGCTTCGATGGAAGCCTTGGCCGAGACCTCGCAACGGGGAGGCTGGTAGTCGACGCTGATGCCTCCGTCCAGGTCGAACTTGGCCTGAAGCGCGGCCTGGAATCCGCCCTCGAAGTCGGCGCCCGCGCCGCCTTCCATGTCGAGCGAGGCCGCGATAGCGGCCAGCTCGGCGTTGATGCCGTCGGCAACCAGGTTGGCCTTGGTGCTGAAGTTGGTCACCGCTCCGAAAAAGCCGTCGATGGATGCGACGCCGGTGATCGAGGCGTTGCCGCCTTCGATGCCCACTTCGGCGCAAACGAACCCGCACTGCTCCGCAACCTTGTCACATCCCTGTATGGAGAACATACAGAGGCACGCGGCAAGGCCGACTCCCAGTAATCGATAATTGAAGCTTTTCATGGTTACTCGCTCTCCTCCCTCGGCAAGGGTTTTGATAAAGGCCGGAAACGAATTTCCGGTCGAGACCAGACGCTCAGGTCGGCGAGTATATTTTCACATCCGCGATTTGCAGGCAACAACCGTGATGGTAGAGCTTCTTTCGGTCGATGCGCCATTTGTTCCGCGCGTTCCGGGGACCCGAATTTAGCTTGTGGTTGCAAATACTTACAGCGCGGCCGTAGGATTCCGTTCCTGGGCGCCAGTCTGGTGTACGGCAACAGAAGAGGAGCCGGCCGGAACCGAGTCTAGTGTTTCGTACGAATCCGCGCCGGTCGGTGCTTTTTAAACACCCTCTTAGGGATTCTTCCAATCCACCCCGCATTTCGGGTAACCGAAAGAATGCTTTGCTTCTTCACTCCGGCCCCCTGTTCTTTTTCGACCTCGTCCGAGGTGTTATAGGCTGGGGGCGGTGAAGGTTCAGCGAGAGGACCCGGGTGTCACAATGAAAGCTTACTCGATGAAATACGCTCTCTTGTTCGCGATGGTTGCCTCCGGCACGCTGCTCGGCCTGCCTCCGGCGGCCATGGCGGCTTCCCCGCGGGCCTGCTTCGATCTGCCGGATCTGGCGACCGGGCCGGGGCGCGGCAAGCGCAGTTCCTCGCGGCCGGTCACTCTGGCCGACCGGATCATCATCGACGCGCGCTGCCAGTACGCGCTCGATGCCGGCGGTCCCTGGATCGACGAAGCGGTCAAGCCCGGTCAGGAGCGGACCGATTTCGCCACCCTGGCCCTGCGGCTGGCGGGTGCCGAAACGGACCAGGGCGAGGCCGCGCGGCCCGCGGCCATCTTCGCCCGGCCGAAGAGAACGGGGCGCCGGATACCGGGCGAGAAGCTGCAGTCGGTATTCCTGGCGGGCTGCACCGAGTACTTGCTCGGCTCGGGTCAAGGCTTTGCGCTGAGCGTACCGGTGGAGAGCCAGCGGGCAATGGTGGAGCGGGTGCCCGGGCAACAGTCGTGCGGCGCTTCCGGGATATCGCTCCACTTCTTGGCCATGCAGGGAACGGTCGCCTTCGACATCGTCAGGGAGGGCCCCTGGCAGAGCACGCTCGGGCCGGACGCCTCTAGCGTCGCGCTCGAGCCCGGCAGCTGGGCGGTGTACGCGGCGCGCGCCGGGTCCGCGGTCGGAATGCTGATCGGCCGCGTGCAGGCTGGCAGCTCGCTCACGCCGCTCCGGCGGGCGTTTCGGGCGGTCGCCGATGGCGACGAGAAGCCCGAGCCCTGGATGCGCGCCACCTGGGCCGGGGGCGCTTACCGGCTGGAGCCGGTTACCGTGGCCATGCGCGAGAGCGATCGCTGGGCCGAGCTGAGGGCGGCAGCCGCGGGCTATTCCCTATGGCTGGCGAGCGCTCCCAGAGAGCCGGGCGGAGAGCCGGTCCCCTTCGACCGCTCGCTGCTCGGCGAGGGAGGGGATGCCATCGCTCTGCCGGCCACTCCGGTTGCGCAGCACATGCTCGAGCGTTATGGGCCCGCCGGGAAGTACCTGGTGCCCGACTTCGACGACTGGCAGAGCCTGCAGGAGAGCTTCCAGCTCTGCCTGGCGCCGCGTTACTCGAAGCAGGGCGGGGCGGCCGGCGAGCGGCGACTGCCCGAGGGTTCGCTCTGCGTTGCGCTGGCCTCGGTCTCCGAGCCGCTCTCGCTGCGGGGCGGACCGGCGGTGGCCGGCCAGGTCTGCGTCAAGCGCGGGACTAGCGTGATGACCGCGGCCGGGCTCGAGCCGGATGAGCCGGGCGATGAGGTCTGCGCCCACCTGCCGACCGGGGCCATGAGCGAGGCCAGGCCCGACTTCATCCTGGCCGCGCGGGGGGACGGATTGCGCTTTTCGGGCACGGGATTCGATAAGCTCTGGGTGTGTACGGATAATCGATGTAAAAAGATGCCCGGGGAGGGGGAGTCGTTGGCACTGGACCGACCGGGTTTGGTGGAGATTCGGCTGGGAGACGACCCGTACCAGGCGCGTTCGCTGCAGGGGCTGACCTTGCTCAGGCTGGGCGTTATCGATCCGGCCACCGAGTGGCATCCGGTGGGCCTGTACCGCGCCAGCGGGCCGCCGCCGGACAACCGCTGGACCGTGCTCGAGCACGACGAACGGGGGGTGTTCACCTATGTCCGAGGACGACACCGGCTCGACTTCCATCTCTCCACCTCTCCGGGGATGGCCGCAACCTACAACCGAAGGGGCGATCTGGTCGCGCAAATGACGCAGCAGATCCCGGTGTTGAGCAGCGTAAACGGCGGCTTCCCCGGCGCCAAGCCGCCGACCCTGGTTGCGCTGGTCACCCGTTCGTCCTCCTGTCCGCAGAAGAACGCCCCGGCCGTCCGCGGTTCCGAGAGCGTCGATCCCGATCGGCTGCTGGTAGATCAGACCTTCTACGTGCACCTGGCCCAGTACCAGGGCGAGAGCAAGCCTTACCGCTGTATCTCGCGAGCCGGCTTTCGGGTAGCGGACGCGCAGTCGCTGCCGGTCACGGGCACCATCCGCGCCGGGCTGCTGGGCGATACCCAACTGGTGGTCTTCGCGCCGCGGGATCCGGCCTTGGGAGTCGCGCTGCCCGTCGGCTACACCTACTGGCGTCTGATCTACGGCTTCGGGCTGGACGCGTCGCTCTCGCTGACCGCGGCTTCCACCTTTAGCGACGCCTACCTGTCGCGGGCCGGGTTGGGATTGTCGGCGGCCGTGGGCTGGGGGCCGAAGAGGTACGCGCCGCGGCTGATCTCGGCCGGTGTTATGCTG
Source organism: uncultured Sandaracinaceae bacterium (assembly GCA_964450715.1). Taxonomy (GTDB): domain Bacteria; phylum Myxococcota_A; class Polyangia; order Polyangiales; family JAFGIB01; genus CAYVFC01. The sequence goes on along the minus strand of CAYVFC010000012.1, from coordinate 17,732 downwards.
CACCTGGCCACCGGTACGGGAGACGACCTGCCCTGGGGCAGCATTTTCGGGGCGGTCAACCTTTCCACCCTGGTCGACCTGGCGGGCGGGCGATGAGCGGTCGAGGATACACGATGCAAGCCGGGGCGGTTCTGGCGCTATGCCTGTTCGGGTCGGGCTGCGGCTCTACCTACCCGGCGCCGGGCGCGCGCAGTATCCCCCTCACCAGCCCGCCCCAGCCGGTGGCGGTGGACCAGGGAGACGTGGAGCGGATCCGGGCGCTGGAAGGGCAGTGCCGCGTACGGCTGCAGAGCGAGACGGCTACCGCTTCGCTGGCCGCGCTCGATCGCGTGCGGGAGGTGCTGGGAGCGGGCTGCGATCTCGAAACCGTGGCGCGCGATCCCCTGCACTGGCTGCTGCATTGCCGGTCGGATGCGTTGTTTGACAGCGGCGAATACGCGCTGCTCTCGTCCCCGCAGGGGTGTCCCGAGCTGGGCGGCCGGCGCGTGAATCCCTGGATGTGCGTGGGCGCGGTGCTGCAGGGGCTGTTCGCGCTGGAGCAGGGCAGTGCGCTCAAGCGCATGGACCTAGCGGTGGTCGGGCACGTGGACATGCAGCCCATCAATCCCCGTAGCGACTCCCATCTTTGCCATGGACTGCAGGAGAAGCTCGCCTATCGTCCCTCTCCATCCTGGCAGCCGGTACCGGCCGATGCTGTCGAGGAGGAGCGACAGCAGGCCAACAACCAGCTCGCCTGGTGCCGAGCCGCCTCGGTGGGTTACCAGGTCCGGCTCGGTATGCAGGCGGCAAGCGAGAAGGGCGGCGTGACCCGGCAGAGGGCTGATGGGGACGCCGGTTTCGAGCTCGCCTTGTTAGGTCTGGGCAGCAGCTGGCTCCGCTCGCGGCCCGAGGGCAGGTGCCCGAGCCACGGCGGGAAATGGAACGTGCGGGCGGATTGCGAAGAGGCTAGGCGGGTGGATATCTTGGTGCGCTTCGAACCGGCTAGCGCTCAGGTGGTCTCTACTTGCGAGGAAAAGGCCGATGATCCGGCGGGATCGCTCTACTGTTGGCAGCAATGCGAGGAGCTGCTGGCGGCAGGAAGCCACGCCGGGAGCGGCGTCGAGACGCAGAGTACGCCGCTTTTCGTGCGGGGAAGCCAGGCCGAGGCAGAGGCGCTGCCGGACGGGTGGTACCTCAAGCGGCTCCCGGACGCGGCCGACAGGGTGCTAGATTTGCAGCGCGTATGCGAAACCCTGGGGGTAGGGGGGCCCTGAAAACGGCGGCGAGATGAGGTCCGCCGACGCGGGCAGCGAGGGCACGCCGGTTGATCCCCCAGGACCCTCTGTGGTATCAAAACAAGGGTTGGGTGTTATCACGGAAGGTGATCTCATGAACGCTTGCAAGGCTGTACGGATTTTTGCCACCGCAGTTCTCATCCATCTCTGCCTGGTTACGGTTCCTGTCGCGGCCCAGTCGCAAGAAGAAAGGGCGCGGGCGGCCTTCCGCCTGGGACGCGCTCACTATGATAACGGCGATTTCGTGAAGGCCGCCAAGGAGTTCGAGCGGGCCTTCGAGCTGTCGGGCAAGTATCAGCTCCTTTATAACGTCTATCTGGCCTACCGGGACGCCAACATGACCAAGCAAGCAGCGGACGCGCTGCGCGGATACCTGGACAACACCGAGGACGTACCCAATCGCGCCCAGCTGGCGGCCAAGCTGCGGGCGCTGGAGAAGGCGCTGAAGGAAAAGGAGCAGAGGGCGCCTACTCCCAAACCTCCCGTCCAACCCGAGCCCGAGCCCGCTGAGCAACCGGCCGAGGAACCGGCAGAGCCTCAGGAGGCCGAGCCGGAGCCGACCGAGGAGGTTACAGAGCCGGCCGAGGCGCCCGCGGAAGAAGCCGAGCCCCAGGACGAGGCCGAGAGCGGGGGTACCAATCTCGTTCCCTTCATCCTCATGGGATCCGGCGGGGCCATGATCGTGGGCTCGATCATTACCGGCGTGATGGCCTCCTCTGCGCAGGGCGAGCTCGAGGACAAGTGTCCGAACAAGCAGTGCCCGCCCGACGAAGACCTCGACGCGTTGAAGGATACCCAGAGCCAAGGGGAGACAATGGCGATCGTCACCGACGTACTGCTTTTCGGAGGCATCGCGGTGGCCGGTACGGGGCTGGTGCTCTTCCTGCTCGGTGGCGCGGAAGAGGAGCCCGCGAGCGAGGGTGTCACCGCTGGTCTGGGTTGTTCTCCGACCGGATGCGCGGGCGCGGTACGGGTGCCCTTCTGAATCGAGGGAAACCCATCTATTGGGTTAATTGGCTCAGCGCTTCGTGTAAGCGAACGAGGCGCTGGCGGTGTTCGCTGCCTTCAGGCGCCCGGCTCATCTCCGCTTTGACCGCCCGCGCGGCCTCGTCGCCGTAGATCTTCTCGATGGCCTGGCAGGCTGCGTCCCCGTGCACGTCGCTGTTCGTGAATGAGAGCAGGTCCTCGAGCATGTGCGGGTCGCTACGCGAGCCCGGGTCCACGGCATGGGCGCGGAGGTAGCGCTTGATGGCGTCCTTGCGCCATCGCTGCTGGGCGAAGCCGCGAGCGAGGAGCAGATAGGGGCGCGGGTCGCCGCGGTTCTCGCGGGAATAGGCCTGCGCTCGCTTGACGTCTTCGGCGTCGATGATCTCGTTCCGGCCCACCTTGGCGTGCAACCAAGATAGGCTGGCCGGCACTACATCGCGCCACGGGCCGTCCGCGACCCGTCCGGCCGGTTCGGAGAGGGCGGCTTGCTGATCGCGCTCGCCTATAACAGCCAGGCCGCCGAACGCGATCAACAGCCCGGTAGCCAGAACGCCGATTAAGGCGAGCGGAAGTCGTTGTCGGAAGCGCGACGGGGACCGTCGTTTGAGCCTGGTGGTTCCGTAGCGATTCGCGCCCGGCTCGAGCGCTCCCTGCGAGAGTGCCCGTTCGAACGCTTCCAGCATGGCGCTCGCGTGCGGGAAGCGACCGCCCGGCTCCTTGGCCATGGCCTTCTCGATGAACTCCTGCATGGCGCGGGTTGCGGCCGGGCCTTCGATTAGGTCGGTCAGGCGCGGAACCGGAGACAACAGGTGGGCCTTGACAATTTCCTGGTGCGTGTCGACCAGAAAGGGAGGGCGGCCGGTGAGCATTTCGAAGATGACGCTCCCGGCAGCGTAGACGTCTACCCGCACATCGACTTTGGCGCCAACCGCTTGTTCGGGGGACATGTAGAGGGGGGTTCCCACCACCATGCCGGTTTTGGTCAAGGTCTGCCCCAAGCCGACCTCCTCGGGCGCTAGAAACTTGGCCAGACCGAAATCGAGCAGCTTAACGAGTGGGGAGCCATCCTCGAGCTTCTGCAGCACAACGTTGCCCGGCTTGAGGTCGCGGTGCACGACCTGACTCTGGTGGGCGTAGGCGAGCGCGTCCAGTATCTGCCGCGCGGCGCTGACAGCCAATTCGTACTCGAGCGGTTGTCGCGCGGCGAGGATTTCCTCGAGCGTTTGCCCCTCGACCAACTCCATGGCGATGTAGGCGATCCCGTCCGCTACTCCGTAGCCAACGATGTCGACAATGTTCCGGTGCGAGAGCCTGTCCAGCGCCTTGCCTTCACGGTGAAAGCGGCTGTCGGCACGGGACCCTGAGCGCAGTTGCTCATTTATGACCTTTACCGCGACCTCCTGGTTTTCCGCCATATCCTTGGCGCGATAGACCTTTCCCACCGCCCCAGAGCCGAGCATTTCTAGTACGCGGTAGCGGCCGTCCAGGACCTGCTCCAGCAGGTATTCGCCCGGCAAGGTGTCGATCTGGTCGAAACGTCCGCCGCTGCTTTCGTCGCTGAGGTTGCCGTATGCCACGGCGGCAAGCATAGCGCGCCGCCCCGCCCGGGCACACCCCCTGGCTGGGCAGCAGAAGGCACACAACCGCTCAGGGGGGGTAGTCGGTATCTGAAACGACGGCGGCCAATCCATACGGTGGTGCGGCTGACCAGGTAGGTGCCGCCCGGGACGGTCATGCGGGGCTGGCTCACGCCCGCTTTATCGGCTGGTTGGCGCCGAAGTTGCGCGGTCGGGACAGAAATTTACTCTGGGAACGCGTATTACGTGCGGTCGGGACAGAAATTTACTCCGGGAACGTGCATGGCCTGCACTGGAACGCGCATTTCCGGTCGGGGCGAAGGCCTACTCGGGGAAGATACCGACCGCGCCGGCCGCTTGCAGCAGCCCTTCTCGATCCAGGAAGTCGATCCGCCGGCCGTCTATCGAAATGAGTCCCTGGCCGGCCAGCCGCGATAGCGCACGGGAGAGCGTCTCCGGGATGGTTCCCAGAATACTGGCCAGCTGTCCGCGAGACAGATTGAGCACCACCCCGTTCGGGGCCTTCTGTTCCTCCGATAGGTGGACCAGGTACGAGGCCAGGCGCGCGGGCACCTCCTTGAGCGTGAGGCTCTCGATCTGCTCGGCGAAGCTGCGCAGGCGTATGGACAGCACGCCCAGCATGTTGAGCAGGATGGCCGGGTCGGAGGCGCCGAGTTCGATAAACGCCTGCCGCGGAAAGAACAGCAGGCGGCTCGCGCGGTTGGCCTGAGCGTGCGCCGGAAAGCGCTGACCGGAAAACACGGCGGCCTCGCCGATGGGCTGAAAGGGGCGAAATAGGTGCAGGATCTTCTCGCGCCCCTCGGGTGAGAGTTTGAAGACCTTCACCTCACCCTCGACTAGCACGTAGAAACCGTCACCCTCGTCCCCCTGGTTGAAGATAACCCGGTTTTTGGCAAAGGACCGCTCGCTCGCTACCTGGCGGAGCGCCTGCAGCTGTGTCTTCTCCAGCCCGCTGAAAAGCGGTATCGCGGACAGGTCGTCGATTTCGTTTTTCCGTGGGGAGGGTGGTTTTTTCGAAAATCGACCGTTTCTTGATCCAGGTCAAGGCCGCGGACAAGCCGAGAGCCTAAGTTGGGGGAAGAAACAAGCACGCATCTATACTTCCACAGCTCAGGAGGGACACCATGTTCTGTTACCAGTGTGAACAAACGGCCAAGGGCCAGGGATGTACGATTCGGGGCGTATGCGGCAAGAGCCCGGATACGGCGGCGCTTCAGGATCTGCTCGTTCATGTCTTGAGGGGGATCGCCCTGCACGCCGTCGAGGCGCGCAAGTCGGGCGTGTCGACTGCGCAGGCCGACGGCTTTGCCTGCGAAGGACTGTTCTCCACGCTCACCAACGTGGACTTCGACCCGCTGCGCTTCGTAGCCCTGATCGAGGAGGGGGTGCGGATCCGCGAGGAGCTGAAGAGGGCGATCGACGCGGCGGACGGCTGGACCGACTTCGCCGATCCGTCAGCTTCGTTCACGCCGGCCAAGACGGTCGCTGATCTGGTGAGCCAGGGTGAGAAGGTCGGCGTAATGTCCGACCCGGCTCTGGACCCGGACATCCGCTCGCTTCGGGAGCTGTTGACGTACGGCATCAAAGGAGTGGCGGCCTACGCCTACCACGCACGGGATCTCGGGCAGCAGGACGAGAAGGTCTACGCTTTCCTGCACGAAGCGCTGGCGGCCACCTTGGACGCCAAGCTCGGAGTCGACGACCTGGTCAAGCTCGCGCTGCGCTGCGGCGAGATCAATCTGCGCGCCATGGAGCTTCTGGACGCGGGCAACACCGGGCGTTACGGCCACCCGGTTCCGACCCAAGTGCCGCTGGGCGTGCGCAAGGGCAAGGCGCTGCTGGTCTCGGGCCACGACCTCGGTGACCTGGAGAAGATCCTGGAGCAGACCGCGGGCAAGGGGATCACCGTGTACACGCACGGCGAGATGCTGCCCTGTCACGGCTATCCCGAGCTGAAAAAGTACGAGCACTTCTTCGGTCATTACGGAACAGGCTGGCAGAACCAGGCCCGGGAGTTCGCCCGCTTTCCGGGCGCCATTGTGATGACTACGAACTGCATCCAGAAGCCGCGCGACGAGTACCAGGAGAACATCTTCACCACCGGTCCGGTGGGCTTCCCCGGCGTCAAGCACATCGCCGACAAGGACTTCAGCCCGGCCGTCGAAAGGGCGCTCGCGCTACCGGGCTTCGAGAGCGACGTGGAAGCCGGCAGCGTCATGGTCGGCTTTGCCCGCAACGCGGTGCTGGGCGTGGCCGACAAGGTGATAGAGGCGGTGAAGAACAAACAGATCCGCCACTTCTTCCTGGTGGGCGGTTGCGACGGCGCCAAACCCGGGCGCAGCTACTACGGGGAGTTGGTGGATAAGATCCCCCCCGACTGCGTGGTGCTGACCCTGGCCTGCGGCAAGTTCCGTTTCTTCGACAAACATCTCGGAGATATTGGCGGTATCCCGCGGTTGCTCGACGTCGGGCAGTGCAACGACGCCTACTCGGCCATCCAGATCGCCTCGGCCCTGGCCGGCGCCTTCAACTGCGGCGTCAACGACCTGCCGCTCTCGCTGATCCTCTCCTGGTACGAGCAGAAGGCCTGTGCCATTTTGCTCACCCTGCTCCATCTAGGTATCCGCGACATTCGTTTGGGGCCCAGCCTGCCGGCCTTTGTCACCCCTAACCTGCTCAAGGTGCTGGTAGACAACTTCAACATCATGCCTATCACCACCGTCGACGACGACCTGCGGGCCATTCTGGGCGACGGGGCGCCGAAAAACGCTGCTACCGAAAGCGCGCGACCGGCCGTCGTCTGAAGCGTCCGATAGAGGTACCTTCACCTCGCCCCCTCTCCCGCTAGCTTCCGAGCGGGAGAGGGGTGCCCGAGCGCCAGGGTCACTTGCACACAACCGTTCAGGGGGGGTAGTCGGTATCTGAAACGACGGCGGCCAATGCATCCCGAAACACCGGCTTTCGTCCTCGGGCCGGTGTACTCGGGGCCTGCGGCCCCTGTGTATTGCCGCTGGATTCGTGCAGCTCCGCGGACTGTCGTCCCCTCCGCTTCGCACGAATCCACCGACAAACGTCAGGTACGTGAGTACAATCCTCACCGGCCCGGCTGGGCGCCGCGCTTTTTCGGGCGCCTGGGCCGCCGCGCCGCCCAAGGCCTGAACGCTTACGCTTGCGCTTACCGTTTCCTTTCTCGTCGTTGCGGCGGGGAAGCAGGGAAATGGTGTGGGTGCGCCGCGCTCCCGCTAACGAATTATTCATAGTCTTTGACTTGTATCCAAAGCGAGGGACGGGTATTCATTAATTATTGCGCAAAAATCGTATACACGCACCCATTTACCCAGGGCGCTCTATGGCTAGGATCGTTCGAAGTCGGTCGGCTTCGGATCGCGTATAGCGGAGTAGAGTTTGGCTGTCGCCAACAGGACCGCGAAAAAAGGGCGGAGAATCGACGGGAGGAAGGTATTTATGCTGGCTGACCTCAAGTGCTGGAGATTATTTTTATTTCTAGCTTCGGTTTGGTTGGTTTCCGCCTGCGGAGGCGATGACCGACCCACTGGGAACCCAGCAGGAACGGGCGGGAGCTACCCGGTAGCAGGTGCAGCCGGATGGGCCGGTCAGGGAGGGTTTGCTGGGACCGTCGCCGGGCAAGGAGGTGTCGGCGGCGAGGTGGCCGGTATGGGCGGTATGGCAGGTATGGGCGGTATGGCTGGCGTAGGCGGTGAGATAGCCGGTATCGGAGGAGTCGGCGGTGAGGCCGGAGCAGGAATCGGTGGCGTTGGCGGGCAGGCCGGAGCGGGTACCGGAGGTGATGGAGGCCAAGGCGGCGGCGGCGCCTGTTGCCCGGACGGCGACTGCATCTGCCGCGGCGACGACCCGACGACTTCTCCGAGCACTCCGGGGCCATACCAGACTGCGGCCTTCACCTTTCCCCGCAATGCCCGTTACGGCGGCGCGGACGTCACCTATCCGACCGACGCCGATCCACCCTACTCCGGATTGGTGCTCTGCCCCGGCTGGACCGCGCTGCGGAGCTCTCTGGCGGATTGGGGTCCATTTCTCGCCTCTTATGGAATCGTCGTGGTCGTCATCGATACCTTGACCACCATGGACGTGGTCACCCAGCGCGACGACCAGCTGCTGGCTGCGCTCGACGACCTCAAGGCGGAGAACACCAACAGCTCCAGTCCCCTGTTCGGCAAGCTCACCGACGACCGCTACGGGCTCGGCGGCTGGTCCATGGGCGGCGGCGGCACCTGGCTCGCGACCGTGGCCCATCCCGAGCTCAAGACCGGCATGACCCTGGCCGGTCACAATGCCACCGCGGGTGGCGGGAGCATTGCCGCCGGCTCTCAGGTCCCGACCATCATGTTCTGCGGCGCGACCGACAGTGCGACCCTCGGCGGCGGCGGGCAGTCGCAGGCCTCTTACGATGCCATCCCGAATACCACGCCCAAGATCCTCTATGAGATGGCCAGCGAGGGGCATTTCTCCTGGGGCACCCCCACCACCACCAACGGCGGTGCGCTGGGCAGTTACGGCCTGGCCTTCCAGAAGACCTTTCTGGACGGCGACACGCGCTGGCGGAAGTTCTTGCTGGTAGAGGGCCCGGGCGCTTCGGAGTGGCGTTCCAACATCCAGTAGCCTGGTCCCGCTCGTCTCGTTTCACGCCGTCGAAGAGCGCCGTCAGACGCCGCCAGCGGTTGAGGCCAGCAAAAGCTGGGCACCGTAGTAAGCCGGCAGCCCCCAGAGGCGATTGCAGAACGAAGGCGCGATGAACCGGTCGCGCGCGACCGACAGGTCGGACAGGTAGAACAGCACCGCCCCCAGTAGCAAAAGCGACGCGCTCTGCCGTATATGGGTGGCCGCGGCCAGCGCGACCATGGCGCTGATGACGGCGATATACGCCACCACCGGCACGCGCATGTCGGGCGGCAACCTGCGATACAGCCAACGCACTACAACAGCGGCCGGCAGGGCGGTGAGGCCGAGCGCCGCAGCGCCGTGAACGGGATCTGAACCGCGCACCACGAAGCCCACGGCGAATGCCATGTGTCCCAGCAGAAAACTCGCGATTCCCGCCCTGAACACCCGCCGATTTCCGACCGGGATGAGAAGCACGTCTCCGAGCCAGCAGAATCCTAGGGCGAGCAGCACGCACTGGCCATACAGGCTCTGCCAGCCGCCAGCCATCCAGGCCGTTCCCAAGAAACCGCCCGAAGCGATGGGCTTGCTTATCCATTTGCCCGTCTGGCTGCCGAGCCGCTCGGCGGTCAGAAGGGAGGCCAGCATAACGGCGGTGAGTAGTTGAAAGGCGAGCACGGGCAGTCGGAGTTGCGAACCAGTATATTTAAAAATGTCAGGATCCGGGGGTCGGTGGAACGTATATATGGAGCGTTATCGACGGAGAAGGGTGCGCGCAGCTCCCTCCGGCCGCTTGCTTCTTGGCATGACGGGAACGGGACCGCGATCCCGTAAAGGTCGGAGGTCTGCTTGCAAAAGGCGGCTCCCGCGCTGTTCGCGATAATCGTCGCGCTGCTCTGCGCGGCCGTGTATTTCCTGGACGCCGATTCCTCGACCGGCTCCAGTGCTGACCGCGCCATTCGCGACCGTCAGCGGTCCGGGGGGGGGGCCGATTCCCCTCCGCGCTCGCCGACCGAGGGCGCAGCAGCGACCAGAAGCGGCCGGCGCGCCCCGCTGGCGTCGACAGAAAGCGACCCCCGAGCCCGGCAGGGGTCGGCGAACAGCCCGCGACGAGCAGAGACGTCGGCCGGGGCAACCGGTATCGACGACCTCTTCCGGCCCCTGCCCGAGCCCGGGGCCGGGCACTGGCGCTCGGTCTTCAAGGAGCCGTTGCAGAGCTTCGAGCGGTTCGTGGCCAGCAGATGGAACCGGCCCGACGGCCCGCGCAACCGGATCTACGTGCTGCCCCTGGGATACTCGCATCGCCGGAGCTTTCCCGATCTGGCTCTCATCGAGCGCTTTGTCTCCGCCTACTTCATGGTGCCCGCCGCGGTGTTGCCCGCCGATGGCCTGTCGAACAAGGGGTTCACCTTCCGCAAGAATCCCTACACGGGAAACCCGCAGGTGAAAACCCGCGATATCCTGTTCAATCTATACGAACGGCTGCCGCCGGACGCCTTCGGCCTGGTGGCGCTGACCACCCACGATCTGTACCCCGAAGAGTCGTGGAACTACGTGTTCGGGGAGGCCATGCTCTCCAGTCGGGTGGGGGTGTTCTCGCTGGCGCGCTTCGATCCGGCCTTTTACGGCAACAAGAGGCGAGAGCCCCGGGCGAAGCAGAGGGAGCAGACCGTCCGGCGTAGCCTGAAAATCGTCGGCCACGAGATCGGCCACATGTTTGGCATCCTGCATTGCGTGAGCTACCGCTGCGCCATGAACGGCAGCAACAGCCTGCAGGAGCTCGACGGACAGCCCATCCATCTCTGCCCGCTCTGCCTGCGCAAGCTCGAGCACGCGGTCGGTTTCGATCCGCTCGAGCGCTACCGAAAGCTACTGGAGGTATACGAGAGCGCGGGGCTGAAGAAGGAACGGCACTGGGTCGAGCGCCGGCTCGCCTCCTTGCAGTGGTAAACGTTCGGTGCTCTAGGCGGCGGCCCAGGCGCCGGAAAAACCGAGTGCGCCCTCAGGCCCGGCGAGGAGCGTACCCGGGTAGGTGACGAGCCGGCCCGAGGACGAAAGCCGGTTTTTCGGGATGGATTGGCCGCCGTCGTTTCGGACAGCAACATTGCCGCCCTGAACAGTTACTATCAGTGATCCGGAGCTCGCCTCGCGGCGCCTTCCTGCTCGACTCGGCAGAGCTCTGGCGATAAGCTGTCGTCCGGATCCCCGCGGCTCGGCCGGCGCGGCAGGCGTCGCCGGCCAGGCGCCGCGCAGGAGCGAATCCGGAAGCCATGCGAGTCGCCTTGCTGCAGATAAACCCCACGGTCGGCGACCTGGAGGGCAATGCCGCGCGCATGGTGGACGCCGCCCGCCAGGCGCTGGCGCGGGGAGCGCGCCTGGCCGTTTTTCCGGAGCTGAGCCTGTACGGTTACCCTCCCAGGGACTTGCTCGATCTACCCGGTTTCATCGTCGATGCGCGCGCCCGCCTCCAGGATCTGGCGCGCCAGCTCCCGCCCGAGCTACCGGTGATCGCGGGCTGCCTGGATCCGGCCCCGGCCGGCGCGCGGCGCCCGGTGCACAACGCCGCGGCCCTGTTGCGCGGGGGAAGCGTGGTGGCGGTGGCCCACAAGCAGCTGCTGCCCACCTACGACGTGTTCGACGAGGACCGCTACTTCGAGCCCGGAAAGGGAGCGACGGTGGTGGAGGTCGACGGCAAGCGCTTCGGCATCGTCATCTGCGAGGATGCCTGGAACGACGTGGACACCCCCCTGCGCAAACGCTACGACCAGAATCCGGTCCAGCAGTGCGTGGAAGGCGGTGCCGACGCCATCGTGCACGTCTCCGCCTCTCCCTTCACCTTGCGCAAGCTGAAGCTGCGGCCGCGCATGCTGGCCCGAGTTGCGGCCCATCACCGGCGCCCGTTTCTCTTCGTCAACCAGGTGGGCGGCAACGATGAGTTGCTCTTCGACGGCGGCAGCACTGTCTTCGGACCGGATGGCACGGTCTGGGCGCGGGCGCGGGCTTTTGAAGAAGATATTCTGGTATGCGATCTGGCTCCGGGCGGGCCGCTCGCCCCTCTCTGCGGGCAGGATGCCGAAGCGGCGCTGCTCGGTCTCTCCCTCGGGGTGCGGGACTACGTACGCAAGTGCGGCTTCACCCGGGCCGTGCTGGGGCTCTCCGGCGGCATCGATAGCTCGCTCGTCGCTTGCATCGCCACGCGCGCTCTGGGCCCAGAGAACGTGCTGGCCGTGGCCATGCCCACCCGCTACTCGTCCGAGGGCAGCCTGCGGGACGCCGAAGCGCTGGCCGCGTCGCTGGGCATCGAGCTGCGCGTCTTTTCCATCGACGCCATCTTCCAGAGTTACCTGGACGAGCTGGCCCCGGTCCTGGAGCAGATCGGCCCCGCTTCGGCCGAGGACACCACCTTCGAGAACCTGCAGGCGCGCATCCGCGGCGCGGTGCTGATGGCCTTGGCCAACCGCTCCGGTTACCTGGTGCTGAACACGGGCAACAAGAGCGAGATCGCGGCTGGCTATTGTACCCTGTACGGCGACGCCGTGGGAGCGCTGGCGGTGATCGGGGATCTGAGCAAGACGCGGGTCTACGAGGTGGCGCGCGAGGTCAACCGCCAGGCCGGCCGCCCGATCGTTCCCGAGACCGTGCTCACCAAGGCGCCCAGCGCCGAGCTGCGACCCGACCAGACCGATCAGGACAGCCTGCCTCCCTACGAGGTGCTGGACGAGATCCTGCGGCGGTTGGTCGAGAAGGGCGAGTCCCCGGCGGAGGTCATCGTCGGCGGGCAGGACGCCGCGGTGGTGCGACAGGCGGCGCGGCTGATCTTCGTAAGCGAGCACAAGCGCCGGCAGATGCCGCCGGCGCTGATCGTGACCGACAAGGCCTTCGGTCCCGGTCGCCGCTACCCCATCGCGCAGCGCTTCCGGGGATAGAAAAGAGTAAGAGAAGGGGAACCGAGCATGGAAAGCGTACGTCTGAGCACGGGTCTGTCGGGGCTCGACCGCATCATCGGCGGCGTGCTGGCCGGGGACAACATCGTCTGGGAGATCGACTCCATCGACGACTACCGGGTCTTCGTACAGCCCTATTGCGAGGCGGCGCTGCGCACCGGACGGCCTCTGATCTACTTCCGCTTCGCCAGCCACCCGCCGCTGTTGCCGAAGAACTCGGGGGCCAGCATCCACCGGCTCTATCCCGAGCGGGGCTTCGAGTCGTTTCTGATCGACGTGCATCGCGTCATCGAGAGCGCGGGTCGCGGAGCGTTCTATCTCTTCGATTGCCTCTCCGATCTGGTGGTCGACTGGTACAGCGATCAAATGCTGGCCAACTTCTTCATGTTGACCTGCCCCTATCTCTTCGACATGGAGACGGTCGCCTACTTCGCGCTGTTCCGCAACCACCACTCCGCCCACGCCACCTCTCCCATCACCGACACGGCCCAGGTGCTGCTGGCGGTCTACCGCAACCGCAAGCAGCTCTACGTCAGACCGCTCAAGGTGTTGCACCGCTACTCGCCCACCATGTTCACCCTGCACGTCCGGCAAGAGGACGAGTTCACGCCGGTCAACGACAGCGCGGTCATCTCGCGCATTCTCTCCTCGGTGCCGCGCACCCAGCTGCACTCGGGAGGCGCTCACCTCGACATCTGGCACCGGGCCTTCGACGACGCGCGCAATGCCTGCGATCTGGATGCCGACGCCGGCGACGGCAATTCGGCGGCGGACGAGCACCTAGACCGCTTGCTGCGCATCGCCATCTCCCGCGACGAGCGGATGCTGAAGCTGCTCCGCAAGCACTTGACCGTCGCCGAGGTGCTGGAGATCGGCGAGCGCATCATCGGCACCGGGCTGATCGGCGGCAAGACCGCCGGCATGCTGCTGGCCCGAGCCATCATCGAGCAGAAGAGCAAGCGACTCGCTTCCCTGCTGGAGGAGCACGACTCCTTCTACATCGCCTCGGATGTCTTCTACACCTACCTGGTCAAGAACGGCGTCTGGTGGGGGCGCGAGAGCCAGCGCAATCCGGACACCTTTCTCAAGGGCGCCTCGGAGGCGCGCCGGCAGATCCTGCGCGGGTCGTTTCCCGACTACCTGGTCAAGCAGTTCTCCGACCTGCTCGACTACTACGGCCAGTCCCCCATCATCGTTCGCTCCAGCAGCCTGCTGGAGGACAACTTCGGCCACGCCTTCGCCGGCAAGTACGAGAGCATCTTCTGCGCTAACCAGGGCCCGGAGAGCAAGCGGATGGAGGATTTCCTCTCCGCCATTCGTACCATCTATGCCAGCGCCATGAGCGAGAAGGCGCTGCGTTACCGGGCGGAGCGGGGACTTCTCGACCGCGACGAGCAGATGGCGTTGCTGGTGCAGCGCGTCTCGGGTTCCATGTACGGTAACTACTACTATCCTCAGCTGGCGGGCGTGGGTTTCTCCTTCAATCCCTTTGTCTGGGGGCAGGGCATCGATCCGGAGGCGGGCATGTTGCGCCTGGTCTTCGGGCTCGGCACCCGGGCGGTAGACCGGCAGGACGACGATTACACGCGGCTGGTGGCGCTCAACGCGCCGGAGAGGCGGCCCGAGGAGACGCGGGACCGGGCCGTCCGCTACTCGCAGCACAAGGTGGACGTGCTGGATCTGGGGGCCAACCAGCTGGTCACTCGCGATTTCCCGGAGGTGGTCGAGCAGAGCCCCGCCCTGCGCGTAGAGACCTTCGCCTCGCGCGACAGCCGGAGCGAGCGCGCCGCCCGCGAACGCGGACGGGAGCTGGGCTTTCCCTGGGTACTGACCCTCGACGGCGTGCTCTCCGACGCCTCCTTCGTCAACGACATGCGGGAGATACTACGGCTGTTGCAGGCAGCCTACGAGTACCCCGTGGACGTCGAGTTCACCGCCAACACCGTGGCCGGCGACGGATACCGCGTCAACCTGGTGCAGTGCCGGCCCTTTCAGGTCCAGCACAGCGGGGGTCTGCGCGAGACGAGCGCCGAGGTCAAGCCGGAAGAGATCAAGAAGAAAGACATCGTCCTTTCCAGCCGGGGAGTGGTCATCGGTCACAGCCGCCTGACCGCGGTGGACCGGCTGGTCTACGTGGCGCCGTCGGTCTACGGCAGCTTACCCGACCGGACCCGCTACTCGGTGGCGCGCCTGATCGGCGAGATAACGCAGCTGGACAGAGGTGGCAGTAAGGGGTCCGTGGTGCTCATCGGCCCGGGACGCTGGGGGACCACCACCCCCTCGCTCGGCGTCCCCGTTTCCTTTTCCGAGATCAGCGCCGCCTCGGTGGTGGTGGAGATCGTGGCCATGCGCGACGACCTGGTGCCCGACGTCTCTCTGGGCACCCACTTCTTCGCCGACCTGGTGGAGAGCAACATCCTGTACCTGGCCCTCTTTCCCGAGCAGGCGGACAACCTGGTGGCCGAGAAGCTGTTGCAGCGCGCGCCGAACCGCTTGACGCGTCTATTGCCCGATACTCACCGCGAGCTCTTGCGCGCGGTCAAGGTGATCGACGCCGAGGACCTGCCGGGTGACCGAGAGATAGTCCTGTACGCCGACGCCATTCGTCAGCGAGCGGTCTGCTACCTACGCTAGCTCGGGTTCAGGCGATCGCCAACTCCCAGTCGCGCGGCTACCTCGTGACGCCCCTCTTCCACCCGGATCGGGTCGGGTGACCGCTTCACCTCCAGCCGAGCCACCGGAACCGGCTCGGCCGCCGATCCAGCTCGCTCCTGTCCCGGCCTTCGAGGCCGAGGGGCCGTCCTCCCCCGACGCCATGCCCGGGCGGAACCAGTGTAGGCTGGGTGTGCACGTCGGCGATGTTCGGGTCGTAGGCGACCTTGTCGGCCGGGTCCAGGAACAGGTCGGCGTACCAGCCGGTCGCGTCGATAGCGTCGGCGCCCTGGACCCCGCCGCAACCGCCATTATCGCGGTAGGCTCTCACCGCGCGATTGATGAAGGCGATGTGCTCGGGGTCGTGCGGCACGCCGGTGCTCGGCCCTGGCCCCGTAGATGTTGACGCCGCCCGAGATGATGAGGTCGACGCTGCGATCGGCAAGGAAGAGGTAGCCGTCGCGGTCGAGGTAGCTGCCGAGCGGAGATCGTTTGACGAGACCGGGTTACGAGATGGGAAGACCGGTCATACGGCCTCCGACGGCGCTCGCGGCAGGGCGAGAGCTGGTGCGCTACGGTCGGGTACCAGAGCGTATCGGTACATGCGGTTTATCCTCCGGGCGCGCTCGCGGCTTTCGTCCTCGGAAAAACCTCGAAATAGCGCTCTCGACCGCAGGGAGAGATCTCTGCGGTTTGTCCTCCGGGTGCGCTCGCGATTGCGTTCCGTCGACGCGCCCGGTCTCGGAGCGTATTTTTTGCGGTGCCTCCTTAACCACCGGTTCGAAGCTCTCGCTTCGGGAGAAGGTTGGTCGCTTGCTAACGAGTTCAGTTCGTCGTAAAAATTGAGGCATGTTGACAAAAGGAGCATTTATACAAACCTTTCTCTTCGCGTTAGCGCTTATCGCTTCAAGCGGCGGGTGTAGTTACGGCGATTCGGATCAATCCGACAAAGCTACCGGGGTGAGCGGTAGCATCACCGATACGGCGGGCTCTCCGCTTTCCGGGGTCGATATCAAGGCCGGTGATGCGACCACCACTACCAACGGCGACGGCGAGTTTGCGCTCGACCTTGCGGAGAGCGATAACCAGGGGGACAACCTGGTGCTGCGTTTCAACAAGGCGGGCTACATTCCGGCCCAGAAGCGGGTCGACGTTCGAGAAGGCGTGATCACTTCTATATCTATATACATGAAAGCGGAGGCCGCAGCCCAGTCGCTGGACGCCGCTGCCGGCGGGACGATCAGCGCCGAACGAGGCGCCCAGCTTACCGCAGCAGCCAACGCGTTCGTGGACGTGGACGGGAATCAGGTGAGCGGAACGGTAGATGTCCATCTGACACCCTTTGACCCCAGCGACCAGGCAGAGCTGCGAGCGATCCCGGACCTCAGCGCCGAGCGTTCCGATGGCCAACAGAGCGAATTGGAGAGCTTTGGAGTGCTCGACGTTACCGTTCGTCAGAACGGGGAGATAATCGATGTAAAAGAAGGCGAAACCCTAACGATTCGCATCCCGGTGCCCGCCGGGGGATCTGCGACACCGCCCGCGACCATTGCTTTGTGGAGTTTTAACGATCAAACCGGCTTGTGGAAAGAGGAAGGTACCGCCACCTACCTTGCGGCAGAAGCGGTCTACGAGGCGGAGATCTCGCATATGTCCCCTTGGAACGCCGATATCGAAATGGAAACCACCGGTATCCGCGGAAGGGTTATAGATGGAGCCGGCAATCCCGTCCCCGGGGCTTATGTCTACGGCCAAGGAGTCGACTACAACGGTATGAGCGACGCGAATGCGGGCGCTAATGGGCAGTTCTGTATGCTCGTACGAAAGGGCTCGCTGGTTAGCGTCACGGTGTACCTGGCGGAGGGCGGCGGAGCGACCCGAGAAGTATCCAGTGGAAGTAACACGGTTTCCGCCGACTCTGATTGCGCGGGTTGGCAGGACGCGGGCGAATGGGTCGTAGAAACCGGGCAGTATACGGATAGCAGCGGCCAAACCGTAAACTGTCAGGACATCGGCTCAAACCCCTTGGCCGGCACCTGCGCTGAGGCGTTCTGGGAGGAGTTTGCCCGATGTTTTCAGCCGAGCGGTGCCTGCACCACCAATTTGAACGGCGAAACCAGATGGGAAAATGGCGCCAGAATCGGTGTGCTAGGAGCGGGGGCTATGGAATACTTCGGTCCAAACGGTGTGCTGTGCGGCACCGCCATGACGGATATGACCTCGTTAGAAGACATTAAAACGAATTACACAATCCCTTCAGGCGCGACTTTCACTATTAAATACGATACGGTAGATCCGAATCGGATCATCATGGTATGCACTGATGGTACGGAAATAGTATTCAATACGCAGCAACAGGAATCCTTCGTAGCCTGTACGGGCGGCGATACCACTAGTCAAGCCGAGTGCGCAATCGAAGGGATGCCGGGAGGTTGCGCAGGCGATTCCGATTGCCTCAATGGTCAGATTTGTTGCGCCGTCCCGGAAGCGGGAATGTCCATGTGCTTGCCTCCAGAGATCTGCTCGCAGATGTAGAAGGAAAGGCGGCGGTTCGAAGATCGCGTTAGGACCCGATCCCGAATAAGGGTCCGTGACAAAACAACTCATCCATCTTTCGGGCGGGACGGCCCCGGCTG
>CAYVFC010000011.1:24027-93019 GCA_964450715.1 uncultured Sandaracinaceae bacterium | reverse complement strand
ATGGGGCCGCCCCGCCCGAAAGACGACGGGAGTATTTATGAAATGGCTTCTAGTCTCGAGTTTGGCGGTTTTTGCGTAGCGAGAGCGAGGACAAAACGCGGATAGCTAGTTCCCGGCTCAAAATGCCGGACCGAGCATCGCGCAGCGCGGCGGGCGCAGCTGCAAGGAGTGACGACGAGCGAATAGTGGGGCTATTTCGAGGAGGAACGACGCAGCAGATGCGCCCGCCCCGCAAGCGAGGCGACGGGAGTTGCATTTTGAGCCGGGAACTAGCTAGGAAGGCGAGCCGTTTTTGCGCAGGCGTAGTGGAGCTACGTCGAGCACAAAAACGGCTCGCCTGACGCAGCTAGGCGCGTTTTGGACCGCTCGCAGTAGCAAAAATCCGCCAAACTCGAGTCTAGTAAAATTCCCCAAAAAACGAATCTCATTAAAAATGTGATCAATGGTGAGGCCTTGCGCCCGCCCGGCAGGAGGCAAGCCACTCCCCTACGAAACAGCAGGTCGTACGCGGGATCACCGGAACCGCGCGGCGATGCCGTCCGGGAAGCAGATGCGGCGTGAAGGCCGGAAGCGAATCCGGACGCGCGGTTCCGGTGATCCGGAGGGGGCACGAGGGGGGGGGATCAGGTGCGCAGCCCCAGGTTGAGCACGATGGGTAGCTGCACGCCGATGGGGTGGTTCGACCGCTCCGGGTCGAAATCACCGATCTGCGAGGGCGAGATACCCTTGCCGGCCAGAAACAGACCGACCGCGTCCACGCCCAAGCCGAAGGCGACGTCCGGTGCCACGAAGAAGTTCACTCCCAGGCCGAACTTGAGCGCGAGCCCCGAATTCTCCTTGATACGTTCCGGGCTGACACCGTAGAGCCAGCCCGACCCCAGGCCGAAGCCGAAGAATACCTCGGCCACGCTGCCCTGGAACCGCAACCCCAGCTCGCCCATCAACGTCAGGATACTCGCCGGGTTATAGTTCGCGTAGCCCAGTCGTATCCCCAGCCAGACGGGGTTGTATTGCAGCCAGACGGCGGCGCCCGTGCTCAGCCCCGGGCCCTGTACGGTGTCCACCAGGTCGGCGGGCGTGGCGTTTGCCAGCCGCTCGACCTGCTCCGGGGTCATGCTCTGCACCTGCTCGGCCGTGGGGCGCTGCTCGTGTCCGAGCACCATGAAGAGATAGGAGTACCCTCCGAAAACGTCCAGGTTGAACGGGTCAAAATCGTCCGGCCCTTCGCTCTCTCGCTCGCCTGGGTAGCTGTCGCCCGCTTCCGGCCCGGTCTGGGCGGGCGCGGCAGCCGCTCCGGTCGGCGACATCGCATCCGGGGAGGCGACCGGCGAGCCCGAGCCGCCATCCTCGGGCAACAGCGGCTGCTCGGCTGGAACCGTTCGGGCCACCGTACGGCTGCCGTCACTGGTCGGTGCCGGCTGTATCGCGGCGGATGCGGAAGGCGTTCGAAGCGCCGCCAGGGCTTCCTTGGTACGAGCGGTCCGGCGGGGAGCGGTGCCCGGGCTCGATTCCGATACCGCGAGCGTCTGGGGCGGGCTCGACGCGGTGACCGGTGCCGGCGGCAGAGGCAAGGGTGGCGTCGCGGCCGGCGGCGGCGCCTGGGTCGCCGGATCGGTGGTCGACGGTGAGACGGCGATTGCCTTCAAATCGAATATGGAAATCGTGCGCATACCGAAACCAGTAACCGGATCGTCAAGCGGCTCCGGATCGGCGAGCTCCGCGCTCTCGTAAGCCGGCACCGGTTCGGACGGCAGGGACTCTGGCTCGGCGACCAGCTCCACGTGCACCCTCTTGCGGGAATGCGGAGCGACATCGACAGTCCGCTGATAGGTTTGAAACCCGTCGGCTTGCACCTCCAGGAAAAGGGTACCGGCCTCGACCCTTGCCGCGTGCTTCATGGGTAAGAGGCCCAAATACTCGCCGTTCACCCTGACCACGGCTCCGGGCTCGCCGCCCAGGACCTTGAGCTTGGCCGTACCTTTCTGCGCGCGGACGGCTGAGGGCGCGGTCAGCGCCACGAGGGAAACCGCGAGCACCGCTACCACGCCGCGCACGCCCAGAAGAGCCATATATGAGATCCGGTTCGACCGCATGATACGTATTCGAAAATTACAATATGAATAGAATATCACGATACCACTAGAAATCAAAACTTGTTCACCTGATAGGTTCAAGGTGATCACGCAATCGGCCGCGACAACCGACCCTGCAATACCGGGAGTCGCTTTTCCGATAGCCGTATATAGAAAAGGGGGCGGGTTACGGGGCGCGTCGGCAGAGCGCCCGGAGCTACGCCCGGTCGAGCTCGCTGCCCAGGAACCTGTACAGTGTTGCGCGCCCCACCCCCAGCAATTTCGCCGCTCGCGTCTTGTTTCCACCCGCGCGGTCCAGAGCCCTCTGCACGCTGCCGCGGTCGAGCTTCGACCGGGCCGCTCCAGGATCGCCGTCTGCCGAAGACGAGCGAACCGCGGCCCCCGTCTGTCCCGTCTTCGGATCGATGGGGGGGATGGACGACCCGAGCTGACGATCGCCGCGCGAGCCGCTCGCCGCTCGCAACTCTTCGGGAAGGTGCTCCGGCCGAATTATCCGGCCCCGGGATTTGATGAGCGCATACTGAAGCGCGCTCTGCAACTCGCGGATATTGCCCGGCCAGGGGTAGTCGAGCAAGAAGGGCATGACTTCGCTGGCGACCCCCTCGGTGTGCTGTCCCTCGCGTCCCATCCTTTCTACGAAATGGTCGACCAGAAGCGGGATGTCGGTCTTGCGCTCGCGCAGCGGTGGAAGATAGAGCGGCACCACGCGGATCCGATAGAAGAGGTCGGCTCGGAAGTCTCCCCGGTCTACCTCGGACCTGAGATCGCGGTTGGCCGCGCTGATGATACGGACATCGACCGAGAAGGTCTTCTCGTCGCCCACCCGCTCGAAACGGCCCTCCTGCAACACCCGTAGCAGCTTGGCCTGAACGTTTCTGGGCAGATCCGCGATCTCGTCCAGAAAGAGAGTTCCGCCGTTTGCCAGCTCGAAACGCCCCTTCTTGTCCCTGACCGCTCCGGTGAAGGCCCCCTTGACGTGCCCGAACAGCTCGCTCTCCAGCAGTCCTTCGGGCAGCGCGCTGCAATTGACCGGCACGAAAGGCTTGCCCGACCTGGGCCCCTGGTTGTGGATGGCGGCAGCTACCAGCTCCTTGCCGGTCCCGCTCTCGCCCTGGATGTAGACCGGCACCGAGATGTCCGCCAGATCCCGAATGCTGTCGAACAGCTCGCGCATCTTCGCATCGCTACCGACGATGCCGCTGAAGCCCTGCCCGGCGCGTACCCTCTCGGTGATGTCCTGCACCGTGCCCAGCGAACGCAGCGGTCTACCCTCGGCGTCGTACTCGGTCCGGCACTTCTCGTGCACGTAGCGGACCCTGCCGTCGCGCAGCAGCAGGCGGTGCACGATGTCGTAGCCGGTACGGTTCTGCAGCGACTCGGAATAGGAACGGTCTACGAGCTGTCGGTCATCCGGGTGTACCGTATCGAGAAACGCCTCGTAGGTGGCCTCGAACCGCTCCGGGGATAGATCGAAGATGCGGTAGATCTCGTCCGACCAGTACAGGGTATTGGTGGTCAGATCCAGATCCCAGTGGCCGAGAAGCGCCATCTTCTCGACCTCCCGCATACGCGATTCCCGTTTCTCCAGCGAGGCCTCGGCCTGCTCGAGCTCGGCCAGACGAGCCTCCAGTTGCCGTACCCGAAGCTCCAGCTGCTGATAAGTCGGTTTTTCCGCCCTCTCTGCCACGCGATCACACCCCTGCCGCTGTAGCTAGCAAAGACGCACGCGGTTGAACAGCCCCCCCGATGTTACTCCGGCGGCTCGGTTGAGGTCGCCGCCTCGGGCGGCCCGCCCGCCTCGGCCTGGCGCTTCAGCGCCTCAAAGGTACGCCTGGCGATGGGCCGATCGGGATCGATGCGCAATGCCTCGCGGCTGTGCCGCAGGGCCTCCTCGAACCGGCCCAGCGCCCCCAGGGCGATGGCCAGGTTGAGATGGGCCTGCAAGAGCCGCGGGGTTATCTGCAGCGCCTTGCGATAGTGGTCCATGGCCGAGGCGGCCTTTCCCTGCCGGAACTGGATGATGCCGAGGTTGGTGTGGGCCTCGGCGTAGTCGGACCGCAGGTTCAGCGCCCTGGCGTAGCAGAGGGCCGCCTCGTCCAGCTTGCCCTGCGCACCGAGCGCCACGCCCAGGTTGTAGTGGGCCTGCGCATTGTTCGGCTGAAGCTCGAGCGCCTTGCGGTAGCTAGCGACAGCCTGCTCGGTCTTGCCCAAGGCGGCCAGCGCCACGCCCAGGTTGTTGTGGGCCTTGGCGTATTCCGGGTCGATGCGCAGCGCCTGGCGGAGCTGCTCGATGGCCTGCTCCCGCTCGCCGATCGAGGAGAGCGCCACGCCCAGGTTGTAACGCGCTTCGGCCAGGTCAGGGGCGGTGTGCAGCGCTTCGCGGTAGCGCTCGATGGCCTCCCGCGGTTTTCCTTGCAGATAGAGCGCCATGCCCAGGTTATTGAGCGTATCCGGCGCGTGGGGTCTGCGTTCGAGCGCTTGCCCGAACACCGCGATCGCCTCGTCCAGCATCCCCTTCTGGGCCAGGGCGTTTCCCAGGTTGTTCAACGCGTCTACTTTATTCGAGGCGTTGCGCAGGGCCTTGTGCAGGTGCTCGCCAGCGCGGTCCAGCTCTCCACGCATGATCAGAAGCGCCGCCAGCCCGTTGTGCGCGTCGCCGAAATTCGCATCGACCCGCAGCGCGCGCTGCAGGTACTCTATGGCGCCGTCCGTCTCCTCCCGCTGGGCGAGCTCCTTGCCTACGTTGGAGAGCGCCCGCGGGCTGTGCGGCGCCTTGCGAGCGGCGTCCAGCCAGAGGTCGTAGGCGGAAGCCCAGGCCCGGTTGCGCACCATGGTCCCGGCCGCCAGCGAGCAGAGCAGCAGCGTCACCATCAGGTGGGCGGCCGGCCGGCGGTGCCGTTCGAGGAAGCCCGAGCGCGCGCAAAGAAGCGGCCAGGCGCTGGTAAGCGCCCAGGCCAGCAGCAAGCAGACGCCCACCATGGGTAGGTAGGTGCGGTACTCCACCATCATTTCGCCCCGGGGCATGATCGTGCTGGGAGCGTGGGCGATGAAAAACCAGAGCAGGAAGAAGGAAACAAAGGCGGCCCGGCGCCGCAGGGCCAGCGCCGCCGCGATCACGACCAGCAGTAACAGCGCGCTGAGCAGCGGAACCGCCAGCAGCGCGGCCAGCTCCCCCGCCTCGCCCGCGCTCGCGCGTACCTGCGCCCAGAGGGCGGGCTGGGCGTGGTCCACGCTGAGAAAAGCTGGAAGCGGGAACAGCGCCAGGCCGAGGTACAGCGTCAATACCTTCGCCTGCCCCAGCATGACCAGCAACCGGGATAATACCCAGTGGTCGCTGATCCGCTCGCCCATCCCGAACACGACGCGGTCGATCTCGGCGTAGGCCCCGGTCAAAAACAGGGAAGCGGTACCCGCCAGCAGCAGCCCTGCGGTCGCCAGGCCGATCTCTCTTTTCGCCCCGGGCAGCGTTCCCGGCTTTGCTTCCTCTATCCAGAGGGCCAGGAGCGGAGCCATTACCACCACGGTGACCGCGCGCTCCTTGCTGAGCAGCGCCGCCGTCAAGACCAGGGCGAACAGGCACCAGCCGCCCGCCCGCACCAGCGGCGGCTGCCCTCTCGATTCGAGCGCTCGCAGAAAGCTCAGCAGCGACAGAAGGTAGAAGGTAGCGGCCATAACATTGGGCCGCGCATTGCAGTAGTTGACCGCCTCGCTGTTGAGCGGGTGCACGGCGAAGATGGCCGCGCCGAGCAGCGGAATATTTCGGTTATCGCTCCCCAGCCGGCGCAGTACCGCCTGCCCGAGCAGCGCCACCAGCCAGATATTGATCAGATGAAAGAGCAGGTTGGTCAGGTGGTAGCCGAAGCTATCCCAGCCGAACAGCGCGTAGTTCAGACTGAAGGTCAGGTTCGGTAACAGGCGGGTCGTGTCCTCGGAATAGCCCTCGCGGCCGAAAGCCTCGAGGTAACCGAGCGGTTCGAGCAGCTTGGGGTTGTGCACGATCTTGGCGACGTCGTCGTACTGGAACGGATGGCCGAGGTTGGGGCCGTAGACCGCGACGGCCAGCAGCACGACTGCCGCCAGCAGCGCCGGCCGTTCGGCGCAATAGTCCCCTTGCCTTTTCATTTCGGTGTCTGGTTGCATGGCTCCGTTCCCCCGGCAAGCGGCGGGATGGGTGTTCGAGAGGCTCCGAAGCAGGATAAGGCCAACAAGCGTGGATGAACAACGGTTGTCACCGGCAACCGAGGCCGTTTTGACGAGCACGGAGGTAGCGGGACACCCGATCCGCGCGCTTCGCGCGCGGATCGGGTGTCCAACAAAGCGGGGGTGGTTGCACAAGCCACCCCCGATCGGGCAAAATTGAGTAGGGACCATGGCCAACGAATGGCAGTGCCAATTCTGTAACCTCCGCTGCGAGCTACCGGAGGACGTCGTACAGCGTTCGGGGACCACGCTGCTGATGGATAACGTGGGCGGACCGCGGGTCTTCTTCCTCACCCTGACGGTCTGCCCGAACCGCAATTGCCGACAGCTGCACGCCGTGCTCGACATGTACGAGATGAAGAAGGACGAGCGGGGAACGCTGACCCCGGGCGCGGCCCCGATCAAGCGCTGGCAGCTTATCCCGTCCACCACCGCGCGGCAGCTCCCGGAATTCGTGCCGGAGGCGGTTCGCAAGGAATACGAGCAGGCGACCGGGGTCAAGGAGATCAGCCCGGACGCCGCGGCCACGCTGGCCAGGCGCTGCTTGCAGGCCATGGTGCGCGATTTCTGGGACGTGCGGGAGAAGTTTCTCAACGAGGAGCTGGAAGCGGCCCGGGCCAAGATCGATCCCGATACCTGGGACGCCATCGAGACGGTCCGGCAGACGGGGCTGATCGGCAAGCACATGGAAAAGGCGATCAACCTGGTCCTCGATTCCGAGCCCGAGGAGCCGGACATCCTGCTCGGTCTGATCGAGTATTTGATCGACGAGTGGTACATCGCCCGTCGCCAGCGCCAGGAACGCCTCAGCAAGCTCAAGGGGGTCCGCCTTCCAGACCGGGAGAGCCAGGCTTCGGGCGCGCCGGCGACCGAGCACTCCGAGCCGGCTCCGGCTTCTCGAAAGGTCGAGCGGGAACCGGAAGAGGACGAAAGGCAGCTCGAAAAGCGGGCGCGCCAGCCGTCGCCGCAGCCCGACTCCCAGTCATCGACGCGCTACGCCCACGCCAATCCCCGTCTCGCGCCCGAACCGGTGATCTCTCGCCCGCCGCCGCCGGCCGCGTCGCGCACGCCGCCGGTCATCCCGTCCGGTCCCTCTTCGAACGGCCCGCCGCCGCCGCCTCCGATGATCTCGCGCCGGCCCCCGAAAACAAAGGATATCGAATGACCAGCTCTCTTCCGCGTGACCCAGCGGCGCGGTATTTCCGGTTCGCGTGGCTTCTCGCCTGCGCCTGCCTCGCGGTCGCCTGCGCGGATGACAACAAGCCCGGCGCTCCCCAGCCCCCGGACGAAAGCGAGGGAGGTTCAGGCGGGCTGAACGTCGCCGGCGGCACCGGGGGCGCGGGGGGGGCGGCCGGATTCACCGATGTGACGCTCCCCTGCGAAGGCTTCGACTACGCTCCGCTCGGCGAGGAGCTGCTGACCTACAGCGTACAAATTCACTCCGAGAACACCGACCTGACCCAGGTGCTGGCCACCCACGAGAGGCAGACCTCTTTTGCCATGCGCGAGGTTCTGGTCGGATACACCTGCCAGCAGCTACGCGCCATGGACCTGACGAGCGTCGAGACGGACCTGATAGGGGCGTTGGAACAGAGCTACCAGGACGAGACCGGAGAGCCGGGGGAGATCGACACGCTCAGCCTCCATATCGAGGCCTGCGAGTAGAGCGCAACCGACCAACTGCACGAGGGAGGGGGCAAGCCCCGGCTCCGCGGCGCCGGCTCGCGTCTCTAGCGCTGTAGGTTGCGCCGACTGAAGATGGCTTCGTCCACGGGGACATCCAGCTCGAGGGTCCGGTAGCGGACGCGGGTGTGCTCGCCGGGTCTGTCCGCCGGGTAGATGGTGACGGTCATGGGCAGCTGGCGCCCCTTCACCTTCTTGACATCCGAGAAGATCATGGTTCGGGCCAGCCGCATCTCCTCGTCGTAGAACAGCTCCCGCAGGGGCAGACAGGACTCCGCGTCGATCTCCACCACCACCTTGCCCCAGACCATGGCTGCCTCGGGCCTGGGCACCAGGGTGATCTCGACCAGCGAGCGACCCTTCCGTTCGCCGCTGAAGGTCTTCTCGAAGGTGAAGTCCGCGGCCATACGGTTCTTCTTGACCAGGTCGTCGTTGGTCAGGTGGCTGCCCATCCAGCTGCTTCCCATCATCGAGGAGGGAACCTTGATTACCCGCTGCACCTTGGGCAGGTAGTTCCAGATGTCGTTGCCGACCCTCAGGGTGGCCGTGCCTTTCTCCTTCAGGGGCGAGAGGATCCGTACCAGCGACCGCCGTTCGCCCCGGGACCAGACCTCCATGGTCAACCGGCGCTTCCAGTGCCGGGTGACGACCTCCATGCTCATCTCGCCGTGCGAGGAGTTGCCCCGGTATACGTCGTCAACGCGATCGAGAAGCGCCCGGACCTCCAGCTCGGCGCAGCTCTGCGCTTCCAGGGCGGCCGGAAACCAGCCCCCGGCCAAGGCCATGGCGACGGCGAGAACGGGAAGAAGACGTCGTGCGGTCAAGTCGTGGTCAGCCATAAAAACCTCCAGCCAACGGGGTCGAGTCCGGTTCGTGCTCGGTGCTTGGACGTTCGACCCACGGCATTTGTTTTCGCACAAAAACCGATTGAAGGCGAAACCCGGCCGGCGGAGCCGATCCCTGCTACACGGGCGCGCCGCATCCGGGGCAAAAGCTGAATCCCGGTTGCAGACGTCGACCGCAAGAGGCGCAGGCCCCCGGGATGACCGGCCCGGGTGATCGTTCAACGGGCGTACCGCTCTGTTCGTGAACCACACCGCACCGATCGCAAGCCAGCACCGGCACCCCCTTCTTCACCGGAAACAGCGGGATGAAGAAGAAGCTGAAGTAATGGTCGACCCGCTGGACGACCGCCCGGGGGCTACCGCAGCAGGGACAGGTCCGAGAGCGACGATCCAGGGTGGTGCGTCTGGGTTGCACGCCTGCGATGAAGACGAACATCGGGGAATTGGCGTCGAGGCAGCCCGTCCTGTCAAGCGTGCGGCTTTCCGCTACGGCGGTCGTGTTATAAACTGCTCGCCGATGAAGCTTTCGATCGTCATCCCGGTCTACAACGAGCTAAACACGCTGGAGGAGATCATCCGCCGGGTGGAGGCGGTGGACCTGTTCAAGGAGATCATCGCGGTCGATGACTGCTCCACCGATGGCAGCGTGGAGATACTCGAACAGATGCAGCAGCAGGGCCGGTTGGTGCTCTGCAAGCACGAAAGCAACCAGGGCAAGGGTGCCGCGCTCAAGACGGGATTCACCCGCGCTACCGGAGAGCTGGTTGTGGTGCAGGACGCCGACCTGGAATACGACCCGACGGACTACCATCGGCTGATGCAACCCATCGTACGCGGAGACGCCGATGTGGTGATCGGCTCGCGCTTTATCGGCGGCGAATCGCACCGCGTGCTCTATTTCTGGCACAGCGTGGGCAACGCGATCATCACCACCGCCTCGAACATGTTCACCAACCTCAACCTGACCGACATCGAATGCTGCTACAAGATCTTCCGGCGAGAGGTCATCCAGTCGATCGACATCGAGGAAAAACGCTTCGGCTTCGAGCCCGAGATCGTGGCCAAGGTAGCCCGCAAGGGTTGCCGCATTTACGAGGTCGGCGTGAGCTACAGCGGAAGGACCTACAAGGAGGGGAAGAAGATCAACTGGAAGGACGGCGTACGCGCCATGTACTGCATCGTTCGATACAACCTGTTCTCCTGACGGGTTCCTCGGCATGAGCTCTACAGGCGAACCGAACCGGCCCCGTCCGCGCAAACGGCGCACCCAAGAGCAGCGCAGCGCAGAGACGCGTGCGCTTCTGCTCGAGGTGACTATCGACTGCCTGGCCGAGCTCGGCTACGCCAGGACCACGGCCCAGACCATCGCCGATCGCGCCGGCCTCTCGAGGGGTGCGCAGCTTCACCATTTCGGCAGCCGCACCCAATTGCTGACCGCCGCCATGGAGCACCTGTTCGAGCGAGGCAACCGTCAGTTCAGCTCGCTGCTGGCTGAGATGCCCGAAGACGAGGATCCGGTCTCCTATAGCTTCGACGTTCTATGGAAGGTCATGTCCGGACCGGTGGGCCACGCCTATCTGGAGCTGGTCTTCGCGGCCCGCAACGATCCCGAGCTTCACCGAGCCATGGTAGAGGCGAACCGCCGCAACGACGAGCAGGTCGACGCAACCTTCCGGGAGCACCTGCAGGGAAAGGTCGACACCGAGATCAGCTTCGACATCCTATGGACGGCCGTCCTAGCGCTCTTCGAAGGCCTGGTGGTGGAAAAGGTCATGCGAGGGGACGACGCCCGCATCTACGGCGTGGTCGAGACGCTAAAAGAGCTGGCGCCTTCGTTCGTCCTGAAGCGCCCCCGCCCCACCCCCCCGTAGGAATCCTGCGGTTCGGGCCGGCACTTCGATCCAGCCACCTCTGGTGGACTCGTCCGTCCGCTTTCGTCTCTTGCCGCC
Organism: uncultured Sandaracinaceae bacterium; assembly: GCA_964450715.1. Lineage (GTDB taxonomy): Bacteria > Myxococcota_A > Polyangia > Polyangiales > JAFGIB01 > CAYVFC01. The sequence continues at coordinate 82,249 of CAYVFC010000011.1, read as the reverse complement.
GGCCGTACCGCGGGATTCCCGACCCGGGGGGCGTCGAAAAATGCGTTCGCCGGCCCGGCAACCATCGGAGACTTCCCGCAGTACCGTCGTCTCCTTCGTCTCGCGGCCGCGCAATGTCTTGGAGCGACCAATAACTGCCTATCTAGGCTATATTTTATTCTTATTCTTCTTTTAATACCGAATAAAATGCCCGGGAACTTTACATACATGCTCGAATGCATTTACATACTATTCTGCATGTGCTATGGATTAAGAATGGACGGTCTCGGTACCCGTCAGCGAAAACGACACGTCCACCGGTCGAAAACCGGTACGCGCGGTTCGGGCGCACCGGTTTCCGACCGGTGGACGTGAAGGAGGATGAAGTGGAACAGGCAACTTCGATCAACGAGCAGGCCCGAGGCCTACTGCAATTCCTGGCCGACTCCTTCAACTCGGATCCGGAGATGCAGCAACAGCTGCAGGGACGAAACGGCTGGATCGACGCCACCGTCGGCCTCCGATCCGACGACGGGCTGCTGGAGCAGGCCCTGGTCTTCGACAAGGGGAAGATCAGCCTGAAGGCGCCGGTTCCGGAGAACGCGGATGTACAGCTGGTCTTCACCACCGGCGAGGACCTGATGACCCAGCTGATGGGAAGCGCGGACGACGCGGTAATGTCGATCCTGCGCGGCCGGCTGCGTATCGAGGGCAACCTGGCCTACGCGCAGCTGTTCAATTACGTGTTGAGCCTGCTGATGGGCGAAGAGATGGAAAAGTCCATCGAGGCCCAGAAGCAAGAACATCGAAAAGCCAACCTGGAGCTCGGTCGCGACGCGGATCGCTCCGGCCGCGAGGAGAGGTCCCGCCGCAAGCAGAGCCGCATCCGCGGCAGCGCGGGCGACCCCGGGGTGAAGGTGCTCGGGGACCCCTTTCTCTCCGACTTCGGGCTGGAGGCCTTGCCGCGGCTGGAGGCCTTGCGCGAGCAGCTGTTCGCCGCACCCTGCGAGCTCTCGCCGGAGATGGGCGAATTGATGACCGACTTCTTCGTGCAAAACGGAAGCTACGAGACCCGGAAGGACGGGACGCCCTGGGAGCCCAACCTGCGCCGCGCCGAGAGCCTGCGCTACGTTCTGGAAAACCGCCTGCCGGTGATCCGCGACCGGAGCCTGCTGGCCGGCTCTTACACGCCGAATCCGGTCAACGGCTGCGTGGGCCACCCTTTTGCGGTGCTGCCGTTTCTCTGGGGAGAGCTCAAGACCTGCCGCACGCGGGAGCTACAGCCCTACGCGGTCTCCGACCAATGCATCGAGTCATTGCACAAGTACGTGATCCCCTACTGGGCCAGGCGGAACTTCACGGAGTGGTGGAAACAGCGCTACGACAATCCGCTGGCCGCGCAGATCCACGAGCGCTTCTTCTCCATCTTCTTCTGGAAGACGGTCTCCATGTCCGAGGTGACCGCCGGCTTCGACAAGATCGTGCGCAAGGGTACGCGCGGCCTGAGGGAGGAGATCGACCGCGAGCTCGCGGGCCCGGGCGAGCAGGACGCGGAAAAGCGCAACCTGCTGCAGGCCATGAAGATCGCGCTTCAGGGGGTGAACGTCTATGCCGCACGGCTGGCCGCGCAGGCCGAGCAACAGTCGCGTACAGAGAGCGATCCCGCCCGGCGGGCCGAGCTGGAAACGCTGCGCGAGGTTCTGCGGCGGGTTCCCGAGCACCCGGCCCGCACCCTGTACGAGGCGGTGCAGTCCATCGCCATCGCCCTGGTCTGCCTGGGCATGGAGAGCGTGGACGACGGCCCGGCGCTGGGACGGCTCGACCAGATCCTGCAGCCTTACTTCGAGGCCGATGCGCTCGCCATCACCGATCCGGAGCGGAGGGAGCACTACGTTCGGCAGGCGGTGGAGCTCACGGGTTGCCTCTACTTCCTGGTCTCCAGCCACGATATCCCGGCGCCCGAGGTGGGCATCTGGCAGAACTCGGGCTCCTCTCCCAACATCACCATCACCGTGGGCGGGGTGAACCAAAAGGGCGAGGACGCGGTCAACGACATGACCTACATCATCCTCAAGGTGACGGAGCTGTTGGCGCTGAACAACCCCAACATGCACGCGCGCTTCCAGCCCGGCGTCAACAGCCTCGATTACCTGCGGCGGGTCTGCGACGTGAACTACATCACCGGCGCCACCCCGGCCATTCACGGCGACCCGGCCATGATCGAGGCGCTCGGCAGCCACGGCTGGAAGCTGGAAGACGTCCGCGACTGGGTGGCCACCGGCTGCGTGGAGCCCTCGCTGCCGGGCGTGCACAGCAGCGCCACCTCCAGTCTGGAGATCAACCTGGTCGCGCCGCTGGAGATGGCGCTGAACGACGGCCTGCACCCGCTGATGAACTGGCAGCTCGGTCCCCGGACCGGACGCGTCGACCGGGGCGACTTCGCGGATTTCGAGCAGTTCATGCAGGCCTTTACCGCGCAGTGCGAATTCCTCTTCGAACAGGCGGTGGTGGGAAACGACCAGCTCGGCCTGCTCTACCAGGAGCACCAGCCGGCGCCGCTGCTGAGCTCGCTTACCGACGACTGCATCAAGAGCGGCCGCGGCATCACCCGCGGCGGAGCACGCTATAACTCCTCGGGCGCCACCTTCATGGGGCTGGCAGACGTGGTGGACTCGCTGCTGGTGATCAAGCAGCTGGTCTTCGAGGAAAAGCGCATCTCGTTCCCGGAGCTCAAGCAGGCGATGGAGACGAACTTCGAGGGCAGCCAGGGGCTGCAGGCCCTGGTCCGCAACCGGGTTCGCCGCTTTGGATCGCGAGACCCCGAGGCGCTACAGATGGCCCGGCGCGTCACCGGCCTGGTCAACGGCTTCTTCCGGGCCAGGGTCAATTACCGGGGCGGCCACTACGCCACCGGCTGGTGGTCCATGTCCAACCATGTCTCCTACGGCCGGGTGACGGGCGCCACGCCCTCGGGCAGGCTGGACGCAGAGCCCTTCACGCCGGGGCTTACCCCCCACCCCGGCGCGTCGGCCAACCTGCTGGACAACCTGATGGACGTGGCCATGCTCGACCCGAAGACCCTGGACAACAACATCGCCTTCAACGTGCGGGTGGTGCCCGGCCCGGACGACACTCACGAGCAGGCGGTGGACCGCATGACCGCCTACGCCAAGACCTTCATCGAGAAGGGCGGCATGCAGGTGCAGTTCAACGTGGTCGACACCGACACCCTGCGCGACGCCATGGCCCATCCCGAGCTGTACCGGGACCTGATGGTGCGCATCTCCGGCTACTGTGCTTACTTCACGGAGCTGGTGCGCGACCTGCAGCTCGAGGTAATACGGCGCTGTGAATACCAGATGTGAAACAGAGACAGCAGCAGGGGCAGCGCCCCGGCCGGCGGACGGCAGGATTCCCCTGGTCATGGATATCAAGGGAAACAGCCTGGACGACGGCCCGGGCATCCGCTCGGTCATCTTCCTCAAGGGCTGCCCGCTCGACTGCCTCTGGTGCCACAACCCCGAGAGCAAAAAGTCGGGGGTCGAGCTAGGCTTCGACGGGGAGAAGTGCGTGGGTTGCGATACCTGCCTCGGAACCTGCCACCGGGAAGCGTTGAACCGGCAAAGCCCCGGGTTCGTGGAGCGATCGCTCTGCGACCTCTGCCTCCAGTGCAGCGAGCGGTGCCCGTCCGGGGCGCTACACCGCATCGGCAGCCAGATGAGCCTCGAGCAGATGGTCCAGGCGGTGGTCAAGGACAAGCCCTTCTTCGACAACTCGGGCGGCGGGGTCACCCTCTCGGGCGGCGAGCCCACGCTGTACATGGATTTTCTCTCGGAGCTGGCGGCGGCGCTCGCTACGGAAGAGGTCCGGGTGCTGATCGAGACCTGCGGGCTGTTCAACCTGGAGCGCTTCGAAAAGACGGTCCTACCCCACCTGGATACCGTGTACATGGACCTCAAGCTCTTCGACGACGACGCGCACCGGCGCTACTGCGGGACCAGTAACCGCACCATCCTGAAGAACTTCGCGCGGCTGAACGAGCTGGCCCGCGGGAACGGTTTCACCCTGTTGCCCCGCACCCCGCTCATCCCCGGGATCACCGATACAGCGGAGAACCTCGAGGCCATCGCGCGTTTTCTCGTCGACAACGGGGTGGCCTCTGCCCGGCTGCTGCCCAACAACCCGCTCTGGATGGCGAAGAACCGCAAGATCGGCGCCCCCGATCCCTGCCTGGAAGCAGACCCCATGCGCTCCTGGTCGAGCGCGGAGCACCTGGAGAACTGCCGGAAGGTCTTTATCGATCACGGGATAGCGGTATAGAAAAAAGGAAGCCATGACCAAGAGCGCCGAAGCGAAAAACGAACCGCTGGTGACCGATGCCGACGCCGACTACATGTTCGGCCTCATCAAAAAGATCTGCACCGAGGTGGGACCCGGCAGTCCCTGCACCCCGCAGGAAGAGCGGCGAGCCACGATCCTGAAGGAGGAGATGGAGAAGCTGGTGGGAGCGGAAAACGTCGCGGTGGAAAAGACCCGGCTGGCGCCCAACGCCTTCTTCGGCTGGTTCCGCTGGGGGTGCATCCTGGCCCTGCTGTCGGTCCTGTTCTTCTTCACCCGGCAGGACTTCGGCTTTCCGCTGCTCTTCGCCTTTCTGGCCTTTCTCTGCATCTTTCTGGTCAACTCGGCCGCGGTGGGCGAGTTCTTCCTCTATCGCGAGATGGTCGATTTCCTCTTCAAGAAGGGCGAATCGCAGAACGTGATCGGAACCATCCGGCGCAAGGGACAAAAGGCCGAGGAGATCAAGCGGCTCATAATCGTGGGTGGACACCACGACAGCGCCGTTCAGTTCAACTGGCTGACCTATCTCGGCTTCGGTTACTACCTGGCCCAAGCCTTCATCTTCATCAGCCTGGTCACGCTGCTGGTCGGTACCGGGGCAGAATTCTTCTCCCTGCTGCTATCCGGACACTCGCTTTGCTGGACCGACCCGTTCGTGTTCCGCATGAGCGCGTTCGTGGGACCGCTGGGTTTCATCTCGGCCTTTTTCTTCATCGGCTCGAGCAAGAACGGCGGAACGGTCCCGGGAGCGGCGGACAACCTTTCCGGCTGCGCGATCGCGCTGGGCGTGGGCAGAGTGCTCATGCGCCATCCGGAGCTGGTCCCGCCCGACACCGAGATCCGCATGATCACCTTTGGCGCCGAGGAAGCGGGCACGCGCGGCTCGCTGCGCTACGTGCAGCAGCACCTGGAGGAGCTCAAGAGGCTCGACACCCTGGTCTGCAACGTCGATACGGTAGTTCACCCCAAGCAGATCATCTTCACCACCGACGGCAACTCCTTTGTCAGAAACGCGCCCGAGGTCTACAACGGCCTGGCCCGCGCGGCAGAGACCGCCGGCGTACCCTATATCAAAATCCCTTTCCCCACCTTTGGCGGGGCGACCGACACCCTTGCCTTTTCCCGCTACGGGGTCAAGGCCGCGGCGTTCATGGCCATGACCGTGCCGGGCCAGATGATCCGCTGGTACCACACCCCCAGGGACCAGTATACGCTGTACGAAGACGAGAAAGAGGGCGGCACGGTCGGCCTGAGCAACGCCCTCAAGCTCTGCGTGGAATGGATCCGGCAGAAGGCCTAGAGCACCGAACGGGTTGAAAATGCCATGATTTCGCGGTCTACAGGGGCCATCTGCGGCCTCGCACCTCCTAGAAATGGCTCTACCATTCCTTCGTCGGGCCGAGAGCCGCATCTGGCCCCTCTATCCTCGCGAACTCAAAGACGTTTCAACCCGTTCGGTGCTCTAGAAGTGGTTTCAACCGTCGAGTCTACGGCGCCTAGCCGCTATCATCATCAACCAACCCAAAACGGAGGCCTCACCAGCCTGCTGCCTCGAGCGCCGGGGATTACGTCCAGTTGACCTCGATATGGTAATTGCACAGCTCGACGGTTTCGACGAACTCACCGGTCGGCTCCTTTTCTATCGATAGGTGATAGTCCTTGACGCCGCACCGGGCCATGGTGACGTCGGTATAAGCATGCACAACGATGTCGTACCAGCCGCTGAGTAGTATCGGAAACCCCTTCTTGACGCATTTGACGCCGTTGGGTCGGAGCTCGGCCATGGCGAGCGGCGCGAAATTGTAATAGTATAGCTCCGAATCGACCAGCGTCTGGAATATCCTCGACGGTGAGGTCAGGCGCAAAACGATGCGGTAAAGACCCCCGGTATCGATCTCGAATTGCCGCTTCGAATATTCGTAGATGAAGTCGTGATGTGTTTGACCGACTGCTCGAGACAGGACGGCGCTGACGGCCACGATGCCAAAGAGGTCGTACTGCCTGGTTGACAGGAACGTCTGGTCGAAGAAGTCGGCGTAGGCCTGGTCGTGCGCTCGTAGCAGCGCGATCACTTCCTGGTGCCCGCCTTTCCAGCGCTTTGCATAGGCTTTCTTCTGACCCTGGTAGACCAAACCGCTGATTCGATAGGGTCCCTCGCCCAGAGCGAAGGGCCACTCGTTCATAAGCCTTTGCAGCATCATCGCTTCCCCGCTCCCTCTTCGGCCATCCGGCTCAGACATAACCTGAGTCCGTCCCGGAGGTGTCTGCGGGTCGTGAGTTCCCGTAATTCGGATCGGGCGTTCGCCAGAGTCTGGGCAACGTCAGTTCGAATACCGGTGAGGACGGCTTGCGCGCCCAGCAGAGACACCGCTTTCGTCATCTCGATCAGATAGCTGGCGGAGCGCGCATCCATGCCGTCCATTCCGGTGACGTCGATGATGACCCATGCGTCATGCGTGGCATCGACGCGCGCGAGCAGCGAATTCATGATGTCAACCGATCGCGCGGCATCGATCTCGCCGATGATGGGCAGGACCAATACGCCGTCCCAGACCTCCATGATCGGGGTGGAGAGCTTTTGGATGACACGGCCCTGCTTCTCGATCGTCTCGAGCCTCTTCTCCAACTCGCCCCGCTGCTCCAGCAACGTCTGGGTCTTGGCCTGATTGGACTCGAAGGTTTCGCGCAGGTCGGTGATGAGCGAATTGATACCGATTTCGAGAGGTGCCAGGGAGTCGGTGAAGTGCTCGACCTCGATAGAGACGTTGAGATCGCCTTCCGCCATCCTGGCGAGCACCTCTCGCGCCTTCTCAAGCCTAGCAGCTAGGTCTATTATCTCCATAGTTCCGAAGACTCCTCGTAGAGTTCGTAGGCTACCTCAAGAGGTCCCCGTCGAGGTTCTTGTACGGTCCTCCGCTCTGGACGGAAAGTTAACCCAACCTATACAACCGCGAACCGTCGAAGACCGCGTTGCCCTTTGTACGCCAAAGCATCGATCGACGGAGCCGCTCGATCGGCAACGAGGGCCTAGAGCACCGATCGGGTTGAAACGTCTTTGAGTTCGCGAGGATAGAGGGGCCAGATGCGGCTCTCGGCCCGACGAAGGAATGGTATAGCCATTTCTAGGAGGGACGAGGCCGCAGATGGCCCCTCTAGACCGCGAAATCATGGCGTTTTCAACCCGATCGGTGCTCTAGAAGCGAATATGCCGGAAATCCTGGACGAGTACAAACCCGTCCGAGAAAGCCTTCGGGCAGGCTTGGTAGGCCGATATTCTCTATCGGCGTGTTCCCGATGACTGCCGACCTGGTTCTGGAGCGGGTCGGCTGCGGATCACGGTAGTGCCTCATACCCGGTTCTGCCGATCTCTTCTCGCTACGGGGGAGAGGGGAAAGCTCGCTCTTGTAGCCCTCTCGTCCCTCATATAGGCTTGAGGGTCGCGCGGCAGGGCGGTTCAAACGTCGAGGCGGCGCGCCTCTTCGCAGAAGCCTCGCAGGGCCGGAGGAGCGGAAAAATGGCGAAGATAAAGGTAAAGAGAGTGGCCATCATGACCGGCGGCGGAGACTGCCCGGGGCTGAATCCGGTCATACGAGCTGTGGTCAAGACCGGCATCAGCCGCTACCGGTGGAAGATCCTCGGCATCGAAGATGCCTTCAACGGGCTCATCGATCTCGACTATCGCTCCCCCCACGGAAACCGCTGGCTGGACGAGGAGAGCGTCAGGGATATCCAGACCCGCGGCGGCACCATCCTGGGAACCAGCAACCGCGCCGATCCCTTTCGCTACGCCGTGAAGAAAGGGGGCAAGGTACGGGAGATAGACGTCTTCGACCGCGTACTGGAGAACTGGCGCAAGCTGCAGCTCGACGCGTTGGTCAACGTGGGCGGAGACGGATCGCAGGCTATCGCCTACAAGGCCATCGGGCGGGGGCTCACCAACCTGGTGGGGGTGCCCAAGACCATCGACAACGATCTGGGCGCCACCGATTACACCTTCGGCTTCGACACCGCGGTACAGGTGGCGACCGACGCCATCGACCGGCTGCGGGACACGGCCGAGAGCCACGACCGGGTGATGCTGGTAGAGGTGATGGGGCGAGACGCGGGCTGGATCGCGCTGCACGCCGGTATGGCCGGCGCGGCGCACGCCATCCTCATCCCCGAGATCCGCTACCGGCTCGAGCCGCTGGCCCGGATGATCGCCACGCGGCGCAAGCAGGGCATGCCCTTCTCCATCGTGGTGGTCTCCGAGGGCGCCAAGCCGCAGGGCGGCGAGGTTAGCACCGACGGCGCGCGCGAGGCCGGCGCCATGCTCAAGCTGGCCGGCGCGGCCTCGCGGGTGGCCGAGGGGCTGAAGCAGCTGGTCGATCTGGAGGTACGCGCCACGGTGCTGGGCCACATCCAGCGGGGCGGAAGCCCCTCCTGCTTCGACCGCGTGCTGGGCAACCGTTTCGGCGAGCGAGCGGCCGAGCTGGTGGCGCAGGGCGAGTTCGGCAAGATGGTTGCCCTGCGAGGCACCCAGATCGTGGCCGTGCCCATCGAGGAGGCGGTGGACAGGCCCAAGCGCGTCGATCCGCAGGGCGAGATGGTCCGGGCGGCTCGCTCGCTGGGCATCGTCTTCGGCGACGAACGAGGCTAGACCGGCCGACCATGGCCCGATCCTCCCATCTCAAGCAGTACAAGCTCGTCGAGTTGATCGGACGCGGCGGTATGGGCGAGGTGTGGCTGGCCCGACACGAGATGCTCGATCGCGAGGTGGCCATCAAGCTCATCCGCCCCGCCGCGGCCGGCGGCGGGGAGAACGCCCTGCGCCGCTTCGAGCGCGAGGCGAGGGCAACCTCGGGGCTACACTCGCCGCACACGGTGCAGATCTACGACTTCGGTATCACCGACGACGGCGTCTTCTTCACGGTGATGGAGCTGCTGCACGGAGTGGATCTGCGCACGGTGGTGGAGACCTACGGCCCGCTGCAGGCCGAACGGGTGGCGTTCATCCTGCGCCAGGTCTGCGACTCCCTGGCCGAAGCCCATCATAACGGCCTCATCCACCGCGACATCAAACCGGCTAACATCTTCCTCTGCCAGCTCGGTCTGAGCTACGACTTCGTGAAGGTGCTGGACTTCGGCCTGGTCAAGACCGCGGAGTCCTCCGAAAGCGACGTCAACCTCTCCTCGCCCGATCGCACGGTGGGCACGCCCGCCTTCATGCCGCCCGAGATCGCCCGGGGCGCGAACAACGTGGACGCGCGCGCCGACCTCTATTCGGTGGGATGCGTCGCCTATTTTCTGCTGACCGGGCAGCCGCCCTTCGAGGGCGACAACGCCATGCAGGTAATGGTAGCGCACCTGGAGCAGAAGCCGGAAACACCCTCCATGCGATCGGGGCAGGTGATCTCCAAGAAGTTCGAGGGGATCATCATGGATCTTCTGGAGAAGAAACCCGAGAACAGGCCGCAGAGCGCGCGCGAGGTCGCGGAGCGACTGGCGCGGCTCAGCTTCGAGGAGCCGTGGACCGAAGAGCGGGCCGAGCGCTGGTGGCGAATGCACCGACCGCTCTGGCTGGTGCGCGAGCCCATGGAGGGCGCCAGCGGCGAAGACGCGAAGCTGACCTCGCGCAGCCCCTTCGCTCCGGTGCTGGGCATGGCCATGACGCTGCTCTTGGCCGTGGCCGCCGGCGCGGCCTTGACCTTCGTCGGCCTGCGCTTCTTCGGCGAGCAAGCCCCGGCGGCGAAATCGCCTGTCGAGCAGAAGCTCGAGCCGCTCGAGCTGGGGATGAGCGCGGCCTTTTCCGGCCCCAACCGCGATACCGGACGCGCACTTCATACCGGCGCGCTGGCCCATTTGCACGGAGTCAACGACGACGGCGGCATCGGCGGCCGAGCCCTAACGCTGGTAGCGCTCGACGACGGACAGCATCCCAAGCGAGCGCGCGCCGTCATGGTGGAGCTGCTAGGCAAGCGCCGCGTCTTCGCCGCCATCGGAGCCATCGGCGACCCCCTGGGCAGGATAGCGGTCAAGCTGGCCCTGCGATCGAAGACGCCCATACTCGGCGCGGTGAGCGTGGCGGATACAGCCGGTAAACAGCCGCCCAACCGCTACCTGTTCAGCTTTCGCCCCGGTGATACCGAGGAGATCAAAACCCTGGTCGGTCATCTCACCGGCAGGCTGGGCCTGACCCCCGAACAGATCGCGGTGTTCACCCGCGACGACGTCCACGGGGAGCGCGGATACCGGAAAGTGGTCAAGGCCCTGGGAGGCGGAGACCCGGAGGGCGAAGAGGCGCCTTTGCGGATCGGTTACCGGCGCAACGGCATTGCCGTAAAGGAGGCAGCCGGCAAGGTAGCAAGCGCGCGCGAGCGGATACGCGCCGTGGTGATGCTGTCCGGTTACCGCCCGGCCGCGAGCCTGATCCGCACCATAGAAGCCGAGGGGATGCAGCCCGTCTTCGCCCTGGTCTCCGCGGTCAACGCGCAGTCACTGCTCGACGAATTGCGCTTGCTCGGCGGCAACAAGGCGCGGAAAACGCGGCAGGTCCTCATCACCCAGGTGGTGCCCGATCCCTTTTCCTCCTCGACCGGGGTGATACGCTACCGGGAGCACCTGCAACGGTACTTCCCGCAGGAGAAGCCGGGCTTTATCTCGCTGGAGGGCTACGTCGCCGCTAGCATCATGACCGAGGCGCTCCGGCGCGCCACCGCGCCCGACGCCGCTGCCGATTCTACCGGCGCGGGCATCAAGCCTTCGCCCCGCCTGACCCGCGAGCGGTTGGTGGACTCCCTGGAATCGATCGACGACCTGGACCTCGGCATCGGCGCTCCCATCCGCTTCGGCCCCTCTGACCACCAGGGATCGGACCGGGTCTGGTTGATGCGGCTGGACCGGCGCGGGCGCTTCGTGTCCGTGGATAGCGAGTCGGATCTCGACGACGACATTAACGAGCAAGACCGAAAGGCAGGTATGAAGGAGTAGCACGAGAAGTGAACCGGAAGAGACAGACGCAAGCGGACCGCCAAGCCGAGACCGCCGGCACCCTAGCGGACGGCACGAACCCGGAAACTCGGGTTGTCCCCACTGGATGCTGCCACGACTGCGGGGGCCGCTGCGTGCTCAGGGCCCACGTTCGCGACGGTAGAATCGTCCGTTTCGAATCCGACACAGGAGCGCAGCCGCAGATCCGAGCCTGCCTGCGCGGCCGCTCCTACCGGCAGCGGCTCTATTCGCCGGACCGCCTGCAGTATCCCATGCGCCGAACCGGCGAGCGGGGCAGCGGACGGTTCGAACGCGTCTGCTGGGACGAGGCGCTGGACGAGACGGCCGCTCGCATGAAGCAGATCAGGCAGGAACACGGCAACAGCTCCATCTTCTTCATTCCCGGAGCCGGCAACCAAGGGCTTCTGCACGGTCCGATTCCGGTCGGTCTCATGCTTCAACTGTTTGGCGGCTATACCCGGTACTGGGGGGTGCCCTCGTACGAGGGAGCGCTCTTCGCCTCCATGGCCACCTACGGCACCATCCGCACCGGCAATTCCCGTGACGACCTGCTCAACAGCAAATTGCTGATCCTGTGGGGGTGGAATCCGGCCAATACCATCTGGGATCCCGAGACCAGTCTCTTTCTGGCTCGGGTCCGCGAACAGGGCACGCCGATCGTGGCGGTCGATCCCCGTTTCACCGACTCGGTCGCCACCTTTGCCGACCAGTGGATTCCCATCCGCCCCGGCACCGATACGGCCATGCTGCTGGCCATGGCGCACGTCATCATCAGCGAGAATCTGCAAGACCAGGCCTTAGTCGATCGGTATACCGTGGGCTACGAAAAATACCGGGACCACCTGCTGGGAGTCGACGACGGACAGCCCAAGACCCCGGGCTGGGCCGAGCCCATCACCCGGGTGCCGGCCGCGGTGACCGAACGGTTGGCGCGACAATACGCCACGAAAAAACCGGCGGCGTTGATCGCGGGCTGGGGGCCGGCCCGTAGCGCGGTCGGCGAACAGTACTGTCGGGCGGCCAACGTGTTGACCGCCATCACCGGTAACATCGGCGTCAGCGGCGGTTACGCCGCCGGCTTCATGCGGGCCTACTCCAGCCGCGAGACCGGCCATGTCGGCCCGAAGAGCTCGAAGCGTAAGATAGATAAGTCAAAAGGCATCCCTTCCTCCAATCCGGTGGAAGACGGAGCGCTTCCCCGCAGGGACTCTCTCTACAAACTGAGCGGCGGCACCAATGCCACCAGCGCCCGCATCCACTACAGCCAGACCTGGGACGCCATCTTGCGAGGCCGCGCCGGTGGCTACCCCGCCGATCCCAAGATGGCCTATATCGTGGCCTGCAATTGCCTCAACCAGTATCCCAATACCAGACGCGGGGTAGAGGCGCTCCGATCCCTCGATTTCGTGGTGGTGCATGAGCAGTTCATGACCGCTACCGCCAAGTTCGCCGACATCCTGCTGCCGGTCAACACCTTCATGGAGCGAACCGACATCGCTCCGCCCTGGCTGGGCTCGCCGTACTACATCTATCTGAACAAGGCGGTGGAATCCCTGTACGAATCCAAGTCGGACCAGGAGATCTGCAAGGAGCTGGCGCCTCGCCTGGGCATTGCGAGCGATTTTTTCGCTCTATCGGACGAGCAGATACTGCGCGGAATCGCCGCCGGCCGCGACGACATTTCCGATTTCGACGCCATGAAGCGCGACGGCGTACTGAAGATACAGATGCCCGAACCGGTGGTTTCCTTCAAGGAACAGATCGCCGATCCGGACAACCATCCCTTTCCCACCCTCTCGGGCAAGATTGAGATCGACTGCGATCACCTGGCCGAGATGAACAATCCCCGCATCCCCTCCGTCCCCCGGTATCTGGGGCACGACGAACACTACGACGCTCCGCTGGCCGAGAAGTACCCGCTGCAGCTGCTGACCACCCATTTCAAGACCCGAGCACACTCCACCTGGCACAACGTTCCCTGGATGCAGCAACTCGAACCGCACGGCCTCTGGATCACTCCCTCCGATGCCGAGGCGCGCGGCATCAGCGACGGCGATCTGGTCGATGTCTTCAACGACCGGGGAACGGTACGCGTGACCGCCCAGGTCACGCAGCGCATCATGCCCGGCGTGGTCAACCTCAGCCAGGGAGCCTGGTACGATCCCGATGAAAATGGGGTAGATCGAGGAGGGTGCGCCAACGTGCTCACCGCCGACGAGATGTCTCCGGGGGGCGCGGTTCCCATGAACAGCGCGCTGGTGCAGGTCAGACGCTTCTCCGGTCCGGAAAGATAGCCATACCATGCGACAGTTGGGAATCTACTTCGATCAAACGCGCTGTACCGGTTGCTATACCTGCCAGGTGGCTTGCATGGACTGGTACGATATCCACGATCTATCCGAGAGCTTTATCAGGGTGCGCTGCATCGAGCGCGGCACCTATCCCGAGCTGTTCGCCGCCTATCTCGTCTCCACCTGCCTTCACTGCCAAACCGCCCCCTGCATCAAGGCCTGTCCCGAAAAAGCCATCAGCAAGAGAGAGGACGACGGCATCGTGGTCGTCAACCGCGATCGATGCGTCGGTGTGGGGGAGTGCCCCAAACGCTGTCTCAAGGCTTGCCCCTGGGACGTCCCGCGCTTCGGAACGCGAGCGGATGCCCGGATGCACAAGTGCCAGCTCTGCCTGCAGCGACTGCAGCAGGGACGACAGGCCATCTGCGTGGAATCCTGCCCCATGTACGCGCTGGACATCGCTCCGCTGGAGGTGTTGCGCGAAAAATACGGCGACCGGATCCAGGCCGAGGGGTTTCAGTACCGGGAGCGCTTCAAGCCCTCGGTGGTCTTCAAGCCGAAGAAGTAGCCGGATAGAGGTAACGGACCGAAGAGAAGAAGAGCGCTTCAGGGCATGGATGCGCGGGGAGCGCCTCTTTTCGCTTGGCCTCTTTTCGCTTGTTCGGTCCCTCCGCTTCCGCCCAGCTCGATCAACCGACCTCGACCGCGGCGGGCTTCGGGCAGATCGCCGGACGGCTCTTTCCGTCTGGATCGCTTCTCATGGTGATGCGCAGCCGCTGCATGGCCTGCTTGACCACGCGCATGACCAGCGGTGAGCCGTCGTCGCGACACCCCAGCTGGACTACCTCCCGCAATGCCTTGTCCGTCTCGTCTCTCTTCTTCATGGCCTCGAAGCAGTCGGCCGAGCGATACAGGGCGAAGGCGTAGAGCGGATGCTCTGGCACACCGAGCAGGTAACGGAAATGCTCTTCCGCTTCCCGGTATCGCCTGGACTCGAAGGCGACCTCTCCGCGCAGGGCCCAGGCCAAGTAGAGAAGCTCGTGGTTGTCGCGGTGGTATCGAACGAAGCGGGAGGATATGCCCCCGGCGTTGCGCTTGCCCGCGCGCCAGGCCATCCAGAGCTCGGCAAAGGCCATCTCGGCCGAGACATTGGCGTCGCGCGTGACCTTGGCCAGCGATTTCGCCAGCAGATCGGCCCGGCGGCGGTGCCGCCTGCGGGCGCGAGCGTCGGCACTACCGTCCGCCGCTCGCAGGTGAGCGAAGACCAGCAAGCGCATGGTCTCGCGCCGGGCCGCTCCCCCCTTGGCAGCGCGCAGCTTCTTTTCCAGGGTATCGATATCGTCGACCGGCAGGCCGAAGATGGAGGCCCGCTCCCGGCCCAGGTCGAGCAAGAAACCCGGGACCGACCAGTACTCCGTGCCTGCCGAAACGGGCCGGGCCTCAGGCCCGGAGGCGCAAGCGCAAGCGCAAAGCAGCGCAAGCACGGTCATCCATACGGGTCTATGCAAAAGGGTTAGCGGCATAAAAAGCAGTCCCGGGACCGAATCGAGAGTACCGTGCCGGTAATCAGACTGCAAACACGAGGGTAGCCCCCCGTCCTTCGACCTACCGACCAGACGATCGAGCTCCCAGCAGCGTCTCCGCGTACTGGCAGGCCAGCAGGATGGCGATCTCGGTCATCTCCACCGCCATGGGAGTCTCGGAGCGGGTGTGCAGCCAGCCCAGCGAGATCAGGAAGCGGGCCATGATCAACGCCGGAAGCACCTGCAGGTGTTCTTGCGGCAGTGGCGAAACCGAACGATACCCGTCGCTCCAGGCCCCGAGCATGCGCTGGTACTGGTCCGGATCGACGAAGTGAAATGCCAGCAGGGTGGCCAGGTCATACAGGAACCAGCCGAATCCGCCGTCGTCGAAGTCGATGACTCGCGGCACCCCGTCGCTGACCAGGATATTCTCCGGCATGAAGTCGGCGTGCACCAGGCCGAAGCGATCCGGGGTGGTGCCGAAGTGGTCGAGCGTCTCCCGGGCGGCGTCCCGGCCGCGCACCAGCAGATCGCGCTGCTCCGTGGATAGCTCCTTCAAATCCTGAAACCGACCCCAGATGGGCTGCTCGCCCAGCAGGCCCTCCCCGTCCCAGGCGTGGCGGACGAATCCGGGCGGGCGCTTCCATTCCCTGGCGTGCTGGTGCAATCGCGCGTTGATCTCTCCCAGCAGCCGGTAGGTTTCCAGGTCCGCGGGATCGGGCTGCGTTCCCTCGATCCAGCGAAACAGGTCGCAGTGGCGCGGCTCGGGCACCTCCGGGACGGCGACGGTCCGTACCGGCTCTGCATCGGTTCCCCGTACCGCCTCCGGGGTCTGCAACCCGGCCTGCCTGAGCGCCTCCATCCACCGCAGCTCGGAGCGGATGCTTTGCTGGCTCTGATAATGCTCGCGGTGCACGCGCATGGCGAAACGCTCTCCCGAGACGGGATCGTCGACCCGGAACACGGCGTTTTCCCGGTGATTGACCAGGGTAAGCGAAGCCTCTCTCGACACCCCGAAGCCGGGCAGGGCCTGTTGCGCCAACAAGGTCAGCCGTCGCGCCTGCTCTTCCCAGGGGAGGCTCTTGAATTCGCTCATCTATCTCTCCTGGTCGAGTCCGAAAACGGGCTAGAGTGCGCCGGAAGCCTCGGACAGCGCCTTTTCGAAACGTTCCAGGATCTCGTCGCAAAGCGGCCCGTCCGACAGAATTCCGGGTTTAAACTGGATAACAGAGAGATCGTACCCGGCGAAGAAGGCCCAGATGCCGTTTCGGTAAAGCGCCTGCATCATCAAAATGCCGCCGATCTCGTGGTCGAAACCGAGCGCCATCACCAGCCCGCATCTGCGGATCTCCTTCAGAAACGGATTCCGGCCCTGGATCCCGCTCAGCCCCCGGCCGAAACGTTCCGAGATCTCGCTCACGTTGGCCAGCACCTCGGGCCGGTTGCAGATCTCCAGCACCTTGATGGCCACCGCGCAACCCAGCTCCGCGCCGCCAAAGGTGGAGACGTGCGCGTAGCCGTCCTCGGTCAGCCACCCGGCCACCTCTTCATTCAATATAGTGGCGGCGATGGGATACAGGCCCCCGGACAACCCCTTGCCGGTGACCAGTATGTCGGGCTGTACGCCATAGCGTTCCACGCCCCAAAGCCTTCCGGTGCGCGCGAGCCCGGTCTGCACCTCGTCCGCGATGTAGACCGCGCCGTGTTTCTCGCAGAGCGCCTTGACGGCGGCAAGGTAGCCCTCCTCGGGCATGAGAAACCCGGCGGTGGCCGGAATCGTTTCCAGGATCACTGCCGCCACGTCATTACCGGATAAGGCCCTTTCCACGGCGCTCAGATCGTTGAAGGGAATCCTCAGGTAGTGCTCCGAGGGCTCGTCGCTCAGAAAGAACCGCGCGGACTGGTTGCCGCCCACGGCCCCACTGAGCCCGGTCCGGCCGTAATAACCCTTCTCGAAAGAGACGATTTTGCGTCTCCGGGTCGCACGCCTGGCCGTCTTGATGGCGATGTCGTTGGCCTCGCTTCCGCTGGAGGCGAAGACGGTATAGGTGAGATCTCCGGGCGTCAGTTCGGCCAGCCGCTCTGCCAGCAGCGATCGCTGCACGCTGGGAAAGTGGTGGTTGCCGATATCCAGTGTCTGAAGCGCTTCCCCCAACGCCTCCATCAGCTCGGGGTTGCGGTGGCCCAGGCTGTAGACGCCGCCGTTGAGGTGTAGATCGATCAGCTTCTTGCCGTCGATATCCCAGATGTAATGACCCTCCCGCTTTCCGATGACGAGATCGATCCCGAAATCCCCGAATACCTTGACCCGGCCCGGGCAAACGTGCTTCGCGGCCAGCTCCAGGATACGTCGCTTGTCCTCGCTCATCGGTTTTCTCCGAGCGTTTGAAGGGATGGTACCGCGAATATATAACAGAAACCGCGCCGCCGATATAGACGCGGCGCTGCTGCCGCAGAGGAGGTTCGCTCGGGCTCTCCACCCCGGGATACCATTCCGCGGAAACGCGTTTCGTGTACAATGGTCGGCGGTGGTAAGATCGACCTACGAGTAAACGGCTTCGTGATGCCGCCCTCGACGACAACACCGCGACTCATCGCCAACCGCTACCGAGTGGAGAAGACGCTGGGTGAGGGCGGAATGGCCGTCGTCTACCAGGTACACGACGATTCGACGAAGAGAAAGCTCGCGCTCAAGCGCCTGCTTCCCCGCGGCTCCGATCGGAATCCGGAAAAGGTGCGGCTGCTGTTCGAGCACGAGTATCACACCCTGTCGCAGCTCGCTCACCCGAGGGTGATCGCGGTTCACGACTACGGGATCGACGATGAAGGTCCCTTCTACACCATGGAGGTCCTCGAGGGCGGCAATCTCCGGGAGCGGTCGCCGCTGCCCTGGAAGGACGCCTGCGCGGTACTGATGGACGTCTGTTCGGCTCTGAGCCTGCTGCATTCGAGACGGCAGGTGCACAGAGACCTCACGCCGCGCAACGTCCATTGCGCGCTCGACGGAACGGCAAAGCTGATCGACTTCGGCGCCATGGTCCCCATGGGGCCGAGCAAACAGCTGGTCGGCACACCGGCCTTCACCGCGCCGGAGGTCGTCCATTCCCAGGCGCTGGACGCGCGAACCGACCTCTACTCGCTCGGCGCCACGGCCTATTTCGTGCTGACCGGACGCAACGCCTATCCCGCCACCTCCTTTGCCGAGTTGCGCAGCCACTGGCGTTCGCTGCCCAGACCGCCCTCCATCTATGTAGAAGATATCCCGAAGGAGCTGGATCAACTGGTGATGTCCCTGATCAGCCTCGATCCACTGGGCCGGCCGACGAACGCCGTCGAGGTGATGGAGCGCTTGAGCGCCATCGCGGGACTGACCATCGACGAGCAGCTCGTCGCCTCGCACGCCTACCTGTCGACTCCGACGCTGGTCGGTCGCAACGATCAGCTGTTGCGCGTTCGCAAGCTCATGCTGCGCGCCCTGGGCAGCCGCGGCGGAACGGTAATGATCGAAGGCGACGAAGGCGTGGGCCGTTCCAGGTTCCTGGACGCCTGCGTCCTGGAGGGCAAGCTGGCCGGAGCGACCGTCCTCAGAGCCGAGGCGAGCGACAGCCATACCGGTGACTGGGGGGTCGTACGGACGATCCTCTTGCAGTTGCTGGAAGCGCTGCCGGAGCTGGCGCTGCCGGCGATACAGCCCCGTCTTCCCGTGCTCGGCCACCTCTCGAGCGAGCTGATCCAGCCGACGGTCGACGCGCGCAGGCGCGGTTCGCGTCCGCCCGGGGACGCCCCCGAAACGAGCCTTCCCTCCGACCCTGCACCGGACGGTACGAACGGCTCACCGGTCGAGACCGCCCCGGAAGAAACCGGCGCGGAATCGCCGGGCGTTGTCGCGTCCGGCGATCCGAGAGCCGAGGTATGGCGCCGCGGTCGTTCGGTACCGCCCCCGCCCCCGGAAAGCGAGCGAGTGGAGCTCGAGTCGTTCGACAGCCCTCACCAGCTCCGCCCTCGACTGCAATCGGTACTGCGCGATTTCTTGCTCGAGATCGGCCGTCAACGCTGCCTGCTGCTGGCGGTCGATGACCTGCACGAGATCGACGAGCCGTCGGCGGCCTTCCTCGCCTTTCTCGCCCACGAGGTCGCCAGCGAGAAGATCGTGGTAGCCGTAACCCGTCGCACCGGCGCTTCCGGAACGTCACCGGTAGCGCTCAAGCTCCTGTCCGAGACCGGTGCTGCGGTTAAGCTGAGGAATCTCACCCTCGAGCACACCGAAGAGCTTTTGGGTTCAGTCTTCGGAGACGCCCCCAATCTCAAGTTGCTCTCGGACCGGCTCTACGCCATGACCGGGGGAAACCCCCGTGCCATCATGCAGCTGGCAGAAGAGCTGGTGGACAAGGGCGTGGTCCGACAGGCGACCGGCAGCTGGACCCTGCCGAGCCGGATCGAAGCCAGGGACTTTCCCGCGACGCTCGGGGAGGCGATCCGGGCCGCCATCGAGAAGCTCGGTAGCCAGGCGCGTCAACTGGCCCAGACCATCGCCCTGAGCCCGGAGCGAAGCTTCTGCTTCGAAGAGTGCCGGCTGCTGACCGAGCACGGCGATCCCGCCCGGACCATGCGATACTTGGACGAGCTGCTCTGCTCCAAGGTGCTGTCGAGCGACGGAGAGTTCTACGGCGTGAGCCATCAGGGGTGGGTGGATGAGCTGCTGAAGAAGATGGACGGGGAGAGGCAACGCGCCCTTCACCTGCGGCTGGCCGCGTTGTTCGAAACGCGCGAGCACGAGGGCTTTCGCGTGGCGCAACACCTTTTGCGGGCGGGTGAGGAGGAACGCGCCCTGGATGCGCTGCTACGGGTCAACCAGGAAAACCGCGACCGATTCGAGAAGAGCGCCGAGCACCGCTACTCGTACGTGCAATCGTTGCCGCGCGACTGGGTCGAGACCTTCGAGAGCTTGCGCGGAGTCTGCGCGCGTCTCGCTAGACCGAAGAGCCAGGCCTTTTGGCTGCACCGCGATTTCGTCAATCACAGCATCGTCAAGGATGCGTCCAGCAAGGCGTCGCTGGTCGAATTGATCCGGGTCCTCTATCACCTCAGCGCCCTGGCCGATTATCACGAGCTTCCCGCTACCCTGGAACCTTCGGAGCGCCTGAAGCGCGCTCTGGAGCTGTGTCAACAGCGCCACGACGCTGCCCCGGGCTCCGAGAAGGTACTGTCCCCCTTCGAGGCGATCTTCCAGCTGGTGCAAGCGGTGGTACTGGCGATCAAGATCGCGGGAACCGCCTTCGACCATCCCCTGATCGCCGGGGTGCCGTCTCTCGAGCCCCTGGTGCCGCTCACGCCCGCGCTCTGGGTAGCCGAGATAAACGCCCGGAGCACCTCACACCTGACCGCTGCCCGTTACCAGGTCGCCCGCCAAGGATACGTCGAGCTCCTGGAGAGGATGGCGCAACCCGACCACGCCGGGCTGGACGAATCGCGCTATCTCTTCATCAAGCTCTCGGTGATGTACGCGGTGGGAATGATCGACGCGAGCCTGGGAACCGCCTCGGCGCTGCAATGGGCGAGCGAGATCGAGGAGAATTCCGCCTTTCGGGTCAACGCCCACCGAATTCGCCTGGTCTACTACCTGCGCCAGGGCGATACGGAGAGATCCGAACAGAGCAAGAAGCAGATCGAGCTGCTGCAGATCCAGAACAGCCCCATCCAGTATTTCGAGGGCACCCACCTGTTCACCGAGGCTCTGGTCTACTCCTCCTCGGACGATCTGATGCGGATGAAGCAGACGCTCTCTGAAATCGAAAAGATGGCCGAGCAATTCCCGACCTGGCGCCCCATCCTTTCCTACGCGCGTGGCGAGTACCAGAGGCTACGCGGCGATTACCAGAGCGC
The DNA here is from genome assembly GCA_964450715.1 of uncultured Sandaracinaceae bacterium. Taxonomy (GTDB): domain Bacteria; phylum Myxococcota_A; class Polyangia; order Polyangiales; family JAFGIB01; genus CAYVFC01. Next base: position 61,245 of record CAYVFC010000011.1, on the reverse strand, counting down.
GATGATGGCGTTTCGAGAGGCGCTGCAGGCCGCCGCTCCTGGCGATCACACCGCCTGGCCCTGCAGCGCCGGTTCGCTGATCCAGGTCCTGGTCGATCTCGAGCGCATCCCCGAGGCGGTGCGGCAAGGCCGGGAGTTTCTGCAGCTCGGCGAGGCGAACGGTCTCGGCATCATCTGTAACTACATCAAGAGGCCGCTGGCGCTGGCCGAAGCGGCAGCCGGGCAGTTCGAAGAGGCGGTACGGCACGCCGACGAGGTGATCGACAGCTACCGGGCTATCGATGCCACCGGGATCAACCTGGGGACCTCCCTGGAAAACCGCGCCCGCGTCGCTCTCTGCATGGCGGACGAAGAGGCTTTCCGCACCCATGCGCGGCTCTGCTCCGACCAATACCGGATAGGAAAGAACACCAGCCTGACGGCGAGGTACGACAAGCTGGTGGCCGATGCTCGCGCCGCGAAGCTATTCGTCTGGGAAGAGCTCGGTCTGGACACGGGGAACACGGCGCTCGAGGGACCGGAGAAAGCCGCCGCCATCGCCGACATGTTGACCGACTGCCAGGGGCCGAGAGAACGCGCCGAGGTCGCCCTGCAGATACTCGTCGAGCAGAGCGGTGCCTGGGGAGGCTTTCTCTATACGATACAGAGGGACGGCCCTTCCCTGTCGGCCACGTCCGGTGAGCAACCGACCCCGGCCGATCTCGATCCGATGGTCGAACGGTATCTGTCCGCCGAGATCGAAGCGGGCGAAGAGGTCACCATGACCAGCTACGACCGGGAGACCCCGGCGGATATGAAGAGCGACTGGTCCGGGTATGGGGGAGGGCTGCTCCGCCCCTTGCTGTTGAACCACAACACCGACCACGGCCAAGCCATTACCGGAATCGCCGTGCTGGTCCTGGAGCCCGGAAGGGAGTTCCGCTTTCCCGGGGAGGCGATCGCGTCCGTCAGCAAATCCCTGCTCGACGCGGGCGACGTCGCCACCGTTTACACGGCGTAGTTGATCGCCCGCCGCAGGCGCCGACGCCGTAGGGGAGGGGCTCGCCCCCTCCCCGGGGGAGCATCGGTCAGGGCTGCGCTTGCTGCTGCGGCTGGTCGGCGCAGCCTTCCTGCTCGATGATCATGAACTCGACCCGGCGGTTCTCCGCCCGTCCCTTCCTGGTCTTGTTGTCCGCGATAGGCTGGCTCTCGCCGAACCCCTGGGAAACGAGCCGCTCGGCGGCCACGCCCTTTCCGGCCAGGTAGTTGAGCACCGAGGCCGCCCGCCGCGTGGACAGGTCGAGGTTGTACTCGTCCGAGCCCTTGTCGTCGGTATGCCCCTCGACCCGGATCTTCTTCAGATCCGCGCGCGAGGCCAGCACGGCGGCGATCTGGTCGAGCATCTTGAAGGACTTCCTCATGATCTTGTCGTCGTTGAACTTGAAGTAGACCTTCTGGTGGATCTCGATCTTCTCGCAGGTGACGGTGATCAGCGCCTTGTCCGGGCAACCGTCCTCGTCCTTGTGGCCGTTCCAGACCTCGGGCTCCAGCGGACACTTGTCGTCCACGTCCAGGATGCGGTCCTGGTCGTTGTCCGGATCCGGGCAACCGTCCTCGTCCTCGAACTCGTCCTTGTCCTCCGGATCCTTGGGGCACTTGTCGTTGGGATCGAGCAGCCCGTCGCCGTCGGTATCCACCTCGGGGCAGCCGTCCTCGTCCGCCACGCCGTTCATATCCTCCGGCTTGTTCGGGCACTGGTCGTCCGCGTCCAGGATCTTGTCCTGGTCGTTGTCCGGATCGGGACAGCCGTTCTCGTCCTCGAACTGGTCGTAGTCCTCCGGATCGTTCGGGCAGCTGTCGTCCTTGTCCAGGATCCGGTCCTGATCGTTGTCCGGATCCGGGCAACCGTCCTCGTCCTCGAACCCTTCGCGGTCCTCCGGGTCGAGCGGGCACTTGTCATCCGGGTCGAGCACCTTGTCCTGGTCGTTGTCGGGCTCGGGACAGCCGTCCTCGTCCTCGAACTGGTCGAAGTCCTCCGGATCGTCCGGACACTTGTCCTCCGGATTGGGGTAGCCGTCCTGGTCCCGGTCTGCATCCGGTATCTGGCGCCAGCTGAAGCCGACCATGGCGCGCCAGTCCGGGGCGCCGAAGCCCTGGTAGAGCCCGGAGCCTCCCGCCGCGGTGATGGCGATCTGCTCGATGGGCAGGACACGGAATCCCACGTCGATCTCGGTGGGGAACTCCTCGGGCTCTATCTTGTCGGCGGTGAGCACGGCGCTGCCGCGCGCCTCCGGCAGAATGAGGTGGAACTTGCTGATGATCTTCCAGTACAGGCCCGCACCCCACCTGATCGAGCTATCCACCTTCAGGTCGGCAATGTCCGACGAGCGGCGGAACATGTAGCCCACGTTGAGCATGAAGCGGTGCCCCTGCCGCCAGATGCCGTCCAGCACCAGCATGGGCAAAAAGCGGAACTCGCCGCCCTGGTAATACTCCTCGTTGCCGCTGGGAAAGTAGGTGTCCAGCACCAGCGCCAGGCCCACCCCGCCCGGGCTCTGCTCGGTATCGGTGTTGACGATCATCAGCTTGGGGGCCAGTCGGATATCGCCTACCCCGAACCCAGCGTCAGAGGCATCCAGGTTCAGAGTTCCGGCGCCCCCGGTCAGCGACTCGCCGCTCTGTAGAAGTATGACCGGCACATCCAGGTTGATCTCCAGCCTGTCGAAGAGGCTGATGCTCCCGATCACGTCCACGGTGAGCTGTCCGCCCACGATGCTCTCCAGGCGCCTGCCGGTATACGAGCGCAGCACCAGGGGATCGTCAGAGTAGTGGCCCAAAAAACCGACCTCGAAGGTGAGATCCGGAGAGACGTCCGAGGTCCACACCCCCAGTCCGTTGGTGTGCTGGCTGGGAGCCGGATTGAACTGCTGCACGTCGAACTTGTCCTGCGCCAGAGCCGCGCCGGCCAGAAGGCAGATCGATAGACCCGCCAGAGCACTACCGCTCTGTACGATGAGTTTCCGCATGGCGCCCTAGCCCTCCGTTCGGTTACAGCTACTGCGGCGTTTCCGGTTGCGTTGTTTCAGCGCCAGCAGGATGCCGAGCAATAGCAGCGGCGTCCAGCCGTTTTGCGCCGGGCCCGGCGAGGCGGCGCAGTGGAACAGGCCGCCGCCGCTCACCTGCCGCGGCCCCGGGTCGTCGATTGGATCCAGCGGGTCGGACACGCCCCACGATTCGTCGGGGTTCACCTCGTCGCCGTCCGAGACCCCGCCGCCGTCCGTATCCGGGTCGCGCGGATTGGTCTCCTCGCCCTCGTCCCACTTCCCATTGCCGTTCGCATCCTCTTCTTCGTTGCTCAACCCGTCGCCGTCGATGTCGCTATCGCAGGCGTCGCCCTGGCCGTCGCTGTCCATGTCTTCCTGGTCCGGGTTGGGATCGTCCACGCAGTTGTCGATGACGTCCGGTATGCCGTCGCCGTCGGCGTCCTGCTGACAGGCGTCGCCGATGCCGTCGTCGTTGACGTCGGTCTGATCGGCGTTGCTCACGTCGATATCGGTCACCGCGTCGTCCTCATCGATGTCCCTACGATTTTCGATGTAGCAGTTGTCCTCCACGTTGAGCACGCCGTCGCCGTCCACGTCGTCGTCGCAGACGTCGCCCTGGCCGTCGCCGTCCATATCCGCCTGGTCGGGGTTGGACATCTCGGGGCAGTTATCGTCCCGGTTGACCACACCGTCGTTGTCCAGATCCCCGAGCGGCCCGTCGTTGTCGTCCTGGTCCAGGTAGTTCGCTACGCCATCGCCGTCGCTGTCGTCGTCGGTGGGATCTCCGTTGCCGTTCACGTCCTCGTCGCAGCTCTGAATCCCGTCACCGTCATCGTCGTCGTCGAGATAGTTCGCGTCGGTGTCGCCGTCGGTGTCGTCGTCAGTCGGATCTCCGTTACCATCCGGATCCTCGACAATGGTGGGCACGCAGTCGCCGTCGTCGTCCTCGTCCACGCCGTTGTTGACGCCGTCGCCGTCGGTGTCGATGGCCGGCTGCCCGCCCTGGGTTTCCACCTCGTCGCCCACGTTGTCGTCGTCGCTGTCCGGATCGTCGTAGCTGGTACCGGTCACGCAGCGCTCGACGACGTCCGGCAGCCCGTCGCCGTCGGTGTCGGTGGAGCCTTCCACCACCCGCACCTGCATCTCGTCGCTCAGCTTGGCCGCGATCCAGGTGTAGGTGTCCAGAAAGGCCTTGTTGCCCTTGCCGTTGCCCTCGCCGCGCGAGTCCTGAAAGGTCACGAAGTCGCCCCAGGAGCGGGCGTTGCCGTCGGTGTTGACCGTCTGCCCCACCGGGATCGGATCGGCCGCGTAGTCGCCCGAGTAAATCCCTTCCGTGCCCGAGGTCTCGGCCGCCTCATAGGCATAGGGCGCGGGCATGGTGACCGCCCACTCCTGCACCAGCTCGTCGTTCCAGTACATATTCAGCGGCCGCTTGTCGCCGTCGTCTTCCACCTCGTACATGCGCATACCCAGGAAGCTGGTCTCGATGTCCCGGCCCACGTAGTGGAACTCGCCCACGGTGACGCGCAGCTTGCAGCGATAGCGGCCGATGTCGAAGTCGTCGCCGTTCTTGTCCTTTCCGTCCCAGTCCACCGCGTTGTACCCCTGCTCGGCCGGACCCAGCAGCAGGAAGTCGTCCCGGGCCACGATATCGAACTCGCCGTCCTTGTTCTTGTCGCAGATGATGTGATAGGTGCCCTGCACATTGGTATCGAAGGTGAACTGGCCCTCGGTATCGCCAGGCGCGACCTGGTTACAGCCCGGAAGCAGGTTGGCCGCCCCGGCGTTGGTCCCGCCGATGAAGTTGAAATTGCTGATCTCCGGGGTGAGATGGGTGTAGCTGGTGCCCTGCTTGTCCGGCGGGTTGAGGTACATCTGGTACTCGCTCTGCACCGAGTTGTTCTCCTCCAGCACGCTGCGCCCGGCGTTCAGCCCGTTGACCCCGACGTGGTTGCCCCAGATCTCGAAGACGTATCCGGCCAGGCCGTTGAGCCTGAGCTCGACCACGCCCCAGCTCTGCTCGTCACCGGTCGGAACCCGGGCGTAGAAGCTGCCGGTGGTGGAGGAGCTCGCTGCAAACTCGCCGCAGTCGAAGCGCCACTCCCGGGAAAAGAGCCGTCCCTTGATCTCGTTGCCGTTCCTGCCCAGCACCTTGACGCCCCAGGGTTCGCGGCTGGACAGGATCACGTTGCCGTTGCCGTCCCGGTCGAACTGGTCCTCCTGCAAGTTTAGCCGCCAGATCCCGTTCTCGTCGGGATCGATGCTCTGGCCGTCGCCGTAGGCGCCGAACATGGGGCCGCTCGGCGGGTGGACCTCTACCCCGCCCTTGCCTTCCCAGACAATGGTCTCGTTCTCGTGGTCGAAGATATCCACGTACAGGTCGGTGGCAGCGGTCAGCGACTGGGTTTCGTCCAGCTCGGGCCCGTTCGACCCCTCGGCCAGGACCAGGCTCCCCGCCAGCAGCACCGCGGCGACCGCGGCAGCCGAAACCAGACACCTCACCATGCGCGTCCGCGCGTGCGAGCAGACGCCCCTACCCCTTTTAGCCATAAATCCTCCTGGAGATCGGGACAGCAAAGCGGTAGCGATGTGCGGACACCGCATTCCGCGTTAAAAGAAAGCTCGAAGTTACCGGCACTTGCAGGGCTCGTTCGATAAGAGGGACGCGTCTGAGCTCCGCGCGAAGCGTCAACGCACCCGAGCCGACAATATAGCCGAAAACCCTGCGGTCGAAAAGCGCGCGCTTCCCGGCGTCCGCGCCCCGTCTCAAAGAAGCAACAATGAAACCAGGCAGAGTAGGGCTGCAACCAGCGCGGTCAGCTGGATGCCCAGCACCGGCACCAAGAACAGGCTCGCGGCCAGCGATCCCAGGCAGCCGCCTACCAGATCGGCGGCATATAGCGGCGAGACTACCCGACGCTGCTCCTCGACTCCGTCCAGGCTCGCGCAGGCGAACAGAGCGGAGAGCAGGCAGCCCGAGAGAAACAACCCGGCCGAGGTCAAACCCAGCGGCGCAACCGAGCTTCCGCTCAGAAAGGCTACGGCCAAGCAGAGCACGACGAAGGCCCCCAGCGCGACCGCGCCCAGCCTGCGCGCTCGCCCGGGGCGATGCGGAGCGGAACCGAGCCGGCGGTGCACCGCGCCCGAGCCGCAGGCCAGCCCGGCCATGAACAGGGTGATGAGCAGCCCGAGATCCCTGTAGAGTACGCCCGTCTTGACCTGGTAGTGCAGGATGAGCGCGCTCTCCATCACCATGCCCAACAGCCCCGCCATACCCGCCAGCAGCGCGCGCCGGAGCGGAGGGCGGCGCCGCGAAAGCCAGAAGCAGAGCGAGAGGACGAGCAGGGTGGCGGCGCCGGCCGTCGCCTGGCGTATCCCCGGTTCATAGAGAGAGGACAGCTCCTGCAAGGAAAGCTTCGGGTAGAACCTGGAAAGCCATATAATCAATGTATTTTGGAAGCATACCGGCCGGGTGTCGGTGTTGATCGCCGCCCGGGTCTCGCCCAGCCGCCGGCGGATCTCCTCGAAACGATCGTTCTGGTATAGATAGCGGATGTAAGCGGGCGATACCATGCGCGCTTCTATCCCCCGCTGCCGGAACCGGTGCGAGAGCAGGTCGGGATCGAGGCCGAGCTTCCCCCGCGAAGCCAGAAAGAGATTGCTGGTGCCCGGCAGCACCACCGCGTCCGCGAAGGCCTGCCGCAAGGCCCGGTGAATGCTGGCGGCGCGGCGCAACAGGTGCGGGGTCCAGAGGTTCTCCGAGGAGCCGAGGCGGAAGCCGAGCACGCCTTCCCGGCTCAGGCGCCGGGCGCAGAGCAGGAAAAACTCCCTCGTATAGTAGCGGTTGTCCAGCGCCGAGCCCGGCTCGGGCATGGCCACCAGGATGAGATCGTAGCGCTGGCGGGTATCGCGCAGGAAGGCCCGAGGGTCGGCGAAGGTCGTGCGCACCCGGCCCGCCGACGGCGCGGGCGGGCGCTGTGGCGACAGAAAGCGCCGGACCAGCTTCCAGCCGCTCGCGTCGATCTCCACCTGATCGACGCGCGCGATACGGTGCTTTCCGACCTCGCGCGCCAGCCCCTCGCCGCCACCGCCGAGCACCAGCGCGGATCTCGGACGAGGATGCTGCAACGCCGACAGGTGCGCTAGCTCCTCGGCCCGGGTCCCCTCGCTCTCGAAGCTGAGCGCGTTGTTATGGAAGACCGACACCTGGCCCCCGAGGCCGGTCACCGTGACTCGGCCGTAGGGGGTATCGCGGCTATCGAGCAGATGGGGATGGTTCCAGGCGGTCAAAGCCCGGTCGATCTCCGGGCCGCGCCAGGCGGCGATGGCGAGCAGCAGCGCCACGGGCGCGGCCAGGGCCAGCAGTAAAAGCCTGCGAGGGCCGAGCCCGCAACCGCGGGCGAGCGGATGAAGCGCCGCCCCGAGCGACAGCGAGCAGCAGAGCAGCCCGATGGCGTAGTTCTGAAGGCCCGCGCCCAGCGCCAGGGTGGCGGCCGCCCCCCCGAGCACCCCGCCGGCGCTCTCCACCGCGTAAGCGAGCGCCAGGGTGCGACCGGACTCAACGTAGAGCTTGGCCGCCCACTGGAAGACCAGCCCGAGCCCGAGCCCCAACGGCAGCAGCGCCAGCGCCATGGCCGCTAGTTGGGCGGGAAAGCCGAGGTCCGCTCCCGGGACGCCGCCGAAGAGGATATGAATACGACGGATAAACACCACGTCCGCAAACACCAGCAGGCTGGCCAGCAGAAAGAGAACGCGGACGCCGGCAGGCCTCGGCAGGTGGCCCGAACGCCCCAGGGCGGCGCCCACGCCGGTCCAGAGCATCCACAACCCCAGCGCCAGGATGGTGATGAGCTCGCTGCCGAAGAAGGCCGTGGTGAGCTCCCTGAGCAGCACCACCTGCCCCAGGATGGAAATGAGCCCGATCTCCAGCAACCAGAAGGTCATGGCGCGAGAGGGGATGATTCGATCACGACCAGACGCCGGCGATCTTTTCGTTGCAATACTCGCAACGGCCGGCCTTGACGTGGTTTTCCGCCAGGAAGAAGCCGCTGCGCTTGATGACGATCTGGCGACACTTCGGACAATAGGTGTGGTTGCCGGGGTGCCCGGGCAGGTTGCCGACGAAGGGATAGCGGAGACCAGCGTCCATGGCGATCTGGCGGGCGCGCTCCAGAGTGGCGGTGGGGGTGGGCGGCAGGTTGCGCAGCTGGAAGTCGGGGTGGAAGCGGGTGTAGTGCACGGGCACGTCCGGCCCCACCTCCCCGACCACCCACTTGGCCAGGTCTTTCAACATGCTATCCGAGTCGTTCAGGGTGGGAACCACCAGGTTGACGATCTCCAGGTGCACGCCGCTGCGCGCCACCTGCTTGATGCTGCGCAGCACCGGATCGAGCTCGGCCCCACAGGCCCGGCGGTAAAAATCCCGGCTGAAACCCTTGAGGTCGATCTTGATGCCGTCCAGCACCTCGCACATCTCCTGCAGCGGAAGCGCGTTCATGAAACCGCAGCTGATGAGCACGCTGCGTACCCCGCGCGGGCGCGCCTGGCGAGCGATATCGGTCAGGTACTCGGTGAAGACCGTGGGCTCGTTGTAGGTGTAGGCGATGATGGGCGAGCGCCGGTGCTCGGCCTGGCTGACGATCTCAGCCGGACCGACGAACGGCGAGGAATAGTCCTCGGGCAGCGCCTGCGAGATCTGCCAGTTCTGGCAGAACTTGCACCTGAGCGGACAGCCGCTGGTGGCGAGCGAGTAGGCGCGACTGCCGGGCAGGAAATGGTAGAAGGGTTTCTTCTCCACCGGGTCCACGTGCACGGTGATGGGCCGCCCATAGACCAGCGTGCGCAGCTCGCCCTTGATATGGATGCGGGCCCGGCACATGCCGCGCTCGCCCTCGCCCAACACGCACTTACGAGCGCACAGCTGGCAACGGATCTGGACCCGGTCGTGATCGTGCTCGGTCACCCCCTCGATATCGGCCGCGCTGTGGCAATCGGTACAGACGGCGCCCTGGCTGCGGGTGGAGATCCAGTAGCGGGCAGGCCGGGAGATCTTCGACAGCTCCCTGAGCTTGTCGTCGGCCAGCACCTTGCCCGGAGCCGGTCCCGCGGCCGGGCCGGGCTCCGGGGCCGTTCCCGGCCCGGGCTCGGTTTCGTCCGGCAGCAACAGGCGCCAGAAGTCGGTCTGCGAGAGCAGCAGACCGGCGCCGGCCAGCGCGCCCCCGTAGCGAACGGCGCGTCCCAGAAGCTGGCGACGGGTAAACGCCGGGTCACTCATCGCAAGAAAATTAGCCCCTGCGGAGGGTCGAGGCAACCGAGCGCTCCGGATGGGCCCGACGAGGCAGACAACGGCAGTCCCACGCCTGGAGTATGGATTTCGAAACCGTATCGAGTACACTGCGCCCAACCGCAGAAAAAAACGGGGAGACGCAATGCAGAGCATCATCGACACCACGGACCGGCCTGAGCGAATGCCTCGATTTTTCGAGGGCGCCCGCAATCCCCGGCTGCTCGCCGCGCTGCTTTTACTGCTACCGGCCTGCACCACCACCACCACGGTCGCCAAGCTGAAGGACAACTCCCGCGCCTCGCTGCAAGTGCTGCGACTGGGTCAGAGCACGGTCCGGGCCGTCGAGTCGGGCACCACCGAACGGGAGATCGACATGAGCCGGGTCGGGGTCGAGAAGCCCGGTAGGATCGGCAGGCAGAACGGGGCCATCGTCCTGTCCTGCGACCAGTGCCTGGACGGAACGGTCGCCCTGCTCTCCGAGGAAGGTTTGACCGTCCCCTCCTCGACCGACGTCGACGAGCTGATGCAAGGCAAGCGAGGCCGCAAGGCGTCGCGCATCGAGATGCACTATCTGTATCAGGTATCCGAAGACCAGAGCATCCACCCCGTGCTCTCCTTCCCGCGCTCGAACGTGGACTACTTCGAGGAGACCCGGGAGCCGAACAAGACCTGGGGCTGGGTGGGGCTCGGATCGGGCGTGGTGCTGACCGGTCTCGGTATCTTCATGCTGGCCGAGGGGTCGGTCGGCGGCGGCGTGGGGCTGCTGGTGCCGGGCGTCGGGCTCGACGTCTTCGGCATCTACCATCTGGTCAAGTCCCCCAGCACCCATCGCTTCGACTCCGAAGGCGAAGCAAAGCAAGCGCCTCGACCTCTGGAGCCAGAACCGGAAAGCGAGCCGGAAGAGGAGGAAGAAGAGGAAGAGGAAGAGGAAGAGGAAACGCCGGACGCCGAGGATAGCTACGAGCCGGAGCCGGAACCCGAGCCAGAGCCCGAGGCGGAACCCGAGCCAGAGCCGGAACCCGAGGCGGACGAACCGGAGCCAGAACCGGAAAAGCCGAAGAAGAAGCCGAAGAAGAAGGCGCGGCCCAAGAAGAAGAAGGGCGCGGACAGCTTCGACGACTTCCTGCTCTGAAGCGCGCTTTTCCGGCTCCCTCGATCGGTCCCGTAAAAATGGGCTATAATTCCCCTAAGGAGGCACCGCAAAATAAACGACCCGGTTGCGGCCGCGTGGGCGGGCGCACTCGCGGCTTTCGTCCTCGGAAAAATCCTCGAAATAGCGCTGCTATTGCTGCGGTTTTTCCTCCGGGCGCGCTCGCGATTGCGCTCCGCCGACGCGCCCGGTCTCGTATCGTTCATTTTGCGGTGCCTCCTAAGGAGCATTTGCGTGGGTGGCGGCGCTAGCGAAGCTTTTTCGGGGAAGTTCCGCAATCCCCTCGATGCGAAGGGAATCGTAGCTCTTCCCCTGATGCGGGAGCCCAGGCCCGAGGAGATGGATCCGATCTCCATCGCCGTGCTGCTGATACGGCGGCTGGCCAAGCGCACCGTCACGGGAACGGTTTACTTCACCTCCGCCGGCAGGACGGTCGAGCTGCCCATCCTGGGCGGGGTCGCCTACATGAGGAACCCGGAGAAGATGGCGATCGTACGGGCGTTCGCCTGGCCCGAAGGCACCTACTCCCTGGACCCGAAGCCGCCCAACCCGGAGAAGCGAAACCGATTCAGCATGGGCAGGCTGGTAATGGAAGGCCTGCGCGCCATCGTTCGCGGCTTCAATGTAGCCGCGGTCGAAGAGGCGTTGGGCAAGCGGATGAAGCTGGCCCCCAAGGTGCGCCAGGACCGCAGCTACGTGCTGGAGCTCGGTTTGACCGAGCCCGAGAAGCGGCTGGTACGGCTGCAGATGAACGGGGAGCGCTCGGTCGAGGAGGTGGCCAATCGCAGCGGCATCGGCCGACAGACCACGGTACAGCTGCTCATGTTGCTGGGCGTGTTCGAGTGCGTGGAGTGGCTGGAACCGAAGATCACCGAGGAAACCTCGCTGGCGAACCGGCTGGAAGATTCGGCTGCTCGCATGGAGAAGGCCAACTACTTCGACGCGCTCGACGTACACTGGAGCCTGGACACCGACGAGATCGAAGCGGCCTACCAGAAGCTGCGCAAGAAGCTGCAACGCGGCGGCCTCTGGGACAAAACCGCCCCGGAAGCCTGCGCGAAGATGCGCAGGATCGCCGAGGAAGCCTTCGCCCTGCTCAGCAACCCTACACGGCGGGCCGCCTACAGAAACGAGGTCTATCCCCACATCTTCTACGAGGCGGCTTCCCAGCTGGTCGATGGCCAGATCAAGTCCTATCAGCTTCGTATCGACAAGTCCGGACTGAAGGACGCCATCAAGACCAAGCAGGAGCTGGCGCGAGGCGCGAGCGTAGCGGAGAGCGGCGACGCTGTTCCGGGAGGCAAGCCGCCCGGACCGGACGACGACTGATCGCCACTTCTAACCAGCTGAACGTTCGCTACCGCTCGCCTCTTGCTCCTTGCGCCAGCGGACGATGGCCGCGCCGGCAGCATCGTAGGCGAAGTAGGCCACCATCTTCGCGGTCCTCTCCACGTCCCGGTTGTTCTTCTCGACCAGGTTGGCCAGCCCATTGAAGAAGGCCGTGAAACAGAGCCTGGCCAGCAGCTCGATTTCCTCCGGGTCGCGCTGCTTGACGCCGACCCCGTCGGCCACCTTGCGCAGGTTCTCCGCCAGATCGGCGCTCGCCCGGTCCACGTAACGGCGCACCACCTCGCCCATGGGCGAGCGCTCGTAGCGGCAGCGCAGCACGATCTCGGTCAGATGGGGCTCGTCCAGCCACTCCTGCAGCGTGACCTGGATGAACTCGAGGATCCGCCTTCGACTGGTGGGAAAGGAGATGCGGCTGCCGAGCGACTCGCTGTACCTGGACAGAAGCACAGATCCCAGGTCTTCGGCCGCGGCCTGCGCGCACTGATCGAGGCTCTTGAAATAGGAGTAGAATCCAGGCGGATGCACCCCGGCCTGCCTGGCGATGGCGGCCACGGACAGCGCCCCGGCGCCGCGTTGCCGGATAATCTCGGCCGTGGCGTCGATGAGCCTCTTCCGCGTCAACGCTCGTCTGGGGTCCTTACGGGTTCGCTTACGGCCGGTCGGCGACTGGTCCTTGGTGTCGGTCATCTGCCTATTTTTCGTATATAATAACGGATACCGGGCGAATGCTTATTAATTAATCGACATTAAACCTTCAGTGGAAATCTGCTAGCCTGATTACTACTGAACTTGGGATATCGGGATCGCGCAGTGCTTCCCGTCCGATTTCGGAGGTTGGAACCCGTGGCAAACTGGAAAATTATTCCGCTGGTCATCTCGATTCTAACTCTTACCGGTTGCGATGCGGAGAACGGGGGAGGGGGCGGCGGTCCGGGGCTGCCCACTGCGGGTAACGGAACGGGAGGCACCGGAGGAGCGGGTGTCGGCGGTGCGAGCGGGGGCTCCGGAACCGCGGGAGCCAGCCAGACCGTGACCTGCGAGCCCCGGGGCCAGAACCTCGCCTGCTATTGCCCGGACGGTACCGAGAGTGGAACCCAGCTGTGCGACAACAACGGCACGCTGGGTCCCTGCTCCGGCTGCCCGGAGGTGGCCGCGGCCGGAGATACCGGCGGCGGGGAGGGAGCGCTCTGCCCCGAGCTTCAGGGTCAGCTGGGCTGCACGGCCGAGAGCTACGAGTCCGAGGAGCTTCCCGCCAGCATTCTCTTCGTCATCGACCGCAGCGGCAGCATGCTCTGCAATACCCCGGCCGACGGTCAGACCAACGAGGAGTGCGAAGCGAGCGCTACTACCAAGAATCCGAGCCTGCCCACCAAATGGCAGATCACCTCCGATGCCCTGATCGCCGTCTTCGACCAACTCCGTACCGCCGGAGCGGGCACGCGTGCGGGCCTGATGTTCTTCAGCAACAACGATTCCTGCGGGGTTCATTCCGATCTCACGCTGGGCGGCGTGCCGGTAGAGCTGTTGACCGACGCGCAGATCAGCCTGCTGCAAAACGCGCTCGGCAACGTCAAGCCCAAGGGAGGCACGCCGCTGGTCGGGGCGACCATTTTATCCTACGCGCACCTTCACGAAGAGTGGGGAGGCGCCTGCGGCGCGCCGCCCTGCGGAGCGCCCGGCAACCGGTTCGTGGTGCTGATCACCGATGGCGCCGACTCCTGCCCCGACCCGAGCTTCACCGGCGCGCCCTGCGGCAGCGGCGGGGTGGCCTGCACCCACTACCTGCTCGACACCGAGGTGGTCAAGGCCAGGGGCGTGAACATCCGCACCTTTGTCATCGGAGCGCCGGGTAGCGATCCGGCGCGCGGCTTCCTCTCCGAGCTGGCGTTTCTGGGAGGAACCGGCAAGCTCAACGGCGCCTGCGCGCACGGCGATCGCGATGGCACCACCGGCGACTGCCACTTCGACATGACCGCCACCCAGGACTTTGCCGCCGATCTGGGCGCGGCCCTGAACGAGATCAGCGGATCGGCCCTGGGTTGCGAGTTCTCGGTGCCGGACGTGCTCGACGCCAGCGATCCGCCCAACGTCAACGTGCAGTACTCCGAGGAGGGCGGGGCCCCCATCTGCATCGCCAAGGACGACACCGCCCCTTGCAACGGCGGCGCCAACGGCTGGCAGTTCGCCAAGAACGCGGACGGCTCCGACGACGTGACCAAGGTGGTGCTCTGCGGGCAGGCGTGCGACACGGTAGAGAACATCGCCAACGTGCAGGTAGAGGTGCTGGTGGGCTGCACCTCCATCGTCATCGAGTAAGGAGGCCGGTCGAAATTAGTCGTCCACCTTACGGGCGGGCAACACGCCGCCTTTTCCACGATCCCCGGTTTTATTTTCCGCGTTTTCTATTTATGATCATGCGGGCGGGCCGTCTAAAAGGTCGGCCAAGCCCCGCCGGGGTTGTTTTGCGTGCCGAAGGCTATAGAATTAAGTAGTTCTACGAATACCGTTTCTGGACACGTCTCTTGCACAAATCCGAAGAACGCCTCTTGATCGTCGACGACGATCCGAACTTCCGTTCGGGATTCGAACGGGCGCTTTCGAGACTGACCGGCTGGACGATCGAGAGCGTCGATACGTCCAGAGCCGCGATCGACCGATGGCGCCGGAACGATTTCGACGTGCTGCTCATCGACAAGAACTTGAAAGGAGAGAGCGGCGTGGACCTGGTCGACGAGATCCGCAAGAGCGACCCCTTCGTCGCCATCGTCATGATCACCGGCTACGGCTCCATCGAGAACGCGAAGGAGATGCTCCACCTGGGCGTGGATCGGTACGTCGAAAAACCGGTCGAGGACTTCAACGAGCTGGTGCGTGCGCTACGGATATTGATCGAAAAATCGAGGCACCGCCGCGCGTCGGCGGACGGGGGTGTGATACCGAGCAACTCCCTTCCGGCGCCCAGGATGATCGATCCGGAAGCCGAGTACTCGGTCATGATCGTCTCCCCGCTGAGCAGCGAGCGCGAATGGATCGCCCGCCAGTTCGACCCCGCCTTTCGCCTCCGCCAGGCTTCCTCCTCGGCGGAGGCGATGGGCATCATCGAGAAGTCTCCCCAGGACATCGTGGTCGTGGACACGGCGGTACGGCAGCCCGACGTTTTCGACTTCGTTCAGCAGATCAACGAAACGGTGGTGGGAACCGACATCGTGGTCATTTCCCATATCCTGTCGATGGAGGAGATCAAACGCTTCATCGACCTGGACGTCGCGGCGCTGATGGAAAAACCTCTGTCCGAAGAGCTGTTCCGGCAGAAGATCGAACGCCTTCTGGCGAAAAACTCGCACGATACGATGGCGCGGGTAAGCTAGCTGCAAAGAAGACCTTTGCGTCTGATGCGAAACCGTACCAACCGACTCGTCTTCAGAAACGGAAATCAAACATCCTTGACGATCGCCCCGCCCGAAGTCCCGGAGACGGACCTCGGGCGGCTCGAAGATAAGGGAGGGAGGGCGAATCATGCGACAAACGGGCTTGCTGCTGCTCGCCTCGATGGCGAGCGCGCTGTGCGCCTCGTGCTTCGGCGCAGACCACGACCGGTGCGGAGAGGGCTTCACCTACGAGAACAACAGCTGCATGGTGGCGAAACGCGCCGAGGAGCCCGACGGCCAGCAGCAGAACCCGGGAGGCGAGATCGATCCCGAGCAGTGGATCGGCACCGCTTGCAGCTGTAGCGCCGACGGCGACTCCGTTTGCGACCTCATGGGCGTCCCCCTGGTCAACGGGGGTATCATCTCGGGCTGCGACAGCGTGCCGGCGGTCTGGACCGGGGCCGAGCGCGCCTGCCAGCGCAGCTACCCGGGGGAGCTGAGCGGGGCCACCTATTACGCCAACGGCTTCTGCACCTTGATGGCGGTCGACTGCACGGGCAATTCGCTCGTCTGCAACCCGGCGATGTTCGGCGACTACGCGAATATGCAGAGCTGTCCAAAAAACACCGTGCTGCTCGACTACTCGATCGACGTGGACGTGATGGGGGTACAGGGCACGCTCTACACCAAGAGCTGCGCCCCCGGCTGTGAAACCGACGAGGATTGCCGCAATACCGAGGACGATCCCGTGCTCGGCGACAAGACCCAGTACCAGTGCCTGGACAGGGACGGGGTCCGCTTCTGCCAGGATCCGCGCAACCTTGGGGGCGACTACACGGCGGAGGCGTTCTGATGACCGTTTCGTTGGAAAAGACCCGCGGTAGAAACGCCCTTTTCTACCTCGTCGCCGTGCTGGCCCTGACGTTCGTAGCGCCGGCGCAGGCGCAACCGGCAGAGCCGACCGAACAGGCCTCTGCCCCCGAGGGCGAAGCGGTCACCTCGCAACCGGAAGAGGCGGTCGACGCGCAAGCAGCCGCGCTTGCACAGAGCGGGAACGAGCCGGCCCCGGCGGACGAGCCGGCTTCGGCCGACGACGACGACGTACACCGCCAGCTCGAGCGGCAACGGGAAGAGATCGCCGCCCTCAGGCAGGAGGTCGAAGAGCTCAAGCTCTCGGCCGGTTCGGCCACGCAGGAAGATTACTCGGCCGCGCTGGCCGGCCAGGACTTCGAGCCCTCCTTCAAGGTCTACGGCTTCTTCGACCTCAACCTCTACTACTACGACATCGACGAGCGGGATACGGGCCACGGCGTGTTTCCCGACCACCTCTCCTTCGTGGTCAACCGGCTCAACCTCTACTTCTCGAGCCAGATGAGCGAGACGCTGGCCGCGCTGGCCGAGATCCGTTTCACCGCTCTACCGCTGGGCTACGAGGAGAGCTTCCAGGAGGATCTCTTCTTCAATACGCCCTACGAAAGGGTCGACACCCGGGTGATCGATCCCTTCACCTCCGAGGGGGTGCGTCTGGGCTCGATCGCCGTCGAGCGCGTGCACCTGACCTGGAAACCGATAGATGCCTTCGGCGTGACCGCCGGCCGCTTCCTGACCCCCTACGGCATCTGGAACGTGGACCACGGCTCGCCGGTCCGCCTGCCCATCGTGCCCCCTTACTTCATGGTGCGCGAGTTCATCCCCTCGGCCCAAACCGGGGTACAGCTCTTCGGCCGGGTGTTTCCCTTTACCAGCGCCTATCTCGACTACGCGGTGACTCTGTCCAACAACCGCGGATCGACCGACTCGGTATACGACATGGAGAACAACAAGGCGGCGGGGTTGCACCTCAGGGGTACCTACGAGGGAAGGGACTTCACGGCCGCGCTCGGCGGCTACCTCTACTACGGCACGGTGCGCGACGTGGTCAAGCGCATCTCCAGCTACATTCCGGTCTTCCGCATCCAGATCGAGGAGACCGAGAAGTACACCGAGCTGGTAGGCTCGCTCGACCTGCTGCTCAAGCTCTACGGCGCGCGGCTGCAGGTGGAGTACATCCGCGGCGCGATCGAGTACTCCAAGCGACCGCTGCGCGTGCTTCCCGTTCTCGACGTCGTCACCCCGCTGCAGGAGTGGCAGCCCGACTACCAGGAATGGAGCCTGTACGCCCTTCTCGGCTACGACATCTTCTTCGCCCCGGGAACGACCGAGATGGTGCTGACGCCCTACGGCGGCGCCGAGTACGTCGTCACCGACGACACCTTTGCCGACACCGACAGCTGGATGGCGCGGGGGGGGCTGGCCTTCCGCCCCTCGCCCTACGCGGTGCTGAAGCTGGAGATCTACCAGACGGTCTTCCCGAGATCGGAGATGATGAAGCACAGCATCTGGAACTACACGTCGCAGCTGGCGGTTTCCTTCTGAAATCGATGAATCACCGCGCAATTCGAGGGGGTCCAATCGTGAAACGAGCATCGATCCGGCGGCAGCAGTTGATGAGAAGAGCGACCGTATTCGCAGCGTTCCTGGCGGTGGCCCTGGTCGGGTCGCCCCCCGCCACGGCCGACAGTCCCCAGGACATCCTGGTCATCGTCAACGCCTCGGTGAAAAACGAAAAGGTCACGCGGGACGAGCTCAAGGCCATCTTCCTTAAAAAGCGAGCCAGCTGGGGCAACGGCGTACGCGCGGTTCCCGTTCACTCCAACAACGCCGCTCTGCGCGACGACTTCCGCGAGCGCCTGCTGCAGATGAGCGAGGGCGAGGAGCTGCGCTACTGGCAGCAGTTCCAGATCCAGAAAGGCGAGGCCAAGCCGGTCGCTTTCGGCAATACCCTCAAGGCGGTGTTCCAGCTCAGGGGAGCGGTGAGCTACATCTACCGCTCGCAGTACCGCGAAGGCGCGACCAACGTGATCCTGGTGCTGCCCGCTGGCGGGTAGTATTCGATAGCGTTCGGCCGACCCCGCGCTCCTGCCCCCCCCCAGACGGAAACCGGTTTTACCCGTCGGTACGGTTTCGATTGAATCGTACCTCGCTTCAGACCACAATTGCCTCATCCGTCGAGGTCGCCCGCTCCGCACGCGCCTCCGCAGTTCGCGGGCGACCCGGTGAAACCGAAGCGGATCTCCTGCCCGGCGGTATTTCGACGACTGGCGGGCAGTCTCGATATCCAGGAGGTCGAAACATGCGAGAAGCGGATCTGTTGCCGCTGGCCCTGTTGGCCGGCGCGTTGTGCGCCTCGTGCCTGGGTGCAGACCACGACCGGTGCGGAGAGGGCTTCATCTACGAGAACAACAGCTGCATGGTGGAGGAAAGCGACCAAGCGCCCGACGTCCCGCAACGGGACGCGGGCGGCGAATTCGACCCAGAGCAGTGGATCGGCACGGCCTGCAGCTGCAGCCCCACGGACAACTCGCCTTGTGACCTGGCGGGCGTCCCCCTGACCAACGGGGGAGAGATCGCCGGCTGCGACAGCGTTCCGGCGACCTGGACCGGGACGGAGGTTGCCTGCCAGCGCAGCTATACGGGCGAGCTGAACAGCCCCACTTATTATGCCAACGGCTTCTGCACCCTGATGGCGGTCGACTGCACGGGCAATTCCATCGTCTGCAACCCCGCGCTGGTCGGCGACCACGCGACCATGGACAGCTGTCCGGAGAACACCGTCTTGCTGGAGTACTCGCTCGAGGTGAATACGGCCGGGTTACGGGCGACACTCTTCATGAAGAACTGCGCCCCGACCTGTGAAAGCGACGAGGAGTGCCGCAACACCGAGGACGATCCCGTGTTCGGCGACAAGACCGGGTACCGGTGCTTGGACAGCGACGGTATCCGCTTTTGCCAGGACCCGCGCAACCTGGTGGGCGACTACACGGTGGAGGCGTTCTGATGACCTCTTCGTACGGGAATACATGCGCCAACGGAGCCGCTCTCTGCTTCATCGCCTCGCTGGCCCTACCCTTGGTCGCGCTCGCGCAAGCTCTACCGGCAGAGCCGACCGAAGAGGCCCCGACGACCCGCGAGGGCGAAGCGGTCACCTCGCAACCCGAAGACGCGGTCGATGCGCAGGCGGCCGCGCCCGCGCGGGGCGAACCAGAGCCGGCCGGCGAGGCGGACGTTCCGGAAGAGCACTACGTACGCCTCGAGCTCGAGCAGCAGCAAGAAGAGATCGCCGCGCTCAGGCAAGAGGTCGAGCAGCTCAAGCTCACGGCCGGTTCATCCATGGAAGGCGAGGACTATTCGGCCGCGCTGGCCGGCCAGGACTTCGAGCCCTCCTTCAAGGTCTATGGCTTCTTCGACCTCAACCTCTTCTACATGGATGTCGACGAGCGGGATGCGGCCTTCGGAGTGATACCCGACCACCTCTCCTTCGCGGTCAACCGGCTCAACCTCTATTTCGCCAGCCAGATGAGCGAAACGCTGGCCGCGCTGGCCGAGATCCGCTTCACCGCGCTACCCTTGGGCTACGAAGAGAGCTTCCACGAGGAGCTGTTCTTCAACACCCCCTACCAGAGGGTCGATACCCGGGTGGTCGATCCCTTCACCTCCGAGGGGGTACGCCTGGGCTCGATCGCGGTCGAACGCGTGCACCTGACCTGGAAACCGATAGATGCCTTTGGCGTGACCGCCGGCCGCTTCCTGACCCCCTACGGCATCTGGAACGTGGACCACGGCTCGCCGGTCCGCCTGCCGGTGATGCCGCCCTACTTCATGGTGCGCGAGCTCATCCCCTCGGCCCAGACCGGCGTACAGCTCTTCGGCCGGGTATTTCCCTTTGCCAGCGCCTATCTCGACTACGCGGTGACCCTGTCCAACAACCGGGGATCGACCGACTCGGTATACGACATGGAGAACAACAAGGCGCTGGGGTTTCGCCTCAAGGGTACCTACGAGAGTACCGACTTCACCGCCGCGCTCGGCGGCTACCTGTACTACGGAACGGTGCGCGACGTGATCAAGCGCATCTCCAGCTACATTCCGGTCTTCCGCATCCAGATCGACGAGACCGAGCAGTACACCGAGCTGGTGGGCTCGCTCGACCTGCTGCTCAAGCTCTACGGCGCGCGGCTGCAGGTGGAGTACCTGCAGGGCGCCATCCAGTACTCCAAGCGGCCCCTGCGCGTGCTGCCCGTCCTGGAGCAACCGACGCCGCTACAGGAGTATCAACCCGACTACGAAGAATGGGCCCTGTACGCCCTTCTCGGCTACGACTTCTTCTTCGACCCGGGCACGACCGAGATGGTGCTCACGCCCTACGGCGCTTTCGAGTACATCGTCACCGACGATACCTATCCCGATCTCACCGAGTGGATGCTACGATTCGGTCTGAACTTCCGCCCCTCTCCCTTCGTGGTGCTGAAGCTGGAGGCGACCGATTCGGTTTTTCCTGATTCGAACCTCCTCGAGCACGGCATCTGGAGCTACTCGGCACAGATGGCGGTTTCTTTCTGAAAACGATGAATCAAGGCGCGAAACCGAAGGTCCAATCGTGAGACGCACGTCGAGCAGGTTGGAGCAGTTGATGAGAAAAGCGACCGTTTTCATTGCATTTCTGGCGGCGACACTAGTCGGTTCGGTCCCCGCCACCGCCGAGAGCCCCGAGGACATCCTGGTCATCGTCAACGCCTCGGTGAAGAACGAGACGGTCAACTCGGACGAGCTCAAGGCCATCTTTCTCAAAAAGCGGATCAGCTGGAGCAACGGGATCCGGGCGGTTCCCGTCCACTCCACCAACGCGGCGCTGCGCGACGACTTCCGCTCGCGGCTGCTGCAGATGAGCGAGGGCGAGGAGCTGCGCTACTGGCAGCAGTTCCAGATCCAGAAGGGCGAGGCCAAGCCGGTCGCTTTCGGCAACACGCTCAAGGCGGTTTTCCAGCTCAGGGGAGCGGTGAGCTACATCTACCGCTCGCAGTACCGCAAGGGCGCGACCAACGTCGTTTTCGTATTGCCGGCGAACCGGTAGAGCGAGGTCGACGACCGGCTTTTCGACGGCCCAACAGATCACTGTCATTTCGAACGAAGTGAGAAATCTCCATTGAAGGAGATCTCTCGCCACGCTCGAGATGACAAGATGAGCGGACCGTCGCGTCGACAGAAGCGCCGTCGCGACCCGTAGCCCGTCGAGTACATCGGTGGCTCCCGGGGGTCCGGGCAAGGATTCCGGATACCCGACCGTCCGCGTCCGAACCGGAATTGCAGGAAATTCTCCTCGCCGCCGGTTTCGCCCTAGCATGGGCGAATGAGCCCGAAGAGCGAGGAGGCGGCCGGTGTGGCCGGTGCTCGGATGGCCGGCCCTGAAGCGGCCGGGAAAGCAGACGACCGCCTCGCCGAACAGATCGAGCGGTTCCTGAGCTTTCTAGCGGACGAGCGGCGCAGCCCGGAGCTCACGATCAGGACCTACCAGAGGGACCTCGGGGAGTTCCGGCATTTCATTGCGGACAAGGGCTTGGTCCCGGATGCGGCCGAGCTGGACGTGCGCGCGCTGCGCTCTTTCCTGATCTCGCTCTTCGGCCGGGTCAAGCCCGTGACCATGGCCAAGAAAATCGCCGCGCTGAGGGCTTTCTACCGCTTCCTGGTGCGCCGCGAAGGGGTGCGGAGCAATCCGGCCGCCGCGCTGCGGGTGCCCAGGTACAACCGACCGCTTCCCAAGCTCGTCTCGGTGCACGCGGCCTTCGGCGTCGTGGAAGCCCCGGATCCGGAGCGCGAGGGAAAGCAGGCGCTGGGCGCGCGGGACCGGGCCATGCTGGAGCTGCTCTACGGCGACGGGCTGCGCGTGAGCGAGCTGGTGGGATTGAACCTGCGCGGCGTCGATCTCTCGGAGCGCACCGCTCGCGTGCTGGGCAAGGGAAACAAGGAACGGCTGGTTCCGCTGGGCGACAAAGCGGTCCGGGCCCTGCAGGAGTACCTCGCGCGCCGGGCGGGGCTCTGCCACCGCAAGACCGGGCGGCTGGACCCGGAGGCGCTGTTCGTGGGGAACAACGGCGCGCGCTTGGGCGCGCGGCAGGTACAGCGGCTGGTGGCCAGGTATGGCGCGCTGGGCGCCGGACGCGGGGATCTGTATCCGCACGCGCTCAGGCATACCTGTGCCACCCATTTGCTGGACGCGGGCGCGGATCTGCGGAGCATCCAGGAGCTGCTGGGGCACCGCAGCCTTTCGACCACCCAGAAGTACACCCAGGTGAGCGTGGACCGGTTGATGGAGGCCTACGACCGCGCCCACCCGCTCGCCCGCCGCAAGGACGCGGAGCGGTAAGAGCCGGCGCGCGCGGCCGCCGGGGCTCGACCGAGCGGCCGCCGCGGGTTTCCTTGACATGCCGCACGGTCGGTTTAGTTTCCCGATCTTCGGACAAGGCCTAAAACCCATGAACGATAACGAAAATTCCCCTCGCTTCCGCGCCACCACGGTGGTCGCCGTGCGCCGTGACGGCAAGGTCGCCATGGCCTCGGACGGACAGGTGTCGCTGGGGCAGACCGTGGTCAAGACCGGTGCGCGCAAGGTGCGAAAGCTCTCCGAGGGCCGGGTGCTGGCCGGGTTCGCGGGCGCCAGCGCCGATGCCTTCACTCTGCTCGACCTTTTCGAGGCCAAGCTGAAGGAATTCAAGCACAGCCTCTTCCGCGCCGCGGTGGAGCTGGCCAAGCAGTGGCGGACCGACCGCTACCTGAGAAGGCTGGAAGCCATGCTGATCGTGGCCGACGAGCAGAGCATGCTGCTGGTGAGCGGGACCGGGGACGTGATCGAGCCGGACGAGGGCGTGGTCGCCATCGGCTCCGGCGGCCCCTTTGCCCTGGCCGCCGCCCGGGCGCTGCTCAGGTTCACTCAGATGGGGGCGAAGGAGATCGCCACCGAGTCCATGCGCATCGCTTCCGAGATCTGCGTGTACACCAACGACACCATCGTGGTGGAGGAGCTGGGGCAGTGAGCGAGCCGATTGCAGGATTCACCCCGCGCGAGATCGTGGGCGAGCTGGACCGCTACATCGTGGGCCAGGGCAAGGCCAAGCGGGCGGTGGCCGTGGCGCTACGCAACCGCTGGCGCCGGCTGCAGGTCGACGAGAAGCTGCGCGATGAGATCGTGCCCAAGAATATCGTGATGATAGGGCCCACCGGCGTGGGCAAGACCGAGATCGCGCGGCGGCTGGCCCGTCTCGCCCAGGCGCCCTTCGTCAAGGTGGAGGCCAGCAAGTTCACCGAGGTGGGCTACGTCGGTCGTGACGTGGATTCCATGATCCGCGATTTGACCGAGATAGCCATACAGATGGTGCGGACCGAGCAGGTCGAAAAGGTCCAGGTCCGGGCTCGGGAACAGGCCGAGCAGCGCCTGATCCGGCTGATACTGGAACAGCGGGCGGCGCAGACCCGGACCACACCGGAGCCGCAGGCCATGGGTCCGTTTCTCGTCTCCCCCGGGGGAGAGGTGACACCGCCCGCGGAGGGCGAGGTGGCCGATATCCGCACCCGGCTGCGAGCGGGAGAGCTCGACGACCTGCTGGTGGAGCTGGAGGTGGCCGATACGGGAATGCCCCTGGTCTCCGTGTTCGGCGGTCACGGGCTGGAGGACATGGAGATACAGCTACGGGACATGCTGAGCCAGATCCCGGGTTTCAAGGGCAAGACCCAGCAGAAGAAAGCCCGGGTCAAGGACGCGCTCAGGATGCTGGAGAACGAGGAGGCGCAGAAGCTCATCGAGACCGACCGGGTGGCGCAGGAGGCGGTCGAGCGGGTCGAGCACGGGGGCATCGTTTTCCTGGACGAGATCGACAAGATCGCCGGGCCGCGCAGCTCCCAGGTCGGCCCCGACGTCTCCCGCGAGGGCGTGCAGCGCGATCTGTTGCCCGTCGTCGAGGGCTCGACGGTGAATACCAAGTACGGACCGGTCAAGACCGACCATATCCTGTTCATCGCCGCCGGCGCCTTTCACGTCTCCAGCGTCTCGGATCTCATCCCCGAGATCCAGGGGCGCTTCCCCATCCGGGTGGAGCTCGATTCACTGGAAAAAGAGGACTTCATCCGCATCCTCACCGAGCCGGAGAACTCCTTGACCCGGCAGTACGCGGCCCTGATGGCCACCGAGGGGATCGATCTCCGATTTACCGACGAGGCGGTGGAGGCCATCGCCGGCTATGCCGCCGAGGCCAACCGGCGGGCGGAGAACATCGGGGCGCGCCGGCTGCACACGGTGATGGAAGCGCTGATCGAGGAGCTGTCCTTCACCGCGCCCGAGCGTAGCGAGCGCGAGATCGTCATCGACGTCGACGCGGTGCGGGAGAAGCTGGAACCCATCCTCTCCGACGAGGATCTGACCAAGTACGTCCTCTGAAGCGACCCTTCCGCGCGGCGGTTCGTCCCATGCAAGAGCTGATAAAGAAGGCCGAGGTCCTGCACGAGGCGCTGCCCTACATGCGGCGCTTCCACGGCCAGACCTTTGTCATCAAATACGGCGGCAGCGCCATGATCGACCCGGAGCTGCGCAACAGCTTCGCGCGGGACGTGGTGCTGATGAAGTACGTGGGATTGCACCCGGTAGTCGTGCACGGCGGGGGCCCGCAGATCGACCGCACGCTCCGGCAGCTGGGGATCGAGAGCCGCAAGGTCGACGGGCTGCGCGTCACCGACGAGAAGACCATGGAGGTGGTCGAGATGGTGCTGGGCGGACGGGTCAACAAGGAAATCGTCTCGCTGATCAGCGGCCAGGGCGGGCGACCCCTGGGGCTGAGCGGGGTGGACGACGGCTTTCTGCGGGCCGAGAAGATGCCGCCTGTCCAGACCGCGGACGGCCAGACGGTCGACATCGGACGGGTGGGCCGGATCACCGAGGTGCGCACCGAGATGCTGCAGAAGCTGGTGGAATCGGACTTCATTCCCGTGCTCGCCACTCTGGCCGTGGGCCCGGACGGGAAGACGCTCAACATCAACGCCGACACGGCGGCGGGCAAGATCGCCGAAGCCATGAAGGCGGAGAAGCTGGTGCTGATGACCGACCGGGAAGGGGTGGTCGACCAGCAGGACCGACTGATCCACTCGCTCTGCGCGGAGGAGAGCGAAAAGCTGCTGCACGACGGGGTGATCAGCGGCGGTATGATCCCCAAGGTGCAGTGCGCCCTGGACGCCATCGAGGCGGGCGTCAACAAGTGCCACATCATCGACGGACGCATCCGGCACGCGGTGCTGCTGGAGATCTTCACCGACCGGGGCATCGGCACGGAGATACGGAAGAGGAGCCAAGAGCAATGACCACCAATCAGCAACTGGTTTCGACGGCCGACCGGACCTTCATCGGCGTCTACAAGCCGGCTCCCATCGTGCTGACCGAGGGTAGGGGGTGCAGGCTCAGGGACGTGGAGGGCCGCGAGTACCTCGACATGTGCGCCGGCGTGGCGGTGATATCGGTCGGCCACTGCCACCCCGAGCTGGTGGCGGCCATCACCGGCCAGGCCGCCCTCTTGATGCACGTATCCAACCTCTTCTACAACCAGCGCGCCATCGAGCTGGCTGCAGAGCTCGAGCAGCGTACCCCCTTTGACCGCTTCTTCTTCTGCAACAGCGGCACCGAGGCCAACGAGGGGCTACTGAAGCTGGCCCGCCGCTACCACTTTTTAAAGGGCGATACCGAGCGCAACCAGCTGGTCTCCACCATGGGCAGCTTCCACGGCCGCAGCATGGGATCGCTAACGCTTACCGGCGAGCCCAAGTACCAGGAAGGCATGGGCCCCTTGATGGGCGGGGTGCGCCACGTACCCTACGACGACGTCGAGGCGCTGCGCGCGGCGGTGAACCAGCGCACCGCCGCGGTGGTACTGGAGCCAATACAGGGCGAGGGTGGCATCGTGGTGCCGCGAGACGGCTATCTGGCCGAGGCGCGGAATATCTGCGACCGGGCCGGGGCGCTGCTGCTGTTCGACGAGGTGCAGACCGGCTTCGGCCGCACCGGGCGCTTTCTGGCCTGCGAGCACAGCGGCGTAGTGCCCGACGCCTGCGCGCTGGCCAAGGGCATCGCCGGGGGCTTTCCGCTGGGGGCGCTCGCCGCCAGCGAAAAGGTCGCTTCGGCGCTGCAACCCGGGAGCCACGGCAGCACCTTTGGCGGCAACGCCCTGGGCTGCGCCGCGGCGCTGGCCGTGCTGCGTATCTTCGACCGGGAGAAGCTGGTGCAGAACGCCGAGAGCGCGGGCGCTCACCTGGGCCGGCGGCTCGAAGCTCTGGCGGCCGATGAGGCGGTACCGGCCGCGGCCGGCGCGCGTGGGCTGGGGCTGCTGCGAGGCGTCGTGCTGGCGGAGAACATCGATCCGGCCGCGACCGTGCAGCGGATCCGGGAAGCGGGCGTGCTGCTCTCGCTGGCGGGCGGCAACGTGTTGCGTTTCAGCCCACCGCTTTGCGTGTCGACAGCCGAGGTCGACGAGGCGGTCGAACGGGTACGCCCGGTGCTATGCGACGCCCCTGGGAAGGGAGGGGGACGGTGACCCGACACTTCCTCACCCTGATGGATCTAGGCTTCGAGGGGCTGGTCGAGCTGCTCTATCGAGCCGACGAGCTCAAGAAGATGCGCGGGCGCGCCGATCATCCCCGGTCGCTGGTGGGCAAGAGCATCGCCCTCATCCTGGAGAAGGCCTCCACCCGCACCCGGGTCTCCTTCGAGGTAGGTATCTACGAGCTGGGCGGGCTGACCATCGTGCTGTCCGGCAAGGACTCGCAGCTCGGCCGCGGGGAGCCGCCCGAGGACACGGCGCGGGTGCTCTCCCGGTACGTGCACGGCATCGTCTACCGGACCTTCGAGCACGAGCGCATCGAATCGCTGGCCCAGGCCTCGAGCGTACCGGTGATCAACGCGCTGACCGACAAGTACCATCCCTGCCAGGTGCTGGCCGATCTGATGACCATCCGGGAAAACAGGAAGAGCGGCCTACAGAAGCTCCGCGTGGCCTGGATCGGCGACGGCAACAACATGGCGCACTCCTGGATCCTGGCCGCCGCCCTGGCCGGCTTCGAGCTCAGGCTGGCCTGCCCGGCGGGATACCAGCCAGACTCGGACGTGCTCGAGCGCGCCCGCGCCCAGGGGCGGGGCGTGATCGAGGTGACGGAAAAAGCCGACCAGGCCATAGAAGGCGCGCACGTGGTGACGACCGACGTGTGGGCGAGCATGGGACAAGAGGAAGAAAACGCGGCCCGCAAGCGGGCCTTTGCCGACTACAGCGTCACCTCCGAGCGGATGGCCAAGGCCGATTCGTCGGCCATATTCCTGCATTGCCTTCCCGCCCACCGAGGAGAGGAGGTCGCGGCCGAGGTCATCGACGGTCCGGCCTCTCGGGTCTGGGACCAGGCGGAAAACCGGCTTCACGTCCAAAAGGCGCTTTTGCGGATGATCTGCTCGCCCTGAAGCCCCGAACGGGGCGACGTGTTAAGATGTGGCGGCGGGGCGCCGGCGGGGCTTACGGCACTGTAAAGTCCATGTGACGGGGAGGTCCGGACTGCGTTATCATACGTGTTTACGGGGATGGAATCCGAATCGCAACAGATACCGAGCCTGGTTCCGGACGTGGACGTCTACTCCCTCCCGCTCGATACGACCGAGGGATTCGTCCTCTCCTGCGTCGATGGCGCGCTGAGCGTAGAGGACATCTCCTTCATGTCGGGCATCTCCATGGACCAGCTGGTCCGCATCCTCGACCGGCTGGTCGAGCTGGGGGCGGTCAGATGGTCCGAGCCGACCCACTATCCCCCATCCGGACTCGAGAAGTACGAGAGCCAGGTACGGGATACGCCCGGGCGGGAGCGAAAGCAGAGCGACCGCCGGCCTGCAACCCGACGGCGGGAAGGACATGCCCCCGGCCCCAAGCCACCGCCCGCCGCCCCGCACGACCGCCTGAGTTTCACACCCTCCCGCCGTCCCGGCGGTGGCCCGACTGCCGGCTCGCGCTCCAGACGCGGCTCGGGCGAGCAGGCGATGGTGAGCGAGGACGAAATCGACCTGGAGCCGGAGCTCAAGAAGAAGATCTACGAGACCCACCGCCGCATGGAGGGGCAGAACTACTACGAGCTTCTCGGCGTGAGCCAGAAGGCGAGCCGGCAGCTGATACGCAGCGCCTACTTCGAGCTGTCGCGCACCTTTCATCCGGACTCGGTTTTTGGAAGGCGCCTGGGCCACTACAAGCCGAAGATGGAAGCGGTCTTTAAGCGGCTGACCGAGGCCTACGACGTGCTGAGCAGAAGCAAGAAGCGCAAGGAATACGACGAGTACCTGGCCGCGACCGTACGCGCGCGACACCTGACCGCAGCCCTTGAAGCGGAAAAGGGGCGATCGGAGCCGCGGGATTCCGAACGGCCGACAATGGAATCGACCCCGGTAGACGAGCCGACCGAGTCCGACGCCCCGGTGAGCGAGATACACGCGGCCATCGTGCCTCCCCCTGCCACGGACGAGCCGGAAGAGCTTCCCGCCGGCAGCCTGAAACCTCCGCGCGTGCCCACCGAGCGGCGCATCCAGATGCAGAAGGCGCTGCGCAAGCGTCTGGACGCCGTGGTGGGTCGGACGCCGCCGCCGCGCTCTTCCCCGATCCCCACCGTGCCCCCGCCGAGCGACTACCCCCAGCTCAAGCGCTCGGCCGAGGGCCAGAACGAGCAGAAAGAAGAGAAGCGCTCCAACGCCATCCGGGGGCTGTTCCGCTCGCTCAAGGAGGCATCCGAGGCCAGCGGCGGGGCCAACAAGCTCGATCTGTACATCCGACAGGCCAGGCAGTCTGAAGAGGATGGCGACTTGTTGGCCGCGGCCAACTCGTTGCGTCTGGCCCTGTCGATCGACCCCGACAACGAGCAGCTGAAAGCGGACCATGAACGCATCAACAGCACCCTGGCGAAGACCCTGACCCTGGAGTACGAGAAGCGGGCGGCCTACGAGGAAAAGGCCAGTAAATGGGAAGCGGCGGCCGCATCCTGGTGCAAGGTGTGCGAGGGTCGGCCAGACGCTCCCGACCCGGCCCGCCGGGCGGCCGAGGCGTTGCTCAAGGCCGGGGGTGACCCGCGACGCGCGCAAAAATACGCGCAAAAAGCGGTGGAGCTGGAGCCGGACAAGGCAGAAAACCTGCTGTTACTCGCGCGGGTTTTCATGGCCGCCGACATGAAGCTGAACGCAAAAAGGGAGCTGGAAAAGGCCGCGAAGCTGGACCCTGCGAACGAGATGGTGAAGAATCTATTACAAGAGGTTCGTTAAGCCAGACGCAACGATCGAGGAGAGCCCGTTGGAAACCGTTATCGGGATTGATCTAGGGACGACCAACTCGTGCGCGGCGGTGGTGGAGAGCGGCCAGCCCACCGTCATCGCCAACCGGGGAGGCTACAAGACCACCCCCTCCATGCTCGCCATCACCGAGGCGGGCAAGCGGCTGGTCGGCCACATCGCCAAGCGGCAGGCGGTCACCAACGCCGAGCACACCGTATACGCGGTCAAACGGCTGATCGGCAGGAAGTTCAGCAGCCCCCAGGTACAGAACGCCATCGCCACCTGCTCTTACCGGATCGTCGAGGGTCCGCACAACGATGCCCGCATCCAGCTCAGGAACAAGGTCTACAGCGTTCCCGAGATCGGCGCCATGATCCTGCAGGAGATGAAGATGATCGCCGAGGATTTCCTGGGGCACGAGGTGGAAAAGGCGGTGATCACGGTTCCGGCGTACTTCAATGACGCGCAGCGTCAGGCCACCAAGGACGCGGGCGCCATCGCCGGCCTGGACGTCATCCGCATCATCAACGAGCCGACAGCCGCGGCGCTCGCCTACGGTTACGGAAAGGACGTCGATCGCACCATCGCCGTATACGACCTGGGAGGCGGTACTTTCGACATCTCCGTGCTCGAGATCAGCGCCGGCGTCTTCAAGGTGATCAGCACCGCCGGCGATACCTTCCTGGGCGGCGAGGATTTCGACCAGCGCATCATCCAGTGGCTGGTGGACAGCTTCAAGAAGGAGCACGGGGTGGACCTGCGGGGCGACCGCATGGCGTTGCAGCGGCTCAAGGACGCGGCCGAGAAGGCCAAGTGCGAGCTGTCCACCATGACCGAAACCGAGGTCAACCTGCCCTTCATCATCTCCAACGCCCGCAACGAGGCGCTGCACCTGCAGAGCGTGCTCGGCCGCAAGCAGCTGGAAGAGCTCTGCCGCGACCTGGTCGAGCGGACCATAGAGACCTGCGCGCAGGCGCTGGAAGAGGGCGGCATCACCAAGCAGGACGTCGAGGACGTGATCTTCGTGGGCGGCATGACCCGCATGCCGCTGGTGCAGCAGACCGTCACCGAGTTTTTCGAGCGCGAACCGAGCAAGGCGGTACACCCGGACGAGGTGGTGGGGCTGGGCGCGGCCATCCAGGGTGAGGCCCTGATGCAAGAGCAGGCGGAGATGATCCTGCTCGACGTCACCCCGCACACCCTGGGGATCATGGTGGTGGGCGGTTACTTTGAGGAGCTTATACCGCTCAACACCACCGTGCCCACCTCTCGCTCCAAGATCTTCACCACGGTGCGGGACAACCAGACCGCGGTGAAAATCCTGGTCATGCAGGGCGAATCGCACCGCGCCGACGAGAACGAGCTGCTGGGCGAGTTCGTGCTGACCGGTCTGCGTCGGGCCAAGGCCGGCGAGGTGGAGATCGAGGTCACCTTCGAGATCAACGCCGACGGCATCGTCTGCGTATCGGCCAAGGACCTGGAGACGGGGATGCAGCAGTCCATCACCGTGGAGGCGTCCAGCGGCCTGACGGACGACGAGATCGAGGAGATGGCCGAGGATGCCAGGGAATATGGCGTGGCCGCGCGCGAAACCGAGGAACAGGAGGGCACGCGCCAGGAAGCCGAGAAGCTCATCGCCCAGATCAAGCAGTTGTTCCCCGAGGTAGAAAAGGTGGTGGCGGGCAGCGACTTCGGCAAGGAAGCGATAGAGAAAGCCCGCAACGTCGTCACCAAGGCCAACAGCCTGCTGGAGAAGGGCGACATGGAGAGTCTGTCTGCGGAGCTCGACGCGCTGGCACGTACGCAACGCATGTTCAGAGGAGTCGTCGGTCGCATAGAGTAGGCGGGCCCGTCTGGCGCTCCGGATTGTGGGTACATGGGCTCGAAGAAAACGGAAGGGAAGAAAAGGCGGGAGGCCGCGGACGGCTGGTCCAGCATTGCAGCCGCCGACAAGGAGGAGAAACCCGCGGAGAAACCCCGGGGGGTATGGTCGCCTTCCAGAAAGCCGAAGACCCTGCTGGAGAGCCCGCTACCCTCGAGCGCCAGGCCGCTGTTCACCGGGGAAAAACCGAGCGAGGAGCGCGATACCACCAAGCCCCCGGTCGCGACCCGGCTGACCGTCCCCTATTCCCCGGGAACGGCGGCCGAGCTGCTCTTCGGCGAGGGCGCGTCCCACGATGCCTGGACCGTGGACAGGCTCGTGCGCCGCAGCACGATGCCGCCGGTCGACCGCAGCTCACTGGACCGGATCCTGAACGACAAGACTTACAGCCCGTCGCCCGCGAGGGTGTCGCGGCAGCTGCCGACCCCGATCTCGAATGATATCACCGAGCCCAACCTGGGCGAGGCGCTGGACCTGGTCGACCGGGACCGGGAGGGCGATCCGCCGACCGTCTCAGGCATCTGCACGGATCTGGTGGAGGAGATGGAGGAGCTGTACTCGGTCGACGACTTTTCCGGCGCTCTGCGCATTGCCGAGCTGCTCCTGGGTGGCAATCCGGATCACGAGCGGGCCCGCCGCTGCGCGGAAGTGTGCCGGGAACGACTGGAACAGCTCTACGTCAACAAGATCGGCTCTCTCACCCGCGTACCGGTCAACGCCCTGAAGGACGCGGATCTGCGCTGGTTGGGCCTGGACCACCGTGCGGGCTTCGTGCTCTCCCGCGTGGACGGCAAGGCCACGGTCGAGGAGCTGGTCGACATCTGCGGCATGCCGCGCATCGAGGTGCTCAAGACGCTGATCGAGCTGCTCAACCAGGGCGCGATCCACGTCCGGGACAAGTGACGTAACTGCTCAGAAGCCGTCGCAGAATTGTCATTTCGAAGCGAAGCGAGAAATCTCCACCACCGATTTCTCGTCGCCTTCGGCTCCTCGAAATGACAGGTCACGGCCAGTTTCCGCGGCTTCACGAGAGGTCATGAAGCGACGCCGGGGGAAACGACGCGAAATCCCGGTACCGGTTGCGTATTCGACCGGGACGGTTATGCTCCGCGGCTTATGAGCACGAAGAAAAAAGAGGTGAAGAAGGTCGTCCTGGCCTACAGCGGCGGGCTCGATACCTCGGTGATCCTGGCCTGGCTCAAGGAGAGCTACGGAGCCGAGGTAATCGCGTTCTGCGCCGATATCGGCCAGGCCGAGGAGCTGGAAGGGCTGGAGCAGAAAGCCTTGAAGAGCGGCGCCAGCCATTTCGTTCTCAAGGATCTGCGCGAGAGATTCGCGCGCGACTACTGCTTTCCCATGCTGCGGGCGAACGCGCTGTACGAGGGCGAGTACCTGATGGGGACCTCGATCGCCCGGCCGCTCATCGCCGAGGCCATGATGGAGGTGGCGCGCGAGCACGGGGCGGACGCGGTCTCGCACGGAGCCACGGGCAAGGGCAACGACCAGGTGCGCTTCGAGCTCACGGCGCTGGCCATCGATCCGCAGATCCAGGTGATCGCGCCCTGGCGGCAGTGGGATCTCAAGTCGCGTACCGACTGCCTCGCCTTTGCCGAAAAGCACGGCATCCCGGTGGCGGCCACCTCGGATAAACCCTACTCCATGGACCGCAACCTCTTTCATATCAGTTACGAGGGCGGCATCCTGGAGGACCCCTGGCGCGAGCCGGACGAATCGATGTTCATCCTGACCCGCGATCCGGGCCGGGCGCCGGACCAACCGGCCTACGTGACCGTCCAGTACGAGGAGGGCAACCCGGTCGGGCTGGACGGCCAGCGGCTGGGGCCGGTCGAATTGCTGGAACGGCTCAACGCGCTGGGCGGCGAGCACGGCGTGGGCCGCGTGGACAAGGTGGAGAACCGCTACGTGGGTATGAAGTCGCGCGGCGTGTACGAGACCCCGGGCGGCACCATCCTGCACCGCGCCCACATGGCGGTGGAGTCCATTACCCTGGACCGCGAGGTGGTACGGATCCGCGACGGGCTGATCCCGCAGTACGCATCCCTGATCTACCGCGGCTACTGGCTCGCCCCCGAGCGGTTCGTCTTGCAGGCACTGATCGACGAGGCGCAGCGCGGGGTGACGGGCGAGGCGCGCATCAAGCTGTACAAAGGAAACGCCATGGTGGCGGGCCGCAGGAGCGAGCGGTCGCTCTACCGCACGGACTACGCCACCTTCGAGGCGGACGAGGTCTTTGACCAGTCCGACAGCACCGGCTTCATCAGCATCAACTCCCTTAGGTTGCGTATACGCGCCTTACGAGAACGGCAGCGATGAAGAGCGCGGCGCGGCAGCGGAGCAGGACCGATTGGACGAAGGTCTAGTCACGGATCTGGTCGGCATGGCCGTCTGCGTCGGTCTGGCCGTGGCCTTCGCGACGGTGGACAGGGCCATGTCCGCCTTCGGCAGAACGCGCCTGCGGGCCGCGCGCGAGGGAGAGGGGCCTCGCGCACAGACCGCTGCCCGCTTCCTGTCAGCCGGATCCGAGATCCAAGCCCGCCTGCTCACCGGAAGGGTCCTCTGTCTGGCAGGCGCCATCGCGCTCGGTTTCCGTTTTGCCTACGGTATCGAGAATCCGGGGCGGGCGGTAGCGGTCTCCCTCGCCGTTGCCTTCGTCTACTCAGTAGTCGTGGACGTCACCTCCACCTTCGTGGGGCGTC
The DNA here is from genome assembly GCA_964450715.1 of uncultured Sandaracinaceae bacterium. Classification (GTDB taxonomy): domain Bacteria; phylum Myxococcota_A; class Polyangia; order Polyangiales; family JAFGIB01; genus CAYVFC01. The sequence continues at coordinate 27,275 of CAYVFC010000011.1, read as the reverse complement.
GCGCCGGTCGCCTCGCGCTGCCGCTGCTGCGTTTCTTCCGACCGCTGGAGCTCTCGGTGGCGCCGGTCGCCTGGGTGATCACCGCCATCAGCCGGGCGCTCAACCGCCTCTACCCCCCGCGACCCGAGGACGATCCCGGGCGGGTGACCGAGCTAGACGTCGAGCAAGTGATCGACCAGGGGGAGAAGAGCGGCTCGATCACCGAGGAGCACGCCGACCTGCTGCGCAGCGTATTGGAGTTCACCGATACAGTGGCGCGCGAGGTAATGGTCCCACGCACGCGCATGGTCGCCATCGAGATCGACACGCCGCTCAGAGAGGTCGTCCGCCTGATCGTGGACAAGGGGCACAGCCGCTACCCGGTCTACCGCGGTCTCATCGACAAGATCGAGGGAGTGCTCTACGCCAAGGATCTCTTCCGGGTACTACGCGAGCAGGGCGGCCTGTCGGGCGCGCTCGACGAGCTCGTCCGCAGGCCGGTATTTCTCGCGGCCGAGACCCAGAAGATCAGCGACATGCTGCGGGAGATGCAGGCGCAGCACATCCACGTGGCGGTGGTCATCGACGAGTTCGGCGGAACCAGCGGCATGCTCACCCTGGAGGACATCATCGAGGAGATCGTGGGAGAGATCCAGGATGAGCACGACTACGACGAGGTGCCCGTCAAGAAGGTCTCGCCGGGTCGCTTCTTGGCCAACGCCGAGGTCTCGGTCTACGACCTCTCCGAGCTAACGGGCCTTCAGCTGCCCGAAAACGCCGGGGCCTACGACTCGGTAGGGGGAATGATCGTGGACATGATGGGGCGGGTTCCCAACCGAGGCGAGTCGATCAGCATCGGGCTCCACACCCTCACCGTCAGGGAAGCGGACGAGCGCCATATCACCCGGGTCGAAGTCGTGACCAGCGACGCCTCCGCGACCGGCGGAAGGGCGCCGGTAAGCTAGGCCCAAAACAAGCGATCGCATCTATTGCGAGCGCGCACAGCACGCCAGCGGCGAAACCAAATTCCGGAGAACCATCCCCTTTATTGCGGTTCGATGGCGCGATGTAGGAATATATATGCAAACTCCCGACAAAAGAGGTGCACATATGCCGCGCCGACAATTGAAGCCGCTCGCCCGCGCACCGGCCGGTCCCGCCCTGGTGAGGCGGGATTTCACGACCATCAGTAGGAACCTGGAGGAGGAGCTCTTCCGTTCGGCCGACGTGCTCTCCGAGGGTACCTATCGTACGGGCGTTGACGGCGGCAACACCTATTTCGGGAGCACCATGATCCGCTTCGATCTCGAACGCGTGCGTCGGCACTGGCGGGGTCGCTTCGATCCGGCCGCGGCCAGACGGCTAACGGAGACGATACAGGGCTCGGTGCGCATGCACCTGCGGGCGATGCGTATCGCCTACCGGGAGGTCGCTCGCCGGGTGCCCCACAGGCCTCTGGGCACCGCACAGGTGGAGACCCGGGTTCGGTTGGGCGAAAAACACCTTCACCTCGACGTGGACCTGGAAGTACCGTTGGGCGTATCCTCTAGCATGAGGCGACGGTGACGGACGACGAGAACATCATCCACGTTTCGTTCGGCCGCGACGGAAAGAAGCGAGGGGTGGTGGACAGGCCGCCGCCTTGCGATCCCGACGCGCCTGATGACGCCGGCCGACACGTCCGGGAGCCGGCGCTGGACATGTACAGCGTGGGCGAGGTTTCCAGGCTCTTTGGCATCGCCCCGAGCCGCCTCCGGTACTGGGAGCGGGCCGGGCTGGTTACCCGTTCGGTGAACTCGGGCAGGAAACGCTTCTATACCTTCCAGGATCTGATCGGCATCCGCGCGGCCAAGGGATTGCTGGAGCAGGGAATGCCGTTACGCCGCGTTCGCCGCGGGGTAGAGGCGATACGCGAAACCCTGCCCAGGGTAGCCCGGCCGCTGAGCACGCTCCGGGTACTCACCGACGGCCAGAACCTGATCGTCAAGGATGGAACCGGCTCCTTCGAGCCGGTCAGCGGTCAGCTCGTGCTCGATTTCGAGGTAGGAGCCCTGCACGCGGACGTGGTCCGCGTGCTGCACGGCAAGGGCGGGGAGCAGTCCCGGCGTTCTGCCTTCGAGCACTACCTGCAGGGTTGCAAGCTGGACGAGGACGACGCGAAGCTGGCCGAGGCGGAGGCGGCGTACCGCCGGGCCATCGAGCTCGATCCCTCCTTCGCCAACGCCTTCATCAACCTCGGCAACCTGCTGTTTCGACGCGGAAACGCTGACGACGCCGAGCGGATGTACCGGCGCGCGCTGCGGGTCGACCGCGAACAGCCAGAGGCCTGGTACAACCTGGGATTTCTGCTCTACGACCGGGACGACATAGAAGGTGCGCGCCTCTGCTTCGAACGCGCCCTGCTGGCAGATCCCGGCTTCGCCGACGCGCACTTCAACCTGGCCATCGTGCTGGAAGAGCTCGGGCGGGCCGGGGAAGCGAAAACGCACTGGGAGAGCTACCTGGAGCTGGATCCAGAGACCTCGTGGGCTGAGATCGCCCGGCGCCATCTGAACGAAGATTGACTACGTTGATCAAGACTTCCGCTTCGGCAACGGAGGCGGCACGGACGACGGTCCGGTAGACGGGGGACGGGGCGGTGCCGACACCCGTGGCGGCCGGGACCCCGGAGGCGGTACCGGAGGCGGCACCGAGGAACGGACCGGACGGCTCGCTCTGGGAGGGGGTGGCGGAGGAATCGAGGGAGAAGAGCGCCGTCCGTTGGGGAGAGGCGGGGGTACGGACTTGACCGGTGCGGCGGCATCGGGCTCGACCTCCTCGACCATGTGATCGAGCACCTCTATGGCGGCATCGGTATCCTCGCTCGGCGACTTCGCAACGATGGCCTGCGCCGCTCCTGTCTTCACCAGGTCTTCCGGAAGCGGTGCGGGCGCCAGCTGCGCCATCTCCTCGGGCTTCTCGGCGAGCAACTCGTTCAGCTCGTCATCCGCCTGCTCGGCTTGCGGCTTCGCGTCCTGCGCTGACGAAACCGGTTGTGGCTCTCCATACTCGGTAGGCCGGACCTCGGGCACGGCCTGAGCCGACAGTGGCTCGGACGGCGGTTCGGCCTCTGCTCCGGGCTCGGCCGCAGGTTCGGCCTCTGCCGACGCCGGCTCCGCCTGAAGCTGCTCCTTCGCTGCCTCAGGTTCGGCCTCTGCCGACGCCGGCTCCGCCCGAAGCTGCTCCTTCGCTGCCTCAGGTTCGGCCTCTGCCGACGCCGGCTCCGCCCG